>JBBQSP010000014.1:0-68871 GCA_038213735.1 Vicinamibacterales bacterium | reverse complement strand
GCCGTCGTCCTCCTCGGTGAGGACATAAATCAACCCATCGGGCCCCTGCCGCACATCCCTGATGCGCTGATGCAATTGCTGCAGGATCGACTCCCTCCTGATCTCCCACAACTTCTCGTTGAACACCACGCGCTCGATGCCGCCGGTGCCGGGGATGCGGCCGCGGATGGTGCTGCCCACCAAGATGTTGCCCTTCCACTGCGGAAAGCGATCGCCAGTGTAGAAGATGAGACCCGACGGCGTGATGCCAGGGTTCCACGTGATCCACGCCGGCTCGATGCCCGGACGGTTGGGATGCTCCATGGGCGAGCCGTCGTTCTGCCGCCCATAGCCGTAGGTCGGCCAGCCGTAGTTGCCGCCCGGCGTAAGGATGTTGATCTTGTCGCCGCCCATGGGGCCGAGCTCGGCGTGGAAAATCTGGCCGGTCTGCGGATGCGGGGCAATGCCGAAATGATCGCGATGCCCCATGGTGAAAATCTCCGGCCGCCCGCTATTACCTACCAGCGGATTGTCCGCCGGCACCGTCCCATCGTCCTTGAGGCGGAGGACCTTGCCGAAGATGCTGTCCGTTGATTGCGCATCCTTGAGCGGCGCGGCGCCGCCGACGGTGATGTAAAGCAGGCCATCAAGACCAAAGGTCATGCGCGAGCCGCCCGTTTGAACGGCGTTGCCGGCGTAAAGCTCCTCGACATCCGCGAAGCCGGTCCCCGTGTAGCGGCCGCGGCCAAGCGCCAGCGTCCACTGCTTCTCGTTGAGCGCCTTGTGATAGGTGAAATAGATCCACCTGTTCTCGGCGAACTTCGGATGCATGGCCAGGTCGAGCATGCCGGTGGTGCGCGTGGTGCGCATGGCCGGCAGACCGGTGAGCGGATTGGGATCGAGCCCCGTCTTCCTGAGCGCCAACACCTGGCCCGTGGGCCGGACGCCGATCAGGAAGTCGCCGTCAGGCAGCGGCAACAGGCTCCACGGCCGCTCGATGCCACGCGCGAGCACGGTGACCTTTATCTTCTGCTCGACGGTTTGATAGATCTGCGGCTCGGACGGCAGCGGAAAACGCGGACTCCCTGCCGCCGGCGGCCTGGGTTGCGCCAATAGCGCCGCGCCCGCAAGCGCCGCCACCCCGAATCCGAACGCCGTTGCCATCCGCCGCCTGCTCTTGTTCGCAATCACGTTTAATCCTTTGCTGATGGGCGGAATGATACGCCGTAAAATGCGACACGTGCCTGCCAGCCAGAAACGTCCGGCGCCGGTGTTCGAAAGTCTCGCCTTCCGGGTAGAGCTGGCCCGCGGGCGCCAGCCTCGCCAGGTGGCCACCGCCGCCGCGCGGCGCGCCCTGCCGGCCGGCTGGACGATTCGGCCGCTCGGCCCACTGCCCGGCTCGTTCGAAGCCATTCCCCGCTCGCGATCCTCGGCGCCCCGCACCCCGGGCCGCGCGTGGGATCTCGCCTATCAACTGCGCGACCAACCCGCGGTGATTTACGCCGAGCCGTTGTTCACGGTCGACAACACACCGCAACAGCCGCCCAAGGGCCGCAGCGTGAAAGGCGCCGGCACCAGGGACGACCCAAAGACCACCGGCAAGTTCGAGTGGCTGCTCGACACCATGAAGGTGAAACCGGCGTGGCAATTGTTCACGTCGCACGCACCGGGCCACGGCGTCGCCGTCGGCCACCCCGACACTGGCTACACCCGCCATCCCGAAATAGACGATGCGCGGCTGCGCCCGGAACGCGGCTACGACTTTGAAGACGACGATACCGACGCAACGGATCCGTTGACCGGCGGCCCGTTGCGATCGCCCGGTCACGGCACCGCCACGGCCAGCGTGATCTTCAGCGCCACCGGCGCACCGGCCGGTTTGCCCGCCACCGCTTTCGTGTCGGGCACCGCTCCTGGCGCCACCCTCGTGCCCATCCGCACCACCAACTCGGTGGTGCTGTGGTCGATGGGCCGGCTCGTGAAGGCGATCTACCACGCGGTCGGCCAGAACTGCCGCGTGATCTCCATGAGCCTGGGTGGCCTCGCCGGCGGTCACGCGCTGCACGACGCAGTGCGCTACGCCGAATCACAAGGCACCATCGTCCTGGCCGCCGCCGGCAACCAGGTGCGCTTCGTCACCTACCCGGCCGCGTTCGACGAAGTGATCGCCGTCGCCGCCAGTACGTTTGACGATGGGGAGTGGAGTGGGTCGTGCCGTGGTGATGCCGTGGACGTGACGGCGCCCGGCCACTCGGTGTATCGCGCCCGCGTCGAGAGGAAGAACCACTCCGCCTCTTACACGGTCGAGCGCAGCAGCGGCACCTCGTACGCCGTGGCCGCCACCGCCGGCGTGGCCGCGCTGTGGCTGTCGCATCACGGCCATGTCGCGCTTGCGGCCAAGTACGGCAAGGACCGCATCGCCGCGGTGTTCAAGCAACTGCTTCAAAGAACCGCGCGCAAGCCGGCCGGCTGGGACACGAAGAACTTCGGCGCCGGCATCGTCAATGCCCTGCGCCTGCTGCAAGAACCGCTGCCTGCCCAGGCGCCGGCCCGGGGCCTGCGCGGACTGCGCTTGCGGCAATCGTCAACAGACGACCCGCTCGAGCAGGCCATCCTGATGCTGACGCCGGCACCACGATCCGGCGCCACCCGGGCGCTGGCTGCGCTCGTCGGCGTGCCCGAGGATCACCTGCCCGCGGTGATGGGCGACATCGGCAACGAGCTGGCGTTCCAGATCGGCACCGACGAGCAATTGCGCACGCAACTGATTGCGACAGCGACGCGCGGCACCGGTCGCGGGGTGAAGGCGGCGCGCAAGCCGGCGCGGCGCGCGGCCATCGCGCGCGGCTCGCGACGGCTTCGCTCGGTGATGAAGGGATAACCCATGGCCAAGAGCACACGCGACCAACAGCCGCAGCCCGGATGGGGCTCGCCGATTCGCCCGTTCAAGCAAACCGACACCATCATCATCAAGGTGAAGACCGGGCCCGCTGATGGCTTGATGCGCGGGCTGCGCGCCGCCACGCCACCGGTGCTCGATCAACTCCGCTCGAACGCGCGCATCGTCTCGGCCACGCCGGTGTTCGACGCGCCGCCCGCCGGCCGCCTGGTGCGCGGCCTGCGCGCCCTGGGCATGGCGACGCGTGGACGCGAAGCGCCCGGCCACCGCTCGGAAGGGCTGATGGCAGTGAAGGTCGACAAGGGCACCAACGCCCGGCAACTGGCGCGCGACCTGAACCGGGACCACGCCGAGATCGACTACGCCTACACGCCGGCCGCCCGTTACTGCCTGGCCCGGCCGAAGGATCCGCTGGCGACGCCGCCGTGGGGGCACCTGGCGATTCGACTCGATCAGGCCCGCGCGCGCGCCGGCTTCACCGACGCGAAGAAGGTGGTCGTGGCCGTGATCGATTCGGGGATCGATCGTGGTCACCCGGCGCTGAAGCACGCCATCAAGGACTACAAGAACTTCATCGGCAAGGCCGAGGGCATGGCCGACTACATTGGCCACGGCACCCACGTCGCCGGCATCATCGCGGCGCGCCTGGCCGGCAGCCAGCAGCTGGGCGGGGTGTGCGCGGCACAGGTGCTGGCGCTCAAGGCCATTCCAAAAGACGATGAAGACTGGGACGCGCAGGCGTATTACCGCGCGCTGGGCTACGTGATTGGCCGGGCGCAGGTTCTGAACCTCAGTATCGGCTCGGTGGAAGAGGACCAGGGCGAGCAGGACATCATTGCCGACATCATCGACGCTGGCATCGTGGTGGTGGCCGCCTCGGGCAACGAGTTCGAGGAGGGCAACCCCATTGAGTATCCGGCGGCGGTGAAGGGCGTGTGTGCGGTGGCGGCGACCGACCAAGCTGGCCGCTGGGCTGAGTTCTCGAACACCGGCAAGCACGTAGCGATCGCCGCGCCGGGCGTGGATATTCTCTCGACCACGCCGCGCGCGAAGTGCGCCATGGGCAAGAGCCGTTACGACTCGTGGCCCGGGACGTCGATGGCCACGCCGTTCGTGTCGGCGGCGGCGGCACTGGTGCTGACGAAGCATCCCGGCTGGACGCCCGCAAAGGTGATCGCGCACCTCAAGAAGAAGGCGGCCAAGCTCCCGTGGCAGCGCCGCCGTCCGAACGCCAAGGTGGGCTGGGGTTTGCTGGACATCAACGCGGCGCTCAAGTGATGCTAGGGCATCGACGTGAACATTACCGTTCAGGTGAAGGCGACCGCGGCCGACGAAGCCGAAGCCGCCGTGGCCGAACTGCTGATCAAGCTGCCCGAGCCGGTGCGCAAGCTGGCCCGGGCCGAAGCGGTGTTCCCGGGCCTCACCACCGGGCGGCGCGCCGGGCTGGTCACGGTGCACATTCACGACAAGGCCTCGCCGCAGGATCGCGACATCATTCTCAAGGCGCTGCGGGCCTCGGGCCGCGTGACCTCGGCCGAGCTTCCCAAGGCACGACGCCCGCTCTAGATCGGCGGGCGCGATGACCCGCCCGGCGCCGCGTCATCTCACCGTCAGCCTCGTCCGCGGCAGCATCGTCTCGGTACCGGCGCGCGCCATCGTGCTGGGGGTGTTCTCGAACGTGGATCCCGACGGCGCCGCAGGTGCGGTGGATGCTGCGGCCGGCGGGCTGATCCGCAGCGTGGTAGTCGAGCGCACCTTTTCGGCCAACGCCGGCGCGGTGTCGCTGCTGCCAGTGTCGCGGACGTCGCTTTGCACCGAGTTCGTGGTGCTGGCCGGCCTCGGCGACTTCAATCGCTTCTCGACCGACGTGTTAACGCTGTCGTTTGCCAGCGTGGTTCGCACGCTGATGAAGACCGGCATCGACGACTGGGCGACGGTGCTGGTGGGCACGGGATCGGGATTGAGCGTGCGCGAGAGTCTTGACGCCGTCCTCGCCGGCGTCGTGAAGGGCGGCCTTGGCGCCAGCCTCATCTCTACGCTTGGCCACCTGAAGATCTGCGAGCTGGGCGAGCCACGGTATAAGACCATGGCGAAGGCCGCGCCCGGCGCGTCGCGGCGCATTTCCGCGAAGCACCCGATCACGATCGATCTGCGCCGTTCGGTGGCGCCGGCATCACCAGCCCCGGCCGCACCGCACGCGCGATCCGTTTACCTGCTGGCGCAGCAGGAGAGCGACGATCGCGATCGGATCAACATCTCGTGCCTGTCGTCGGGCCCCCGCGCCGCGATTGCGGAAGAGCAAGTCACGGCGTCGATCGGCGACCTGGTTGATGACGTCGGCCGGCATGCGTTAGCGGCCGACACGCGGAAACTGGCCGCGGTGGCGCGGACGTTCTCGAAGCTGGTGTTCTCGAAGGCGACAATCGCGTCGCTCGAGCAAGCGGGCCGCTGCCACCTGGTGGTAGTGCACGACTCGGCCACGGCCAACATTCCCTGGGAGCTGTTGCCGCTGCCCGCGTGGACACCGGCGCTCGGCGCCGGCGTCAGCCGCCGGTTCCTGACCACCTCTGAACATGCGGCTCGCTTTGCCGAGACGCGCCGCCGCGACGACCGGTTGAACATCCTGGTGGTGGCGGATCCTTCTGAAGACTTGCCCTCGGCCCAGCGCGAAGCGAATCGCCTCCTCAAGCTAGCCCAGCACCTCGACAATCTCTTCGTCGAGGTGATCCGCGGCCGCGCCGCCACCAAGCGGCAGGTGCTCGAGGCCATTGGATCGGGCCGTTGCGACGTCTTGCATTTCGCCGGACACGGGCAGTTCGAGGCCAAGGGCGGTCGCCCGGCCGGACTGCAGTGCAGCAACGGGGTGGTGTCGGCCCGCGACCTGAGCCGCATGACGCACCTGCCGTCGGTGGTGTTCCTGAACGCGTGCGAAACCGGCCTGGTGGCGCCGGGGGACGGCGGGCCACGCTTCGCGTCGGTCGCCGAGCGTTTTCTCAACTCGGGCGTCGCCAACTGCATTGGCACCATGTGGCCGGTCGCCGACAAGTCGGCCGCGGTGTTCGCGGGGCGCTTCTATCGCACGCTGCTCGACGGCCATACCATCAGCGCCGCCATCGTGGCCGCCCGCAGGGCGGTGAAGGCCGCCGGCGGCCGCCGAGCATTTGACTGGGCCAACTACGTGCACTACGGCAGCCCGGATTTTCAGGTGAAGCTGCCGGAGTAACGCGCGACTAGCCGCGGCCGCGCGACTTGCCGCCCTGGAACTGCTTCTGTCCCATTTGCTTCCCCACCGGCTCGCCCATGCGCTTGTCGACCCTCTCTTGTGGTGGCGGCTTGCGGTGACGCTTGCCGGGTGCGTCCACGGGGCCGCGGTCGGGCTTGGCGTCCTTCGCGACCTTGCGCGCGTCGGGGCCGGCGACCACCGGGCCCTGGTTGCCGGCCTTCGGGCTCGCCTTCGGGCCGGCCTTGTCCATGCTCGCCGAACGAGCGGCGGCCTCGATGTGCTGCAGCAACTCGGACGCGCCGTCGCGAATGCGCGCAAGCTCCTTCTTGACCTTGTCGCTTTCGAGCCAGCCATCGGCCTTCGCCTTGGCCGTGCCCAGGAACCAGCCAAGCTGCTCGGCCAATTCGACGACCTTGGCTTCGGTGGCGGTCCTTGATTTCGTGTTTCCGGTTGATTTTCGATCGGCCATGTTTGGAATCTCCGACGCAGAGCCAATGCATCACGCGTGCCGACTACCCTGATAAGGGGCCTGCCTCGCCGAAGCGTCTGCGCGAAGGCGGGTGTGCAAAAGGGAACAGGCGGGGTGTTTGCGAGCCGTTAGACTCGCCCCATGGTGGAATCTGAATGGCGGCAAAAATCAAAATCGGGGCCAACGGTCGAGAAGGACTACAATAGGGGAATGCTGCTGACCCCGAAAGACATTGGAACCCTCGTAGAACACACGGTTTGGCAGCGAGGCAAGGTACTCGACGTCACCCCTCCCTACGCCATCATCCACTTTACCTCCCTGCTCGACACGCCCCAGGGGCCCGAACGCAAGCTCCGCGAAGACGCCCCCCAGATTTCCAAGGCCAAGGTCCAAAGCGACCCCGAACTGGACCTGATTGGCACCGGCGCGGCCAAGCCCAAGAAATCCAAGGCCAAGGCCAAGGCGAAAGGGCTGGTCCACCACCTGGACGAAGCCATCACCTGGTTCGAGAAGACCTACCCGAACAAGTTCGAAGACGAGAAGTTCATCGACGCCGACCTGCGCAACAAGCGCGCGGCGCACGACGTGTTTGTCGCCAACTTCGGCGGCAGCCGCGGCCAGAAGCTGATTGACCAGGGCAAGCACGCCGAGATCGCCGACGTGCTGGACGCGCTCTTCAAGGCCACCAACATCCCGTCCACCTTCGAAGTGAAGGCCGTGCACAAGGGCCTGAAGAAGGGCGACGAGGCCGGCACGCAGATTCTCGAGGCGGCGCTGGCCTTCATCGCCAAGCCGGATCAAGGCAAGTTCGCGGCGCTGTTCGAAGCGGTGGCCCAGCTGCCGAGTGACGGCGGCAAGGTGCTGACGTGGCCGAACATCACGCTGCTGCCGTTCCTGGCCGACCCGAAGAAGTTCATGGCGCTCAAGCCCACGAACACCGAGCTGATGGCCGCGCGCATGAACTTCGACCTGCGCTACACCGCCACGCCCAACTGGCCGACATTCGACGCCATGCAGCGGATGAGCCAGTTCCTGCTGCAGCGCCTGCAGCCGCTTGGCGCCAAGGACATGTTTGATGTCCAGGCGTTCATGTGGGTCACGCGCGACCTCACCTAGGTACATAATGTGGGCCTCTGGCTCTGGAGGCCCACATGATTCTCGGTCGACGTGAATTTCTCGCCACCGCAAGCGCTCTCGCGGCTTCTCTTCCGACGACAACATTCGCAAACGGCAGCGGCAGCACTAAAGTGCTGCCCTCCTGGCAAGGTGCGCCAACTCGCAACGGGATTTTTCCCGCCTCGGTGCGCGCGGATTTTCCTTCGGTGCTGCGCGAGACCTACCTGAACTCGGCCTCCATGCATCCGGTGGGCACCTTCGCCGCCAATGCCATCAAGCAGGTCGTTGACTTCCGGCTGCACGGCCCCGGCGAGGGGCGCGGCGATTTCGGTGCGGCGAAGCAAGAGGCGCTGAAGAAGAAGTTCGGCGCGCTCGTCAACGCCTCCGCCACCGAGATTGCTTTCACCGCCAACACCACCGACGGCGAGAACATCGTGTTCTCTGGGTTGTTCGGAGCGATCGAACCTAAGGGTTCGTCGCCACGAAATGCCAACATCGTGATCGACGAGCTGCACTTCACGAGCTCGCTCTACATGTACAAGGAGCTCGAGAAGAAGGGCGTCCAGCTGCGCATCATCAAGCACAAGAACTGGGCGATCGATCCGGAAGACGTGGCCAAGGCCATCGATACCAACACCAAGCTGGTGTCGCTGGCGCTGGTATCCAACGTCAACGGATTCATGCACGATGCCAAGACGATCAGCGCGGTTGCGCACGCGCGCGGGGCGCTGGTGTTTGCCGACATCATCCAGGCAGTGGGCGCAGTGCCGCTCGACATGAAGTCGCTCGGCATCGACTTCGCCAGCTCGGGCACCTACAAGTGGCTGATGGGCGAACGCGGCCTCGGCTTCCTTTACGTCCGCGAAGAGCTGCAGGGCACCGTCCTGCCGACGACGAGGTATGGGCACAGGCAGGTCACGGATTTCAATCGCGCGGAGCTGTCGTGGGATCGGGTGCCCGGCGCGGCCCGCTACGAGACCGGCGGCATCCCGGTGATGATGGCGGCGTGCGTGGACGCCGGCATCGACTACCTGAACAAACTCGGCCTCCCCAACATCCGCGCGCACGCGAAGCAGCTGACCGATCGCCTGCAGAACGAGCTGCCGCCGCTCGGCTACAAGGCGCTCACCCCGTTGGGCACCGAGACGCCGATTGTCGCGTTCGAGCTGAAGGATGCGGCGGCCACCACGAAGCTGCTGCAGGCGGGCAAGGTGGCGGGCACGGTGATCGCCAACGAAAACCGCCTTCGCCTGGCCGTGTCGGTGTTCAACACGCACGAGGACATCGATCGAGCGGTGGCGGTGTTGGGCGGCAAGAGTTAGGCTCGCTCTGCTCGTGGGGCTCGCGCTTCGCGCTTCGTAGGGGTCGGCCGTCGGCCTCCTGGGGTCCCACGAGCGTTAGCGAGCCCTACAAGGGCGAAGCCCGAGCCCGACGAGCGCCGAAGGCGCAAGCCCTACGCGCTCACGCGTCAGGCGCGCCCCCACTGTGCGTTCAGCACGCGCAGCAGGCCCGCGCCGCTGACCACCCACACCACGCCCCACACGATCGCCTGCATCGTCAGGCCATACAGCGCGCTGCCGGTGCCGAACAGGCTCGCATAGACGAAGGTGCAGCCGAGGATCCAGCCGAGCATTTGCTGCGGCAGGCTGTCTGGCGACGCGCCGACGCCGGCCTTGCGGGAGATGCCGGTCCATCCCGGACCGGCGGGCCGCACGAGCTTGTAAAAGGCCACGAGCGTCGCGTCGCTCTCGGGCCTGGTCAGCAGCGTCGTACTCACCCATGCCAACGTGGTGATGCCGACGGTGCCGAGCAGCACGGTGTTGGCCGAGACGCCGTAGCCCATCTTCCCCGCCACGAAAAAGCCGACCGCAACCAGGAACGACACGCTCATGGCCGCGATCTCGCTCCACGCGTTGATGCGCCACCAATACCAGCGCAGCAGATATAGCAGGCCCGACCCGGCACCGATCGACAACAGCAGTTCGAAGCTGGTGCGCGCCGATTCGAGCAGGAACGTCATGCCGGCGGCCAGCACCATCAGCAGCGCCGTGACCACGCGGCCCATCCATACGTAGTGGTGTTCGGTGGCGTCATTCCTGATGAAGCGGCGGTAGAGATCGTGCACCAGATACGACGTGCCCCAGTTGAGGTGCGTGGAGGTGGTCGAGACATACGCCGAGAGCAGGCCCGCCACCATCAAGCCGAGAAAGCCCGCCGGCAGGAACGTGAGCATGGCTGGATACGCCATGTCGTGGCCAATCAAGCGGGGCTCGACGTAAGGAAACGCCGCGGAAATGTCGGAAAGATCGGGATACACCAGCATCGAGCACAGGGCGACGATGATCCAGGGCCAGGGGCGGAGGGCGTAGTGGGCGACGTTGAAGAGGAGCGTGCCGCCCAGTGCGTCTTTCTCGCTCCTGGCCGCGAGAATGCGCTGCGCGATGTAGCTGCCGCCGCCTGGTTCCGATCCGGGGTACCACACCGACCACCACGACACGGTGAGTGGCAGGATGAGCACCGCCAGCGTGAGCGTCCAGTCGCTGAAGTCGGGCAGCAGTTGCAGCGTCGACGAGGGGATCTGCGTGACGAGGCCCGACAGTCCGCCGACCTGCGGATGCTGCAGGGCGAAGTACGCCGCCGACATCGAACCCACCATGGCAATGGCGAACTGGAACAAGTCGGTGACGAGCACGCCCCACAGGCCGGCCACCGACGCGAACGCGATGTTGATCACCGCGCACACCGCCAATGTCTGCCACATCGGCCAACCAAGCAGCACGCTGGCGATCTTCGCCGCGGCCAGGTTCACCGTGGCCATGATCATGATGTTGAAGAACAAGCCGAGATACACCGCGCGGAAGCCGCGGACCAGCGCGGCGGCCTTGCCCGAGTAGCGGATCTCGTAGAACTCCAGGTCGGTCAGCACGCCCGAGCGGCGCCACAGGCGCGCGTAGAAGAAGACCGTGCTCATGCCGGTGAGCAGGAACGCCCACCACACCCAGTTGTTGGCCACGCCGTTCTCGCGCACCAGGTTGGTGACCAGGTTGGGCGTGTCGGTGCTGAAGGTGGTGGCCACCATCGAGACGCCAATCAGCCACCACGGCGCGGCCCGGCCCGAAGTGAAGAACTCGGTGGTGCTGGAGCCGGCCCGGCGCATCAGGTAGATCGCGGGGGCGAACGAGAGGGTAATGGAGACGAGGACGATCACCCAGTCCAGGGTGGTCAGCTGCACGCCAGACTTTTACCACGAAGGAGACGAGGGCCACGAAGTAGAATTCGGTGCGCATGCTCGCCGCTGGCACCCGGATCGGCTCCTACGAAATCGTTGGCTCGCTCGGGGCCGGAGGCATGGGCGAGGTGTATCGCGCCAAGGACCCCGCGCTCGGTCGCGAGGTGGCGATCAAGGTGCTGCCCGACGCCTTTGCCAACGACTCTGATCGGCTGGCGCGATTCGAGCGCGAGGCCAAGGCGCTGGCCGCCCTCAACCATCCCAACATCGCGCAGGTGTACGGCTTCGAGAAGAGTCCGGCGGCGCTGGTGATGGAACTGCTCGAGGGCCGCACGCTGCGCGATGTGCTGAGCGAGGGGCCCCTGCCGGCGCGCAAGGCCATCGACGCCGGTGCCCAGCTCGCCCGCGGGCTGGCGGCGGCGCACGACCGCGGCCTCATCCATCGCGACCTGAAGCCCGAGAACGTGTTCGTCCTCACCGACGGCCGCATCAAGATTCTCGACTTCGGCCTCGCGCGCCAGGCGGATGCGCCCATCGCGGCTGCGACCCAGGCCATGACAGGGGCGTTTCACGGGACCGATCCCGGCACGGTGATGGGCACGGTCGGCTACATGGCGCCGGAACAAGTGCGCGGTGCGGCGCTCGATCATCGCGCCGACCTGTTCGCGCTGGGTTGCGTGATCTACGAGATGATCGCCGGCCAGCGCGCGTTTCATCGCGACACCGCGGCCGAAACGATGACGGCGATCCTCCGCGAGGATCCGCCGGACTTGTCGAGCTCGCGCGCGCACCTCAGCCCGGCCATCGATCGCATTGTCCGGCACTGCCTCGAGAAGAACCCGATCGAGCGCTTCCAGACCGCCCGCGACGTCGCGTTTGCGCTCGACTCGCTGTCGGGATCCGGCTCGGGCTCTGGCGCCGCGGTGGTGGCCGCACCCGAGGCGCGCTCGCATCGCGAGCGCTGGACCTGGGCCGCCCTCGTCTTTGCCCTGGTGGCAGCCGTGGCCTGGCTGGCGCTGCAACCCCACACCACGAACGTTGCTGCGGCGCCGCCGATGCGCCTGTCCCTGTCCATGCCCGAGGGCATACGCCCGGCCGATGCGCTCACGGCAGCCGCCAGGTTGGGCCTGTCGCCCGACGGCCAGCACCTCGCCTTCGTTGGTGTTGACGCGTCCAACCAGCGTTCGCTGTGGCTGCACTCGCTCGGCGAACCCGCCGCCCGCAAGGTCGACGACACCATCCTCGCCGCTGGGCCGGTCTGGTCCCCAGACAGCAAGGCGCTGATCTTCGGCGTGTTCCAACCGTCGGGCACACCGCTGAAGAAACAGTCGCTCGACGGCGGGGTGCCCGTCACCCTCAGCGACCGCGCCGGCTGGGCGGCCTGGGCTCCCGATGGCACCCTGCTGCTCGAGCCGCTTCGCGGCGAGCGTGTGCTGCTGCGGATGTCGAGCACCGGCAGCGCCATGTCCGAAGTCAGTCCCAGGCTGGTGAACGACACTACGAATGGCCACCTGTCATTCCTCCCAGACGGACGCCACTACCTGCATCGGTTCCTCACGCCGGGACCATCGCCGACGCTCGGCACCTATGTCGGCTCCCTCGATTCGCCCGACCGCCACCTCGTGCTCTCGGGTATGGAATACAGCCAGGCCGTGGTAGCCAACGACATGCTGGTCTTCGCGCGCGGCGGCACGTTATTGGCGCAACCCTTCGACCACCGCACGTTGAGGACGACCGGAGATCCGGCGGTGATTGCCGAGGGCGTTGACCAAACCGCCGTCGCCGCGGCGTTCACCGTTTCCCAGACGGGCACACTGGCCTACCAGCCACGGGCGACCACCCTTGGTTCCCGGCTGACGTGGATCGATCGAAAGGGCGTCACGCTGGGCACCGTGGCAGACGATGCGGACTATTCGAATTTGGAGTTGTCACCTGATGGGCGCCGGCTGCTGGTCAGCGTCCGCGGCGAAAACGCCGCCGCCCGCGACATTTATATTGTCGATACCGTCCGCGGCCTGCGCCAGCGTCTGACCTTCGACCCGAGCGACGAACGCTCGGCGGTCTGGTCGGCCGATGGCGCCAGTGTGATCTACAACTCGCAGGGCCTCGACTTCTATCGACGGTCCGCCGGGTTTACCGGCGGCGAGGTCGCGGTCTTGAAGGACGGCAACAGCAAGGATCCGAGCAACGTGTCGCCCGATGGCCGGCTCCTCTTGTTCCGGGCCAGCAGCCGGGATTCGGGCAACGACATCTGGACCATGCCGCTCGATGGCAGCGCCGCGCCGCGGAAGGTCCTCAATTCGGCGTTCGGCGAGACCAGCGCGCAGTTCTCGCCAGATGGGCGATCGATCGTGTTCATCGGGGATGACTCCGGACGGCCCGAGGTCTACGTGGTCTCGCTTGAACGGGATGGCAGCAAGACCCAGATCTCCACCGACGGCGGCTCGTCGCCGCGATGGCGGCGAGACGGACAGGAAATTCTCTACCTCAATGCCGACCATACCGTGGTCAGCGTGCCGGTTAAGGGATCGGGTGCCCGCTTCGAGGCCGGCACGCCGTCGCCGCTGTTCCGGGTGGATCACGTGCCGAGCCCAGGTCCGGTCTTCGATATCACTCCCGATGGCCAGCGCTTCATCGTCAACATGGCCGTGCCGTCGAGGGTGTCGCCACACTTCGTCGTGATCGTGAACTGGCCGGGGCTCTTGAACCAGGCCGGCTTACGTAAACCGTAAAAGGGGAGCAGGTCCTCTTTTCACGCCGGCGTGAACGCGCGGACCGTGTAGCCGTCCACGAACGCGCGCATCAGGCGCACGACCACTCGCGTGACCAGCGGCATCAGGCGCAGTGCCGCTGGGTGGCGGCCAATCGAAATTCTCTGGGTTTCGCGGTAGCGCTCGTCGCCGAAAATTGCCTCCAGCGGCCGCTCGGGCAAAGAGAACGACGCGCCAAGGTCCTGGATTTTCTGGTGGATCCCGCCGCCAAAGCGCTTGAAGAAGTCCACCGTCATCACATCGCACAGGATCTCGCCGCGCGGAAACGTCGCGCGGATGGTGTGCAGCAGCTCGCGGATGTGCGGCTCGTCCAGGTACATCAACACCCCCTCGACGACGACCACGACCGGACCAGCGTCGGCAAACGGCTGGAGGCGATCGGCCAGCCGTTCGGTCGCGAAGTCTACCGGCAGCCGGGTCAACGCGTTCGGGCTCTCCGCCGCGGGCAGCCGCGGTTCCTTCCACGCGAACACCTGCGGCTCGTCGACCTCGAGCCAGCGGCCGCCGGTCAGCCGGAACGCGCGCGAATCGAAACCCGCGCCAATCAAGACGACGAGCGTGTTCGGGTTCGCGGCGAGCCGTTCGCGCAACAAGTCGTCGATGATGCGGGCGCGGCTGGCATTGGAGATGAGCGGACCCTTGAACTGGCGGAACGGCTCGAAGATCGCCCACGCCTCGTCATCCATGAAGCGCTCCGCGTAGGTGTCGCCGCAAATCGGATGTGGCCGGCGGGCATCGATCGCCCGGACGCCGGTGCAGTAGAACGCGGTGTTCGAGACCGGCTTCACGGGTCCCCGCTCAGTGCGGCTTGGCGCGCAGGACGCCGAGCTGCATCAGCATGTTGGTGAAGTCGTAGAGCCGCGTTTCGCGGACGATCAGGCCGTCCTTCAGGGTCAGGAAATAGGCGATGGTTCGCTGGATCTTCTTGCCGGTCGGCGGCATGCCGAACACCTCGCCGATGTGGGTCGACTCCACGGTCCACACGACGACCGCGCGCGGCGGCTCCTCGTTGCCGATCACGATATCGTCCACGCGCACTTTTTGGAGCCCGAACACCCGGACCAGCTCGGCGTACGACTTCTCCACCGCAGGGCGGCCACGGAGGGTACCGAAGATCGGACTGACCACCGTGCAGTCGTCGGCGTAGCAGGCCCCGAGCGTCGTGACCTCCTGACTCTCCCAGGCCCGCATGAAGCGGTCGAGGAACGCGTGGGTCTCTTCGCTCGTCATGGGGCCTCCCTTTAGGGCAGCGCGAAGGCAACGAGAGTGCTGCCTGACGGCGCACCGTTCTTGCCTCCGCCGCACGCTATCACGAGGTACTGCTTGCCGTTGAGTAAATAGGTGGACGGGGTGGCACTGCCGGCAAACGGCAGCACGGTTTCCCACAGCAACGCGCCGGTCAGCTTGTCGAACGCCCGCAGCTTCCTGTCGAAGTTGGTGGCGGCGATGAACAGCAACCCACCGGCGGTGACGATCGGCCCACCGTAGTTGTCGCTGCCGGTGTCTTTCATGCCCTTGGCCACGAGCTCGGGATACTCGCCGAGCGGCTGGTGCCACTTCATGGTGCCGGCATTGAGGTCGATAGCGCTCAGCGTGCCCCACGGCGGCGTGATGGGCGGGTAGCCATCCGGATCGCGCCACAGCACTTCCCCGTCGTTGCGGTACTTGAGGCGATTGGGGTCGTTGGCGATGGCGGGATCGCTAGCCTGGTCCTTGCCGGTGACCAGAAATTCGACGACGTCGCCAATGTTCCTGGCGCCCATGTCGGGAAAGCCCGGCATGCGCCCGGTGCCGGTGCGGATGATGCCGGCAATCTCGTCGCGCGACAGCCGCTTGCCGATGTCCACGAGCGACGGCGCCTGGGGACCCCCGGTGCGGTCGGAGCGGTGGCACGACGCGCACTTGCTGCCGTAGAGCGCGGTGTCGGTGTTGGGGATCAGCCGCATGATCCACGGCATCTCGTTGGCGTTGACGTAGAGCAGGCCGGTATCGGGATCGAACGCGCCGCCGCCCCACTCGGCGCCACCATCCACGCCCGGGAACACGATCAGGCCGCCGGTCGGCGGCGTGAACAGCGGGCCGCTGGTCAGCTCGCGGAACTGCGCCAGCACGGCGGCGTGCGCTTCGGGTGTGCGCGTGGTGACCATGGCTTCGGTCATCTGCTGCCGCGTGTAGGGCGGCGGCGCCAGTGGATGCCGCTGGCGCGCGGCGGTTTGTTCTCCGTCAATGGTGGACTCGGGCGCGCGGCGCTCCTCGACCGGGAACAGCGGTGTGCCGGTCTTGCGGTCGAGCACGAAGACGTAGCCGTGCTTGGTGAGTTGCGCGACGGCCTGAACGGGCTTGCCGTTGCGCACGACGGTCACCAGGTTGGGCGCGGTGGGCAGGTCCCAGTCCCACAGGTCGTGCCTGATCACCTGGTAATGCCACACGCGCTTGCCGGTGCGCGCGTCGAGCGCCAGCACCGAGTCGGCAAACAGGTTGTCGCCGTGCCGGTTGACGCCATACCAGTCGAACGACGCCGACCCCGTGGCGGCAAAGACCATCGCGTTACCCTGGTCCACGGTCACGCCCGCCCACGCGTTGGCGCCACCAGAAATCGTCGGGCCCTTCGGCCACGTGTCGGCGCCAAGCTCGCCCGGCTGCGGGATGGTGTGGAAGATCCACCGCAGCTGGCCGGTGCGCACGTCGAAGGCACGGATGTGACCGGGCGTGCCAGGCACGGTTTCAGGCACGCTGCTGCCGAAGATGATCAGGTCCTCGAAGATCGATCCGGGTGTGCTGGCGCTGACACTTGCGCGCTCCACGGGCACGCCGAGGCCCTCGCGCAGGTCGATGCGTCCGGCGGTGCCGAAGGTCGCGATGGGCTTGCCGGTGGCACGATCGAGCGCGTAGAGATAGTTACGATAGGTCGCGAACACGCGATCCTGGTGCACGGTGACGCCGCGGTGACGGAAGCGCGCGCGCGGCGCATCCGCGGGCGCCAGGCTGAAGGTCCAGCGCTCCTGCCCGGTCGCGGCATCGACGGCCGCCACCGTCATGCTCGGCGTCGTGACGTAGACGGTGCCGTCCACCACCACCGGATGGCTCTGCATCTCGGAGTTGGGGAACGCGTCTTTCGAGTCGTAGGTCCACGCCACTTTCAACTGCGTGACGTTGGCCTTGTTGATCTGCGAGAGGGGCGAATAGCGAATGTTGTCGATGCCGCCGTGCATGGGCCAGCCGTGATCGGAAGCCTGCGCGCTGACGAACACGGCCAGCCCCAGCGCGCACGCCAGGCCGGCAAACCCGAAGACCCCGGCGCGACGGCGGGGCGAGAGCCCAGCTTTCAACATCAGATCACCTCAACACGGGCGCCAGCATGGCGTTGGTGACTCGCACCCTCTTGGTGCGAGGGGTGCGCATAAACGCATATTACCCCTCGAGCGGCGGGTACGAGTGGTCGCACACGGATTCAAGCGCAATTCCCGGGTCTGCCGCTCGGGGCCCGGCATCATACAATCCACCATGCTGCGTCCTCGTCGTCCCGGCTTACGTAAACCGTAAAAGGGGAGCAGGTCCCTTTTGGAGAGTCCACAGTGAGCAATTGGGTTTCGATTGTCGTGCTGCTCGGGATCGTCATTGCCGTGGGACTGCTGCGCGAACGTTGGCGCGCGTCGGGCATTGAGTCGCTGGCCAAGGCCAAGGGGCTGGCGCGGCTGTTCCCGGTGCCAGACGGCGGCCCGCAGCCCGCCGGCGCCCTGGTGTCGCAACTCACCATTCACGGAGCCCGCATCTGGGGCATGGTGTTGACTGGCACGCTTGACGGCGTACCGGTCACGATCGCCGAACACGAAAGCTCTGAGCCGGGCAGGAAGACCGGCGTGTGGGCCACCGTCGTAACCTGGCCGGTCGCCGGCGCCAGCAGCAAGATCGTCATGCGCCGTGGCCGCGGACCGGACATCCTGGCCGAGGCGGCCGCGGCCGTGATCGATCCGGTTAAACGCGCGGTGGCCGACGCGGTCGGACTGCCTGTGCGTCCGGAACAGCAGACGATGGAGACACCGGGCGGCTGGGCGGTGACCGGCGAGCCGGTCGATCGAGATCGCTGGCTCACACCCGAAAGGACACGTCAACTCGATGCGTGGGCGCAAGATGCTTCGTTCGCACGGCAGGATGGCTACGCGGCGTGGCGATTCAGAGAACACCTTACCGCCGACACGCTGACGCGGCTGCTCGAGCAGTTGCCGGCGGCGCGGCGCCTGATTGAGTAAGCGCAGCAGGTCCCCTTATGTCATCACCAGCCCCGGTCAACTCCGTCCTCCACGCCATCGGGCGCACGCCGCTCGTGCGATTGCAACGCCTCGTCACGCCCGGCATGGCCGAGGTAGTAGTGAAGCTCGAATACTTCAACCCCACCGGGTCCTACAAAGACCGCATGGCGCTGGCGATGATCGAGGGCGCCGAGAAGCGCGGCACCCTCAAGCCCGGCATGCGCGTGGTCGAGTACACCGGCGGCAGCACGGGCTCGTCTTTGGCCATGGTCTGCGCGATGAAGGGCTACCACTTTCATCCGTTGGCATCGGACGCGTTTTCCGCCGAGAAGCTGGATACGATGCGCGCGTTCGGTGCCGATCTCGAGTTGGTGCCAAGCGACGGCGGCAAGGTCACACCCGCACTGTTCGATCGCTTCAAGGCCCGGATCAAGGAGCTGACGCAGGACCCGAACACGTTCTGGACGGATCAGTTCAACAACGGGGACGCGCTCGAGGGTTACGCCGGCATCGGCCGCGAACTAGCCGAGCAGATCGGCACGGTTGATGCCTTCGTCGGCATGGTGGGAACCGCCGGCATGCTGGTCGGCGTGTCTCAGGCGCTGAAGTGCGCCGGCCAGTCCACCCGGATCGTGGCGCTGGAGCCGTCAACGTCCGCGTTCCTCACGACCGGCAAGGGTGGCGCGCATCGGGTGGAAGGCACGGCCGCCGGCTTCTGGCCGCCGCACCTGACCAAGGGTTCCTACGATGAGGTGCGCGTGATTGACGAGAACGCGGGCCGCGCCATGGCCAAGCAGGCGGCGAGGACAGAGGGGTTGTTCGCCGGCACGTCGAGCGGCATGAACCTGACCGCGGCCCTCGACCTCGCGCGCGAGCTGGGTCCAGGCAAGGTGGTCGCGACGGTGGCGTGCGACACCGGCCTCAAGTACCTCGCCGGCGATCTCTACAAATAGGTCCGGCTACACGTCGCAAAGGACGACCGCTTCACGTAACGAAGTCATCGGATCCCGCTTGGGCACAAACTCGTGCGCCATGTAGCCGGTGAAGCCGGTCTCGACGATCGCGCGGGAGATTGCCGCCCACTGCAACTCCTGCGACTCATCCAGCTCGTTGCGCCCCGGCACACCACCCGTGTGGTAGTGGGCAATGTGCGCGTGGTGCTGCTTGATGGTGCGGATCACGTCGCCCTCCATGATCTGCATGTGGTAGATGTCGTACAGCAGCTTGACCCGCGGCGAGTTGACCGCGGCGACCACCTCGACACCGAACGCGGTGCGATCGCCCTGGTAGTCCTTGTGATCGACCTTGCTGTTCAGCAGCTCGATGCACACGGTGATGCCGTGCTGCTCGGCCGCGCCTTTCAGGCGGTTCAGCGCCGACACGCAACTGGCGATGCCGTCGCGATCGCTGCGGCCGCGGCGGTCGCCGAAGAAGGTAATGAGATTGGGCACGCCGAAGGCCGCGGCCTTCGGCATGGCGGCGATTAGGTTGTTGACGATCAGATCGTGATTGGCAGGGTCGTTCAATCCATCGCGAATGGTGCCACCACCGCCGTAGCCCATCGAGCAGATCAACCCGTGGTCCTTCGCCAACTGCCATTCCTCCGGCTCGAGCAGGTCGATAGCCGGCACGCCGAGCGCCGCGATCGACTTGCACAGGTCGGGCAGTTCGATTTTCCGGTAGCACCAGCGGGCCGCCGACTGCTTGAGACGGCCACGCGTGACGGCGCGCGCCGGCGCCTGTCCAGACCGGGCATCGAGAGAAGTCCCCGAAAAGCCCGCGATGGCCACGGCCGATGCGGCGCGAATGGCGTCGCGCCGGGTTACGGGCAAGCTGCCGGGCGGCCGATCGGGGGTGTTCGACATGGCGGCCGGATCTTAGCAGGATTGCATTAGGATGGCGCCGTGCCACAACCAGAATCGTTCGACGCCATCGTCGTCGGCTCCGGCATTTCGGGAGGCTGGGCGGCCAAGGAACTGACCGAACGCGGCCTGCGCGTGCTGATGATCGAGCGCGGCAAGAACGTCGAGCACGTCACCGACTACCCGAATGCGCGCAAGGGCCCGTGGGAGTATCCCCATCGCGGCGGCCGGACGCGCGAGATGGAAGACGCCTATCCGGTCCTCAGGCGCGACTATCCCCTCAACGAGAAAAACCTCGACTGGTGGGCCGACGAGAAGGACTCGCCCTACACTGAAGTGAAACGGTTCGACTGGTACCGCGGCTATCACGTGGGCGGCCGGTCGCTGACGTGGGGGCGCCAAAGCTATCGCCTGAGCGACTTCGATTTCGAGGCCAACGCGAAAGACGGCGTCGCGGTGGACTGGCCCATCCGATACGCGGATCTGGCGACGTGGTACGACCACGTCGAGCGCTTCGCGGGCATTGCGGGATCCGTCGAGGGCATGCCGCAGTTGCCCGACGGCCAGTTTCAACCGGCGATGCCGCTGAACGTGGCCGAGACGATGATCGCCGGCCGTCTCGTGAGGCATTTCGGCGGACAGCGGCGGATCATTCCCGGCCGCACCGCCAACCTGACGCAAGCGCTGCCTCGTCGTGGACGCTGCCAGTATCGCAACGCCTGCTGGCTGGGCTGCCCGCACGGCGCCTACTTCAGCACGCAGTCGTCCACGCTTCCCGCCGCCGCCGCCACCGGGCGCTTGACGCTGAAGACGTTCCAGATCGTGACCGACGTGGTCTACGACGCCGCCCAGAAGCGCGCGACCGGCGTGCGCGCGATCGACGCGGCGACCGGCGCGACGACCGTCTACAGCGCGAAGATCGTGTTTTTGAACGCATCGACGATGAACAGCGCCTGGATCCTGATGCGTTCGGCGCGCGACGTGTGGCCGGGCGGGCTCGGCAGCAGTTCGGGGGAGCTTGGTCACAACCTGATGGACCACCACTTCCGTTGCGGCGCCAACGGGACGATCGACGAGCTGGGCAATCGCAACACCTATGGCCGCCGGCCGACCGGCTTCTATATCCCCCGCTACCGCAACCTGTTCGGCGACAAGCGCGGCTACCTGCGCGGCTTCGGCTACCAGGGCAGCGCCAATCGAACGGGCTGGCAGCGCGCGGTCGCCGAACTTGGCGTCGGTGGCGCGTTCAAGGACGAAATGGCGACACCCGGTCCGTGGCAGATCGGCAGCACGGCGTTTGGCGAGATGCTGCCGAATCACGCCAACCGGATCACCATCGACGAGAGCAAGACCGACAAGTGGGGCCAGCCGGTGTTAGCGATCGATTGCGCGACCGGCGAAAACGAGCGGCTGATGCGCGTGGACATGATGAACGACATGGCCGAAATGCTCGAGGCGTCGGGCGTCAAGAACGTGCGCGTGACCGACAGCGGCTACTCACCGGGCATGGGCATTCACGAAATGGGCACGGCGCGGATGGGCCGCGACCCGAAGTCGTCGGTGCTAAACGCGCACAATCAGGTGTGGGACTGCACCAACGTGTTCGTGACCGACGGCTCGTGCATGACCTCGTCGGCGTGCCAGAACCCGTCGCTCACCTACATGGCGCTCACCGCCCGCGCGGCGGCGTTCGCCGTTGACGAACTGAAGCGCGGCAACCTGTAGACATGGAGCACTCGATGAACTCGCAAGTCCCAAGCCTCAAGCGCCAAGCCCTTGTGACTCGTCGTGAAGCGGTGCAGCGTGTCGCGGCGCTGCTAGGCGGCGTGGCGCTTGTCGGTGGCGATCGGTTGTTTGCCGCGTCGTTCGAGCCGGCCGCGTTAGACGCGGCGATGGCGCAGGGCACCGGCGCCTTTACTGCTGCGGATGTGGCGCTACTCGACGAGATCGCGGAAACCATCCTGCCGCAGACGTCCACGCCCGGCGCCAAGGCGGCGAAGGCGGGCGCCTTCATGGCGCTGATGGTCACCGACGCCTACACCGAGCCGAACCGCCAGGTGTTTCAACGTGGCCTGACGCAGTTGGACGAGGCGTGCCGGCAGGCGCACGGTGTGTCGTTCATGCAGGCATCGGCCGCGCAGCGGATGTCGTTGGTAGAAGCGCTCGATCGCGAGCAGCATGCGGAGATGGAGGATCGCGCGCCGAAGCGCCGCCTGCGGGCGCCGGCCGCCACGGCGGGCCCCGCCGCACCCGCGCACTACTTCCGGATGATGAAGGAGCTGGCCCTGCTCGGCTACTTCACCTCGGAAGTGGGCTATACGCAGGCGATGCGCTATGTCGAATCGCCAGGCCGATTCGATCCCGACGTGCCGCACGCGCCCGGCGACAAGACCTGGGCGCCGCACGCCTAGCGGGCTCGGCTGAGCCCGACGGCCGCTCGCCATCCGCGTCCGCACTCGCTTCAGACGGCTTTCAACCCGCTGTTCGGTCTGGAGGTGGAGGCAACCCCTTCTTGGGGGTTGCCTGGTCTTCGACCAACGCTCACAGCGGGTTGTCTGTAACAAACCTGCCCGCCGGGGCGCACTTGATTCCCTCTGTCCAAACAAAGATCGGTCGCCCCGGCTCCCGCCGACTTGCGCTCGTGCTCCAGCGGACAGCGAGCGGCCGCCGCGCTCGTCTAGGGCCGGATAGCGGCGACCAACAACGGGTCGAGCCGCCACGTGAGGTTCGGGCCGGCCGCGACCCACAGTGAGCCGTGGGCGACGAGGACCGCGCCGCCGCCGGTGCCGGTGAAGCGCTGCACCGCTTTGTTTGTGCGCGGATCGATGCGGACCAGGGGCACGCCCGGCGCGCTGATCCACACGGAGCCCAGGCCGACCGCGATCTCCCCTTCGGCGAGTTCAGCGCCCACGGTGATGGTGGCCACGACTTTGTTGCTGGCGGGATCGATACGGGTGACTGTCCCGTCGCCGCGATTGAGCACCCACACGCCGCCCTCGCCCACCGCGAGGCGTCCGGGTTTCGGTCCCACCGCGATGGTCTCGACAATCTCGTTGTTGTGGGGGTTCACCCGCGTGAGATGGCCCTTGGCTTCTGCGTCACTCGTGACCCACAACGCGTCGCCACTGAGCGCCACGGAGTGGGCGCCGGCGGCGAGGTAGATCTGGGCGACTGGCGCGTTGGTGTCGGGATCGATCCGCGACAGCACGCCCTTGCGGTCGGTGACCGCCCAAATGCTGCCCACGCCGCTCGCTATGCGACCGTCACCCGCCGCCGTCTTCAGCTTCAGCGTGGCCGTGACCTTCGGCGCCTTCGCATCGACTCGCGTGATCGTGCCGTCGCCGCAGAGCGGCACCCACACGCTGTCGAAGGCGACCACCAGCGATGCGCAGGCGTCGGTGCCGACGACGATTGCTGGTGCGGGTTTGTTGTCCTTGGCATCGATGCGCGTAATGCTTCCCGCGGCGCGGTTCAGCGTCCACACGCCGTCTGGCGCCTCGACCGCACCCGGGTCGAGCGCGATGGGCACGACCGCGTCGGCGGTCAGCTTCGAAAAGGGGATGTCGGCCGGGGGCGGCGGCGCGGGCTTGGGGGCCTGAGCTGATGTGTAAACAGGCCACGCGACCAGGAGGACGGAAACGACTTGCCGAATCATGCGAAAGCATCATACTTAATGCCCGATGCCGTCATACACGCCTCCCGGCCGGTTGCGCACCGGCCTGCTGGTCCTGGTTGCGTTCGTCCTGATCAGTTCCGTCCTCCGCGCCGGCCAGGCGCCGGCAGCGGCGGCCACGACCGCGGCGGGCCAGGACGCCACGCTGTTCGAAACGAAAGTCCGGCCGATGCTGGCCGCCAATTGCTATGCCTGCCACGGCGAAAAGGCCCTGGCCGGCCTGCGCGTGGATTCGCGAGCTGCGCTGCTACGCGGCGGTGAGACGGGCCCGGCGCTGGTGCCCGGCGATCCCGAGAAGAGCGCGCTCTTGAAAGCGGTGCAGCACGCGGATGGCTTCCCGCGCATGCCGCGCGGGCGCGCCAAGCTTGGGGCCGCCGACATCGACGCGCTGGCGGAGTGGATTCGCGCCGGCGCCGTGTGGCCCGCGGATGACGTGCCGGCACCCGTCGCATCGCATGAACGGGCCATCACCGCGGAACATCGCGCCTTCTGGGCGTTTCAGCCGCTGAAGAAGTCGACGCCGCCGGCCGTGCAGAACGCGGCCTGGCCTCGCACCGACATCGATCGATTCATTCTCGCGCGGCTCGAGAAAGACAGCCTCGCACCAGTCGCGGCCGCCGACAAGCTGACGCTGCTGCGCCGCGCCACGCTCGACCTCACGGGCCTGCCGCCCACGCCGGAAGAAGTCGATGCGTTTCTGGCCGACACCTCGGCGGAGGCGTTCGACAAGGTGATCGATCGCCTGCTGGCCTCGCCGCGCTACGGCGAAACCTGGGGCCGCATGTGGCTGGACGTCGCGCGCTACGGCGAAGACGACTATCGCAGCCTTGACCCGATGGGCCGCGGCTTCAATCCCTATCCCAACGCCCACCTCTATCGCGACTGGGTGATTCGCGCGTTCAACGAAGATCTTCCTTACGATCAGTTCGTGACGGCGCAACTCGCGGCGGATCTGCTGGAGGGCCCTGATCGCGTCCGCCACCTCCCGGCGCTGGGCTTCCTCGGCCTCGGCCCCTGGTACTACGACAACGGCGCCGTGGAGATCACGCGCGCCGATGAGCGTCACGATCGCGTGGATGCGGTGAGCCGCGGGTTCATGGGCTTTACGGTCGGCTGCGCCCGCTGCCACGACCACAAGTACGATCCCATCCCGACCAAGGATTACTACGGCCTGGCCGGCGTGTTCCTCAACACCGAGTACACCGAAATTCCGCTGGCGCCGAAGAGCGTGGTGGACGACTACAAGGCCAAAGAGAAGGCGCTGAAGCTGAAGCGCGAGATGCTGGGCGAGTACACCGCCGCCGAGGGGCGGCAGCTCGCCGAGACGCTCGCCTTTCAATCCGCCACGTACATGAAGGCCGCCTGGCAGGTGCTTGGCGAACCGAAGAAAGACAAGCACCAGATCGTCGACCGGGAGAAGCTCGACTACGAGCTGTTCGATCGCTGGCTGGCGTTCCTGCAGAAGAAGCCGGTGTTCTATCCGTTTCTCAAGGACTGGCAGGCGATGGTCGCGAAAGGCGGCACGGCTAAAGAAGCCGAGGCGCTGGCCGAGGCATTCCAGGAACTGTTGATTGGCGTGGTGCTCGAGCAGCGCGAGGTCAAGAAAGAGAACGACATCATCAAGGCGCGCGCGCTCCCGACGGCGAAACCCAAGGAGCCGGCCAACCTGCCCAACGAGTTCATCACCAACGACGACTTCTGCCCCGGTTGCGGCCTCGAGCTGCGCAGCATGACCACCGAGCGCTCGTCGCTCTGGGGCGATGTGTTCCAGGGCAACCTGGATCCCGATGATGCCCCTGGCAAGCCGCAGCGGCCGGGCCTGCTTCGCTTCAGCGGCTGGGGACTGGAACAACGACTCGGGGGCGATCGCCGTGCGCTGATCGAAGGCCTGCGCAAGGACATCGAGGCCATGGAAAAGGCGATGCCCGAGAAATTCGCCTACGTCCACGGCGTGAAGGATGTCGAGAAGCCGGTGGACCTGAAGGTGCACCTGCGCGGCAACCCGGTGCGGCTGGGCGACACGGTTCCCCGCGGGTTCCTGTCGGTGATGACGCCCGAGCGCATCACTTTCTCGAACGGCAGCGGCCGGCTGGAGCTGGCGCGCACGATCACCCAGCAGCCGATGGCGATTCGGGTGATGGTGAACCGGGTGTGGAAAGAGCACTTCGGCACCGGCCTGGTGAACACGCCCAGCAATTTCGGGCTGAACGGCGAGAAGCCCACGCATCCCGAGCTGCTCGATCACCTGGCGCAGTACTTTGTCGATCACGGCCTGTCGACGAAGGCGCTGCACAAGGAGATCATGCGAAGCGCGGTCTACCAGCTGGGCGCCGGCATGCAGGACGCGGCCTTCGCGAAAGACGGCGGCAATCGCCTCTACTGGCGCGCCAATCGTCACCGCATGAGTGCGGAGAAGATTCGCGACTCGATCCTGTTCGTGTCGGGCGCCCTCGACACGCGCGTGGGCGGTCCGTCGGTGCCGCTGACCCCGCTCGCCGACCGCCGCACGGTCTACGGCAAGGTCAGCCGCTACAAGCTCGACGAGTTCCTGCAGCTGTTCGACTTCCCCAGCCCGAGCCAGACCGCGGAGGGCCGCTTCGCGACCAGCGTGCCGCTGCAGCGGCTGTTCTTCATGAACAGCGACTTCATGCAGCAGCACGCCGAGCGAGTGGCGGAACAAGTCGCAGACGAGCCGGACGATGCCGCGCGCATTGCCAAGGTGTATCGCAAGCTGTTTGGCCGCGCGCCCACGGCTGATGAAACCAAGGCCGGCCGCGACTTCCTGCAGGCCGAGGCGCTGAAGCAGTACGAAGAGCGTCGCGCCAAGGCGAAGATGCCGCCCGAGAAGGATGCCGCCGCGACCGACGCGGCACCCGACAAGAGCGATGCGCCGGAGGGACCGCCGGCCGACGGCATGATGGCGGGCGCGAAGCCGGGCGCCACAGCTCCCGAGGCCGAAAAGAAGAAGATGCTGCCCGTCTCGACCTTCGGGCGCTACGTAAAAATCCTGATGAGCTCGAACGAGTTCCTGTTCGTTAGCTGATAGTCACCCAAATCCATGTCGCACCATTCACGCCCGCCCGTCACCCGTCGCGAAGCACTCTGCCGCATTGGCAACGGCTTCGGCATGCTGGCCTTCGCCAGCATGGTCGGTAAGTCGATCTCGGCCGCCGGCCTCGATCAAGGCAAGCCGGCTGCGGCGGCGCTCGCGAAGGGCCTGCACCACCCCGCGCGCGCCAAGCACGTGATCTTCCTGTTCATGAACGGCGGCCTGTCGCAGGTCGACAGCTTCGATCCCAAGCCCATGCTCGACAAGTACCACGGGCAGCCGTTGCCGGGCGGCACGGTGGCGACCGAGCGCAAGACCGGCGCGCTGATGCGCTCGCCGTTCACGTTCAAGAAGTACGGACAAAGCGGCCTCGAGGTCAGCGAGCTCTTTCCGCACGTCGGTGGCTGCGCCGACGACATCTGCATGATCCGCTCGATGCACACCGACATCCCCAACCACGAACCGTCGATGCTGATGATGAACACCGGCCACATCCAGGTCGGGCGTCCGTCGATTGGCTCGTGGCTGACCTACGGACTGGGCACCGGCAACAAGAACCTGCCCGGCTACGTGGTGCTGTGCCCCGACGTGCCTACCACCGTCGGGCCGCCGCTCTGGAACGGCGCGTTCCTGCCGGCCGTGCACCAGGGCACGTTCATCCCGAGCAAGGTGGAACGGCCTGATCAGATCGTCGGCAAGGACTTCGATCCGAAGAAGCTGGTCTCGTTCATCCACAACAAGGACTTCACGCTGGCCGAGCAGCGCCGCGAGCTCGACCTGCTGGCATCGCTCGACGCCATGCAGCGCGGCAGCGCACCGGCCGATCCGCAGCTGGAAGGCGCCATCAGCTCGATGGAAACCGCCTTCCGGATGCAGACCGAGGCGCCGGAGGTGTTCGACATCCGCAAGGAAAGCCAGGCGACGCTGGAGCTTTATGGCCCCGGCAGCACGGCGCGCGGGTGCCTGATGGCCGTGCGGCTGGTCGAGCGCGGTGTGCGCATGGTGCAGGTCTACTACGCCAAGGGCGATCCGTGGGATGCGCACGGCGACATCCAGCAGCACCGCAAGAACGCGAAGGACTCGGACCAGCCGTTTGCGGCCGTGATCAAGGACCTGAAGTCACGCGGGTTGTTCGACGACACGCTGGTGGTCTGTGGCTCGGAGTTTGGCCGCACGCCGGTGGTGGAAGTGGGCGGCATGGCCGGCGGACAGAGCGGCCGCGATCACAACCCGTTCGGCTTCAGCATGTGGCTGGCCGGCGGCGGCGTCAAGGGCGGACTCACCTACGGCGCCACGGACGACTTCGGCTTCAAGGCAATCGAGAAGCCGGTGCACGTGCACGACCTGCACGCGACCATCCTCCACTTGATGGGCATCGACCACACGAAGCTGACCTATCAGTACAGCGGGCGAGATTTCCGCCTGACTGACGTGTCCGGCAACGTGCTTCACGAGATTATTGCGTAGACGAGAGCCTGGGGCGCCTGCAGTGCCTGCTTCAGCTCGCTCTTGATGACGGCGGCGATGACCTCGGACATGTCTTGGTTGGTCATCCATCGGGCGCGTCAGCGCAGGAGGCGCGCCATCAGTACGCTGGTCAATCGATCGGTCAGCCAGGGACTGAGCCGGTCGAGATACCACAACAGACGCGCCCACCCTGGATAGACGACCACGGCGCGGTTCCGGGCGACGTCCCGGAGCACCCGCCGAGCCAGCCCCTCAGGCGTGACGGCCATCGCGTGCATGGCGGCACGCCGTCGACCTAACGCGCTCACATCATCGTTGTGGCGACCGTACCGGCCGCCGCTCAGAATGGGCGTGTTTACGATCAATGGACACACCACCGTCACGCGGACACCGTGTGCAGCCGCCTCGATTCGGAGTGCCCGTGACAGGCCGACCACGGCAAACTTGCTGGCGGTGTAACTGGCGACCAGTGGCACCGGTATCAGACCGGCCATCGACGCGATGTTTACAATGTGGCCGAAGCGCTGCTGAATCATCAGGGGATAGACGGCCGCGATGCCATTGCAGACCCCGGCCAGGTTGACGTCGAGCACGTCCGTCCAGTCGGTGTCGCGGTAATGTGATGCCCGTCCGAGCACGCCGATGCCCGCGTTATTGAACAGGAAGTCGATCCGCCCGGACGACTCGACGATCATCTTCACGACAGTGGCGAACTGCTCGCGGTCCCTGACGTCCAATGCGGCGAGGTGAGCGCGACCGCCGCGGGCGGTGATCTCGGCGACGACCCGTTCAGCGAGGTCGATCTGTCGATCGGCCACCACCACCATCACTCCCGAGTCGGCCAGCGCCAGGGCCAGGGCCCGCCCGATGCCGGACGCCCCACCGGTCACGAGCGCGGTCGGTGATCCCGACAAGGGTTCTTTCGCCTGGCTCATCGCTGAGGCGGCCCGTTCAGTTTGGCGGTCCGACGCGATGGCGGGTTCGCTAGCGCCTGTCGGCCAAGCCGCGCTTCATAGGGCATCGCCAGACTTTCGGCGAGGCGGATGGATTTCAGGAGCTGGCGTCTGGCCGCGCCGGGACGGCCGCGCCGCTGATTCCACGCCGCCCGAAAGTAAAGACTGGCTGGTTCGAGGATGGGCCGGCAGAAGGCTGCCGCGCGCATCCGCCGGAGCCAACGTCGCAGGCGCGCCTCGGTGGTGCGACGGTCGGGTCCGCCGGCATCATATGCGGCGAACAGCGCCTCGGCGACGCCGACGAATCCGGCCTGTCCCGAGAACGACAGCTGCCCACCCGCAGCCGCCGCGCCCATCGCCGGCTCGACCTCAGCCATCGCCTGCTCCCGCTCGTCTCGCCGCGACCGTGCCGATGCGATCACGCCGTGCGCCTGGAAGCGGCTGTTCTGGTCGGTCACCTTGCGATCGTTCGCCAATCGCAAACAGGCCTCCGCGGTCTCGATGGCGTCCGCCAGCCGCTCCTCACGCAGGTAGACCTCGGACATGCCGGCCGTCGCCCACAACTGAGGCAGCACATTGCCCGAGTCTCGCGCCTGACGACAGATCTCGTCGAACCGTGCGAAGGCCTCTCCCAGCTGGTCGCGATGGAACCGAATGTAGGCCTGGGTGCACGCGCTGATCAGGCTGTCATGCAGATTCTTGAGGCGGGCTCCCAGGATCTGCCCGTCACTTAGCCGGCCCTCGGCCTCCTGCCAGCGGCCGAAGGTGAAGGCTGGCAACTGGCCGACCGTCAGCGCCCTGAACAGGGCCTGCTGGTCGTCAGCCTCGTCAGCAACTTCGCGCGCCAATTCTGCGTACCGCAGCGCCATTCGCGGCCGCCTGAGTATGGCAATGAGATTGGCCAACATGGAGTACGCACAACTCAACTCCCCGCTCGGTCCGATTCGTTCGCTCAGTGCGCCCGCCCTGAGCACCGCAATTGCTGACAGCAGGGCGGCCTCGGAGTCGCCACCGCGCCCCGCCGCTTCTCCCTGGTACAGCATGCGAGCGAGGTAGTCGTAATGGCGCGCGGCTTCCAGGGTCGCTGGGTCGTGCGCCGCCGCCGACCCGGCCCGAGCGCGCGCGGGTGGCGCCACCACCAGGCGCATCGCGAGGCGGCTGACCGCCTCGGCTCTGCCTTTCCAGCCGCCCGCAGGCATCGAGCGGCCAAGCAAACTGAGGCCGCGGGCAAGATGCGACAGCGCGCTAGTGTGACGACCCTGCCGGGCGATGGCTTGCGCCAGCATGCGTTCCCACTTCGCGCGCCCCACGCTACTGGGTGAACCGGCAGGCGCCGGCTGTCCGCCGGTGCCTGCCTGGGCGTCACCCAAGCGAATGAGCCGGGTGAAGAACTGTTCCGCTTCGGGATTTGACGATGCGTACATCAAGGCGTGCAGGCCGGCCCGTTCGAGATAGTGCATCGCCTTGGCAGCGACCTCGGCCCGTTCCCAATGGTGCGCCAGCAGCGGCGCAAGCGCCGCACTCGAAGCATCGTCTTGCTGCTCGAAGTTTTCCGCCGCGCACTGATGCAGCGTCCGGCGCTGGGCGAAGGTGAGCAAGTCATATGCGACTTCCTGGACGAGCGCGTGCGAGAACTCAAAGGTGAGCGCCCGCTCAGGTGGCAGGGACATCAAGCCGGTCGTCACCACCCGCATGACCCGCGTCATCAATTCGTCCCGCGGTTCGGAAAGCGGACTGATCGCCCGGAGCGCCTCGAAATCGACCTGACGACCGAGGACCGCCGCGACCTTGAGTGTCAGCTGATCCTCGGCGCGCAGCCGGTCAATACGAACCGCGATGACGCCGCGGACCGTATCCGGTAACGATGCCAGGGAGCGCTCCGGGCCGTCGTCCATCAGCACGCAGGTTCCGTCGCGGACCGCCGCCGAGCCCTCTTCGATCAGCATCAGCGCGATCTCCAGGGCGAACAGGGGGTTGCCCTCGCAGCGCTGCTGGATCCAGCGCGCCAGGTCGTCCGACAGGCGGTTCGCTCCCACCCGGGCGGCGACCAGCTCGCTGATCTCCCACGCCACCATCGGCGCCAGGCTGATCACCTCGACTTGGGGCGATGCCATCAACGCCGCGAGGTGCGGGTCGGCATCTTGCGTGAGGCGAGTCGTCAGGATGAGCAGCACCCCCGGGACGCGACCGATCACCTCATCGATCAGATCCCACGACGAAGAGTCAATCCAGTGCGCGTCTTCGATGGTCACGAGCAACCGGCTCCGGGCCGCGAACCCCTGCAGCAGCAACACCAACAACGACCGCGTCGTCCGGGCCCGGCTTTCGGGGGTCAGGCGCGAGGTGCGGTCGGTCTCGGGCAGGTGGAGCGGCAGAACCGGGTTGAGCAGCGGAAACCAGTCGGCCTCCTGAGGCCCAAGCAAGGCCGTGAGGCGATCGACGAGCGGGACGGCGGCGCCAGGCTGGTCGCCGGCGATGAGCGATGTAAAAATGGACCGCCAGGCGCGCAGCGTGGTCAGCGGCTGGATCGGGTCGCCGGCACCCTGCAGGCAGGTGATCCCGCGGCGCTGGGCGGATCCGCGCGTGGCCGCGAGGAGGACGGATTTGCCGATGCCCGGTTCACCGGCAATCACCATCGTTGCGCCGGCGGCATGTTCCGCGAGGGCTGCAAGTCGCGCTTCAATCCGCGCTCGCTCCGCGGCCCGGCCGATGGTTTCCGTCAACCGGCGTGCATCGATGTCAGATTCATTGCCGGCCAGCGCACCACTCGGCCGCCCGAGACCGCTCACGAGCCCCATGCCCTTCAGGGACTTCGGCGGCACCTGATCAAAGTGAAACGACGCCTTCGCGTTGGCCTGCGTGACCGAGTCACAGAGGATGTCGTCCGCGATCCCCGCGAGACGGGCAGCCAGCACGACCACTGAGCCCATCACGGCAAACTCCTCTCGCGATGCGCCGCCTCGCACGCCCGTGAACACTCGACCCGTGGCGATGCCCATCCGCGGATCGACCGCGGCGGCCTGAAGGGCGGCCCGCAATTCGCAGGCGGCCGCGACCGCGCGCGACCCGTCGTTCTCATGCGACTGTTGAAACAGCCCAAACACCGCCACGGCCGTCAGTCCTTTGTCATCGAAGACGATCTGGTTCAGCTCTCCATCGACGCGTTGAATGCTGCCCTGGATCAAGTGCACGGCCTGGTGCGATGCGGCGTGGTCGGCCGGGGCCTGCTTGATCACGATGAACAGAACCGTGACGACGCGGAACTCTGACATCCAGCCCTGTTGGCCGGCGTCGACTCGGGCCCGAACCGATGCCGGAACCAGGCCCGCGATCTCGCGGTCGTCCGGCCACGCGAAGGGCTCTGGCACCGCGACCGGTTCAACGACGGGTGGCGTGACCCCGGCCAGCAGCCAATGCTGGCCGCGCTCGGTGCCCTGAGCGAATGGCCGGCACACCGGCCGGGTCTCTGCCGATAGAAGAATCTCCCCCGGCGCCGCAGCCCCGATGGTGGCGCCTAGTTGCGCGATCGCCGGGCCTCGAACGACGACATGCCACCGGCCATCGACGCCGCCGACCAACGACGCTTGAATCGCCCCGGCGGTCACCGCCGAGCGAATTCTCAGTTGGACACCCGCGACGCTGGACAGGCCATCAAGCTGCTGCCGCAAGTGAATGGCGCACTGCGCCGCCCTGAGCACGGCCTGTTGAAGCGTTCCGGCCTCGCGCAACGGCCACAGACAGAGTGCGGCGTCCCCAGGGAAGGCTAGCACCTGCCCTCCGGCACGATCCACCGTCTCGACAAGCGGGGTGAAACAGGCATTCAACAGGCCCTGCAGCCGCTCCGCCCCTTCGTCGCCGAACCGTGTGGTGATGAGATCGACGAGTGCGGTAAAGCCGGAGATGTCGACGAACAGGACAGCCGCTTCAGTGTCGGCGAATCGTCCCGACTGCTGGATCGGCCCCTGGGCGAGCAGCGTCAGGGCAAATCGCGGGACGTAGCGTAATAGTGCCCTGCTCACGGCGCGGGCAGCCGATGGCCGGCAAGGGTGCGAACCCCAGTAGCGCGCGCAAACTGGCGGCTGAGCAGCAGAACCGGCAACAGGTAGATGGTGAACAGCACCGCGCTGGCACCCATGCCCAGCAGTGGGGTGAACGCCGTCATGATTGGCAGCATCAGCAATGCGACGTGGGCACGCAACACGATATCCCACGCCGGCTTCTTGAGGTGGTGAAGCCAGGCGAACAGCACCACGTTGATCACGCACCCAGACGAGGTGACGGCCAGGGCCACCCATCCGACCCGGGATGCGACCTCGAGTGATGACGCGACCAGGAGGGCGAGCCAGCACGAGGCGTACGCGGACATGGCTGGCGAGATGCGGACCGCGTCGGCGGTGCTAGCGCAGCCGAACCAAATCGGCGTCGTGCGCACCCGTGACCGCGCATCGTCGCCGATGTCTCGCAGCCCCCCGTGAAATGCGTTCACCAGCAGAAGCAGGGCCGCGCCGGCCACCGCCGTCGGCCAAGCGAGGGGAATGAAGGTGCCGGTCGCGCAGGTCGCGCCGTACAACACCAGGAAGCTCGCGGCCGCTGCCTGGCCCGCTTCCGCCAACGGCGGAATCCGGCTCCGCTTCCCGAACGCGTCATAAATCGCCTGGCCGACCAGGGCCGCCACCAGCCAGCCGAGGGAGGCCATGCGAAAGCCGGCGGCCAGGTGGAGCACCAGCAGGATCGGAATCTGAGCAATCACTACGATCCGGGCCAGGCGCTCCGACACCACGCCGGTCACCAGCCAGCGCTGCGACCGCCCGGGAGCTTCTCGATCCGACCTCAGATCGCACAGGTCGTTGAGCACGCCTCCGAACACGTTGAAACCCGCGCTGATTGCCAGCAACGCGGCAACCGAACGAGGGGTCCATGCCTGCGCGCACGCCAGTCCCAGCAGCGGCCACACCGCGACAAACCCTACCTGATACAAGCGCAGGAATTCGTCCAGTTGCCGGAACCTGCCCCACGCGTCCCCTGATCGCTGGTGATCTCTTGACCTCGTCACTGGGTTTCCCCTTGACCTAGCCCACCCGAGCTACTGGCTGCGCGGCGCCGCAGGAACGTGGTGTCGATCGCCGAACAACACCGCCCTCAGGCTCCTGCCGGAGTGGACGTAGATCTTGAAGGTCTCGTAGATGAAGATCTCCGCCCACCCAGCGGCGATCCACAGCATGCAGGCTTCCACGGGAAGTCCTGACCAGGGCTCGATGAAGATGCCGATCATCTGCCGTGAGTGGTAGTTCCACCAGCCGTAGGGCAGCGCGAGCGTCACTTCCCAGAGCAAGCTGACCAGGGAAGCCACCATCAGCGTGAACAGGAATGCCCGGCCGTTGACAAAGGGCTTGACGCGGCGAAAGAGGACAGCGGCTGGCAAGACGACGAGAGTGAGCAGGAACGTGAAATAACCTGGAAACCCCTCGTGGTGGTCGTGCGGGCCGAACTTCTTGTAGCCCAGAGCCAACGCGAACACACCCAGCCCGATGGCCAGCGCCCGGCCGTCGAAACTTACCAAGGCTGGTGCCGTGCGCGCCCGCCGGTCGAACGATGCCTCACTGATCGAGTAGCGCGCGTACCATTCGTCGCTCGCCCAGACGTAGAGCAAGATCAGGACGATACCACCGAGGTAGTAGAACAGGACTTCTTCAATCGGGATACTCAGTTCGAAGCCGCGGCCAGGGACGTAGCCCCATAGTTCAAACCCCACGGTGGCGCTCTTCACCGGAAAGCGGAAGAACGTGTTGCCGAGCAGGATGTCGAGCAAGGTCCACATGGGAAGCAGCATCAGCGCGGTCAGTTGCGCGGCTTTGAGGCGCACACCACGTTTGACCGCCCATGTCAGCAGCGCCGCCAGCGGAAACAGATAGAGCGCCAGGCTGTAGGTGTAGCCGAGCGGGCTCGGATCTGGGTATCGTTCGTAGGCAGGCACCGGACGAACCTGGACGGTGTGGATGGCGACGATCACGGAGAGTGTCAAGATTGCGGCCATGGCGAGGATGACCTTAAAGCCCGCCGTGTTATCCAACTCGAGTGACCGCGACTCTGGGTCCGCGTTCTGGTCTGGCTGCACGGGCGCTATTCTTGCACGGTTCGCCTCGGCCTGGTTGAGCGCGTCTTGACCCGCCGCCTGAGGATCAGGTCGACGATCAGATGCGGTCGTAACCCGCTGGGCAACGCGGACCATTGACCGCGTCAGGGGGCGGGCGACCGGCACGCCGAGTTGCCGGCCGCGTCGGTGGCGCACACGCGGTAGGTAGCAGCGCGATCGACATTGGCCGGCCAGTCCGCCCGCCACAGGTACTCGCCGTACCAACGCATCGGCGCTTCGCGCTTGCCGGCGGCACTGGTCCATTCCACCGTCACGCTCTTCCACTCGGTGGCCAGGCTCGGGCTCTTGCGATCGTGCACGCGAGCGTGGACCGTCACGCGGCCAGACACTTCTGTTGTCCCCACCATGGTGATCGACGGCGGCGCCGTGTCGGGCGCCAGGCCGCGGCCGAGGAACACGCGTTCGTCGGTGGCCTTGGGATGCTCGCCCTGGGCCTGCACCACGTCCATGCGGCCGTCGCCGTCGAGGTCGGCCAACGCTATGCCGAGCGTGCCCGGCGTGGGGTCGCCATCGAAGACGTCCAGCTTCACCGACACCTGCCCCTTGCCGTCGTTGACGAGGAGCCGATCGGGACCGCTGAGCGACCCCACCACGAAATCCGCATCGCCGTCGGAGTCGTAATCGAGGAAGGCCACCATGTTGTCGTCTTCGCCGACGTTGGCGGCCAGCGGCCACCACGCCTCAGTGATGTCGCGGAAGCGACCCTTGCCGTCGTTGCGGAACACGTGCTCGCGACGATTTGATCCGTTGCCGCCCACGATCTCGCCATCGTTCATGGTTACCAGGTCGAGCCACCCATCGCCATCAAGGTCCATCGGCTCGAACTCGTAATTGTTCGTGTACTGCGGCACGCCTCGCCCATCGTCCGTAAACGTGCCGGCGCCGTCGTTGCGGAACAGGTGGCTGCCGGGGCAGCGCTTGCACGACACCAGCACGTCGAGGTCGGCGTCGTTGTCGACATCGGCCAGCTCGAGGTCCCACGAGAAGCGCACGCGAATGTCGGGCATGCGTGCCGCAGTCGCATCCGTAAAGCGGCCGGTGCCATCGTTCAACCATAGGCGGGTGCGGCCGCCGTCGTTGGTCATGTTGTTGCCGGGTCCCCAGTCGGCCAGCACCAGGTCGAGATCGCCGTCACCATCCACGTCGCCTGGCTCGAGGTCGCCGACGCTGAGCGGCATTGCCGGCAGGTGCGTGTTCGTAACCTCGGCGAAGCGGCCCTGGCCTGATCCCAGGAAGAGCCGGCTTTGCGTCTGGTAGGTGGTGCCGACGATGATGTCGACTAAGCCGTCGGCGTTCAGATCGCGTGCCTTGATGACTCGCGCCAGGTCGGGCGTGTCGCCGAGCACTTGTGACGTCACATCCTGGAACCGCAGGGCCGGACCACCGGTGTTGAAGAACACCTGGTTCGGCTCGGGCTTGCCCGGCGTCGAGTAATCGCCACCGTTGGCAAACAGCAGGTCGGGGCGGCCATCACCATTGAGATCGGCGATCTCGACCTTGTTGGTCCAATAGCTGGTTTGACCCAGTGCGGTGCCGGTGACATCCAGCCACAGCGTCGGCGAGGGCGTTTGCAGGAACGTGCCCGTTACGGTGAGCAGCAGGATCAAACGGGTCATTGCCAGCTCCCGTACATCGGGTTCGGCACCAGGAAATAACGCACGCCGAACTCGGTGAAGGCGGGCGCACCCTGCTCCTTGGTCTTCTGCGACAAAGCCGGGAAGTCGTGAATGTTGTCACCCAGGACGGCGACGACCTCCAGCGCCGTGCTACTGGCCGGCGAGCGCCCTTCGGCCACCGCGGCGAAGCGCGGGTTCTTGTCGGACGGGCTGCCGTCTGCACGGCACAGCATGGCGTCGTAGGCGAGCTTGAACGCATCGAACACCGCTTGAGTGTCGGCGCATTCGGATTCAAGGCGGTTGGTGACAATGGCGATGCGCCCGCCGAGCGCGCGGACGCGGTTCAGGAAGCTCGCGGCGCCCGGTAGCGGCGTGGCTTCGCGCCGCTTGACCCACGCATTCCAGCTTTCAGCGGTGAAGCCCAATCCCACCTTGCTGCGTTCAAGCTGGTAGAGCGAGTTGTTCAGCACCGTCTCGTCGGCGTCGAGAATGACTGCCCAACTGCCGGCCGGCCGCTTGGCGACCGCCTGCTCGACCCGGGTGGTCGCCAGCCGATACACCTGGTAGAGCGCCGCGTGGTACTCGGCGGAGTCACGGACCCACTTGATCGCCTCCGGGACAGGGGCCGCGGGTGCAGCAGTGCCCGGGTTCCGAGGTGCGGTGGCAGGCGGCGCCTGTTTCGCGCACGAAACCGCCGCCAGCAGCAAGAAGACCGAGAGAAGTCGACGCATGTGGGAACGGTACCACAGGCGCCACGTTCATCTCAGCGGCCCTGGGTCCGTGGCCACACGGTGCCTTGGTGCAATGTTGTCACCGGCCCGAGACCCTTGTTGACGAAGCGCTGCAGCCGCTTCCCTTCCCAGGTTTCCGTCGTGTAGACGTTGCCCCGCGAGTCGGTGGCGATGCTGTGCACGCCGTAGAACTGGCTCGGCTGGCGGCCGCCGTCGCCGAAGCTGGTCAGCAGTTCGAGCGTGTCGCGCTGCAGGACGTAGACGCGGTTGTTGATGCCGTCAGCGACGAACAAGTAGCGCTGCTGCGGATCGCGTGAAAAAGCGACGTCCCAGACCGAGCCCGACAACTTGGTGTTCTTCGCGAAGAACGCCTCCTTGACGAACGTCCCGTCGGCGCGGAACACCTGCAGGCGGTTGTTGACCCGATCGCAAACGTAGACCAGGCCGTCGTCCGAGAGGTCGGCGCAGTGCACCGGGCTGCGGAATTGCCGGGCGGGCGGCGCGGCGGGATCGTACGGCCCGAGTTCAATTGCGTCATCCGGCTTGTTGCCGTAGGCGCCCCAGAAGCGCTTCATCTTTCCGGTCGAGGCATCGAGCACGGCGACGCGACGGTTGAAATACCCGTCTGCCACGTAGGCTTCATTGGCCTTCGGGTCCACGAAGATCTTCGCCACGCGCCCGAAGTTGTCCGGATCGAGACTGCCGCGCGCGAACGTCGGTTGCCCCTCCGCGTCCTTGCCGCTCAGACGGGCGTTGGGCTTTCCGTACTGGGCGATGAACTTGCCGTCCTGCGTGAACTTGACGATGTGCGAGTCGCCCGGGCCGTTGCCGCCGATCCAGACGTTGCCCACGTGATCGACGAAGATGCCGTGGTTGGACGCCGGCCAGTCATAGCCCTGACCCGGTCCGCCCCACGAGCGCACGAGGTTGCCCTGCGCGTCGAACGCCAGCACGGGTGGCGCCCCCGCGCAGCAGTCCGCCGACTTGAGGTCGAGCCCCTTCTCGTTGTTGGCCAGGGTGTCGGATCCGCGGTGCACGATCCACACCTGGTCGCGCTCGTCCGCCCAGACGCCGATCACGTTGCCGAGAACCCAGTGATTCGGCAGCGGCTTCGGCCACAACGGATCCACTTCGAAGCGCGGCGCCACGGCGCCGGAACGGCCCTGCGCGTCGACGCCGTCGATCCACGCCTGCGCGATCCCGAGCATGAGGAGTACCGCGGCGAACGCGAGTCCGGTCAGCTTGTGTCGTTGGCTCATGGGGCGCCCCTTTTCGGCCGCATCATACAGCGTTTACTTCTCTCGCCCGCTTGCCGGCAACCGCAGCGCGACGAGCGAACCGGGCAGGGTGCCGCTGGCCACCTGCACCACGACGTATTGTCGGCCGCCATGGAGGTAGCCCATCATTCCGTACTGGCCCGGTGCTGGAAGCTTTACCGTGCCGAGCCGTTCACCAGTGCGTTTGTCGAGCGCGTACAGCACCGGATCGCCGCCGGGTGCGGTGAGGAGCAGCGTCTTGGTCGGCATCATCACCGCATGGGTGGTCTGGCCGGTCGCCGGGATATTCAGGCCCCTCAGCCGCGGATGATTCCTAATGTGCTCCGGCGTGTCGCCGTTGGGTTTCTCCCAGAGAAACTCGCCGGTGGCCATGTCGATGGCGATGATCCGGCTGTACGGCGGCTTCCAGATCGGCAGTCCGTCTGGTCCGCGGAGATCGCCGCGGTTGGCCACGACCCATCGCGAGAGCGTTTGACCCGTGGTCTTCGGATCGTTCGGTTTGTCCATCGCCTCGCCCGGCACGACGTTCTCGGCCCGGCACAGCCGCTGCGAGGTGACGAAGAGCACGCCGGTTTCAGGATCGGCCACGGTCGGCCCGTTGATGTTGCTCGCGCCGGCCGGGTAGCTCACAAACGATCGCAAGCCGGAGGGGTGGCCCACCTGGATCGGCGGCGTAAAGAGCGGGCCGGTCTTGTAGTTCTTGATCGTCGCCATCGCTTCCTGTCGCAGCTCCGGCGTGAAATCGATCAGGTTGTCAACGCTCAGCTCCTGGATCTCGAACGCCTTCGGTCGAGTCGGAAACGGCTGCGTCGGCGACAACTTCTCGCCGGGGAGATCGGATGCCGCGACCGGCCTCTCGACGATCGGCCAGATTGGCGCGCCGGTTTCGCGATTGAACGTGTAGGCGAATCCCTGCTTGGTGGTCTGTACCAAAATCGGCGTGCGTCGTTTGTCGAGGACCACATCCATCAAGACCGGCGCGGTCGGATTGTCGAAATTCCAGATGTCGTGATGGACGGTCTGGAAATGCCACACGCGCTTTCCGGTCTTGACGTCGAGCGCCAGAATACTGGTGCCGAACAGGTTGTCGCCGGGGCGAAACCCGCCGAAGAAATCGATCGTCGGCGGATTGGTGGGAATGTAGATCAGCCCGCGCGCAGGATCGGCAGACATCGGCGCCCACGACGAGACGTCGCCGGTACGTTGCCACGCATCGTTCTCCCAGGTCTCGTGGCCGAACTCGCCGGGCCGCGGGATCACGTGGAACTTCCACATGGGTTTGCCGTTCTTCGCGTCGTAGGCGAGGATGTCGCCGGGAATGTTCTGGATCCGCGTCTGGTAGTAACCCTGCTCGTGCACGTTGCCGACAACGACGACGCCGTTGACAACGATGGGCGGTGATGAGGTCGATAGGTTGCCCAGTTCCCGCGGAATGCCTTGATCGCGGTCGTACTTCAGGCCCGACGTCACCCACGGTTGCCAATCACGCACCAAGTCCGGCAGCATGTCGACCACGCCGCTGGCCGGAAAACCCGGCAAGGGTACGCGCGCGCCCCAGTTCTCGATGTGCTGGCCGGTCTTGGCGTCAAGAGCATGCAGGAAAAACGCGGGCGACGTGTAGTAGATGACGCGCCGTCCGTCGATCTCGCCGTAGGCGACTCCCTTGCCGTAGTTGTTCCGCATGCCGCGGTCGAAGCGAGTCGTGTGCGGCTCGCGATAGACCCAGAGCGTTTCGCCCGTTGCGGGATCGATCGCGGCCACCGTTCGCCGCTGGCCGGCCACGGTGTAGAGCAGGCCGTCGACGTAGAGGGGCGTCGAGCGGAAGAGGTGATCGACCTGCGGACCGAAGTTGTCGCCCCGCCAGATCCAGGCGACCTCGAGCTTCTCGAAATTGGCGGCGGTGATCTGATCCAGCGCCGAATAGCGGGTGTGATAGGCGTCGCCGCCGATGTAACGCCATTCACCGGCGGGCTCCGCGGCGGTTTGTGCCCGAAGCACAAAGCCCGCCGCCGCAAGCCCGGCGGCAACGATGAGAGCGGCCGTCGGGCGCATCATGGCGTCGCCAGGTACGCCTTCGACGCCGCTTCGTCCTTGAGCGGAACCACTTTGTCTGGGTCGATCCGAATCATCAGGTAGGTGATGTCGCTGTCGATTTTCGTGAACCAGTGGCCCGTGCCCGCCGGGATCACGATTACATCACCGGCCTTGAGTTGATGGGTCACTCCGTCCTGGATCGACGCGGCGTTGCTGCCGGGTCCGTTCAACATCCGGACATTCTCGTTCGTGGCCGGCCGCGTCTGCGCGCCCACCAGGAACGGGCCGGTGACCAGCGTCGCCGATCCCGAGATGATGTGGTAGACCTCACTGACCTGGTTGTGTTCGGCGACACTGTTCGGCGCCGGCGCGTCCATCTTCGGCCGGTGCACCAGGCCCACCGCCACGCCGCTCTTGCCGACGTCGACCGATCGGACCTGCTGATCGGTCAGCTTCTTCGCCACCGCCCGTTTCGTATAGGCCTCGATCTCGCTGTTCGCGATGTAGTAGGCCGGGCACGCCTTGCAGGTTGATTCGGCGATGGGCTGTGCAAACACCACCAGGGTGGCGCTGAAGGCGCCGATTGTGACAAGCAACTTCGTCATGGCCAGGTTCTCCTTCTTCGACTCGGTCTGGTGGGACTGGGCATCCAGCTTCACGCCGGCCAGTGCGGTTCCGGCGAGCGCGGCCGCACCGGCAACACCTGCCTTCTTGTTGATCTCGGCGCCGTCGGCATACGCACCTACTTCACCATGGCCTGGTAGACGAGCGGTGTAAACGCCGTCGCCACCGGCGAGCCCGGATAGCGCTGCACCAACACGATCGCCACCAGCCGCTCCTTGGGATCCACCCAGAAGTTCGTGCCGTAGATCCCGCTCCATCCGTAAACGCCGTTCGAGCCGAGCGTCTGTGTCGCGCCCACGTCGGTGACGACGCGGAAGCCGAGGCCGAACTGGGCGCCGCCGCCGATCAATCCCGAGCCGGGAAGATCCGCGGTGTGACTGGCGGTCATCAACTCGATCGTCTTGGGACTGAGCAGCCGCGCACCGTCGAGCGAGCCGCCGTTCAGCAGCATCTGCGCGAACCTCGCATAGTCGCGGGCGGTCGAGATCAGGCCGGCGCCGCCGGAGTAGTAGGTCTTCCCTTCCTTATACGAGGCGTTCGGCGACATCACCGTGTTGCCGAACGATTCGGGATCGGTCATCGGCCTGATGCCGCCGGCGCCGTCGGGCGCATACACCGTGGCCAGGCGCGACCACTTCGTTTCGGGCACGACGAAGTCGGTGTCGGCCATGCGCAGCGGCTTGAAGATGCGCTCGCGCAGGAACACCTGGAAGGGCATGCCCGACGCCACTTCGACGACACGTCCCAGTACGTCGGTGGAGAGACTGTAGTTCCAGGCGGCGCCGGGCTGCGCGATCAGCGGTTCGGCCGCCAGCTTGTCGATGGCTTCGGCCAGCGTCATGGTGGTCACGGTGAGGCCGTCGGTGACGCCATTCTTTCTATAGCCGCCGCCTACGGGTCCGCCGTTGATGAAGCCGTAGGTGATGCCCGAGCGGTGCGTCAGCAGGTCGCGCAGGTTGATGCCGCGGCGCGCCGCCACCGGCGCCTCGGCCGCGCCCTCGAGCACGCGCGAGCTCTTGAAGGCCGGGATGAACTTCGACACCGGATCGGTCAGCAGCAGCTTGCCCTCTTCGTACAGCATCATCACGGCCACGCTGGTCACCGGCTTGGTCATGGAGGCAATGCGGAACAGCGTGTCGGTGCGCATGGGCGTCTTGCCGGCCACATCCTGGAAGCCGAAGGCGTTCACGTCCACGACCTTGCCGTCGCGGGCGATCAGGGTGACGATGCCGCCGGCTTCCTTGCGATCGACGAAGCCCTGCATGCCGGCGTGAAGCCGGTTGAGGCGTTCGCCGGAGATGCCGACTGACGCGGGTGTCGCTGTGGCAGGCGCCGGCGCGGGTTGCTGGGCCGCAACGGCATAGCCAGCCAGGGCAATCAGGACTAGCGTGCGAAATACCGATCGCATTGCCTTCATCGGGTCTCCTTCTTCAGAAAGTCGAGCAACAAGGCCGTGAGCGGTGCCGATTGTTCCTGCTGAACCCAATGTCCGGCGCCGTCGATCAAGTGCGTGCCGCGGTACTTCGTCGTGATCTGTTTCTCGAGACGTTCGAGCGAACCAGGATTCTGATAGGTGCCCCAATCCTGCTTGCCACTGATGAAGCTGGCCGGCACGTCCAGCGTCTTGCCGGCAAACAGTTGCAGGTCGTCGCCCCCGGGCGCGCCGCGATAGCCGTTGAGGCCGCCCTGAAAGCCGGTGCGGCCATACTCTTCGGCGTACACGGCGAGCTCCGCGTCAGGCAGCCACTTGTTCGAGGCGATCTCCGCCGACGTCGGCATGTCGATCGCGACTTGCTCCGCCATGCCCTTGTCGAGGTCCATCACGTAGTACCGCGGCAGCTTCGCCCACTCGGCGGCGGTGCGTGCCGCCAGCGGCTGCGGGTGGTTCTGTTTCCAGTCCGCGCTTTTCGCGTGGTAGTAGGCGCGAAAGAACGCGAGCAGCCCCTGCGGTGGGCGCCACATGTTGGCGTTGGCCTCGCGCGTCTGGTAGTAGCGCTGGTAGTGCTTGCGAGGCGGCGACAGCGTCGCGAGCTCGTCGTAGATGGCGTTGGGATTGCCGGGCGGCGCCGTCGCCGTCCGCGGCGCGTTGGCGGTGTTGAACGGCAACGCCGGCGCGCCGCCAAAAGGCGCGCTCATCATCACGACCGAGCGGAAGACGTCGGGGCGCGCCAGGGCGCACCAACCGGCCAGCGGCGAGCCCATGTCGTGGCCGAACACCGCGGGGAGCGAACGGTAGCCCATGGCCGACACCAGCGCCAGCATGTCCTTGATCCGGTTGACGGTGCCGAAGGGCCGCAGGTCGGCGTCGTAGTCCACCGGCGTGGGCGAGGTGCGGCCGTAGCCGCGCATGTCGGGCGCGAACACGTGGTAGCCCGCGGCGGCGAGCGGGGCCATGATCTTGCGCCAGCTGTAGGCCAGTTCCGGAAAGCCGTGGATCAGCAGGATGCCGGGGCGGCCGGGCGTGTCGTAGCCGGCCTCGAGCACGTGCATGCGCAGGCCGTTGACTTCGTCCACGAATCGCGAGCGAATGCCGGGCGGCAGCACGCCCTGGCTGAGCGGACCGATTAGTGCGGCCGCCGGGGTCTGCGCGTGAACGCGCGCGCTCATCGCCAATGGCGCAAGCGCGGCGACCGCGTTCGTGAACTCGCGCCGGGTGAAAGTAGGTCGGCGACTGCTCATAAAACCTCCCGGTCAGGCTGTCAACGCTCGTACGGTCTCCGTGACCGCACTCCGGAACGACACCGCGTCGATGGCAGGATAACGGTACAACTGCGGCTCGATCAGGTCGAAGAAGGCCACCAGGCGGGCCGGTTCGATCAGCTTGCGTGCCGCCATCTCTCGTACGTCTTCGACGTCCCTGGCGTGCGCACGCTCGATTTTCGAGAGTGCCTGCGCATGGAAATCGTAGTGGTGAAAGTCGAGTGTGCCCTCGCGAGCCACAAAGGGGCTGCGATCCCGCCAGCCGGGCAACTCCGGGATGAAGTGCGCGGGGGATGCGAGCTCGACGTTGACCTGGAGGTCTTCTTTGATCGCGGGGATCTCGCGCAGGAGCGCATCGAGTCCGGGCTCGAGGTCGATGTCGATATCGATGGTCGTCGCGCGCCAGTCGTGCAGCACCGCGCAGGCGCCGCCGACCAGATAAACGCGACCGGCGGCCCTCGTTCGTCGGCCGAGCAGGCGCATGAACTCGCGGAGCCGTGCCGCGTCGGTCAGCTGGCGCATGCGCCGGCCCGCTCGAAGCTGACAAGCGTGCGGATGAGGGCGTTGTAGCGTGAGTGCGCCGAGTCGGCGTGGCGGTCAGCGAGCCGCGCGTACAACCGGTGTTCCGGGGACGGATCGTGCGGAGCCGCAGACCATTCGGGTGGCGCACTCGGCACGTCACACCCCAGGCGGCGAAGACGTGGCGCGCCGATCAGTACGAGCAGCGCCGCCTCCGACTCGTGGCCGTCGGCCAAATCGCGCAGCCCCTGCTCGATCAGCGCTGCTCCCGGGAGCCCGGTAGTGTCCACGCCCGCAGTATAGCGCCGCGCCGCTATTTGGTTCCTGCCGCCACCTTGAGGTCGATGGCGGCCACGGTCTTGTCCCACGCCATGGTCATGGTCGCGCCCGCGGCGGTGACATTGGTGAAGTTGATGGTGAACTGCTCGACCGAGGCCTCGCCCGTGCGCACGGTCATGGGCACGCGCAGCAGGTCGAACTTCGGATCGTAGTTGCTGGCGCCCGACAGGCGGACCTTGTCGTTCGGATCGAACTTCTCCTGCACCGGTTGATTGCTCATCACCAGCGTCCAGTTGCCCGGCTTGAGGTCCACGAACACGTTGTAGACGCCGGGAGCCAGGGTTTTGTCGCCAATCTGCAGCGGCACCTGCGTCGTCAGGCGGGTGGTGTTGTTGGCGCCGGCGCGCCACACCGGCGCGCCCGCGTTGACGAACGTGCCGTAGTCAGCGCCGGCGCCGAAAATGTCGGCGCGACCGCGCAGCAGCGGGCGGCTGTAGTCCACGACAATCCACTTGCCGTTGCGATAGGCCTGTCCACCTTGCTCGGTCTTCTCCCATCGGCCGGCCACCTCGATCGCCGCCTGGCCTGGCGGCGACGCCACCAACTTCACGTCTGGAACGGTCTGGGCGAACACCGCGGCGCCCATGGCGCCACACAACACCGCAACTGAAAGAACCGAACGCATGGAAACTCTCCTTGAAATGGAAACTGGACTCACTCTGGTGGGGACAACCTTCAGGTTTGTCCTGCACTCACGACTTCGCGGGTGAGGCAATGGTCAGCAGGAAGCCGCTCGGCTCGACTGCTTCGAAGGCGCGCGAACCCCACTCGGTATCGTGCGGCTCGCGGCTCAGCGTGACGCCGGCCGCCTTGGCCCGCGCGGCCACCGCGTCGATGTCGCCGTCGGCCTCGATGTAGATGCGCACGCCGACACCCTTCACCCGATCCATCCCCTTCTTGCCATCGTCCTGGCTCAGCCCGCGACGGGCCTCGCCGGCCTTGATCATGAGCCCGAGCAGTTTGCCGTCGTGCTCCCAGCGGTCTTCGATCTCGAAGCCGAGAGCGGTGAAGAAGGCCTCGCTGGCCTTCAGGTCGTTGACGGTCAGGCTGGGCATGATGCTTTTGCCCTGTAAGGTGTGGTCACTGGTCATGTCGGTCTCCATTGGAAGTGGCGTTCGAATGATTCCACATTTAGTGGTGCGCGGCACGGCCGACGCTGAACCAGCCCGACTATACTTGGCCCGCCCCCAATGTCGCTGCCCCCCGGCACCCGGATCGGCGCCTATGAGATCACTGCTCCACTTGGAGCTGGTGGCATGGGCGAGGTGTGTCGCGCGAAGGATTCGAAGCTGAAGCGCGAGGTGGCGATCAAGGTCCTGCCGGCGGACGTGGCCAACGATCGCGAGCGCATGGCGCGGTTTCAGCGTGAAGCGGAAGTCCTGGCTGCGCTCAATCACCCCAACATCGCGCACATCCACGGTCTCGAAGAATCGGCCGGAACGATCGCGCTCGTCATGGAGCTGGTGGCGGGGCGCTTCAACCGGAGATTCCGAAACCGCTGTTTGCACTTGACGCCGTCTCGACCGATGGCTGGGCTTATGCGGTCGGCAAGGACGGGCGGCTGTTGGTGGTGAGGCCGAATCAACGGGCGGCACAGTCCGGGTTGGACGTGGTGATGAACCTGCCGCAACTGCTGGGGCCCGCCGTTCGGAAAGACTGAGGCGCGCGGTCGTATACTGGGCACGTGAGCACCCTCGCCAACTACCTTCGCGAGCAGGCGGCGGACGAAGTCCGGCGAATGGAACCTGCGGCTCGACTTGAGCTGGCGCTTCGCCTGGGCGATGACGACCTGGCGATCTACTGCGCGGCGACAGGACTCGGCCTCGACGAAGGCCGTGACATCTTGAGACGGCAGCGGCAAGCGGGCCGGCGTCCGAGCGCATCGGCACAGCGATGATGCTGGCCGCCCGCGTGACGGCGTGGCTGGACACGGCGCAGGTGGCCCACGCAGTGATTGGCGCGGCCGCCCTGGCCGCGGCCGGCGTGGTCCGTTCCAGTCTCGACCTCGATCTGCTGACGCTGGACCATCGGGTGCTCGACCGTGCCTTCTGGTCCGGCCGGTCGAAGCCGGGCATCGTCGTCGACGTACGCCGTGGCGACATGGAGGATCCTCTCGCCGGGGTCGTGCGAGTAACGGCCGGCGGTGAGCGGCCGGTGGATCTGATCGTTGGCCGCTACGCCTGGCAGGAGCGCGCGGTCACTCGCGCCCGGATGTTGCCTGATGGCCAGCGCGTGGTGTTGGCGCGGGATCTCGTGTTGCTCAAGTTGTACGCGGGAGGCACGCAAGACCTGTGGGACATCCGCCAGTTGCTGGCGCTGCCCACGGGCGCGGCACTCGTCGCCGAAGTGGAAGAAGACTTGCCGGCGCTGCCGCCATCGGCGGCGACGCTGTGGCGTTCGGTTCGGCTCACGAACCCGACCTGACGCGCGGCACGTGGGCCCAGCCCGACTATAATCACCCCGCTCCCACGAATGTCACTGTCCCCCGGCACCCGCGTCGGCGTCTACGAAATCACGGCACCACTTGGCGTAGGTGGCATGGGCGAGGTCTATCGCGCGAAGGATTCGAGGCTGAAGCGCGAGGTCGCGCTCAAGGTCCTGCCGGCCGACGTCGCCAACGATCGCGAACGGCTGGCGCGATTTCAGCGCGAAGCCGAAGTGCTGGCGGCGCTCAACCACCCCAACATCGCGCACATTCACGGTCTCGAAGAATCGTCCGGAACGATCGCGCTCGTCATGGAGCTGGTCGAGGGTGAAGATCTCGCGGAGCGGCTGAAGCGCGGCGCGATCCCTCTCGACGAAGCGCTGCCGATCGCGAAGCAGATCGCCGAAGCGCTGGAAGCCGCGCACGAGCAGGGGATCATCCATCGCGATCTGAAGCCCGCCAACATCAAGGTGCGGCCCGACGGCACGGTCAAGGTGCTCGACTTCGGATTGGCGAAGGCGCTCGACGAACCTAAAGGTTCTTCGCCACACGGTCTTGAGAATTCCCCCACCATCACCTCACCGGCGATGACGATGCGCGGGCTGATTCTCGGCACGGCCGCGTACATGGCGCCCGAGCAGGCGAAGGGCAAGGCGGTCGACCGGCGCGCGGATATCTGGGCGTTTGGCTGCGTGCTCTACGAAATGCTGTCGGGCGCGCGCACGTTTCGCGGCGAGGACACCACCGACACGATTGCCGAAGTCCTGAAATCCACCGTCGACTTTTCGAAGCTGCCGGCCTCGACGCCGGGGTCGATCAGGCGATTGCTCGAACGCTGTCTCGAGCGCGATCCCCGCGTGCGGCTGCGTGACATCGGCGAAGCGCGAATTGCACTGCAGAACCCGGACGCGGCACCGGCGCCGCCGCCGCCGACGGCACGTCCCCGTCCGACACTCGCCGCGGCCGCCGCCCTCGCGCTGATCCTCGTGGCAATGGGCGCAGGCGCCGCCTGGATGGCACGGGCTCCCGCGCCGGCGCCACCACGTCCGGTGATCCGCGTCGCCTGGCCGTATGGCGAAGGCCGTTCGCTGCGGCTGGTGCTGCAGCGCCATCAGCTCGCCATCTCCCGTAACGGCCGCATCATGGCTGGCCTGGGCAACACGGTCTGGATCAAGCCGATCGACCAGTTAACGTGGACGAACGTCCCTGGCACCGCCGACGCCACCTCGGTGTTTCTCTCACCCGACGGTGAGTGGGTCGGTTTTCTCAGCAGCCTCGGCATCAGCAAGGTCCACGCCGCGGGTGGCAGCCCGACGGCAGTAGTCGCCACCGCTGACCGCACAATGAATCCGAACGCGGCGTCGTGGGGAGACGACGGTCGAATCTATTTCTCGGACGATCGCGGCGTTCACGCGGTGGCCGCCGATGGCGGCACGATTGAGACGTTGCTCGCTGGCGACGCCGTCCGCTCGGTCCACGTGCTGCCGGGCAGCCGGGCACTCGTGTACAGCCGCGGCCGCCTCTCCGAGAAGCCGACGATCGTGCTCCATACCTTGGGCACCGGTGACACCACCCTTGCCGAGGGCGTCTCGCCGCGCTTCATCCCGCCCGACATCTTATTGTTTGCCAACGGCACCACGCTTCGCGGGGCGCGACTCGACGTCGGTGCCCGCCGGCTGGCGTCGCCACCGGTCGCGCTGCTCGAGGACGTGGCCGCGCTCTCGATGTTCAGCCAATACGACGTGTCGGACGACGGTTCGATCGTCTACGTGCCGGCCAGCATGGCCGGCCAGCCGCTGTCGACGCTGGCGCTTCGCACGCCGCAGGGCCTGATGCGCTCGCTGCGGACGATCGAGCAGCAGTACTCCGATCCGCGCCTCTCGCCCGACGGCCGGAGGCTCGCGCTGCACCTCAGCGACCAGGACAACGACGTCTGGGTGTTCGACCTCGAGCGCGGCGCCCTGACGCGGCTGTCGTTCCACCCAGGCGAGGATGAGACGCCGGCGTGGTCGCCGGACGGGCAGTGGATCGCGTTCAGCGGCCAGTCCCGCAGCACCAACCAGCGGTCGGTGTTCCGCCGGCGGGCGGACGCCAGCGGCGCCGAGGAAGTGCTGTGGACCGGCACCGCGCACACACACGTCACCGACTGGTCGCCCGACGGCCGCCTGCTGGTGCTGGAGGCGACACACGCGCAGCAGCGTTCCGACGTGCTGCTGCTCGACCTCGCGAGCAAGGCAGTCACTCCGCTCATCGCCACGACCTTCAACGAGTCGAGCGCGCGGCTATCGCCCGATGGCCGGTGGATCGCCTATCAATCTGATGAATCAGGCCGCTTCGAGATTTACATCCAGTCGTTCCCGGCACTCGATCGCAAGATCCAGATTTCGGCGCGCGGCGGAGTGCAGCCCGTGTGGGCGCGCGACGGCGCCACCCTGTACTTCCGTACCGAGACGGCGCTCGAGTCCTCGCGTATTCACGTGGCCAACGGCGTGCTGCGCGCCGATGCCGTGGTCACGCAGTTCGAAGACAAGTTCGTGCAGCCGCAGGGCGTCACGCATACGACCTTTGACGTGATGGCCGACGGCAGCATGATCGTGTTCGAGCCGCCCAACCGCCTCACCACCTCGTGGATGTCCGTCCAGATCGTGGGCATTTTCAACTGGATCGCCGAAGTCCGGGAGAAGCTGGCGCCGCCATGACGCTGGCACCGGGGACCCGTATCGGCCCATACGAAGTCATCAGCTCGCTTGGGGCGGGTGGTATGGGGGAGGTGTATCGCGCGAAGGATTCGAAGCTGAAGCGCGAGGTGGCGCTGAAGGTCCTGCCCGCGGACGTCGCCAACGATCGCGAGCGCATGGCGCGATTCCAGCGCGAAGCGGAAGTGCTGGCCTCGCTCAATCATCCCCACATCGCTCAGATCTATGGGTTGGAAGAGAACGCGCTCGTCATGGAGCTGGTCGAGGGCGAGGATCTCGCCGAGCGCTTGAAGCGCGGCGCCATTCCCATCGAAGAAGCGTTGCCGATTGCGAAGCAGATCGCCGAAGCGCTGGAAGCCGCGCACGAGCAGGGGATCATCCATCGCGACCTGAAGCCCGCCAACATCAAGGTGCGGCCGGACGGCACGGTCAAAGTGCTCGACTTCGGCCTCGCCAAGGCGCTCGACGAACCTAAAGGTTCGTCGCCACGGGATCTGGAGAATTCGCCCACCATCACGTCGCCGGCGATGACGATGCACGGGATGATCCTGGGCACGGCGACCTACATGTCGCCAGAACAAGCGCGCGGTCGCGCCGTGAATGCGCAAACCGACGTCTGGGCGTTCGGTTGCGTGCTCTTCGAGATGCTCACCGGCAAGCGGCCGTTCGACGGCGAGACCGTCAGCGACATTCTCGGCGCGATTGTGCACAAGGAGCCTGAGTGGAGCCTGCTGCCGGCGTCGCTGCCCGAAACGCTCCGCCGCATCATCGAACGATGCCTGGCCAAGGATCAGAAGCAACGGCTGCGCAGCATTGCCGATGTGCGTCTGGACATTCAGGATCTGCTGGCGCGACCGCGCTCGAAGACGAACCTGGGGCACGCAGCGATCGCCGAGTCGCCACCGCCGCGCATCTCCTTCCGGGAAAGCGCCGCCTGGACACTCGTCGTCTTGTCGGTCGCCGCCGGCGCCTTCGCTTGGATGACGGCAGCGCCGAACACTCCCGTGCCGCCTCTGCGGCTGTCGATTCTGCATCCCGAAGGCGGCGAAGTCGGCGTACCCGTGATCTCGCCCGACGGCCGGCGCATCGCCTATTCGGCCCGCCGCGCTGACGGAATGCCGATGCTGTGGGTCCGTGACCTCGATCGCTCGACGCCGACGGCACTGGCCGGAACCGAGGGCGCCAACCGGCAGTTCTGGTCGCCAGATTCGAAGCGGCTGGGCTTCATCGTCGGCACGGTGCTCAAGCACGTTTCGGCCGATGGTGGCCCGCTACAGGAAGTCACGCGGGGCGCGCGTGTCGGGGCGGCATGGGGGGCGCAAGACACGCTGGTCTACGGTGCGTTCGGCCATCTCTTCAGGGTCAGTGCCGCCGGTGGGGAATCGGTGGCGGTCATGCCCGGCGGTGGCACCGACTGGGAATGTATGTGGCCCAGCATGCTGCCGGACGGGCGTCACTTCCTGTTCACGGCGAAGCACTACACGAGCCTGGCCGAGACCGGGACCCAAGGCATCCATGTCGGGTCGCTGGACAATCCCACGGACGTTCGTCACCTGTTGCCTGACTTGTCGAGCGCCGTCTACGCTCAGGGCCACGTCCTGTTTGCCCGCGACCAGCAGTTGATGGCCGTACCGTTCGACGCCGCCACGCGTCAGGTCGCCGGTGAACCGTTCCCGGTGGGCGAGCCCGTGGCCTTCGACAGCTACTTCTTTGCCGCAGGGATCTCGGCTGCGGTTGATGGCACCATCGCCATCCGGACGCCGCCCGCTCCGGCGATGTCGGTCGCGGCTGGACAATCGGGGGTTTTCGACGCCGAGATGGCGATGCTCGACCGGAACGGCACCATCGTCTCGCGCAGCGGTGCGACGGTGCCCTTGTCGTATCACATGGCGATGTCACGAGACGGCCGTTCGGTGATCGCGCAACTACAGGAGAATCGCAGCGCCACCTCGGATCTCTGGAATTTCGACCTCGTCGCCGGCACGAGGGTGTCACTCACGTCGATGCGCACGTCTGGCGGATATGTCGGATCGCCAACCTTGTCACGCGATGGCCGGCGGCTGGCCTACGGCTGCCAGGTGACAGGGATACTCGACGACGTCTGTGTGCGCGACCTGGCGAGCGGTGCCGTGACGAAGCTTGTTGACTCGCCCAAGAGCTTCGAGCATCCCGTTGACTGGTCTGCCGACGACCAGCACATCCTCTTGCAGTACATCGGCTTCTCGCCGTCGAGCCCCTCGGAGCTTCGCGTGTGGTCGGCGCAGACCAACACCGTGTCGCCGTTTGCGACCACCGCCGATCGCGGCCGCTTCTCTCCCGACGGACAATTCGTCGCCTTCAATTCGCTCGACACCGGCGGTGCGGAGGTCTACGTCACCACCTTCCCGGAGCGGCGCCAGACCTGGCCGGTGACGACCGGCGGTGGACACGTGATCGGCTGGAGCGCGAACGGAAAAGAGCTGCTGGTCGCGACGCTGACCGGGCACATCGCCGCCTATCCGGTGACCACGACAGCTGGGACCTTCACGGCCGGCGCGCCTCAGATACTGGTGCGCGACGTGGGGTTCGACGTGCAGTACGCGCTGGCGACACCCGACCATTCGCGGATCCTGGTCCGCCTGCCCAAAGACGCCGACAAGGATCGCGGCGAGGTGCGCTTGCTCTTCGGATGGACCGCGGGCCTGGGGCGCTCGACGCGATGAGTCTGTCCCCCGGCATGCGCCTCGGTCTCTACGAAGTCATCGCCAAGTTGGGCGAAGGTGGCATGGGCGAGGTGTATCGCGCGAAGGATTCGAAGCTAAAGCGTGAGGTTGCGCTCAAGGTCCTGCCGGCCGACGTCGCCAACGATCGCGAACGGCTGGCGCGATTTCAGCGCGAAGCCGAAGTGCTGGCGGCGCTCAACCACCCGAACATCGCGCAGATCTATGGGCTGGAAGATGGCGCGCTCGTCATGGAGCTGGTTGAAGGCGAGGACCTCGCGGAGCGGCTGAAGCGCGGCGCCATCCCTCTCGACGAAGCGCTGCCGATCGCGAAGCAAATCGCCGAAGCGCTCGAAGCCGCGCACGAGCAGGGGATCATCCATCGCGACCTGAAGCCCGCCAACATCAAGGTGCGGCCCGACGGCACGGTGAAGGTGCTCGACTTCGGTCTCGCCAAGGCGCTCGGACCTTCGGAGGGCGATGGCTTTAGCCGTCGCCAGGCGGAGGCTGAAGCCTCCGCCCTCCAAACCATCACCTCACCGGCGATGACGATGCGCGGGATGATCCTGGGGACGGCGGCCTACATGGCGCCCGAGCAGGCGAAGGGCAAGGCGGTCGACCGGCGCGCGGATATCTGGGCGTTTGGATGTGTGCTGTTCGAGATGCTCAGCGGCACCCGCGCGTTCAAGGGCAACGATGTGACTGACATCATCACGTCGGTGATGCGCGACACGCCGGATTGGAATGCGTTGCCCGTCGGCACACCGTCGTCGATTCGCACGCTGCTGCGCCGCTGCCTCGAGAAAGATGCGCGCCAGCGGCTGCGAGACATCGGCGATGCGCGCCTCGAGTTGGACGGCGGCGCGAACTACGAAGCGCCACCGGTAACAAACCCGCGTGGCCGCGCGTGGACAGTCGCGCCGTGGGCGGTGACCGCCGCGCTGGCGATGGCGCTGGCCGCCATCGCCATGCCGCGCGCGCCCATGCCTGGCTCGGATTCCGGCGGCGTCATGCGGTTTGAGCTCGCGGTGCCCGATGGGTTCCAGCGCATCACAACGCGGCCGGGATCGATGGCGCTTTCAGACGACGGCGAGAAGCTGGCTTTCCTGGCGGTCAACAGCACCAATCGCACGCAGTTATTCGTCCGGGAGATGTCGTCCCTCGAAGCCAGGCCGATTCAACTGTCCGGACCGGCGGTCGCGTGGTCAACAGCCGCGCCAACCTGGTCGCCCGATGGGCAGAACCTCCTGATCTCCGTTGCCGGCGGCGGAGCACCTGAGGTCAACGATTCCAGCACGCAGGGCGGGGTCGTCCGCAAGGTTGATGCCTCGGGCGCGACCACGCTTCTCGCCGAGTGGGGGCGTTACGCCCTTTGGGGGTCTGGGGCGATCATCTTCGGCGGCAAGGACGGGGGAATCTACCGCGTGTCCGAAGATGGCGGCGCAAGCACGGCGATGACGACACTCGACGCCAATGCCGGTGAGATTGTTCACCTCCCTTCGACTTTCCTGCCTGACGGACGCCGATTCATCTACATGGCTCAAAACCGCGACACGGACAAGAACGCGATGTTCGTGGCGTCGATCGACGGCGGCCAGCCATCGCGACTCGCGGTTCCCGCCACTCGCGTCGTCTACGCGCGAGCATGGCTGTGGTACATCAAGGACCGCACGCTGATAGCGCAGCGGACGGATCCCGACACGCTCCGTTTCGAGGGCGGGCCGATCTCCGTTGTCGCCGGCGTCGGCGACTTCACGGTGTCGCGATCGGGCGCGTTGGTGGTGGCGCCGCCTGAAAGCACCAGCCTGAGGATGGCGTGGCTCGACAGTCAGGGAGTGACGACCGCCACAGTCGGGGATCCCGGTCTGTACACCGGCATGGTCCGGCCTCAGCTCTCACCCGATGGCACACGCATGGTCTTCCTCCGGCCGGATGCGTCCGGCGCTGCCGACGTCTGGCAGGTGGACCTCGAACGCAACGTTTCGACACGGCTCACGGCCACACCAAACCCCAAGACCGCCGCCATCTACTCACCCGATGGGAAACACATCGTGTTCGCCTCGACGCGAAGCGCTTTCACGGATCTCTACCGGCGCGCGGCCGACGGCAGCGGCAGTGATGAGCTGCTGTTGGCGTCGGAGTCCCGTAAGGTTCCTGGCTCGATTTCGCCGGATGGTTCAGTGCTGCTCTTCGGGCAAAGCACGACTGCCAACGGCCCGGACATCTGGGCGCTGCCGCTCGTCGGCGATCGCACACCAAGGCCGTTGATCGCCACGCGCGAACTGGAAGGGCACGCACAATTCTCTCCAGATGGACGCTGGATCGCTTATTGCGCGAGCGAGTCCGGCGAGCCTGATCAGGTGTGGGTCGCGCCGTATCCGCCCACCGGCGCGCGAACGAGACTCTCGACGGTGACCGGGTCTGCTCCGCACTGGAGCGCCGATGGCCGTCAGGTCTACTACGGCCTGCCGTCGGGTCAGATCATGCGGGTGTCGGTAACAATCGCTGGGGCATCCGTGCGCGCCGCCGTGCCGGAGGCCGTGCTCACCGCACCGGAGTTGTTCTCGCACAACGCGTTCGTGCTTGACGCGCGATCCCGCATCCTCGCGTTGACTCCCGAAAGCAACCGGAAGCGCGAACCCGCAACAGTATTGCTGAACTGGCCGGCGCTGTTGAAGGCAGGAGCGGCGCGATGATCGGGCACGCGATCGGGCCGCATACTGTTCTCGCCAGAATGGGCGCCGGCGGCTCGCCTTTGCTCGCGAACATTTCGTGCGAGCTTCGGCGAGGTCTCGCCGTAGCCAAGGTGACGCGATGCAGATAGGCGAAAGACTCGGACCCTATGAAGTCATCGCCAAGCTTGGCGCCGGCCACTCGACTCGCCACGAGGACTTCATATGAGCCTCGCGGCCGGGACCCGCATCGGGTCATACGAAGTTCTCGGCTCGCTCGGGGCAGGTGGCATGGGTGAGGTGTCTCGCGCCAAGGACTCGAAGCTGAAGCGCGAGGTTGCGGTCAAGGTGCTGCCCGCCGACGTCGCCAACGATCGCGAACGGCTCGCGCGATTTCAGCGCGAAGCCGAGGTCCTGGCCGCGCTCCGTCCCAGGTAACCCAGGCGCGCGACCGAGCCCGAGGTCAAATGAATCGTGCTCACAGGAACGGATCGACCGTGCGGACGCGCCCGTACCGCCGATCGTGCGCGAAGTCCTCGCTGAAGATGGTGTCCAGACCGAATCGCTCGGCATAGGCCCACAGGTGCGCATCGAACCATGACAGCCCGTAGGTGGCCGCCCCGCGAATGGCCATGCGCAGCACCTCTTCGTCGGGAAAGACCACTTCGAACTGCAGCAGCATGTCCTCCATTTCCAGTCGCGCGTCGCTGGGCGAAAGGAGCGAGGCCCCGCCTTTCGACAGCGGCTTGGTGGTCGCTGCCACGAACTCGAGCAGCGCCTGGTGGGGCACACGGATGGAATCGTTCGCAATACCCGCCTTCAGCAGCGCGGTCGCTTTGGCCTGCTTCGCCGGATACCGGGGGTCGAAGCGATAGACCAGGATGTTGGTGTCAATCAGCGCGGCCACGGGTGTACAGCTCCTCGCGCGTCCATCCGCGCGTCGCGCCTTTCGGGGCCGTTGCGCGCTTGTGTTGCCGCTTGGTGGCGCGGTCGAAATGCGTCAGCCGCTCGCGCGTGTCATGTGCGACGCCCTCGGTCCGGCGGGTCACGAGCAGCCCACCGCCGTTGACCCGGATGTCCAGCGTGTCGCCCACTTCGATGCCGGATTGCGTCACCGCGGCTTTCGGCAGGGTGATCTGAAACTTGCCGGTCACTTTGGCCATGTCTCGAGGCTGGCAAAGATCAAGGATTAAGTCAAGGATTTACCCTTGTCTGCCTCGCGGCCGGTCCGTCGGTATAATCCACGGCACGTGTCCCTGCCTCCCGGCACCCGCATTGGCTCCTACGAAGTGCTCGGCTCGCTTGGAGCCGGCGGCATGGGAGAGGTGTATCGCGCCAAGGACTCGAGGCTGAAGCGCGAGGTGGCGCTGAAGGTCCTGCCCGCGGACGTCGCCAACGATCGCGAACGGCTGGCGCGATTTCAGCGCGAAGCCGAAGTGCTGGCGGCGCTCAACCACCCCAACATCGCGCACATTCACGGTCTCGAAGAATCGTCCGGAACGATCGCGCTCGTCATGGAACTGGTCGAGGGCGAGGATCTTGCCGAACGGCTGAAGCGCGGCGCGATCCCTCTCGACGAAGCGCTGCCGATCGCGAAACAGATCGCCGAGGCGCTCGAAGCCGCGCACGAGCAGGGGATCATCCATCGCGACCTAAAGCCAGCCAACATCAAGGTGCGGCCGGACGGCACGGTCAAGGTGCTCGACTTCGGCCTCGCCAAGGCGCTCAGCCAAGACCCCAAGACCCCAGGACCCCAAGACCTCGCTAATTCCCCCACCATCACCTCCCCCGCCATGACCATGCGCGGGATGATTCTGGGCACTGCCGCGTACATGTCTCCCGAGCAAGCGCGCGGAAAGGCCGTCGATAAGCGTGCGGATGTCTGGGCGTTCGGCTGTGTTCTGTACGAGATCTTGACGCGGACCCCCGCATTCGAGGGCGAGACCCTGACCGACGTGCTCGGCGCCGTTGTTCGCGCCGAACCCGATTGGACGCGACTGCCCGCCGACACACCCTCAGCCGTGCGGCGAGTGTTGATGCGCTGCTTGCGAAAAGACGCGGCGACGCGGTTGCGAGACATCGGCGATGCGGCCATTGAGCTGACGGAGATCGAGCCAACACCTGTTCCGGCTGCGCGCGCTTCGATGTCACGTGCCGCGCGCATCGCGCTCCTGGTCGCGGCGGCGGTCGCCGTGATCGATCGGAGTGGCAAGCGCCTGGCGCCGGATGTCGCCACGGGAGGCGTGTTCGCTGACCCGGAGTTCTCTCCACGTGGCGAGCGGCTCGTCTACGCCACCACCAACCGGGAGAGCGGACGCAGCGAGATCTTTGTGCTCAACATCGCTGACGGACGCGCGACCGTTGTCGCTTCCGCCAACGGTCAGATCGGCAACGCGATCTGGTCGCCCGACGGGCACGAACTCGCTTATATCGCCTTCCACGAGATCGGTTCGTCGGTCTATCGCCTCAAGCTGGGCTCGACAGCAGCGCCCGAGGAGCTGATCGCGCCCGGCGCCGGAGCCGTCGCGCCCACGGACTGGACTCGGGACGGCACTCGATTGGTATGGAAACGTGTCTCGTACGGCGAGACTGGCAATGATGTGATGATGCTGCCGCTCTCCGGCGACCGTTCGTCGGTGCCGCTGGTCAGCACGCCCGCCGCCGAGAACGCCGGCAAGGTGTCGCCCGACGGGCGCTGGCTCGCGTACTCATCCGACGATTCGGGACGCAACGAAGTCTACCTCCAGCCGTTTCCTCGCGGCGGGCAGCGATGGCAGGTCTCGCGCGATGGCGGCAGTTTCCCCCGCTGGCGCGCTGATGGACGGGAACTGTTCTTCTATACGGGCAACGAGCTGGCCGCCGCGGAGGTTGCGCTCTCAGATGCGCCGCGGATCGGCGCGACTACCAGGCTCTTCGCGTTCGAACGTCGTCCGGCAAACGTCAACGACTATCCGTACGCCGCGACACCAGACGGTCAGCGCTTCGTCGTCAATGTCCGTTCGGACGATCCACCAACCATCAGCATCGTCGTCAACTGGCAGGCGGCGCTCGGGGCGGCCGGACGCGACTGGGCCGGTCAATGAGCCTCACAGCTGGCTCCCGCATCGGCGCATACGAAGTCACCGCCAAGCTCGGCGAAGGCGGCATGGGCGAAGTCTACCGGGCGCGCGACACCAAGCTCGATCGCGACGTCGCGCTGAAGATTCTGCCAGAGTCCTTCGCGAGCGATCCCGATCGCTTGATGCGCTTCGAGCGGGAAGCGAAGACGCTCGCGTCGCTCAATCACCCCAACATCGCCCAGATCTACGGCATTGAAAGCAATGCTCTCGTGATGGAACTCGTCGAGGGCGAGGAATTGTCAGCGCGCATATCGCGCGGACCGATTCCGCTCGACGAGGCACTGCCGATCGCGAAGCAGATCGCCGAAGCGCTGGAAGCCGCGCACGAGCAGAGCATCATCCATCGCGACCTGAAGCCCGCCAACATCAAGGTGCGGCCCGACGGCACGGTGAAGGTGCTGGATTTCGGCCTCGCCAAAGCCCTCGACCAAGACCTCAAGACCTCAAGACCTCGCCAATTCCCCCACCATCACGTCGCCGGCCATGACCATGCACGGGATGATTCTCGGCACTGCGGCGTACATGTCGCCCGAGCAGGCGAAGGGCAAGGCCGTCGATAAGCGCGCTGATATCTGGGCGTTCGGCGTCGTGCTCTACGAGATGCTCACCGGCCGCCGCCCGTTTGACGGTGAAGAGATGCCCGAAGTGCTCGCCGCCGTGCTGCGTCAGCCCGTCGACTGGACGACTCTTCCCCCAGATACCCCGGCTGCCGTGCGGCGCCTGTTGCGTCGCTCTCTCGAGAGAGATCGCGGCGCCCGGCTGGGCGACATGAGCGCCGCCCGGCTCGAAATCAACGACGCGCTTGCGGGTGACGGCGCGTCAACAGTCGCCGAACCCACGGCTCAACGGCGATGGCAGTGGGCATCGGCCGGACTGGCTCTGGTTTCGGTGGTGCTCGCATCGATGCTGATTGGGTTGCCGGCTCGTGAAGTTGACCGCGACGACAGCGTCCTGCGATTCACGCTGGTCGATGACCCCAACATGGAGGTGCACACCAGCACCCAGCCGTTCGCGGTCTCGCCCGACGGGAAGACCATCGTGTTCAGCGCAGCAGCCGTGACCACTGGACTATGGGCGCGATCGCTCGACCAGCCGGCCGCGCGCTTTCTAGCCGGCTCCGAGGGCGGGCTGCAGCCGGCGATCTCTCCGGATGGCCAGTGGGTGGCGTTCGTGGTGGCGAACCACATCATCCGCAAAGTTCGACTCAGCGGAGGCGGCGCCACCACGGTTGCCACCATCGATGACGTGACGGCGTCGCTCGCGTGGGCCTCGGACGAGGAGATCCTCTTGGAGAAGATCGGATCCGCGTCCGGCCTCCACCGCGTCAGCGCGAATGGCGGCGAGCCGCAACTCTTCCTTCCTCTCTCCGGAGATGAGCTGGGGCACAACGTGCCCGTCGTCCTGCGCGAGCCGCGGCTGGTGTTCTATGCCAACGCTCGACCGGACGGTCGCCAGAGCGCGGGCGCTCCTGTGCGCGGCGCGTTAGACAGTGACGGCTTGACGCTCGCGGTGTTTTCCCCGGCGGACGGCCGGCGCAGGGGCCTCGATATCGACGGTTTTCGTGTGCTCGGCCTCATCGATGACCACCTCGTATACGCCCGATCAGACGGCGCGTTGATGGCGGTGCCGTTCGATGCGCGTGGCCTGCGCGTGCTTGGCCAGCCGCGTCTTCTCGAACCGAGGGTGTCGCCCGGCCGGTTCGGACCTTCGGTGACGCTGTCCGAGAACGGGACCTTGGTGTCGCTGCCAGCGGTGTCACCCCTCTCACGGTTGATGCTCGCAGATGTGGACGGGCGCGCAGTCGCGCTCGGCGAGGCGCGGGCGTACGAGTCGCCGCGATTCTCGCCAGACGGCAGCCGAATCGGCGTTGGCATTGCCGACGGTGACGGCCTTGACCTGTGGACCCTTGACCGGATGACGATGGCCGCGACGCGCGTGACGCGGGGCGGCCCGCGCTCGACCAAGTTGGAATCCTGGACGTCCGATGGCCGTTCGCTGGTCCACACGCGGAGTGACGAACTCTGGACCGTACCGGTCAACGGCAGCGAAGGCGCGCACAAGCTCGTTGATGTCGAAGGCCGAGTGCTCGGTGCCTCGGTTCTGGCGGGTGGCCAGTCCATCGCCGTCCTACGGCGCATTCGAGTGGGGCAGGGCAATCTGGATCGCGAGGAGTTGGTGCGCGTACCACTTAGCGGCGACCCCAAAGCCGTTCCGATCTTCATGTCGAGAAGTTCGGGCAGCGTGTTGCGCGGCCTCGATCCACGTGCATCGCCCGACGGCCGCTTCGTCGCGCTCCACGATCGCAACGATAACCAGGTGCATGTTCGTTCCATCGAGGGTGGCGCAGGCCTGCAGGTGTCGGACACCGGCGGGAATCTGCCTGTCTGGGGTCACGACAGCCGGAGTTTGTACTACCGGACCGCCACAGGTACGGTGAGGGCAGAACTGCAGACCAGTCCGACCCTGGCCGTTGTCTCTCGGCAACTGGTGGCGAGCCTTCCATCGGCCGGTACCGTGCACGACCTGTCTGCCGACGGGAAGACCTTCCTTATCCTCGTGCCCGTCGATCCGGCGCCGAAGGTGCTGGTGACCGTGAACTGGGCGGCAGACGTTCGCCGTCAGTTGGGTATCGGGGCGGGCCGGCCGTGACGACCTTCACAAGAGCAACGGCATCACGACTTGCGCGCGTGCTCGTCCCGCTGTTGGTGGTCGTGCTCGCTGGTTGCCAGCCCACACCTTCATCACCTGAGCTTTCAGCGGAAGACATCGCAGCGATCAGAGCTGCCACCGAACGCTGGGAGGCTGCCGTACGTGCCGGGAACTGGGAAGCTGCCGCGGCCACCTTCACCGAGGATGCGGTCCTCCGGTTTGCCGACACGGTGCACGAAGGCCGTCCCGCGATCCTGAAGTTTCACCAGGCGATGCCACGGTGGACGCCGGAGAGAACCATCCACATCGATGAAGTCCGGGGTCGAGGGGACATGGCGTTCGTGATGGGACATTCCACCGTTACTCCCGGCGCCGGCGGCGAGCCCGTGGTGGTTAGCCGCTACTTGGACATTCGGTTGCGACAGCCCGATGCGACGTGGCTGTTCTATCGCGACATGGTCAGCCCCCTGCCGCCGCCGACCACACCCAAGGTCAAGTGAACAAGCTCTGCCCTTCTAGCTGATCCATAATTCGGCAACTTAGTGGCCCTGCCCCCCGGCACTCGAATCGGCGCCTATGAGATCACCAGCCCACTGGGGGCCGGCGGCATGGGCGAGGTGTATCGCGCGAAGGATTCGAAGCTGAAGCGCGAGGTGGCGCTGAAGGTGCTACCGGCCGAAGTCGCCAACGACCGCGAACGCATGGCGCGGTTCCAGCGTGAAGCCGAAGTGCTGGCCTCGCTCAACCACCCGAACATCGCCGCCATTTATGGCATCGAAGAAGGTCCGGCTAAAACCGGACACCACATTGGTGCCGATGTAGCGTCCGGCTTTAGCCGGACCACAGCCCTGGTCATGGAGCTCGTCGAGGGCGAGGATCTCGCGGAGCGATTGAAGCGCGGTGTCATTCCCATCGATGAAGCGCTGCCCATTGCGAAGCAGATCGCGGAAGCGCTGGAAGCCGCGCACGAGCAAGGGATCATCCATCGCGATCTGAAGCCCGCAAATGTGAAGGTTCGGCCAGACGGCACGGTGAAGTTGCTGGATTTTGGGCTCGCGAAGGCGCTCGACGAACCTAAAGGTTCGTCGCCACAGGGTCTGGAGAATTCCCCCACCATCACCTCACCCGCCATGACCATGCGCGGGATGATTCTCGGCACGGCCGCGTACATGGCGCCCGAGCAGGCGAAGGGCAAGGCCGTCGACAAGCGCGCTGATATCTGGGCGTTCGGCGTCGTGCTCTACGAGATGCTCACCGGCGCGCGCGCGTTCAAAGGCGACGACGCCACCGACATCATCACGTCGGTGATGCGTGACACGCCGGACTGGGGCGCGTTGCCGCCGGCCACGCCGCCCGCTATACGCACACTGCTCGAACGCTGCCTGCTGAAAGATCCCCGCCAGCGACTGCGCGACATCGGCGATGCGCGGTTGTTCCTCGACGACCGTGCGCCCGCTGATGGGGCAGGCGCCGGCGCTGGTTCGCGCTCGAAGTGGACACTCGCGCTCGCCGCCGCACTGGGTGTGGCGCTGATGGGGCTTGCGGCCTCCCTCTATGGTGGTAGCGGTCCGGCCGGCGCAGTGCCGATGCACCTGTCGATGACCTTCGCGGACGGGTCACAGCCGCAAAAGGGACAGCCGATGCCATCGCTGGCGCTGTCACCGGACGGCCGCACGCTGGTCTACACGGCTGGAGGCGGGCCGGAAGGCACGCAGCTCTGGCTGCGCCACTTGAACGACGTTGCGCCGATCCCGATTCCCGGCACCGGCGGGTCCGGCTTTACCACCACGGCGATCGCCCGCCAGGTGTTCTTCTCGCCGGACGGCAAGTGGATTGGGTTCGTGGTCGGCGGCAACGTGATCAAGAAGATGCCGGTCACGCTCGGGCCGGCGACGACCATCTGCGACGTCTTTGACGGCGTACGCGGCGCGACGTGGACGGATCGCAGCGAGATCGTCTACGCGACCTCCTCCGGCAGCCTCGGGCTGTGGCGCGTGGCCGACTCGGGCGGCACTCCGGTGCGCGTCGCCGACGGTGTCTTCTACGCTCCCGATGCGGTGCCGGGCGGCGCCGCCGTGATCGTGACGACCGGCAACAACGCCGTGAAGCGCAGCACCGGCGACTTGACCGTGGCGGCGGTGACGCTGGCTACCGGCGCGGTCACGAAGTTGTTTGACGGCGGCACGTTCGCGCGCTACGTGCCCACGGGTCACGTGGTGTTCGCACGCGACGCTGCGCTGATGGCGGCCCCGTTCGATGCCGCATCACTGGTGGTCGGTGACGCGCGCACGAAGGTGGTCGACGACCTGTGGATGGACCCTGCCGTGGCGAGCTCCAACTACGCCCTGTCCTCCTCGGGCACGCTGGTCTATGCCGCCGGCACGGCGGCCGAGTTCCAGCGCACGATCGTCGCGCTTGATAGGGAGCGCTCCACACCGCTCGTCAAGGAGCGCCGTTACTATGCCGAGACGATCATCTCGCCGGCTGGCGACCGGATTGCCGCGGTCGAGCGCGCCCTGGAGGATCGCATCTGGATCATCGATGTGGCGCGCGAAACCTTCACGCCGCTCACATCGGGCAAGGTCGGTCTCGAGTCCGATCCGGTGTGGGCGCCAAGCGGCCGCGAGATCGCCTTCGACGGCACCATCCTGGGCGGGGCGTCCGGTGTGTACGTGGCGCCGGTTGACGGCAGCCAGACCGAGACCCTGGTGTATGCCAGCAACAACGGGCCGGTGCCGACATCGTGGACGCCCGACGGCCGCCAGTTGGTGTTCACCGAACGAAACGCCAACACCGGCCTGGACCTGATGTTGCTGTCGCGCGACCAGGGCGGCGCGATCCGCCCGCTACTACAGACGCCGTTCGATGAGGGGCACGGCATGATCTCCCGCGACGGAGCGCTGATCGCATTCCAGTCGGGGCGATCGGGCCGGGCGGAAATCTACGTTTCCCCATTTCCATCGATGCAGGGCGCCACGCAGGTCTCGATCGACGGCGGCCAGTTCCCCGTGTGGGCAACCGATCGGCGACGCTTGTATTACCGGAACCAGCGCCAGGTGATGGCCGTGGACCTGTCGGCCGGAGTCGCCGGCGCGTCGCGGCCGGTTTCGGTCGCGCGGTTCGTGTCGACGTACCCCAACGCGTTCGTGGATCCGATGCCGGACGGCCGTTTCCTGGCCCTCGAGGGAGCAAACGTCGCCGCACTAACGGAGCTGCGGGTAATCGTGAACTGGTTTACGGAGCTCAGGGACAAGGTGCGCTGATGGCGTTACTGCCCGGCACGCGCATCGGTGTCTACGAGGTCACAGCCTCGCTCGGTGCCGGGGGCATGGGCGAGGTGTATCGCGCCAAGGACTCGAGGCTGAAGCGCGAGGTCGCGCTCAAGGTCCTGCCGGCCGACGTCGCCAACGATCGCGAACGCATGGCGCGGTTCCAGCGCGAAGCGGAAGTGCTGGCCTCGCTCAACCACCCGAACATCGCGCAGATCTATGGGCTGGAAGATGGCGCGCTCGTCATGGAGCTGGTCGAGGGCGAGGACCTCGCGGAGCGATTGCGGCGCGGGCTTATCCCTCTCGATGAAGCGCTGCCAATTGCGAAGCAGATCGCCGACGCGCTCGAAGCCGCGCACGAGCAAGGAATTATTCATCGCGATCTCAAGCCCGCCAACATCAAGGTGCGGCCGGACGGCACGGTCAAAGTGCTGGACTTCGGTCTCGCCAAGGCCCTCGACGAACCTAAAGGTTCGTCGCCACTGGATCTGGAGAATTCGCCCACCATCACCTCACCCGCCATGACCATGCGCGGGATGATTCTCGGCACGGCCGCGTACATGGCGCCCGAGCAAGCGCGGGGCCGCGCGATCGATCGGCGCGCCGACATCTGGGCATTCGGCGTCGTGCTCTACGAGATGCTCACGGGGCGGCGCGCGTTCGAGGGCGACGACATTTCGATCACCATCGCCAACGTCCTCAAGGAGGAACTGCAGTGGTCCGCACTTCCAGCAGGCGTGCCGCCTTCGGTCCAGCGCCTGTTGCGGCGCTGTCTCGAGAAGGATCCGAAGCGCCGGCTGAGTTCGATCGGCGACGCGCGACTCGAACTCGATGAGTCGGAAGCGGCGCCCATCGTCACCCCGCCTGTGCGACATCGGCGTAACCTCGTGCCATGGGCGGTCGCCGCGGTGGCCACCATCGGCGCCGCGGTCGTTGGCCTCATCGCGTTCGGCGGCGCACGCGAGCCCGTAACGCCGGTGTGGACCTCGATTCCGGCGCCGGTGAGCACCTTTAGCCGTGGCCTCGGACCGGCCGTGTCTCCGGACGGGCGGCACATTGCGTTTGTTGCGCCCGACGACAGCGGCAGCGAGAGCCTGTGGACACGCGCGCTCACGGCGCAGTCGGCGCAGATGATCGAGGGAACAAGCGGCGCGAACCTTCCATTCTGGTCACCGGATAGCCGGTCGGTCGCATTCTTCAAAGATGGAAAACTCTTGACCGTGCCTGCGGTAGGCGGCGCCACGATGGTGGTCGCCGACGCGCCCAACCCTCGAGGCGGCACATGGAATCAGGACGGCGTGATTCTGTTCGTCCCCGGCTCCGGCCTGGGCCTCCACCGCGTGTCCGCGTCAGGAGCGGCGTCCGCCGTGCCTCTTGAAGTACCAGCGGACCAATCAACGACCGCGATCAGTTGGCCGAGCTTCCTCCCCGATGGGCAGCATTTCCTGTTCACCGGCATCCGTGATGCTCAGATGTGGATCCACATCGGCTCGCTGACGGACCCCGACCACACGCCCCTGCTGCAGGCGGCATCGAAGGCGCACTACGCCGACGGTTATCTCCTCTTTGGCAGCAAGGGCGGGCTCTATGCCCAGCCGTTCGACGCCGCAAGCCTGGCGCTGTCGGGTGAGCGGGTGCGCATCGTCGACGAGATCGGAGCCAGTGTCGGGTCGACGAACAACCACTCCTTTTCGGCCTCAGCGACCAGGTCGGTGATTGCCGTCGGTCACCGGCCGTTCGTCCGTGAAGCGCAGCTGACATGGTTCGATCGCAACGGCGCCCGACTGGGCGTGCTGGGCGAGGCGGGCCGCATCTTTGGCCTGTCCGCATCACCAGACCGAACGCGAATCGTGATCGAAAGGAATGACTCCCGCCAGAACTCCGTCGACCCCTGGATCGTGCAGATCGACTCCGGTTTCGCCGCTCCGGTGAGGGCAATGGCCGAAGGCGCCCTGGCCAGCAGCCCGGTCTGGTCGCACGACAGCCGGAAAGTGTTCTATAGCAGCGGCTATGGCGCCATGCTCATGGCGTCGCTGTCGGGCGAAACGGACGAGCGATGGCCCGTGGGCATCCACTGGCCGACCAGCAGTTCCCCGGACGGACGACTGGTGATGATTCAGCAGGAGCTGGTGGCCACCCAGGGCGACCTGATGATCGTGTCGCTCACGGGCGATCACACCCCGGCGCCCTACCTTCAGACGCCGTTCAACGAACACTCCGGCCGCTTCTCGCCCGATGGGAGGTCGGTGGCCTATGTGTCGAACGAGTCGGGCCGGGATGAGGTGTACGTCCAATCGTTCCCCCGGACCGCCGCCAAGATCCGGATTTCTGCCGCTGGCGGGACGCACCCCGAGTGGAACGACGATGGCCGGGAGGTGTACTTCCTGCAAGCGCAGCCGAGCGGCCAGCGGTCGATGATGGTGGCGTCGATGCTAGTCGGTCGGTCATCGCCGCCACGACGGCTGTTCGACCTGCCGCCCGGCGTCTGGGAAGACTCGGGCCGGTCGATGTACGCGGTCTTCGACGACGGACGCCGCTTCCTCGTGAACGTCCTGGTGCCGATCGCGGCGCCGCAAGTCCTCACCTTTGGGCAGAACTGGACGGCCGCCCTCAACGCTGCGAAGTAACAGCAGAGGATCGCCGCCACCCTGCGCGACGTGACCAACTGACAATCCGTTAGGGTCTTGAACTCCTCCGAAACGTCATGGTGTTGCCGCTCGGGAACGCGATCGAGAACTTGTCGCCATCAACCGTCACGGTCGCCGGCTAGGCGAAATGGACGCCAGTCCCTCCGTCAGCTCGATATAGGTGCCCCACGGGTCGGTCAGGAAGGCGACCGCGATGCCGAGCGCGGGGACCTTGGAGTACGGCCGGTCGAAGACGATGCCGCTTTTCTCGAGTTCACGGCACAACGCCTCGAGATTCTTCACTTCGAAGCCGACATGGTCGAGCGCGCGGCCGCGCGTCGGCGCCACGGCGGCGGGCGCCGGGCCAAACGTGAGGTTCACGCCCGGCAGGTCGGCGGCGTGCTGCCCAATGCGGGTGCCGGCGCGGGCCCCGAGCGTCTTGACGTACCACGCCTGCATGGCCGGGGGATCGGGGGCGGAGTAATGGATGTGATGGAGCACGATGGCCTGCCGCACGTCGGGATTGTGAATGAGCTCCACCTTCGTATCGTCAGGCCCCATGACGAACGCGAGGACGTTGCCGCCCGGGCGCTGCGCGAGGTCGTCCTTCACACTGTAGTCCGCAGGCACTTCGGCCGCCGTCACGATGGGGAAGCCCGCGGCTTTGAGCCGGTCAACGGCCGCACGCAAGTCTGGCGTCTCGAAGCCGACGTGATTGACGACCGTGCCTTTCGTGCCGCCGGTCGATGCCCGGGTCGTGAGGAACACGAACACGTTCGGGAACTGGACGATCTCCCGCGCGGGTGTGCCCACGGTGATCAGGGTGCCGCCGAGGCCGTCGACCCAGAATTTCTTGTGGGCGTCGACGCTGGTGGCGTTGACGTGATGGTGGCCATAGACGACCGGTCCGTTGGCCGCGGAGGTGAGCTGCGCCCATGCGGTCGCCTGGGTGGCGAGGACAAACATGGCGGCCAGCGCGACGCGCTTCGTTGACTTCAGCATGCGAGCATCATTGCACTAAAGCCAGCGGCGACGGGCTGCGGACTCACTTTGCGCCGCACGACCTCCGCCAGGCCGCGCGGTAGTAGGATCGGCGGATGACCCCACGCCGATTTCTGTCTCTGGTTGTCATTGCACTGGCCGTCACGGCCGCTCCTGAATGGACGAACCTAAAGGTTCGTCCCCACCTACAGGTGCTGCAGGCGCAAGCGGCGCTGGCGTTGCAGGGCAGCGACCTCGCGGGGTTGCGGCTCCGTAGCATCGGGCCCGCCACCATGTCGGGCCGCTTCGTCGACATGGACGTCGTCGAAAGCAATCCCTTCATCATGTATGTCGCTTCGTCCACGGGCGGGATGTACCGGACGCTCGACAACGGCATCACGTGGGCGCCGGTGTTCGAGCGCGAGGGCACGCACTCGATTGGCGACGTGGCCATCTACCAGCCCGATCCCAACATCATCTGGGTCGGCACCGGCGAGCGCGCCAATCGGCAGAGCGTCGGCTGGGGCGACGGCATCTACAAGTCCACCGACGGCGCGAAGACCTGGACCAACGTCGGCCTCAAGACCTCCATGCACATCGGCCGCATCGTCCCTCACCCGTCGAATCCGGCGATCGTCCACGTGGCGGCGCAGGGTTCAGTGTGGGGCCCTGGTGGCGACCGCGGCGTCTATCGCACACTCGATGGCGGCAAGACCTGGCAGCGCACGTTGCATGTGGATGACGATACCGGGGCGACCGATCTGGCCATGGATTCGCTCGATCCGAATGTCCTATACGCC
>JBBQSP010000013.1:0-69841 GCA_038213735.1 Vicinamibacterales bacterium | reverse complement strand
ACCTGGGGCAACACGGCCGGTGATGGCGATGAGTTCGGCGACGACACCGCGGAACTCGAGTCGTTCGACCCGCTCGCGTGGGAAGACCTCTTCGGCGGTGAGTTCGAACTGATGACCGCGCCGGTGGTCGAACCGCAGCCGGCCCTCGAGACCACGCCGATGGTGGAACCACAGCCGGCCGTCGAGCCCGAGCCGATCACCGAGCCGGTGGCGACTACGGATGCACCTCCGGTCACCGAGCCGCCAACTACGGGCCTGTTCGCGATTGAAGGGGGGCTGTAATGGAGAAGATGCCGTTTCAACCCGAACTGACGCGGACCACGACCATGGTGAACACCACCACGACGACCACCGTCACGACGAGTGACTGGAAAGCGGGCCTGCCGGTGATGGCCGGCACCAGCTTCACGCTGCGCGAACTGCGCCTCGAAGACGCGGCCTCGCTGCTGGCGATGCTGACCACCGAAGAGGTCTCGCGCTTCATCTCGCCGCCGCCGACCACGGTCGAAGGCTTCGAGCGCTTCATCCTGTGGGCGCAGCGCGAACGCCAGGCCGGCAACTATGCCTGCTTCGCGGTCGTGCCCGCCGGCATGGACACTGCCATCGGTATCTTCCAGCTGCGGTCGCTCGAGCCGGGCTTCGCCTCGGCCGAGTGGGGCTTTGCGCTCGGCTCGCAGTACTGGGGCACGGGCGTGTTCGTGGAGGGCGCGCGGCTGGTCCTCGACTTCGCATTCGACGTCATCGGCGCGCGCCGCCTCGAAGCGCGCGCGGCAGTGGCCAACGGCCGCGGCAACGGCGCCCTGCGCAAGCTCGGTGCCGTTCAGGAGTGCGTGCTGCGCCGTTCGTTCGAGCGCCACGGCCAGCATCACGACCAGGTCCTGTGGGGCATTCTCGCGGAGGACTGGCGCCTGCAGCGCCTCTCGCTCCAGGACGCGCCCCTCGTTCACTAGCGTTCTCTACGGCTCACCCCAGTCGTCAGGCCCGGACATTTCCAGGGGTGTCCGGGCCTTTTTTTTGAACTCCGCCTCCTACGCCCAACCGCTATGCCGTTCCGGTGCCACGTGGTCGGCCTGATTATTGGTACGGTCGGGCAACTACACTGGTGACGTGTCCTCCTCCGTTTGGCGAACGATCGATCTCGACCGTGGCGACCACGGCGTCCGGGTCGATCGCGTGCTGCTACGCCACCTGCGCGATGAGCGGGCGATCTCGCGCAACCGCATCCAGAAGTGGATCGACGCCGGCGACGTGCTGGTGAATGGCACGCCGCCGTCTCGCGCCGCCTGGCGGGTGCAGGCCGGCGACGAAGTCCGGGTCAGGATTGAGCACCTGCAGCCCCGCACCAGGCCGGCGGCTCAGGCGATGGACCTCGACGTGTTGTACGAGGATGACGACCTGTTGGCGCTCAACAAGCCGGCCGGACTGGTCGTGCATCCCTCCTACAGGAACACCGATGGCACGTTGATGAACGGTGTGCTCGACCGCGCCAAGGCCTGGCCCGCGGGCTCGCGCCCGGGCCTGCTGGGCCGCCTGGACAAGGACACCTCAGGGGTGGTGGTGGTCGCAAAGCGCCCTGCCGTGCACGCCGCCCTGCAACGCGCCATGGATGCCCGGCGCATCGAGAAGGACTACGCGGCGATTGTCTGGGGGCGGCCGTCACCCCAACGCGGCACCATCGACCTGGCGCTCGATCGCGACCCGTGGGATCGCCGCCGCATCACGGTGACCGACCGCGGCGGGCAGCCGTCGGTGACGAAGTACCAGCGAATGTCCGTAAGTGGAGGCAACCCTTCAGGGTTGGCCGCGTTCTCGCTGGTGAGGTGCCGGCTGATTACCGGCCGCACCCACCAGATCCGCGTCCACCTCTCGGCGCGCGGCTGGCCCATCGTTGGCGACGCGGTCTACGGTCGCAAGCGCAGGGGCGGGGAACAGGGGCCGCTCGACGACATCGCGCACGCCTTCCCGCGCCAGGCGCTGCATGCGTGGCGGCTGTCGCTGCGGCAGCCAACGACCGGGGCCGCCATGGAGATCGTCGCGCCGCTGCCCGAAGACATGCGGCGCCTCGCCGCCGCTCTGTCCTTGCCCGCCGTAGCCTTGGCGTAGGTTGGGTCCATCGTGTTTCGCGCGCTGCGGCCGGCGCGCTAGGCGTCGAGCAGCATCCAGGCCGGGTCTTCGATGTATTCCTTGATCTTGACCAGGAACTGCACCGCCTCGCGGCCATCGACCAGGCGGTGGTCGTAGCTGAGCGCGAGGTACATCATCGGCCGGATCACCACCTGGCCGTTCACCGGCACGGCGCGGTCGGCGATCTTGTGGAGGCCCAGGATGCCGACCTGTGGCGGGTTGAGAATGGGCGTGCTCATGAGCGAACCGAACACACCACCGTTCGTGATCGTGAAGGTGCCGCCCTTCAGGTATTCGAGCGTCAGCGAGCCGTCCTTGGCGCGGGCCGCGAAGTCGCGGATCCCCAGTTCGATGCCGGCAAAGCCCATCCGGTCGGCGTCACGCAGCACCGGTACCACCAGGCCGCCCTCGGCGCCGACCGCCATGCCGATGTCGTAGTAGTGCTTGTAGACAATCTCGTCGCCCTGGATCTCCGCATTGATCTGCGGAAACGCCTTCAGCGCGCCAATGGCAGCCTGGACGAAGAACGAGGCGATGCCGACGCCCACGCCGTGCTTCTTGGCAAACGCCTCCTTGCGGCGCTCGCGCAGCGCCATCAGCGCACTCATGTCCACCTCGTTGAAGGTGGTGAGCATGGCGGCGGTCTGTTGCGCTTCGACGAGTCGCCGCGCGATCGTTGCTCGTCGCTTGGACATTCTTTCGCGAGACTCGCTGCGATCGCCGCTTGCGGGGGCTGGTCGGGCGGGTGGGGCTGGTGAGGTTGGTTGGGCGGGTGGGGCCGCAGCCTTCAACACATCCTGTTTCGTTACACGGGCACCTGCCGGCGAAATCGACTCGATCTTCACGTCGTGCGCCTTCGCCACGTTCTTTGCCGTCGGCGTGGCTTTCTTCTCGGATGCCTGGGGCTCTTGCACCTTAGGCCCGCCTTCGCTCGCCGGGTTGCTAGCGAGCTTCGGCGAGGTCTCGCCGGAGCGGCCTGCGGCCGCGGAGGCGGACACCTCAGGCACCTTAGGCACCGTAGGCACTTCAGTCGTGCCGGCGAGTGCATCTTCAAGAATTGCCAACACCTCGCCAACCTTCACATCGGCGCCCTCCTGGTGCTTGATCGCGCCCAGCACGCCGGCGCGATCGGCGCTCACTTCAAGGTCGATCTTCTCGGTCTCGAGCTCCACCAGCGCATCGCCGGCGACCACGCTGTCGCCCTGTTTCTTCAGCCACTTGGCGACGCGCGCCTCGACTACCGACTCGCCAAGTTCCGGTACCACAATGTTCGTTGCCATGTTTCTTTAGGACCAGACTGATGACCCCGGAGCCGTTCCGTAGGAACGGCTCGCTGAGCCTTCGTTGAGATAAGCCATTAAACCTGCTTGGACAGAACGCGATCGAGTTCTTTGGTTTCGGCCTTCGCTTCGAAGGCCTGTTCGACAATGGCGCGCTGGTTGACCGCATGCCAGCTCGACGAGCCCTCGGACGGGCTCGAGTTGCGGATGCGGCCGATGTAGCGCAGCGGCCATCGCTTGTCGATCAACTGCTCGACGAGCGGGCGCACGAACTCCCACGCGCCCATGTTCTCGGGCTCTTCCTGTACCCAGCAGACTTCGCGCAGCTTGGGATAGCGCGCCATCACGTCGCGAATCGCGCCGTCCGGGAACGGGTAGAGCTGCTCGACGCGGACGATCGCCACGGTCGTGTTGTCCTTGCGCTGTTCGCTGGTCAGCAGGTCAACCGCGACCTTGCCGCTACACAACACCAGCCGGCGGACCTTCGCCGCCTGTGCCGACGTCAGCACGTCATCGATCACCCGCTGGAACTTGCCCTCGGCCAGTTCCTTCGGCGTCGACGCGGTGAAGCCGTGACGCAGCAGGCTTTTCGGTGTCATCACGATCAGCGGCAGCGGGTCGGTCTGCAGCAGCAGCGCCTGGCGCCGCAGTACGTGGAAGTACTGCGCCGCGGTGGTGCAGTTGACGACGCGGATGTTGGTGTCGGCGGCGGCGTTCAGGAACCGCTCGAGCCGGGCGCTCGAGTGGTCGGGCCCCTGGCCCTCGTAACCGTGGGGCAGCAGCAGCACCAGCGACGGCGACATCCCCCACTTGGCGCGGGTCGAAGTCAGGTACTCGTCGAGGATGATCTGGGCGCCGTTGATGAAGTCGCCGTACTGCGCCTCCCAGACCACCAGCCGCCCGGGTTCCTGCAGGCTGTAGCCGAGTTCGAAGCCGACGCACGCGTACTCGGACAGCGGGCTGTTGCGAATCTCGAAGGCCGCCTTCGCCTGGCGCAGGCGCTGGAGCGGCACATGCTCGTCGCCCGTCACGGAATCGTGGTACACCGCGTGGCGATGGCTGAAGGTGCCGCGCTCGACGTCTTCACCGGTGAAGCGGATGCCAACGCCGTCGGCCAGGATCGACGCCAGCGCGAGTTCTTCGGCGGCGGCCCAGTCGATCGAACGCTCGGCGGCGTTCGCGAACATGGCCTGGCGGCGTTCGCGGCCGCGTTCAAGCTTGCGATGCACGGTGAAGCCTTCGGGCACCTTCAACAGGTCGGTGTTCAGCGCCTCGAGGCTCGCCAGGGGCATGGCCGTGCTGACCTTGGTGGCGGCGCCGCTTGGCGGCATCTCGGGCACCGGCGGCACGTAGTCCTGCTCGGGCTTGACCGCGGCGTAGGCCTGCTCGAGCGCGGCCATGCGCTCGCGCACCATCTCGTCGGCGCGTTCCTGCGTCAGGGTGCCGGCCTCCACCAGCGTGCGCGCATAGACCTCGCGGACGGTCGGATGGGCACTGACGATCTGGTAGACCGCCGGCTGCGTGAACGCCGGCTCGTCGCCTTCGTTGTGGCCGTAGCGGCGGTAGCCCACCAGGTCGATCAGGTAATCGAGCTTGAAGCGCTGCCGGTAGGCAATCGCCAGGCGGGCCGCCTCGATGCACGCCACCGGGTCATCCGCGTTGACGTGCGTAATCGGGATCTTGAAGCCGCGCGCCAGGCCGCTGGCATAGCTGGTGCTGAACGACTCGTCGGGGTCGGTGGTGAAACCGACCTGGTTGTTGGCAATGATGTGGATGATGCCGCCGACGTCGTAGCCGTCGAGCCGCGACAGGTTCAGCGTTTCGGCGACCACGCCCTGTCCCGGGAACGCCGCGTCTCCGTGGATCAGGATGGCGAGCACCTTGCCCTTGTCGACCAGCGCCGGACCCGGCTGGTCAACCGTGGTGGCGGCGGCGCGGGCCATGCCGTTCAGCACCGGGTCCACCGCTTCGAGGTGGCTCGGGTTCGGCGGCATCGAGATCACCACCTGCTTGGGCAGCCCCTCGGGCTGCGCCTCGACCCTCGCGCCGGCGTGATACTTCACGTCGCCCATCCAGCCCAGGTCCACGCGCAGCCGTTCCTTCAGGATCGGGTCCTTGAACTCGGCCAGGATCTGCGTGTACGGCTTCTGCAGGATGTGCGCGAGCACGTTCAACCGCCCGCGATGCGCCATGGCGATCATCACCTGCTGGACGCCGCCCTCGGCGGCGTCGTGGATGATCTCGTCGAGGATCGGCACCATCATGTCGAGGCCCTCGATCGAGAACCGCGTCTTGCCCGGGAACGTCCGGTGCAGGAAGCGCTCGAAGGTCTCGACCTCGGTGATGCGGTCGATCAGCTCGAGGCTGTCGATCGGATCCACGGGCGGACGGAACTGGCGGGCCTCCACGGCCTGGCGCAGCCACGCGCGCTCGTCGGGGACGAACACGTGGCTGTAGTCGTGGCCGGTGGTCGAGCAGTAGATCTCGCGCAGGCGCGCGATGGCCTCGAACGCGTTGGCCGCGCCGGCCGCGGCCGGTCCCGAGACGATCGACGCCGGCAGCTTTTTCAGCGTCTCGCTGGTCAGGCCATGCGACTGCGGGTTGAGCGACGGGTCGCCGATCGGATCGTGAAAGCCCAGCGGATCGAGCGCGGCCGCCAGGTGCCCAAACCGGCGGATCTTCCCCGCCAGGGTGAAGGCGGCAATGCCCGCCTGCATGTCCCCAGGGCCGGCCGACGGCGCCGCAGTGACATTTGATTGCGGTTCGGACGGGTCTGCGGGGGTCCAGGAAGCAAACGCCAGGCGCGTCGCCTCGTCCACGGACGAGGGGTCGCGCTGGTAGCGCTCGAACAACTCGTAGACATACCCCGCATTGGCCCCGGTAAACTGGTCCCACGGGTTCATAACCTTCCTACTCTACCCCGCCTCCGCCCTTCGGGCTACGGCGCGGCAGGCAGGGCACCACAGAGACAAAAAATGACGCAAAAGCCAACCTATGACGACGCCAACCTGATCCTGCGGCTGTACGAGATGCGGCGCGACGAGCGGATGCGCAAGGCCCGCGCGTGGTTCACGGCAAACTGCAAGGTCAGCAGCTACGACGACTTGCTGAAGCTGGCTCCGGGCGGCAGCGACGAGAACGCCTCGTTTCGCATGGTCACCTCCTATTGGGAGCTGGTCTCGTCATTCATGACCAACGGCATCCTCAACAAGGAGCTGTTCTTCCAGAGCGGCCGGGAATTGCTGGTGGTGTGGGAACGGGTGCGCGACCTGCTGCCCTCGATGCGCGATGCCTACAAGGATCCGAGCTTCCTGAAGCAGCTCGAAACGATCGGCAACGAGTTCGCGGAGCACTTCAGGAAACAGGACGCAGCCGCCTACGAGGCGTTCCTGAAGCGAATTAAATAGGGTTCACGGGTTCAGGGGTTCACGGGTTCACGGGTTCAGGGGTTCACGGGTTCAGGGGTTCAGAGGTCCAGGGGTTTAGGAGTGCAGAGGTTCAGTTGGTTCGACTGATTGCCATCGACATCGACGGAACGCTGCTCGATTCAAAGGGCCGCGTGCCGCAGGCGAATTTGGATGCCGTGCATCGCGCGGCCGCCCGTGGCGTGCGTATCGTCATTGCCACGGGACGCAGCTTTCACTTTGCAAGCCAGGCGCTTGGCGACCTGCCCGAGGACCTCACCCTGCTTGTCTACAACGGCGCGATCGCGCGGTCCCGATCGGGAGAGACCCTGCTGCGCCGGCTGCTGCCGCAGGCGGTGGCGCGAGAGGTGCTGGCGGCGACCATCGCATGGCGGCACGAGACGGCCTGTGTCTTCGATCGGCCATTGGCCGGCCAACTGGTGTACGACCGCATGGATTGGAGCGGCCCGAATCGCGCGGGGTTCAGGCGCCGAAACGCCGCCATCATCCAGGCCGTCGATCGGCTTGAAGACGCGGTCAGCGAAGACCCGGTTCAGGTCACCTTCAACGGCGGGGTGCAGACCATGCGGGCGATCTCGGCGCACTTGGCGGCGCATCCCGTGGCCCCGCAGCTCGGCGTGATGACGACCGAGTATCCGCAGCGCGACTTCTCGCTGGTGGACGTCTGCGGCGCCGGCATCTCGAAAGGGTCCGGGCTGGCGGCGCTGGCCGGTCACTTCGGCGTGCCGCAGGCCGAGGTTATGGCCGTGGGCGACAACCACAACGACCGCGACATGCTCGAGTGGGCCGGCATTGGCGTGGTCATGGGTAACGCCGAGCCCGAACTGAAAACACCAGGGGTTCACCTCACAGGCACGAACGACGAAGCCGGCCTGGCGCAAGCGATCGATCGGTTCATTCCCGCCCCGTAGAGGGAGCTCGGGCTGCGCCCTCGTGGGGCTCGTCGGCTGCGCCGCCTTGTAGGGCTCGGCGGCTTACGCCGCCTCGTGCGGGCGGGACCCCAGGAGCGAAGCGACGCCACCGACCCGCCCCACTCCTGCACACTTCTGCACCAGCTCATACAGTCGCCCGGCCGTCAAACCGATAGCCGGTCTGTCATGCGAAGCAATGGCTGCGGCCAGGCGAACGGAAATGGGAACGGGATCGGGGCGAACCTGGCTTACACCAAGTTCCTGTTCGTCATGGCGCGCTCCGAGGACGACGACCATGCCGCCCGGTTGCGGACCGCGGGAGGCAACATCGCCCGAGGGTTCTATAACGACTTCGATATCGACGACAGCCGCGAAACCCAAGCCCAGCCATTCGAGACCATCCAGTTCTTCGTGCGTGACGGCGACCTCCCCGAGCCCGAGCCCTCGTGCGTCGGCCCCTGCATCAACAGGGCCCGTCACCTGGTGCAGGTGTCGAGCAAGTACCGGCCGCGGCTGCAGGAGATCGAAGAGGAATTGCGCCGGCGTGTTGGTGATGCCGCCGACATGCTGTCGCTCGAAGGCGCCGCGCGAACGCCACGATATTCCAGCCCCGAGATGGTGCACCACTCGACCAAGGGTGCGCCACCGCGGCGATCGGGCCGCGGCAGCCGAAACGCCATTATCGTGCCGATCCGCAAGACGGCCGAGTGGTGGCAAATGAGCGCGCTCGAACGGCACGCCTACTTCTACCCGCACGTCGATCGCGAGAGCGAATGCCCGGTGAAGGGCCACGCGGTGGCCGCCGAGCGCGGGATCCCCGCGCTGTTTCGCCGCGTGTACCACAACGCCGACGGCTATCAGCGCGAGGGCGAGTTCGACTTCGTCACCTACTTCGAGTGCGACGACGAGGGGCTGCCGGTGTTCGACGGCGTGCTCGCGTCACTGCGCGACGTCGAGCAGAACCCCGAGTGGAAGTTCGTCCAGGAAGGCCCGATCTGGCGCGGCAAGAGGGTCATGCGCTGGTAGTCTAGTGCGCGACCGCCGCCAGGTGTTCGCGCAGGATGTCCCGCCCGAAGTCGCCGTTGAAGTCCCGCCACACCGAGTGCACGTGGTTCCCATCATTCTGGGTGTTGTCGAACTCGATCAGGAACGTCGGGCCCTGGATGCGGTAGTAGTGCTTTTGGCCCTTCTCGGTTGAGCCCGCCCACGCGAACCGCAACTTGTCGAGGCCGGCGCCGGTCGCCACTTTCATGCGTGCGGCCGCGACGTCGGCTTCCATGACGTTGGCATACGTCTCGATGACCTTTCGCAGCAGGCCCTGCTGCGCCGGCTGCAGGTCGGAATACAGGATGCCCTCGTCCGGCAGCGGCGTGATGTCGGTCTTGTTCATGGTCAGGATGTCGTTGGGCGCGGTGGCGTTGATCACGGCGGATTTCAACTGATCAGCAGACAGCGACTGCACCAGGGCGCGAGCCGTGTCTTCCTCGTCGCCGAGGACGCGCGTGCCCTTCTGATCGCCGGCGCGCACCTCCGCCGGGTTGCTGCCGAGGAACATCGGTGAGCTGGCGACCTGGCTCGTGGCCGAGCCATCGTTGATCGTGAAGCGAATTGAGATGTGGTGTCCCTCGACGCGCCACCCCCACGCGCCCTTCGGGCCCGGCGTGCCGAACACCGAGAAAAGATAGTCTTCCTTGTCGCGGGGGAAGCGCCCGCCGGCCTCCATGACCTTGAGCACGTCCTCGAGCTGGATGATGGCCGTCACCTTGCTGTAGCCGCGCGAGCTCAAGCCGGTCCGCAGCAGGTCGTGCGCCAGGCGCCGTTGCGCCTCGTTCATGTCCTTGATCATCAGCCCCTTGCGCGGGAACATCTCGTTCGGGACGAAGTGCCAGCGCAGGCGATCGTCGCTGTTGAACGCAAACGCGGCCTTCGCACGCTGATCCGGGGTCAGGCTGTCGAGGAACTGCCCGGCGGCCTTCGCCATGGCGGCGGCGGACCGCTGCGACGCGAATAGCGCGGCGCCCATGAGGGAGGACACGAGAACGGCGGCAACGGCGAGTCGAAGCGTGTTCAGACGGCCCATGGTCATCTCCGCCGCGGATTCTACCTGAAGGTCACGCCCATGCCGAAGTGCCAGCGGTACTTGCCGGTTTCGTGGCCGCGGGCGACGTCGAGCGACAGGCTGATGATCGTCAGGTGCAGGTAGGCGCCGCCGCCGTAACCAAGGTCGAGGTGCTGGTCGCTCAGCTTGAACCCGTAGGGGTAGGCCGTGCCGGCGTCGACAAAGGCCTTCACGCCGAAGCGGCCGACCGACATCGGTGAAGTGACCGGGAGGCGAAGCTCGGCCGAGAGGGAGGCCATGTTGTCGTCGGCGCGATAGCCGACGTCGTAGCCGCGCACCGTCGCGGCGCCGCCAAGCAGCGATCTCTCATACGCCGGGAGCGGCGCGGTCGAGGTCACCGACAAGGCGCGAAGCGCGAGCACGCTCTGGCCGGGGAAACCGAGATAACCGCTGACGTCCGCCGTGCGGCGGTCTGCCTTCCCGGCATCGAAGGTCAGTCGTTCGATGCCAAACGTCGTGTGCACGGCGTTGCGGGGGAAAGCCGGGTCCACGCGCGTGTCGACCGTGACCTCGGCATCGGCCCGCGTGAGGCGGTCGCGGGTCCCCCCGAAATCGACTTCGTCCACACCGCCGCCGGCGCCAAGGCGCAACCAGCGCTGAATGGCAGACTCGACGCGCCCATGAACGAAGGTCCGCGTGTCGCCAATCTCGTAGTGCGGGTTTTCGCGGCGGGTAATGCCGCCGTCTCCGAACAGCCGATCGATGGGTCCGCGGCTGAAGGATTTTTCGATCTGCGCGCGGGCCTGCCGCTCGCCACCCCAGCTGAAGGGAAAGGTGATGCGGCTGCGCGGCCCGAACCGATCCACGAAGCTCACGCGCATCCCGTAGGTCAGCCCGTAGCCATCGTCGCTGTGAAGGATCGGCAGGAACATCCCGCTGCTGCGAAGCCTCTTCATGGGGCCCGGCGTCAGGTCGGTGTCCGACACGCCGGGCATTTCGTCGACGACGATCATCAGCAGGATGTCGTCGAGGTTGTCGATCGAGCGGAAGCGCTTGCGCACCTCGACGCCCTCGAACCGGCCGCTCCGCTCGAGCCGGTCGCTCACTTCCGCCACCAGTGCGTCGGTGGCCGGCTGGCCGATAACCTCGCCGGCAATGGCCAGCACATCGGCATCGGGGGTGGTGTGATTGCCGTGCACGCGCACTTCGGCGACGACACCCGTTGAGGTCTGCGCAGCCGCCGTGCCGCCCAGACCGAGCATCGTCGAGATGAGCCAGCCGGTCAGCCTCATTTGATCTTGTAGGTGACGTCGGCTTGCTTGTAGTTCAGGTAATCGACTTTATAGGTGGCGTCGACGGCGCCGACTGCGAGCATCAGGCCGAAGTGCATCTGGATGCTGCGCGGCAGCCAGACATCGGGAAAGGCCTGGGCCATGCGCATGGTGGCCTTCAGGTCGCTGACCCGCATCAACGCGCGGCCCGGGAAGAAGTCCATGTCGATGTCGTCGAAGGTGTACTGCAGGATCTGGTGGGTCCTCTGATCGACCCACAACGTGACCAGCGACACCTTGTTCATCTTCTCTTCGATCTCGTCTTCTTTGTCACGGACCTTGCGGTTGGGGCGAGACCGGCCTTCGTTGAACAACCCGGTACCCGGGTAGTACTCGATCTTCAGCGCGTCCTGGCCGTCCACCTGCTCGCGGCCGGCGAGCGCGTAGCGACCCTTCTCGAACCGGAACTTCAGGAAATACGAGGACGAGACGAACTGTGGGTCGCCGCCCTGTTTCAGCAGGTCGTCCACGTTCGACGGCAGGTCGGCCGCCGTGGTCGAGGATCCGTCCACCACTTGCACGCCAGTCGGGCTGATCACGACCGCGCGGTGGTCGGGTTCAGAGGGCAGGCCTTGCTTCTCGCGATCGGCGCGCCGTTGGCGGCGCTCTTCGCGGCTGAGTTCGCGCCGGAGCCATTCGTCTTCCGCCTTGCGCCGGTCGGCCTCTGACAGCGCCACGCCGTTGGCCTTGACGGGACTGCGCACGAAGATCCCGTTGCGGATGAACCAGGCGTATTCGCGCCGCATGCCCCACAACGGCAGGCCGCCAGTCCCGGTCAGGTCGAAGGCTTCCTTCTCTTCGAGGACGTACTGCTGGAGTTTCTTCCAGTTGTCATCGCGGCGGGCCAGGACGCGCTCCATGAACGCATCAAGGTCAGATTGGGCGGTGACCCGGCTTGGGACAATGGCTGCGAGTGCGGCCAGGCACAACAAGGCGGCGAGGGTTCGTGAACGCATGGTGGATCTCGAACTGATACGAACCGGGCACCAGGCCGGTTCCCCCCTTCGCCAAGGCTACGGGGGGCAGGCCTTGCGGGCTATGGCGCGGTCGTGGTGTCGGGGGGCTCGCTGCGGTAGACGACCTTACCGTCGACAATCGTCACCACCACGTGGGTGTCGGTGAGCCGGGTGGCGGGGTCGAAAACGTCTTCCGACAGCACGACCAGGTCGGCCAACATGTCGCGCGCGAGCATGCCCTTGCGCTGCTCGTCGTACGACGCCCACGCCGCGTCGCTGGTGTAAGCGTCGATCGCGGCGCGGATCGGCAGGCGTTCGGCGGGCAGCCAGCCACCGTCGGGCAGGCCATCCACGGTGGTGCGGTTCACCGCGACGTGCAGGCCGGCCAGCGGATCAAGGGTCATCACGGGCCAGTCGCTGCCGAAGACCAGCCGCCCGCCGGCCTTGGCGATGCTTGCCCACAGCCAGCCGTGCGCGGCGCGCTCGGCGCCGATGTTGGTGCTCCAGACGTCGCCCGGCGTGGGGCTGGGTGTGCCGTGCACCGGTTCCATCGACGCCACCACGCCCAGCTTGCCGAATCGCGGGATGTCGGCAGGATCGATGGTTTCGATGTGTTCAAGGCGATGGCGGCGCCCGCGCTCCGGCGCCGGATTGGCCTTCGCGGCGGCATCGTAAGCGTCGAGGGTCATGCGCACCGCGGCGTCGCCGATGGCGTGCGTCATGACCTGCCAGCCTTCGCGATCGAGCAGGGTGACGGCCTCGTTGAGCTGCGCGGCGGTGTAGCGCGGGTCGCCGGCGGTGCCGGGCTTGTTGGCGTACGGGGCCAGCATGGCCGCGGTGTGCGATTCGATCACGCCGTCGGCGACCAGCTTCACCGCGCCGGTCTTGAGCAGCGGGTCATCCGCAAATTTCTCGCGCACGGCGGCGAGTTTCGCGAGCTCGGCCTCGTTCACCGGGCCGTTGACCGACAGCGCCTGGTAGACGCGCAGTGTCAGCTGCCCGCGCTTGCGGAGGCCGTCGTAGAGTTCGAGGTCTTCGGCGGAGCCGCCGGCGTTCTGGACGCTGGTGATCCCCACGCGGTGCGCTTCCACGATCCCGGCGCGGATGGCCGCGACCTTGTCTTCGCTGGTGGGTTGCGGCGTGGCGGTCATCAGCGCCATCGCGGCCTCCTTGAGCACCCCGCTCGGTTCGCCCGTGCGCGGGTCCTTCACGATCACGCCGTTCGGCGGGTTCCTGGTGTCGCGGGTAATACCGGCCAGCTTGAGCGCCCGCGTGTTGGCCCACCCCGTGTGGCCGTCGTACGCCACCAGGTAGGCGGGTCGATCTGGCACCAGCGTGTCGAGCAACTGCCGCGTGGGCAGCGTGCCGGCAAACGGCTGGTAGTACCAGCCCCGGCCGGTGATCCACGCCCGCTCGGGATTCGCCTCGGACCAGATCCGGATCGTGTCCTTGATCTCGTCGAGTGTCGTGGCTTCGAGCAGGTTGATCTGATCGAGCGACAGCCCGCCGCTGATGGCGTGGGCGTGGGCGTCGTTAAAGCCGGGCATGACCGCGCCGCCCCTGGCATCGATGACGGTGGTCTGGGCGCGCTGCAGGCGCTGGATCTCGCGGTTCGACCCGACGCGGACAACCTTGTTGCCGCGAATGGCCACGGCCTCAGCCATGTCGGTGGCGGCACCGCCGGCGTAGACCTTGCCGTTGATGACAATCAGGTCCACCGCTGCGTCATCGTCGGCACGCTGCGCGCCGACGATCAGTCCGGCGATCAGCGTGACACCGACGATGCAGGCCACGAGATAAGCCGTGATACGGGCCGCCATGGGCAAATTCTAGCACTGTGTTAAAACGTCTGCGGAGGTTCAATGAGGGTCGCGATTCTGGGTTCGGGCGCGGTGGGAGGCTATTTTGGCGCCAAGTTGGCACGTGCGGGGCAGGACGTCACGTTCATTGCCCGGGGCGCCCACCTGGAGGCCATTCGCACCAAGGGCCTGGAAGTGAGAAGCGCAAAGCTCGGCGATTTCAGCGTCGCGGCGGCGGCCGAGAGCGACACGGCGAAAGTGGGCCCGGTTGACCTCGTGATTGTCTCGGTCAAGGCCTATGACAACGCGACCGCCCTGCCGCTGCTCAAACCGATGATGGGTCCCGGCACAGCGGTGTTGACCCTGCAGAACGGCGTTGACAGCGTGAACGACGTGGCCGCCGTCGTCGGCGAAGGCCCGGTGCTCGGCGGCACCACCTACGTCGCCACGGCCCTCGAGGGGCCCGGACTGATCGTCCAGACCGGCGTGCACCGCTCGATCATTTTTGGCGAGGTGTTCGGCGACCGCAGCCGCATTTCGCCGCGCGTGCAGGAGATTGCCGACATCTTTGCCACGGCCGACATCCAGGTCACGCCGGTAGCTGACGCGCGCGTGCCGATCTGGGACAAGTTCGTGTACCTCGTCGCCTTCTCGGGTTTCACGGGCGCCGCGCGGCTGGCCATTGGCCATATCTGGAAGTATCCGCATGTGCAGGAAATGTTCTACGCCACGTCGCGCGAGATTGCCGCCATCGCGCGGGCGGAAGGCGTGACCATCTCCGCCGATCGCTTCGAGACCCTCAAGACCTACATGGACAACCTCCCGCCCACCACGCGCTCGTCGCTGCTGATCGATCTCGAGCAGGGCAAGCGAATCGAGGTAGAAGCGCTGCAGGGGGCAGCCGTCCGTCGCGCCCAGAAGCTCGGGGTGCCGGTGCCGATCACCTCGACACTCTACGCTGTGCTGAAGGCCTGGGAGTCAGGCCCGGCCAAATGAATGCTTCACACGGAAGCACGGAAAAACGGAAACACAAAGTTCAGAACTACACGACGTACTTCGGAGGACGGAGGGCGATATTCACGCAACCAACGCCTGATGCCCGGCGGGTGCTCTCATTAGAGCGCGTTCTTCGTGGCTTTAGAAAAATCCAGTCGTCTTCCGTGTTTCCGTGGTTCGGTGTGACGCATTTACTGGCCGGCAACTTCACAGAACTACTCGTCTGATGCCCTCGTTGGCCATCGACGTCACGTTGAAGTTCAGCAACAGCCCGACTCTCAGGTGCGTGACGCGCAGATAGGTCAGGACCTGCTTGATGAAGACCGGTTCAATCCGGCTCACCGACTTGACCTCTACGACGACTGATTGCTCGACGACAAAGTCCGGCCGGTGCCAGCCGACGATCGCGCCGCGAAACTCGACAGGAATTGCCTGTTCTCGAACGAACCGCAGCTGCGCGGCCGCCATCTCCAGCTCCATGGATGCCTGATAGGAATACTCAGTCAAACCCGGCCCCAGGGCGCGATGAACAGCGACTGCCGATCGCAAGATCCGGTTGGTAAGCTCTTCGTGAAGCAAGTGGGTCATTCCGCGCTTCCGTGTTTCCATGTTTCCGTGCGAGGCGTGTAGTGATAACAGCAGCCGCGCCGTAGCGCTTCGGGGAGCAGTGGAAACGTCTCGACGACATGGTGGTACTGCTCGGGCGACAGCCCGTAGAGCTTTGCCACGGTTGCGTTCAGCTCGGCGTAGGCCTCCGGCGCGGCCTCGAGACCCGTTTCAGCCAGCCCGCGCGCGAGTGCGGCCAGCGTGCGAAACGCCGGTGAGTCATCCGGCGGCCGTGGCACAGGCAGGCGCGCCATCAATGCGGTGGTGACGTGCGTGGTGACGTTGAGCCTCACCAGGTAATTGACCACCAGGCTGTTGAGCAATCCCAACAGGCACCACTGCGCGTCGGGCGCCAGCGGTGTCTTCAGCACGAACACGGTGTGCGTGGTCAGGGCGCCTTTCGGCAACAGCCCGGCAATCAGCGTCAGGCGGTTGGTGGCGCCGGCCACGTCGCGGTAGCCGATGCGATCGCGATCGAAGCTCACCACCGGATCAATCAATCGCGCGGCCGTGCCTCGAGGGATCGCGTGGGTGGTCGCCGCCAGGTTCACCTGGAATGGCGCAAGGTGCTTGCCTTCGACGATGGGCAGCGGCGAGCGGTCTCGCGTCGACCGCTCGATGAAATGCGCGCGGTCGTCGGTGGCATTGAGCTCGCGGCCGAAGCGCGCATGCCACCCGCGCGCGGCGCCGAGCGGTGGTGCCGCAGACGAGGCGCTGACCAGCACCGCCAGGGCGGTCGATGACGTCACCGCCGGCACGGTGAGCTGTTCAGGATCCCATGCCTCGAGCCGCGAGCGCGACACACTGAGCCACTCATCCCCGTGATCATGCCGAGGGTCGCTGGCGCACCGGTCGAGGGCAGCGGGGTCCTGGAGCCCGGCACGAAACCGCAAGACCTCGGTGCGCCCGCCATTGGCACCCGCCATCAGGACGAAGCGCACGCTGCGGTGAATCGGAAACACACCGGCCCGGTTGTCGAGCCCAATCCAGGTGTCGAGCGCGCACCGATCGAACAACCGCCGGCGCAACGCGGCGCTGCCGTGATCGATGGCGATGCCCGACGGCAGGATGAGCCCGAATCGGCCGCCGGGCCGCGTCAGCTGGAGGCTCCGCTCGAGAAACAACTGGTAGCGGTTGGCATGACCCTGGCCTTGTGCGGTATAGATCCCCGACGAAGTGAAGAAGCGGCGCACCGGAGCGGTCCGCGCGCGATCCGCGTCCCGCGCCGCCGCCGGGCCGTTGTCGGCGCGCAGCATGTCCCAGGGCGGGTTGCCCAGCACCGCGTCAAAACCGCCATCATCGCGCCGCCGCCCTTCGGCGTCGAAGAACACTTCCGGAAACGCCAACTCCCAATGAAACACGGCGTGGCTGGCGGCGACTTCCGCGGCGCGCCGCAGCCAGCGTGCCAACTGGCCGGGGGGCAGCGTGGTGGCGCCGCCCATCACGGCCGAGAGCCACTCCTTGACGACCGCGTGCGACGGTGGCGCTTCCGGCCACAGGGCCGCCGCGCACCACGCATCGGCCGCGCGGGACCAGGCTGCGAATGGGCCGCCCGGCGCCGCCAGTGACTCGAACAGCCGTTCCTTGTCGCGGACGGCCTTGAGCGAATCGGAAGGCTCGTTCGCCAGCCGCCAGCGCTGCGGCAGCACCCGCGACACCACGGCCGGGACCTCACCGAACAGCGGCAACATGGCCGGGCGAGTGGCGCGCGCGCGTATTGGCGATCGCGACAGGTCGGCGAGCCATGCGCCGAGCAGGCTGTTGCCGATCGCCAGGTGGTGATCGAGAAACGTCAGGGGCTTGCCGATCGCAAGAGTGGTGAGCCACAGCGACAGACGCGCCAGCTGCACAGCCGTGGGATTGAGGTCCACGCCGTACAAGCAGCGCTCGGCCACCTGCCGCCGCAGGTCGGCGCGATCTCCCGGCGTCACCGCGCCTGGTTCCCACGTGCCATCACCAACCAGCGCCTGCTCGCACTGGTCGGCCAGGAAGTGACACGCGGCCACCAGGAACGCGCCGCTGCCCATGGCGGGATCGACCACGCGCAGCGCCAGGATGCCGGCCGCCGTTTGCTGCGCCACGAGCGGCTGCAGCGTGCGCCTGACCACGAACTCGGTGATCGATCGAGGGGTGTAAAAGCTCCCAGTGGCCTTACGTTCGGTAGATGTGCGCCGCAGCACGATTCCGGTCCGGGCGGCGACCGGTTCGTGCTCCAGCACGCGTTCGTACACGGCCCCGAGTTGCTCCACGCCGAGGTCGTGATACGCGATGCGCCGGCGTCCCGCGGCCGTTCCGGTTGTGGCCAGTGCCAGCACCAACGTTCGCACCACGTCTTCCGGGACGCGCCGCCGCTCGGCCAAGGGCGCGTGCCGCGGGGCGAACAGCCGCCCGTTGAACGCGGTCACGTCGAGGTCGCCGGCGCGGCAACCGGCATGAGCGATGCGCGCAATCGCCTGCAGCGCCGGCCACAGCCCACGCCCGGCCACCGGCGCGATGGTCTGCTGGTAGAGCGCGTCGATGGTGTAGGCCTCGCGGTAGACGGGATGCCACACCGGCACCAACCCGCGGGCTTCGGCAAACAGCAGGAACAGCACGCGGTAGACGACGGTGAGGGCTTGATCGTACGGGCGTGCGGCGTGGCCCGGGCCGCGGTCCTTCGACAGGGCCGAGGCCAGCGCCGGCAGCGCCGCGAGCACGCCGTCGCCCAGTGCGTGGCAGACGCCGGCGCCATGGCGGCTCGATGCCTCGATGCGGGATCGCAGGCCATGGTCTCCGGCGGCCGCCATCGTCGCCGGTGCCCCGGCCGTCTCCCACAACACCCGCGCGCCGCGCGGATCGCCAAGCAGCGCCGCGAAGTCGAAGTGCAGCGTGTGCCGGCCCCACGGCCGGGCACAGTCGACGATCTGCAGCGATTGCCCGTTCGACACGAGCGCCCACCCGGCATCGGCCCCGGTGCCGCCGCGAACGGCCTCGCGCCACGCCGCGTCTGCTGATGCGGCCCATGGCAACGCGATCACCAGTGCCGGACCGCCCTCGGTGGTAGCCACGCCGACCAGCTTCTCGCCGAGGGACCGCGTCGCCGGCGTTGGGTACCCCAACGACGCGAGCAGTGGCGCGACGGCAATGTCGAACACCTGCCGCGCGCCCGCCGACGGTCCCAGCGCTCGCGACACCGACCGCCACCACCGCCCGACCTGCCGTTCAAAAGACGCGGCCGCGGCCGGATCCACGCCAGGCAGCACCTGCTGTTCGAGGTACGCATGCGACAGCAGGTGTCCGCTCACACCGGGAATCATGATTGGCGGCGCGGCGGCCAGATCGCGATCAGCCGGGGGTGGGAGGTGGACGAGCCGGCGGGCCCGAGCGAAGCCGCCCGCCTCGCGAGCGCCGCGTCAACGGTGTCGGCCACTTCACGACGTGACCGGGCCGCGAGCTCGGCGCGCCGATCGAACAACGAGGCCTGGTGCAGCGCCGGCGCCGCGGCCAGCCGCGATCGTGCCGCTGCGATTCGTGCCAGCAACGGTTCGCGCATGGGCATCAGCGGCGGCGCCGGCGCCACGCCGATCGCGGCGGCGCCCATGGCCGGGATGTTGTCCTGCCATGCCTCGGCCGTGCCTCGGCCGCGCAACGAGACGCGAAACGCGCGCACGACCCGCTGCCACATGCCGCCGGCCGGTCCGATCTGCGTCCATTCGATCACCGCGATCGCGGAGGCATGGTCCTGACGCGTTTGCGGCCGCGTGAAAACCGGACGCTCCGGCGTGGTGGCGGCCCGACCGGCCCGGCGTCGTTCGGACGCGATGCGCGCCAGTTCGGACGCGGCCTCGTCAACGCGCATCGAGGCGACGGCCTGGGCACACGGCGATGCGAGCGGAGCGCCGTCAAAGACCGCGCGCGCCATGTCCTCGTCGGTTGGCGGTGCCCACGCGCCAAGCGCGTGCTCAGCCCGCCGGCGCCGCTGATCGAGGCGCTGCCAGACCGCGTCCTCCACGGTCCCGCGGTGCAGCAGGTGCACGGCATGGACGCGCCGTTGCTGGCCGAGTCGATCGACCCGCCCGACGCGCTGTTCGAGCCGAACCGGATTCCACGGCACTTCCAGATCGATGACCAGCCGGCAGCGGTGGTGCAGGTTGAGGCCCTCACCGGCGGTGTCGGTGGCCACGAGCACGTCCAAATCGCCGCGTTGGAATTGCTGCACCACGTCCTGCCGCAGGGCCGCCGGCACGCCGCCGTGGATCGCGCCGAGCCGGAAGGTCGGCGCCAACGCGTCGACGGCCGCAAACAGGGTGTCCCGGTACTCGGTAAACACCACTGCGGGTTCGCCGGCGCGCTGCAGGAAGCGCCGCAGTCGGCGCAGCTTGGACGAGGTCGCCGACGCGCGCTGCGCCAGGTCGATCAGCCGGGTGAGCTGGCGGCGTTCGGCGTCTCGATCGACCAGGCCGGGACACGCCAACGCGTCATCGGCCTCATCGCCGTCGGCCTCGTCGACTTCGTCCCAGGCAAAGGCCCCCTGCGACGGCGCTGCCGGCCACTCGTCGGCAAGCAGGGCCCGCCGGCGGACCAACGTGCGGCCGGCCGCCACGGCACTGGACGCGGTGCGGCGGGCGAGCGTGATAGCCACGAGCTGCACGGCGCGGTCCTCGTGCCCTCGCCCCTGCCAGATGGCGCGGGTATACGCGGCCGTCGCGCGCAGCAAGCGGTCCTCAGCGGCGTTCGGCACGATTCGCAGCCGGTGGCTTCGGCGATCGGCGGGCAGACCGACGTCGTGACGTCCGCGGCGAAAGACGGCCAGTGGATCGCCGTGTTCACCGAGGCCCGCCAGGTAGTCGAAGGCCGCCTGGTCGCCCGAATGCGGCGTCGCCGACACCAACACGAGCCACGGCGCCTGGCACCCGAGCCGCTCGACCGTGCGGCCGCGATCGGTCGCGGGCGTGAGGTGATGCGCCTCGTCTGCGACGACCAGGTCGAACGCCGCGCCCTCGGCCGCCGCGAGCACCTCCGGCCGCTTGACGAAGTCAATCGAGGCCACCACCAGGGCATGCGTGGCCCAGGGGTTCACGTCGAGGGGGCGCTCTGATACGCCGGCGGCGATCGCGCCGTGATCGAAGACCATTGGCTGCAGGCCGAATCGCTCGCGCAACTCCGCGGCCCACGACGCGCGCAGTCCCGCCGGACACAGGATTAACGCGCGATCGACCAATCCGCGGGCGCGCAGTTCGGACAGGATCAGGCCCGCCTGGATCGTCTTGCCGAGCCCGACCGCGTCGGCCAGCAACACGCGCGTGGCGCCGCGGAGCACGGCCAGCGCCGGCTCCAGTTGATACGCATGCAGATCGAGGGTGGCGGCCGCCGCCGTCCACAGGCCGAGCGCCGGCTGCTCGCGAGCAATGGCTCCGAGCGCGGCGCGAAGGACGGTGCGGCGCTTTCGCTGGCGGGGCCGATGGTATTCGAGCGCGCGGACGCGATCGAACGGCGTGATGGCTCGGAGACGCCGGCCCATGTTTCCGGGACCACGGCCTTCCAACGTCAGGAGCGTGCAGCGTTCAAAGGTTTCGGTACGCGCCACCGTCCAGCACTCGTCGCGCACCACCACCACGTCGCCTGGTTTCATGCCTGGTGAAGTGCAAACACCTCGCCCATGACCGATCCGCGTTATTGCGTGGAATGTGCTGGAAATGGCTTAGCGGCGCCGCAGATCTTTCTGCGTGCTACCGCGGCTCGTGTGTCATTTATTGCGATCTGACGAAGCGGTGTGGAGGGCGTTGAAGAACAGGCGGAACGTGGCGTGTGATTGTGCGCGCATGACGCGCGATCTTACTCGACGAGAAAAAAGCGGGGTGCCGCGTTGGCACCCCGAGAGGAACGTGAGGAAAGGGTCGGTCGGATTACTTGGCGTCGCCGAGCGACGGGCGCTCGGCCGATGGGGAAATCTCGATGGCCTTCGGACGGTCGTCGCCTACCGGCTTGACGGCCAGGTCCAGTCGCGCGAACAACGCCGCGAGGCCGGCCTGCTCAGGGTCGTAGACGCCCCATTCATCCATTGCGGGGCGCGCGGGCGGTTGAGTATTGGTGATGGCCATGGTCCTTGCTTGGGGTCGCAGCTTCCACAGAGCAAGCCACGTGCCGGGTCAGGGGCGACGCCAGCCGTTCCACGCAACCCGTCCCGAAGGTAAGGGTTACGGCTGCATTCCCTGGACGCCGTGTCGCGCCAGCCCGGCCGTCAACCCACCAATCACGTGGACCCACTTACAAATGTGCCACGCGCAAACAACCCGTACCGGCGCGCGCCGGCTCTTTTCCGAGGGGCGACCCGATTTCGCGGACTGGCACACGGGTTGCGTTTACCGGGTCATGTTCGTCAGCTATCTCGGCACCAAGGGCGGCACCGGGACCACGACGCTCGCCGTGAACGGCGCCGCCGACATCCGTCGGTTGACCTGCAAGCCCACGGTCATCGTCGATCTCAAGACCGGTCCGGGCGACGTCTCGCTGTTCCTGGGCCTGCGGCCGCGCCACTCGGTGCTGCAGGCGATCGATCACCTGTCGTGGATGGAGCCCGGCGCAGTGTCGAAGTATGTCGCGCATCACGAGTGCGGACTGCATGTGCTGGCGGCCGGCGACGATTTCGGCCGGCCCGCGCCTCGCGACGTCGATGGCATCGAGCAGATGCTGCGGTGTCTCAACGCCCTCTACGACTTCGTGATCGTCGACGTCGGCAGCACCCTTAGCACGTGCGGCGCCACGGCGCTGCAGTTATCGGAGACCGTGATGCTGGTGGCCAATCCTGACGTGCCGTGCCTGCGCAACCTGCAGCGGTTGATCGATGCGGTGAAGCTCACCGGCGTGGGCGACGACCGGCTGAAAATTGTCCTCAACCGCGCCTCGGAGTTCGGGGTGTTGTCAACCGCCCAGATCGAGCGCGTGCTCGGTCTAGGCATCGACTACAGCGTCATCAGCGACTACCGCACCGTCGCCTCCGCCGTGAACTCCGGTGTCCCGGTGTCGGCGCTGCGCGGCTCGGCAGAACTGCATCAGCAACTGGACGCGATGGCCCGCGCGCTGTGCGGTGTGCAACCCGGCCGTGGGCGGCCTGAAGAGGCCGGCCTCGCCGAAGACGACAGCACCGGGGTCGAAACCCGGCACCAGCTCTAGGGCTTGGCGAACTCGGCCGTCACCTTGGTGGTGATCCCGCCGCGTGCCGTGAAGTCGCCGATCACGGTCATCCGGACCGGGGCGCACGCCCCCACCAGGTCGTCCAAAATCTGGTTGGTGGCGGCCTCGTAGAAAATTCCCTTGTTCCGGAACTCCAGCAGATAGTATTTGAGAGACTTGAGCTCGAGGCAGCGCGCCGCCGGCACGTAGCGGATGCGGATGACGCCAAAGTCGGGGAGGCCCGTCTTGGGGCACATCGACGTAAACTCGGGGCAGTCGATTGCGATCTCGAATTCGCGCTCGGGCCGCGGGTTGGGAAACGTCTCGATGGTCGACGCGGTAGACATGGTGATCAGTCTACGGCAAAAGAATGCAGGCGGTGGCCAGGCGCCACTGTCTTCGGTGGCGCAGAGGAATTGCGGCGATTGACAGCCCCCAAGGTCGGGGTTAGCATACACGCCGCTTAACACTGACCCTGGGGGACACGATGGACGAAGCCCGAAGGATGGGCAAGTCGGAGCTCTTTTCGCACTTCGCCGAACGGTTCGACGTCAAGCGCACGCAGTCGCGCGAGTTCTTCGACGAACTGGCGATCCTGTGCGAGAAGGAACTGAAGCGCACCGGAGAGTTCGTCATCCCCGGCATGGTGAAGCTCGTCGTGCAGCACCGCAAGGCACGCACCGGGCGCAACCCGGCGACCGGCCAGCCGATCGAGATCGCGCCGAAGACCGTCGTCAAGGCGCGGATCGTCAAGCAGCTGAAGGACGCGATTCTGCCGAAGAAGATCAAGACTTCTTGATCTTCCTCGCCAGCTCCCGAATGTCCAGTCGTTCAATCTTGAACTTCAACGTGCTCAGCGGCACGCCCAGGTAGCGCGCTGTCTGCGTGACGCTCCAGGCGTTGCGCTCGAGTGCGCGCACCAGGAAGTTGCGTTCGAACGTGCCGAGCGCACGGTCCAGCAGGCTGGTGTCCGACTTGGTGCGGTCGAGTTCGACGACGTGAAATTCGAAGGGCAGGTCTTCGTCGGTAATCCACTCGTGATCCGACACCGCGACCAGCCGCTCGACCAGGTTCTCGAGTTCGCGGATGTTCCCCGGCCACCAGTAATGCGACAGCATGCGCAGCGTTGACTCGGCGATGCCGCGCACCGGCTTGTGGAAGCGCGCGCTGTAGCGGCGGATGAAGAAGTCCACCAGCACCGGCAGGTCTTCAATGCGCTCGCGCAGCGGCGGCAGCCGCACCGGGATGACGTTGATGCGATAGAACAAATCCTCCCGGAACGTCCCGTCCTTCACCGCGCGCTCGAGGTCGACATGGGTGGCGGCGATCAGCCGGAAGGCGGTTCGCACCGGGCGCGTGCCGCCGACGCGCTCCACCTCGCCCTCCTGGATGGCGCGCAGCAGCTTGGCCTGCAGGTCGAGCTTGAGGTCGCCAATCTCATCAAGAAACAGGGTACCGCCGTTGGCCAGCTCGAACTTGCCAATGCGCTGCTGAATGGCGCCGGTGAACGAGCCCTTCTCGTGGCCGAACAGCGTGCTTTCCACCAACTCGCGCGGAATCGCGGCGAGGTTGACGGCGACAAACGGCGCGTCGGCGTTCACCGACTCGCGGTGCAGCAGGCGCGCCAGCAGTTCCTTGCCGGTGCCGCTTTCGCCGAGCACCAGCACCGTGGCCGACAGCTTGGCGACCTTGTGCACCGTCTCGAGCACGTCCTTGAGCGCCGTGCTCGGGCCGGTGATGAAGTCGCGCGAGGTGGCGTCGCCGGCCGCATCCTTCAGCGTCAGCACGTGGCGGTTCAGGTCCTGGCGTTCGCCGGCGTGCCGGACCAGCGCCCGGAACACGTCGGGGTCGGCGTCCTTGGTGAGGAAGTGATACGCGCCGAGCTTGATGGCGCTGACCGCCGAGTCGACGTCGTTACCGGCCGACGTCATGATCACCTCGACCAGCGGGAAGTTCTCGCGCACGACCTGCAACAGGTCGAGGCCGCCCAGTGCCGGCAGGTGAATGTCGGTGACCAGCACGTCGACTTCCTCGCGGCCCATCAGTGCCAGGCCGGCCTCGGCCGATGACGCGCGAATCACCCGGCAGTCGCGCCGCAGCGTCTGCGACAGGCGCTCGCGCGGCTCGTCCTGGGCGTCGATTACGAGCACGGTTTTTCGGCGCGCCGACATCGGGTGGAGTATAACGGGGTCTGCCCCCCAGATAATGGCCGGGGGGCTGACTCCTATGACCAGCCTGTGGATTGTCGCCGTGGTGGCGTTGGCAGTGGCCGTCGTGGCGTACCTGCAGTCGCGACGGACCGCCCGTCAACTGGCGCAGATCACCGAGATGTACTGGCAGCTCAAGTTCGACCATGGCGAGTTGAAGGCCAAGGTGGATCCGGCCGCGCCGGTGGCGCCAAAGGCGCAGGAAACTTTCATCTCGTTGACGCAGCTAAAGCGATGACCCCGCCTTCGCCAAGGCTACGGCGCGGCAAGCGCTAGGTTGCTGGAGCGCTTGACCTTCCGTTCAATTTCGAGCGACATTGAGGGGTTGCCTTCATCGGTAGAGGCGGGTCTCTAGACCCGCCTGACAAGGAGCGGGTTTTGGCGAACGAGTACGACGTCGTAGTGATCGGGGCGGGAACGGGCGGCTACGTAGCGGCGATCCGCGCCGCGCAGCTGGGCCTCAAGGTCGCGGTGGTCGAGAAGCAGAAGTCGCTGGGCGGCACCTGCCTGATCTGGGGCTGCATTCCCACCAAGGCGCTGCTCGAACACGCGCACGCGCTCAAGGTGGCGCAGAGCGCGAAAGAGTGGGGCCTCACCGGCGTCGATGGCGCCGCAGTCGGCATCGACATGGTCGCCGTGCACGCCCGCAAGGACAAGATGATCACCGGGCTGACCGGCGGCATCGAGATGCTCTTCAAGAAGAACAAGATCGACTGGATCAAGGGCACCGCCCGGCTCGCCGGATTGCAAGGCGGCAAGCAGGGTGTGGAAGTCACGCTGCATGAAGGGACGACGCAGTCGCTGACCGCCACGAAAGAGATCATCGTCGCCACCGGCTCGGCGCCGCGCAGCGTCCCTGGCATCGAGGTCGACCGCAAGAAGATCATCTTCAGCGACGAAGCCATTCACCTCTCGTCCGTGCCGAAGTCGATTGCCATCATGGGCAGCGGCGCGGTGGGGGTCGAGTTCGCGTCGATCTTCAAGAGCTATGGCAGCGAGGTCACGGTGATCGAGCTGCTGCCCCGGCTGGTGCCGGGCGAAGACGAGGCCGTGTCGGCCGAACTCGAGCGCACCTTCAAGAAGCGCGGCATCAAGGTGTTGACCGGTTCGAAGGTCACCTCGGCCAAGTCGGGCGCCAAGGGCGTCGACCTTGAAGTCGAGACCGCAGGAAAATCCCAGAAGCTGAGCTACGACTTACTGCTCGTCGCAACCGGCCGTGGCCCGGTCACCGAAGGCCTCGGCGCCGACGCGGTCGGCCTCAAGATGGACCGCGGTTATGTCGTCGTCGATCCGCTGTTCAAGACCAGCGTGCCGGGTATTTCCGCGATCGGCGACGTGATCACCATGGGCGGCCCGCACTACCAGCTGGCGCACGTGTCGTCGGCCGAGGGCATTGTGCTCGCCGAGCGGATTGCCGGCCAGCCGGTGCAGCCGATCAACTACGACCATGTGCCGCGCTGCACCTACACCGAGCCGGAGATCGGCAGCGTCGGGCTGACCGAGACGCAGGCCAAAGAGAAGGGCTACGACGTTCATGTCGGCACGTTCCCGTTCCGCGCGCTGGCGCGGGCCCGCATGGCCGGCGAGACCGACGGCTTCGTGAAGATCGTGGCCGATCAGAAGTACGACGAGATCCTGGGCGTGCACATCATCGGTCCGCGCTCGACCGAGCTCATTGCCGAGGCGGTGATGGCGCTGCGCATGGAAGTGACCGTCGAGGAGCTGATCCGGACGATCCACGCGCATCCCACCATGTCGGAAGCGGTGGGCGAAGCGGCCCACGCCGCGCACGGCGCCGCGATTCATCTTTGAGATTTCTGAGGACTTGAGGTCCTGGGGACCTGGGGTCTTGGAGGTTCAAGACCGCAAGACCCCAAGACCTCAAGACCGCAAGACCGCAAGACCTCAAGACCGCAAGACCGAGAGCGAAGGTATCTATGTCAACACCTGTAGTCATGCCCCAGATGGGCGAGTCGATCGCCGAAGGCACCATCGTCCGCTGGATCAAGAAGGTCGGCGATTCAGTGGACCGCGATGAGCCGCTGTTCGAGATCTCCACCGACAAGGTCGATGCCGAGATCCCTTCGCCGGCTGCCGGTGTCCTGATGGACATTGCCGTGAAGGAAGGCGAGACGGTGCCGGTGAACAGCGTCGTGGCGACGATCGGCGCGGCCGGAGAGAAGCCGGCGGCGTCAGCCGCACCGGCCGCAGCCGCCGCGGCGACGAAGCCCTCCGAAAAGGCCGACGCCACCGGCACGCCGGGCGCCGCGGTGGCCGCCCCCGCATCGCCTTCAACGACCAATCCGCCCCCGGTGGCGACGCCCGCCGTCGAGCCGGAACCGGAAGAGGCCGCGGACGGGAACGATCGGCAGAAGTCGTCGCCGCTCGTCCGTCGCATCGCCAAGGAACACGACGTCGACATTAGCCGCATTGCCGGAACCGGCCTCGGCGGGCGCGTCACCAAACAGGACATTCTCGCGTTTATCGACAGCGGTGCCGCTGCGGCGCCGTCCATCGACTCGCGGTCCGCTCGCCCTGCGAGCGCACCGCTCGCTCAGGATCAGCCCCCTGTGCTCAGAGGGGCTGGTGATCAAATCGTCCCAATGTCGGTGATGCGTAAGAAGATCGCCGAGCACATGGTGGTCAGCAAGCGCACCTCGGCCCACGTCTATTCGATCTTCGAGGTGAACTACTCGCGCGTCGATCAGATTCGCAAGGCGAAGAAGGAAGAGTACGAGCGGTCGGGCGCGAAGCTGACGTTCACCTCGTTCATCGCCAAGGTTGTTGTCGATTGCCTGCGCAGGCACCGGGTGATCAATTCGTCGATCGACGGCGACAACGTCATCTACCGCAACGACATCAATCTCGGCATCGCCGTGGCGCTCGAGAACGGCCTGATCGTGCCGGTGGTGAAGGCGGCCGGCGAGAAGAACACGCTGGGGTTGTCGAAGGCCATCCAGGACATTGCCGATCGCGCGCGCGCCAAGAAGCTCAATCCCGAGGAAGTGCATGGCGGCACCTTCACCATCACCAACCCCGGCAACTTCGGCGCGCAGTTCGGCCTGCCGATCATCAACCAGCCGCAGGTCGCCATTCTCGGCGTCGGCACCATCGAGAAGCGCCCCGTGGTGATCGACGATGCCATTGCCATTCGGTTGATGGGGTTCCTGACCCTCGGCTACGACCACCGCCTGGTTGACGGCGCCGTCGCCGATCAGTTCATGGCCGACGTGAAGAAGGGCATCGAGAACTTCGACCCGGCGCAGGCCTGATGTGATTGACGTTCGCCGGCTCGGGCTCGTCTCGTACGCAGACGGGCTCGAGCTGCAACGCGCACTGGTCGACGACCGCAAGGCCGGCCGTGTTCCCGATACGTTGCTGCTGCTGCAGCATCCCCACGTTCTGACCATTGGCGTCAAGAAGGATGGCCGCCGGCACATCCTCGCCGCGCCCGACCTGCTCGCGGCCCGCGGCATCGAGGTCTTCGAGACCGGACGCGGCGGCGACGTCACGTACCACGGTCCCGGGCAGCTGGTCGGCTACCCGATCATCGACCTCAATCCCGGCCGTCGCGACGTGCACATGTACGTTCGTGACCTGGAGGAGGTGATGATCCGGGTCTGCGCCGACTATGGCCTGGGCGCCGGTCGCGTGAAAGGCTTGAGCGGTGCGTGGATCCGGGACGCGAAGATTGGCGCTGTCGGCGTCCGCATCTCCCGTTGGGTGACCAGCCACGGCTTTGCGTTCAACGTCACCACCGACCTCGAATTTTTCAATCTGATCGTTCCCTGCGGCATCGCCGACAAGGCGGTGACCTCGCTCGCCGCGGAACTCGGCCGCCCCGCGCCAATGGCCGAGGTTGAAGACGCGTTTATCCGCCATTTTTCTGGCGTGTTCGGAGAAAAGGGGAGCAGGTCCACTTTTCGGGAATAACCGCGTGGAGGCCGGGGTTCTACTGGCCAACATGCGAGATCAAACTGAAAACGAGTTGGTGAAGCGGCTGCGGCGGCAGGATGAAACCGCGCTCGCGGACCTGTCTGAATTGTTCGGCGCCCGCATATTCCAGCTGGCCTTCCGCTACGTGAAGAACCGTGAAGATGCGGAAGAGGTGGTCCAGGACGTGCTCCTGAAGGTGTTCCGCAAGATCGAGGCGTTCCGCGGTGACTCGGCGCTGTCGTCGTGGATCTACCGGATCACGTTCAATACGGCGATGTCGCGGCTGCGCCACACCCGCGCCGCCCGCCTGGCCGAGGTCCCGGAACAGCTGGATACTCCCGGCGATGGAGCACCGCGTGTCCACGAGCCTGCGGACTGGTCGAACCTGGCCGACGAGACCATGCTGCGCCGCCAAATGCGCGCGCGGCTATTCGAGGCGGTGGGGGAACTGCCGGCCATTTACCGCGAGCCCGTGATCTTGCGCGACCTGAAGGGCATGACCACCGAAGAAGCGAGCATGCGACTGCGCGTGAAGGACCAGACCTTGAAGTCGCGTCTGCACCGCGGCCGCCTGTTACTGCGCACGCGGCTCGCCGACTTCGCCGGCGGCCTGTCGCTGCACCGCCCGGCCGAGGCATTCTAGGTCGGCGCGCGCCTAGCGTAGCGACGTTTCGTAGCGCACGCGGTCGCGTGACGACAGCGTCGGCGTCACGATCGACCGAATGCCGGCCGGCTGCAGCAGCACCGGCATGATCGCCGAACGGCCCGGTGTGCCCTCTTCCCGGGTCACCGCGACCATGGCCATGTGCAACCGTGGCCCGCGCGTCAGGGCGGTGCGGATCATCCGCGCGGCCGCCGCTGCCAGCGCATAGGGTCCCGGCGGCCACAACCGCGCGGCGCGCGCGTCGAGCCGCGCCAACTGGGCTGCCGACAGCACCTGCGGAATCGACCGCCCGCCGATCGCCCCTTCGTCCCACGGCACAATGACCTGGTGCGGCGGCCGCCCCAGCACGGTCAGGGAAATGTCCGAGGGCGAGGCCTGGGCCTCGAGTGCGGTAATTGCCGTCACCGCCGATCGCAGCGCTTCGCCGGCAGTGCCGAACAGGCGGACGCGTGGAATGCCCGCCTCGTTCACCCCCCGCTCAATCAATCCCCCCTGTGCGGCCCCCGCGCACAACAGCGGCGCCACCTGGTTCAGCCCCGACACCCGTTTCAGCATCGCCAGGCCCGCCTCGTCCTGCCACTCGCCACCGGGCTGCCCGGCACGGTCCGCCACCACGATCACCGCGGCGCCGACCACGGCCGCCAGGTCGTTCGTGCCGGTCATCGTCGTGTGGTAGCGGTCCACGGGACCCGATTGCGCCACGTCGAGCGCCTTGCCCGCGGCTACGCTGCCCAGGTCGTCGACGAGGACGATGCGCGACACCAGATCGGTTGCCGCCAGCTGGCGCGCAAGCGCGCCGCCCATATCCCCGGCCCCCAGAATGACGACGGTCGACACGAGGACTATTCTATAGGCATGGCACGAGTCACTCTGATCACGGGCGGGACACGAGGCATCGGCTATGCGCTGGCCGAGGCGCTGCTCGCGGCCGGCGGCCAGGTCGCCATTACCGGCACTACCAACGACAACGTGGTGCGCGCCGAGCATGCCCTGGGCGCGGCGTGCCGAGACCCCGGCCGCGTCACGGGCATCGTGTGCGACGTGCGCGACTCCGCGTCTGCCGAACTGGCCGTGCGGACCGCCGCCGCTCGCTTCGGCGGGCTCGACGTGCTGGTCAACAACGCCGGTGTCGGCGTCGGGGTGCCGATTTCAGAGATGCCCCACGACGAGTGGGATCGCATCATCGGCACCAACCTCACCGGCGTGTTCAATTGCTGCAAGGCCGCCATCCCCGTGCTGAAGCAACGCGGCGCCGGCTGGATCGTGAACATCAGCAGCCTCGCCAGCACGAACCCGTTCATCGGCGGCGCGGCCTATTGCGCGTCGAAGGCAGGCCTCAATGCCTTCAGCGAAGCGCTGATGCAGGAGCTGCGCCACGACAACATCCGCGTTACCTACATCCTCCCGGGTTCGGTCGCCACCGGCTTCTCGGGACGCGAAAGCAATACGGGCTCCGACTGGAAGCTGCAGGCTGAAGACGTCGCCCAGGCCATCGTGGACGTGCTGAACCATCCGGCGCGCAGCCTGCCCAGCCGGATCGAGATTCGGCCCTCGCGGCCCCAGAAGGGTTAAGTGATCGCCAACCGCTACGAGCCCCTTGAAGTGGTGCCGGCGGGCGCGCCGGTGAAAGCCCGCGACATGCAAACGGCGCAGACCGTGATGCTGCGGCCGATCACGCGCGTTGACGAGCGCGTGTGCGGCCTGTTCCACCCCGCGCTCGTGGCGATCTTCGACTACGCCCGCGAGGGCAAGGCGACCTATGCCGCGTGCGAGTTCGTCCAGGGCCGCAGCCTCCGGCTGATCATGGGCGGACAGCCGTTCCACGCGCGCCGCGCATCAGAGATCGTCGGGGAAGTCGCTGACGCCGTGGCGGAACTGCACGCCCGCGGCATTTTTCACGGCGCCATCACCGTCGACACCGTGCTGCTCACCGCCAAGGGGAAAGCGAAGCTGGATCTCGTGCACGCTGCCGAGTCGGACAAAGCGGTGGATGTCGAGCAACTGCGCGCACTCTTCGCCGCGCTGGTGGGGCACCGGCACCCCGAGCTGGACACCGCGGGTTCGGCGGCGGTGCTCGCCGCCCGCTTGCGCGCGTGACTTCAGCTGATCGTGATCAGCCATTTCGGCAGGTCGACGTTGCCACCGGTGACCATGGCGATCACCCGCTGACCCGGCGCCGACGCCTTGCCCGCCATGATCGCGGCCGTCGCCGCCACGCCCGCGCCCTCGACAATCAACCGCTCCTCGGTCGCCAGCCCTTTCATGGCCCGTCCCAGGTCGTCCTCGCTCACGGTGACCACGTAGTCGACCACCTGCTTCACTAGCGGAAAGGTGATCGATCCGGCCTCGAGGTTGCCCGTGAGGCCATCGGCCAGCGACTGGCGGGGCGTGATCTCGGTGATGCGCCCGGCTTCAAGACCGAGCGTGAACGGCGACGAGGCCTCGACCTCCACGCCGACGATTCTGACCTGCGGAGCCGCGGCCTTGATCGCGAGCCCGATGCCGCTGGCCAGCCCGCCACCACCGAGCGGAATCACGATCACGTCGAAGGCCGGCATCGCCTCGACGATCTCGAGCCCGATCGTGCCGGCTCCGGCGATGACGTCCGGGTGGTTGTACGGCGAGATATAGACGCCGCCCTCGACCGCGGCGTACTCCCGGGCTTGTTTCTCGGCCGCGTCGTAGTCGTCGCACTCGCCGTGCAGCACGGCGCCATGGCGGCGGATGGCGTTCTTCTTGGCCTCGGGCGCGCTCGCCGGCGTAAACACCACGCATGCCAGGCCCAGCCGTTCGGCGGCGAGCGCCAGCGCCCGGCCGTGATTGCCGGCCGAGGCGGTCACCAGTTGCGGCGACGCTCCGGCCCCGCTCGACTCGACCAGGCGCAGCGCCGCATTCAGCGCGCCGCGAATCTTGAACGAGCTGGTCAGGTTGAGGGACTCCAGTTTCAGGAAGACGTGGCCGTCAGCGATCGACGACAGCCAGTGCGACGGCAAGAGCGGCGTGGCCGGCAGGTGCGGCGCGAGACGCCGCCTGGCTTCGAACACGTCGAGGACGGTCGGCAGCCTCATGAGCCCTGCAGCAACTGCGGCAACTGGGTGACGAACGCCGACCGGGCCATCACCTGGTCCACTCCGGCCTGTCGCGCCTCGGCAATCAGTTCGGCCTGGACGTGCGAGACAAACCCGACCGTGGGCACGACCGCCAGTGCGGGGTCGGCCTTGAGCGCGATCACGGCTTCGAGCGGGCGCACCTTCAGGCTGTTGAGGTCGAGAATCACGAGCCGGGGAGCCTTGGTTCGCACGGCCTCGACAATGGCCTCGGGCGATCGCGCAAACGCAATCTCGACCCCCAGCGCCTTGGCGGCGCTCGATATTCTCGAGGCAAACATCAAGTCATCCACGGCCACGATGATCATAGGGAAGACAGCAGTCAGAAGTGAAAAGTGAAACGCCGACGCTCGCAGTATCCTATCGCAATGGTTATCGCGACGGCGGCTGACGGGCCGTTCCAGAAGAACGGCTACGTCCTGGGGTGCGAGCGCACGAAAGAGGCTGTCTACATCGACCCTGGCGACGAAGTGGAGCAGTTGCTGGCCTTCATCGCCGAGCAGGGGCTCACGGTCAACACGATCTTGCTGACCCACGCTCATGTGGACCACGTGTCGGGAGTGGCCGAAGCCAGGCGCCGGCTGGAGGCGCCGATCTACCTGCACCCGGCCGACCAGCCACTGTATGACAACGCCGCGCGGCACGGCGCGATGTTTGGGATCGAGGTGGAGCAGCCGCCGCCGGTCGACCAGTATTACGACCTGGCGGATACCCTCCGTTTTGGTGACTACCGCATCGACGTGCACCACACCCCTGGGCACGCGCCCGGCGCGGTGTGCCTCGCCGTCAGCAGATCCGCAAGCCGCAAGCCGCAGGCCGCAAGCCTGGAACAGGGAGCCCCAAGCCTGTTTGTGGGCGACAATCTGTTTGCCGGATCGATTGGACGGACCGACCTGCCGGGCGGCGACTACGAGGTGCTGATGAAAGCGATCACCGAAGTGTTGTTCGCCTTCCCCGACGAGTCGGTCGTCTATTCAGGCCACGGGCCCGAAACGACCATTGGCCGCGAGCGCCGGACCAACCCGTTTGTGTTGGAGTATCTGGCTTCGAAGTAGCCTCTGCTTTAGCCGGAGCTTTCCGAACCGCCTAAACCGACCAAGTCGCCTCCGGATTGCCGGCGCTTTTGTTGTTTGACTCGGCGTTGGCGACGAACTCGACCCGTCCCACAGTCAGCTTGTCGCCGTCGCTCAGCACGGCCCTGTCCACCTTCTGGCCATTCAGGAAGGTCCCATTGGTGCTGCCGAGATCCTCGAGCAGCAGCTCATCCTGCTCGCTCACGGTCAGGCGGCAATGCACGCGCGACACCAGCGCCGCATCGACGACGAAATCGACGCCGGGTGCGCGCCCGATTGTTTTCAGGGTGCCCGGCAAGAGACGAAATAGCAGGCCGGCATCGGCAGGATCAATTGATTGAAGCGTCCACATACGGAATGGCATCAGTGTAAACGACGCGGGCCAGTTGTGGTACAAGCACGCCAATTGAGTAGCCGATCCAACGCGCGTCGTCACCGGGTCGTGCGAACCCTCGTCTACACGCACCGCTGGCTCGGGATCGCCCTCGGCGTCCTGTTCCTGCTCTGGTTCGCCTCGGGCATCGTCATGATCTACGCGCGCATGCCGGTGCTCGATCCGGCGGAGCGGCTGGCCCGGCTGGAGGCGATCACGTTCGCCGCCGTCCGCATGGCGCCTGGCGCGGTGGCGGCCGAAGCCTCGCGTTTCACCATCACGACGCTGAACGGCCGCCCCGTGTACCGCGTGACCACAGGCCGCTCCCAGCAGACCACGTTCGCGGATACCGGCGAGGCGCTCGAGCCACTGACCGCCGACCGCGCGCTCCAGATTGGCCGGGTCTTCGCCGGCCCCGCGGCCGTCCGGTACGACGGCCGCCTCGAAGATGCCGACCAGTGGACCTTCAGCGTGCGAGGCCAGATGCCGCTGCATCGCATTGCCGTTGCTGATGCGGAGGCCACGCGTCTGTATGTCGCGGAGCGCAGCGGCGAGATCGTGATGAAGACCACGGCGAGCGGCCGCCGATGGGGTTATCTCGGCGCGGTCGTGCACTGGGTCTGCTTCGCGCCGCTTCGGCGGCAGTCGGTCCTGTGGAGCAACTTGATCGTACTGGTATCGATCGCCGGGACCGTCATGGCCGCCGCCGGGTTGGCGTGGGGCCTGTGGCGGCTTTCGCCATTCAAGCGCTACCGCCTCAAGCAGTCACAGTCGCGGACGCCGTATGCCGGCCTGATGAAATGGCATCACTACGCGGGGCTGATCTTCGGCGCCACCACGATCACGTGGATCTTCAGCGGGTTGCTCTCGATGGATCCGTGGGACTGGAGTCCGAGCACCGTGGCGACGCCGGCCCAACGGACCGCGGTGTCGCGCGGCCCGCTGCGACCGGCGGATGTGCCCCTCGCCTCGCTTCGTCGAGGGCTGGCCGCGTACGGCTTCGAGGCGCCCGGCGAGATCGATCTCATTCGTTTTCGCGGCCGGCACTACCTCCGCGCCAGCGCCGGCCTGGTGGCACTTGACACCCCGGCCCGGGGGCCAGCCGAGTCGTTCCACGCCGACGATGTGATCGGCGCGGCCCGGGATGCCATGCCCGGCGTGCCGATCGAAGGCGTCTACTGGATGACCGAGTACGACCCGTACTATTACAGCCGTGGCGGGCAGTTGAACCTGCCGGTGTTGCGGGTCCGCTTCACCGATCCCAAGCGCACGTGGCTCTACCTCGATCCCAAACGCGGCGCCATCGTCCGGAAAGAAGAGAGGCTGAGCCGCCTCAATCGATGGCTCTACCACGGGCTACACAGCCTCGACTTCCCGTTCCTTTACTACCGGCGACCGCTGTGGGATCTCGTCGTGATCGTACTGAGCCTTGGCGGCATTGGGTTGAGCGTGACCACCATGTGGGCAGCCTTCAGGCGACTTCGCCGCAGTGCAAGGAAGGCCGCGCATTGGGGGAAACCTGGCTGAAGGACCGACGGAGGCACCGGCGACGTCCAAGGTGGACACGCTTGCCAGGCGTGCTCCTTCATCCGCCTTCGCCCGCAGGGTCAGTTCAGCGCGGGCTGCGGCGAGATGTCGCGCCGAAGCGGCGATGCCGCGGAGGCGGACAACCACTCGGACATCTCCCCGTCTTTAGAATCAACCGTTTTGCGAGCGATCGATAATCGCACACGCCGACGGCCTCGACCGTACTCTGTTAAACGGGTCGCGCTTCGACGATGCTGAATGCGCTGGACGTGGAGACCACACGGGAGTACTGCAGGCCCGTCGCGCGAAACAGTTCGCTGTACTCGGCCACGGTGCGCTGGCGCGCCTCGCCGAAGTAGAGCAGCATCATCATGTCCAGGACGGCGATGCCGGGATTCGGTTCACCGGGTACGGTGAGCATCTCGATGACGAGCAATCGGTCCGTCTCGCGCATCCTCTCGCGGCAGCGCGAAAGGATGGCGCAACACTCCGCGTCTGGCCAGTCGTGCAGGACCTGGCACAGCGCCCACACTTCGCCGGTGGTCGCCATGGGTTCGAAGAAGCTGCCGCCAGCGAAGTCGCACCGGTCCCTGACGCCGCGTGCCGACAGCAGCTGGTCAGCATCGGGCAGCACTTCCGGCTGGTCGACCAGCACGCCGCGCTTCTCCGGGTGCGTCTCGAGGATGGCAGCCAGCAGGGACCCCGCACCTCCGCCAACATCGACGACCGTGTTCACGCCGGACCAGTCGTAGGACCCGGCGATCCGCTGGTGTTCGTCGCTACGCAAGTCTGCCAGCGCGCGATTGAACATTTCGTACTCGTCTGGAAGCCGGCGCATGCGATCCCAAAACGACTCGGCGTATACGTGCTCGAAGCTCGACTTGCCCGTCTTCACGCTGTAGCCGAGTTCCGCCGCGGACTTCAGGACGTGCTCACCACCCCAGAAGAGTGCCGCGTTTCGGAGCCCGCCCGGCCGGTCGCGGAAAAACGCGGACACCGGGGTGTTGGCGAACACATCCGGGGAGACTTCCTGGAATGCGCCGAAGGCGGCCAGTGCGCGCAGGGACCGGGTCACAGTCAAAGCGTGCAGCCCGGTCCTCTTGGCCAGCTCCGACGCCGGGAGCGGACCGGCGTTGCGGTGATCCGGCACGCGGCCTTCGACGAGCGCCCGGAGCACTGGCGTCAGATAAAGGTGTGAGAGCAGGCCAAAGGCCTTGAAGAACGTCTCGGGCGACGGCGCAGCGTCAGGCATGGACGCCGAACATATCACGCAGGACGGACTCTCTAGGCCGAAATGCTCCCAGGCACGCGAACGCGGCGGATCCAACTTCACATGTTCTCCCAACGCGTTGGAGGCGGGCAGCATCACAGGCCAAGACGCTCCACCACTTCGGCCGACATTCTCTCGTGGCGGCTGGTCCAGCCACGCTAGCCGCCCGGCTTGCGGCCGTATCCGGGCCGGTAGTTCTTGTGGCAGGACGTGCAGCTTTCCATCAACTGATCGCTTAGCGCGATAATGCCGTCCACGTCCTTCGCCTTCGCCGCCTTCACGGCGGCGGCCCCCGCTTCGAGCATTAACTTCGAGTCGGCCATCCACTGCTTCTGGTCGCGGGCGCGGCCGGGCAGCATCAGGAGGTTGGCGGATTCGGCCACCATCAAGGCCTGGCCTTCGAGCGTGGTCCACTCGGCGTCGGTCTTCGGCGTGCGCGACTCGATGTAGAACAGCGCGTCGGACGCGGGGTAAATGATCTTGACCATCAGGTCGCTCATGGTCCCGATGTTGCGCGTGGGCGGCCGTTCGGGCGCGGGCTGCCTGGGCGTGGCAGGCGCCGCTGTCTGCGCCATGACCGCCGCTCCGGCCAGTAAGACGAAGGCAAGGGTCTTCATGCGGCGAAAGTCTAACACCGCCCGAAATGCATTAACATCCGGCTTGAAACGGAGGCTCACGTGATTCGACGGTCGATGCTCGCCTTCATCGTGTTCGCCAGCTTGGCTCTTTCCAGTCCACTCGGTGCGCAAGCGCCGGCAGCGGCGCCGGCCGCGCCCGCGGCCGTGACCCCCAACGACTATGCCGACGACAAGGCGTGGTTGTGCCGTCCGGGCCGCAAGGGCGATGCGTGCGACATTGACCTCACCACCACGGTGGTGGCGGCCGACGGCACGATGACCCGCGAAACGTGGGCCGCCGATCCCAAGGCGCCCATCGATTGCTTCTACGTCTACCCGACGATTTCCACCGACACCACCGACAACAGCGACATGAACCCGGATCCGGCGGAACTGAACGTGATCGCGCAGCAGTTCGCGCGCTTCGCATCGAAGTGCCGGCCGTTCGCGCCGATGTATCGGCAACTGACGCTGTCCGGCCTGCGCAAGCAGCTCGCCGGGCCGCGCTTTGCCTTCGACAAGGGCGTGCAGTACGACGATGTCCGCGATGCGTGGCAGTCGTATTTGAAACGCGACAACCAGGGCCGCGGCGTGGTGCTGGTCAGCCATTCGCAGGGATCCTTCATCCTCACGGCGCTGCTGCGCAACGAGATCGAGGGTAAGCCCGTACAGAAGCAACTGGTCTCGGCGCTGATCCTCGGCGCGACCCTGGAAGTGCCCGCCGGCAAAGACGTCGGCGGCGACCTCAAGCTGATACCGCTCTGCCGCAAGCCTGGCCAGATCGGGTGCGTGGTGAATTACTCGGCGTTCCGGTCCGACGTGCTGCCGCCAGCCAACACCAGGTTCGGCAAGGCCGCCACCGCCGGCAATTCAGGTTCCTGTACGAATCCCGCGACACTCGGTGAGGGCAGCGCGCCGCTCAAGGCGTACCTGTCGGCCGCCGGCCGCACCATTACGGGAACCACTGCGGCGAAGCCGTGGGTGGAGGGCAAGACCGTTGACACGCCGTTTGTGAGCGTGCCGGGCTTGCTGACCGCGAAGTGCGCGTCGAGCGAACACGCCACCTACCTGGAAGTCACCGTGCACGGCGATCCCGCCGACCCCCGCGCCGACGACATCGTCGGCGACCTGGGGATGCGCGCCAAGCCGCTGGCCGATTGGGGCCTGCACCTGGTGGACGTGAACATCGCGATGGGTAGCCTGCTCGACCTGGTCAGCCTGCAGACGAAGACCTACCTGGCGCGCCGCTGAAGCCCATGCGTGTGTGCTAGATTTCCCCGATGACGACGCGAAATAAGGTGGCCGTTGGCCTGACGCTGGTCTCCCTCGGCCTCCTTATTCCAGGCCTGTCGCAGCCGGCCCTGACCATCGTCGCGTCGATCCCGATCTTCAACAAGCCCACCGAGATTTTCCGCCAGACGCAGAACGTCATCGAGGCGGTGCGCAGCCTCTACGAAACCGGGAACTACTTCGTCGCCGGGCTGATCCTCGCGTTCAGCATCATCGTCCCGTTCATCAAGATGGCAATGCTGGCGGCGATCCTGACGATCAAGGCGCCGGGTCCCAGGTATCAGATGTACCTGTTCACGCGATCGATCAGCAAGTGGGCGATGGCCGACGTGTTTGCGGTGGGCGTGTTCATTGCCTTCCTGGCGTCAAAGGCGATCGACAATCTCGATGCAGTGGTCGGTACCGGCTTCTACTACTTCGCGGGTTATTGCCTGGTCTCGAACGTCGCGTTCCAGTTTCTATACGTGCCACCCCCCGAATAGGCCACAGAGGACACAGAGGACACAGAGGAAGTTCTTTCAAATGCCGGAACACGGTGGCTCTCGCGCATCTTGCGTTTAGAAAAAGCGTTCTCTGTGGTCTCGGTGTCCTCTGTGGCCTATTTCGGTTCGTAGTATTTCTTGTACATTCCGCGTCGGAACAGGAAGCCGCCGAGCGGCCCTCCCCAATCGAGCACGTAGTGCATGAAGCCGAGGTCCATCAACTCGATCAGGTTGCCGTCGCAGTCTTTCGCGAAGAAGAACGTGTGGCCGCGCGGTGACTTCTCGGGCTTCGACACGCACTCGACCCCCTTGCTGACCAGGTAGTCGTACCACTTCTGAGTGTTGCGCACGTTCAGGCTGAAGTGGGTGAGGCCGACTTTGTTCCACGGGCCTTGCACCAGCGGTGTCTGCGGTTGGAACTCGAAGATCTCGAGCACGGCGCCGCCGGGGACCCGGATCCAGCCAATCTTGCAGCTTGGTGTCGGTGCATCCACGCCGAAGAAACTCCGCACGCGGTCCGAAGGCGTGTCCGACACGCCCACCAGCGGACAGCCGAACACATCCCAGTAGAAGCGGACGAAGGTGTTGAAGTCGCGGACCGTGATGCCGACGTGACTGAAGGAGCGCGCTCTCATGAGCGCTATTGTCGCTCAGCTCCTGCCCGGTCCGCACGTAGCCGCAAGCCGTGTCCACTCATCGGGGTTGGCGGTGACCCACGCCGTGAGCAGGTCCACGGCGGCGCGATCCCGGACGACGGTGCCAATAGGCGGCATTTGCGATGACGGGCGACGCGAGCGCACGCGTTCGATCAATGAGCTCAGCTCGGGCTTGCCCGGATTGATCACGCGCGACTCGTCCGGGTTGGCGGGGACCAGCCAGTGGCCCTTGCGGCCGACCGTCGTCGCGAGTGCGGGTGTGCATTCGGTGGGGACAAACCTAAAGGTTTGTCCCCACGGAAAGGTTTGTCCCCACGGAAAGGTTTGTCCCCACGGAAAGGTTTGTCCCCACGGAAAGGTTTGTCCCCACGAAAAAGTTTCTCCCCACGGACCTCGTGTTTCAGCAGCAGCCCGAGCGAGGCGATCGAGCTTTCGCGGTTATGGCAGCTGCCACAGTTTGTCGAGAGGTACCCGAGTGCGGCCCGCCCCTCGGGTGTGGCCGCGGTGATGCGCGGCGGATCCGTCTTGAACTCGGTGCGCCTGGGGGTGATGAGGCGGTCGTCGACCAGCGTGCGCAACGTGAGCATGCCGGCCGTCAGCGTGTCGGCGTGCAACGCGTTCGGGTCGCGGTCGTCCGAGAGCTGCAGGGCGCTAAACCCGAGAATTTCGGTGCGCGATGAATCGTGGCAGGCCCGGCATTCCATCACCGATGGAATGCCGTGGCGCTTGCCCGGGGCGATCGGTGCCGCATCCGGCATTCCGGATTCCGGCACCAGTGTCGCCTCCGTCTGTTCGGCGTTCCACGCGTACGACGCGAACACCCAGTTGGTCTTACTTATTTTCCACAGGAACCGCGTTTCCACTTTACGTCCGTCAAAATCGAACTCCTTCCAGAACCTGGTGCCGACCGGAAAGTCCCAGCGGTCGACGTTTGTGACGTCAATAGTTGAGCCCTCGGGCAGGCGCACCCAGCGCCGCTTGCCGGCGCCGTCGCTCCACAGCGGGTACTGCGGAGCGAAGGGGCGGTTGCGGAGTTCCACAACGCGCGTGCCTTCGCCCGCATACAAACCGGTCTCGGAGAGCAGCCGCGGTGCCACCGGCACCTGCGGTTGCGATTGCGAGAGACCGGTTGCGCCCATGAGCGCCACGAGCGCGCCCGCAAAGAGCCATTTCATTGCTACTGACCCTCGGGCGGATCAATCGGCTGCGGCACACGGTTCTTCATGGGCGGCAGCGACTGCAGGTAAGCAAACACGCTGGCGATGTCTTCGTCGGTCAGCTTCGCCAGGTTGAAGTACGGCATGGGCGGCAGTAACGCGCGGCCCTTGCCGCGGTCCTTGCCCGTCTTCATGGTCGCGACGAACTGCTCGAGCGTCCAGTCACCGAGTCCGGTCTCCTTATCCGGCGTGAGGTTCATGGTGTAGCTCACGCCCCAGGGGCCGGCCCACGCGGTCATGGTGGCGCCGGCCGTTGCGACCCACGGTCCGGGCGGAAGCGCCGGTGCGGGCGGCATCTTCAGGTCTTCAGGGTGACCTGACAGCGCGCGGGTCATGTCCATCTCGGGACCCTTGGGGCCCATCTTCCAGGGCGTGTGGCAGTCGTGGCAGCCCATGATGTCGACGAGATACTTGCCGCGAGCGATCGGGCCGGGCGCGCTGGCCGATTGTTCGGCGGCGGTCGCGCCAACCGTGGCGGTGGCGAGTACGCTGGTCAGGATGACGGCGGCGGCAATGAGGATGGCCGTTATGAGAATGTCGGTCTTTTTCATGATTGTTCTGTCTCCGTGATTGCTTGGACGGAGCAGAACGGCGGCCGAACCCTAACCCCTCATTAGTAGATTCTTAAGAAGATCCTAAACGGCTATACTCTGGGTCTTCGCCCCATGATCGATGAAGTTCTGGCCGAATTCCTTCAATCTGGCCTCGGCATCCACCTCGGAACCCGTAACGAGCAGCTCGAACCCTGCGGCTGCCGCGCCACCGCCGTGAAGGTGGAAGCGGATGGCAAGCATGTCGTGGTGTTCGTCCCGAAACAGGCGCCCCCCCAAATCTTCGAGAACCTGCGGACCAACGGGCGCGTGGCCATTTCCATGTCGCGTCCGGCCGACGAGCGGGCGGTACAAGTGAAGGGCCTGATGCTGTTTTCCTGGGATGCGAAGCCTGAGGAAGAGGCCTTGGCGCGCGCGCAGTGGGGTGGTTTTCTCGGCCAGCTCGAAGGCATTGGCCTGCCCGGCGTCGCGACCAGTTCGTGGAAAGTCTTTCCGAGCGTGGCGGTCCGGCTCAAGGTGACGGCGCTCTTCAATCAGACACCGGGCCCTGACGCAGGAGCGGCGCTGTCGTGAGCCTGGGACTCGAAAAGCTGGCCTCGTGTTTCCAGGGCATTGTCCCGGCGATGTTCTACACCTGCGCGAAGGACGGCACGCCCAACGCCGCGTACCTGAGCCAGGTCGAGTACGTGGACCCGACGCACGTTGCGCTGTCGTTCCAGTTCTTCAACAAGAGCCGCCGCAATATTGCCGAGAACCCGCAGGCGGTGGTGCACGTCACGGATCCCGATACCGCACAGGGGTGGGCGTTGCGGCTGCGGTTCGAGCGGTCGGAAACCTCCGGCCCGATTTTCGAGTGCATGTTCTGGCGCATCGAGGCGATTGCCTCGTATACCGGCATGAAGGGCATCTTCAAGCTGCTCGCCGCCGACATCTACAAGGTGGAATCGGTCGAGAAAGTCCCCGAGGAGGCGGGCCAGGTCGATCGCTCGGCACCGCCGCTGCGCGCCAAGCCCCCGGACCCGGTCTTCACCATGAAGGCGCTGCAGGACCTGTCGATGCAGATCAACACCGCCGACAGCCTGGAGCACCTGCTGGACTCGATCGTGGTCGGGCTGAAGCGCCACTTCAACTTCAGCCATTCGATGATCGCGCTGGCCGGCGAGAAGCCCGACACGCTCGTGATGATCGCCAGCCGCGGTTACGAGCAGAGCGGCGCCGGCGCCGAGGTGCAGTTCGGCGAGGGCATCATTGGCATCGTCGCAGAGGCGAAAAAGCCGATCCGTATTTCGGGCCTGCTGCGGGGCATGTTGCACGCCTACGCAGCGAAACGGCGAGCCGAAGAGACGGGCTGGTGCGCCGACGACCGCCGCGTGCCGCTGCCCGGCCTCGAGAACCCGTCGAGCCAGCTTGGCGTGCCGTTGATGGTGCGCGGCGAACTGGTCGGCGTGCTGTGCATCGAAAGCGAGACGCCGTATCGCTTCCACGAGGAAGACAAGACCGCGATCGAGCTGCTCGGTTCGTACCTGGCGGTGGCGATCCAGAACATGCAGCTGCAACAGGACGAAGACGAAGACGCGGACGACTCGTCAGAAGCCGTCGTCCGGCCGGCCGCCGGCCCGCGCCGAGAGTTGACCTATTATCGCGCCGAGGAAGTCGTGATGCTCGACGGCGAGTACCTGATCCGCAGCCTGCCGGCGCGCATTTTGTGGAAGTTGCTGCGGACGCACCAGCAGGAAGGTCGGGCCGAGTTCACCAACCGCGAACTGCGCCTTGACAAGTCGCTCGGCCTGCCGGCCTTCAAGGACAACCTCGAGACCCGGCTGCTGCTGCTGCGCCGCCGCCTCGACGAGAAGGCGGGCGACCTTCGCCTGGTACCCAGGGGCCGCGGCCGCTTCGCGCTCGAAGTTGGTGGCGATCTGGAACTGATCGAAGGGGACTGAGACATGCGGAACAACCTGCTCGCGATCGTGTTCGCCGGCCTCGTGCTGGCCTCGCCGGCGGCCGCGCAGGAACCGGTGGCCTGGGGAAACGGCGCCGACATCAACTTCCACACCTTCTCGATTGTCGCGGTCGACCCGCGCACCGGCGAGACCGGCGTCGTCGTGACGACACGCAACCCGTGCGTCGGGAACACGGTGCCCTGGGTTCGCGCCGGCGTCGGCGCGGTGGCTACGCAGGGCGGCACGCGGCTGGAGTATGGCAACGACCTGCTGAATCTGCTGGAAAAGGGCGTGGCACCGCAGGCAGCCATTGACCAGGTGGTCGCGGCCGACGAGGGCCGCGAAAACCGGCAGGTCGGCGTCATCGACATCCAGGGCCGTTCAGCGCAGTGGACCGGCAAGCGGCAGTACGGCTCGGAGAAACAGGGCGACTGGGTCCACATGCGCAAGGGGACGACCTTCGCCGTGCAGGGCAACGCCCTGGTCAGCACCACGGTGGTGGATGCGGTCGCCGAGGCGTTCCAGGCCAGCGAGGGCTCGGTGCGCACGCTGGCCGACCGGCTGATCGAGGCCCTGAATGCCGGCCACCTGCTCGGCGGCGACGGCCGGCACGGCGAAACGCAATCGGCGGCGGTGCTGGTTGCGGATCCGCGTCCGGGTCGCTCGCGAAGGCCCGACGGCGTGACCGTCAACATCAACGTTTGCGAGCACCCCGAGCCGATCGCCGAACTGCGCCGCATCTACGACACCGCCGCGGAGCGGCTGGGCTTTCGCCGGCTCGAACAGTTCGCCGGCCGCGACGTGATCGAGTTGAAGCTGATCCTGCACGCGCTTGGCTATTACCGCGCCACCGAGAAGGAGATCGTGCTGACTGGCCCGGGCGCGAATCTCTACACCGAGGAGGCGGTGAAGGCGCTTGATGCCTTCCGCGCGGCCCAGGACTGGGGCACCACGGTGCCGGGCTTTGTCGATGCACGAGTGATTGAGCGCCTGTGGAGCCGGTTGAAAGAGAAGAAGCTCGACGACCAGGTCCGCCGCAAGTTGCTGGAGATTCAAACCATCCGCTAGGGTCGCGGGCCATAGATCGGTATCGGCCGGCCCGATTCGAGCGCGCCGAGATCGGGTGCGTTCCCAGCGAACCCGTCGTTGATGTTCGGCAGCGCGACGCCGCGATCGATCGCCGCCGACCCCGGCCGCAGGCTGAAGTCCAGGTCCTTGAAGTCATACAGGCGCTGAACGGTTTTCGGATCCCGATCGAGTTTCGGCACCTTCACAAACACGTCGTAGTCGAGCGTGACGCTGTTCTGATCCTGGCGGGTCGCCGTCACGTATTCGGCAAGCGAGGCAAACCCCGGCGGCGGTGCGGTGGCCGCGGCACCTGGCTGGGGCGGCGCGAACGGCGCCACGTGCCATCGAAACGACACCGCGGCGCCGGTGTTTGGCCGGAAGCCGTTGTAATCCGACGAACTGTAGCTGGTGCTGGTGTTCACGCTGAAGATTGGCGGCGCATTGTCCTGGCCGAGCATCAGGTTATTGCGCCAGTGCGAGTTGGCGGATGACCCGGCGCTCGTCTCGGTGGTGACAGTGTTGTGGTAGAACAGCACGCCCGGCGATCCCGCCGACATCCGCGTCGATCCGCCCGGCGCGTGGTAGACGATGTTGCGGATCCAGTAGATCGGGCCACCAACCGACGGCTGCGTCGACATCGGATGCGACGCGGAGTTGATCAGCACGTTCCGCATGATGCGGATGTTGTGCATGCTGCCGTCCATCTCGATCGAGTTGTCGTGCGCGTTGGTGATGTAGTTGTTGTAGATGTCGATCGACACCGGCCGGCGATCCCAGGACTCGCGCGGCGGATAGGTCGGGCCCTCGTTGGCATGCGAGCCGTCGGGCATGCCGTACATCTCGGTGTCGATGCCGTCGTGGAAATCGGCCACGTAGTTATGCGCCACGACGTGGCCGGGACCGTACAGCCTGATCGCCGTGTATGACGCCATGATCGGCGGAAACACCTGCCCATTGACCCCGTTGAACTGCTCCCAGAACGCGCCTATCCACCCTGTGAGGTGCTTCGGGTCGTTACGGCCCAGGAACGTGCTGTCGGCGATGTAGAAGTTGCTGGAGCCGGAGTAATTGGAGAACACGCCCATGCCGACCTGGTCGAACTTGCAGTGCTTGACCGTCAGGCCTTTCGAGCCGGCAATGAACTGGGTGCCCGCCCAGATGGCGATATCGGTGTTCCTGAACGTGAGCCCCTCGAAGTAGTTGTAGTCGGCCGCCTTGACGTTGAACAGGTTGAAGTTGCCGCGGCCGTCGACGATCACCTCGCCGTCGCCCGCCGCCTTGATCACGATCGGCTTCTCGGGTGTGCCGTCCGCCGTGAGGTAGTACGTGCCCTCGAACGTCGTCGTGGCATTGATGGTGGTCTGGTTGGCGTACTGCTCGTAGCGGTAGGCGTAGGTGCCGGCGTGAACGAGGATGGTGTCGCCGGCCTTGACCCGTGGCCGTCCGCCGGGCGCGGTGTCGCCGGCGCCGCAGTAGTAGTTGTAGGCGCACATGAGGCCGGTGAACGCCGGCTCTGTTCGTGGACCGGTATAGCCGACCGGATAGACGTGGTACACCTTGCCACCCGCGGCCGGCATCGGTTCTGGTCGTGTGCGGACGGTGACGGTCCTGGTCGCGTTCACGGCCGGTCCGATCACGCCGTCGGGATCGGTGAGAACGAAGCGGGCCTCGTAAGCGGTGTCCGGCTCGAGGTCGAGAATGCTGCCGGCAAACATGTTCGGCGAGACCAGGTTGAACACGTTCGGCTGTGTCACCCGCTCACCCTGGAGGCGCAACAGCGGCATGCTTGTCTGCCACGCCGTCGCACCCACTTTCCGATACGACACGTCCACCTTCGCGTTGCGATTGGCATCGCCGTCGATCAGCCATTCGAAGCCCAGGTTGATCAGCGTCGGCGGATCGACGATGAACTCGCCGGGCGTTACCCTGGCCGACGGCTGTTGTGCGAAACCGAAGTTGCCCAGCAGGATGGCGAAGCACGCCACGGCGATGCGGTCGATGGCCGTCATGGCGTGGATTCTAGTGCCATCCGGCCGCGGCAGCTACGCGAGTGCTTGTTTGACGTGATCAGCGACGCGCAAGGCTTGCGCCACGATCGTCAGTCCCGGATTGACCGCTGCAGACGAAGGGAAGAACGACGCGTCCACGACGAAGAGGTTCTCGACGTCGTGGGCGCGGCAATAGGTGTCGAGCACCGACTCGCGGGGGTCGGTGCCGAACACCAGCGTGCCGCATTGGTGGGTCGTGTTCTTCGACTTGTGCGAGTGCGCCACGACGATCCAGGCCCCAAGCTTGCGGAGCATTCGCTTCGTTTCGCGCACCAGTTGTTCATGCGAGCGGAGGTTGTTGGGACGGTAGTGCAGCCGGATGGTGCCGTCCGGCGCCAGCGTCACGCGGTTCTCGACGCGGGGCAAATCTTCGGTCATTGCCAGCCAGTCCACGCCCCGGGAAACCCACATGTCGTATGCCCACACCGGGACCTGGGGTACCACAGTCTGCGCCATCACGCCGTGCGTGCGGCCCTGCGACTGGATTTGGCCGAGCGGAAAGGGCCGGTTCGGTCCCTTGAAATAGAAGTCGTTGATGGCGACGGTCTTCTGGAACACGGTATCGTTCACTCGGAAGGGATGAAACCCCTGCATCATGGTCGCCAGGTGCGCCATGTAGCGCTTGCCGGCCAGGCCCGACGAGTTGGCCAGTCCGTCTGGATGTTTGTCGTTGGCCGATCGCAGCAGTAGCGCCGCCGAGTTCACCGCGCCACACGAGACGATCACGAGCGGCGCCGACACCCGGACCGTCTCCCCGGCTCGCTCGACCTCAACCGCCTCAACCCGCTTGCCGGTCGCGTCGGTGATCAGCCGGCGCGCCAGGGCATTGGTCCACAGCGTGACGTTAGGCTGTTTCGTCGCCGGGCCGATGCCGCACACCTCGGCATCACTCTTCGCGTGGATCTTGCACGGGAACGAATTGCAGGTGTTGCAGAAGATGCAGTTCGGTTGCAATCCGAGCGGCAGCGCCGACGGGTGCAGTCCCTGCTGCTTCAGGCGCTCGACGATTTCGCCGACCACCCGCGCGTGTGGCACCGGCGGGTGCGGATAGGGCCCGCGCGGACCCTCGGTAGGATCAGCGCCGGCCTCGCCGTGCACGCCGTACAGTTGTTCCGCGCGTTCGTAATACGGCGCCAGCGTCGCGTAGTCGATCGGCCACGCCGGCGAGACGCCGTCAACGTGCTGCACCTCGCCGAAGTCTTCCGGCCGCAGGCGATACATCACCGTGCCCCAGAACTTGGTGTTTCCGCCCACGCAGTAGTGCGTGTAGGGCCTGAACGGCGTGCCGCCCTCGTCCAGCCACGTCTCGGTGGTCCGGTAGCGCAACTGCCGCCACACCGAGTCGGCGCTCCAGTTCTGGTCTTCCTGGGCGATGAAGTCGCCGCGCTCGAGGACGAGGATCTTCGCGCCCGTCTCCGCCAGCGCGCGCGCCATGGTGCCGCCGCCGGCACCGCTGCCGATGATAACTATGTCGAAAGTGGTCGTCACTTCGCGTAAATCTGGTCCATCAACCGCTGATCGTCCATCGCCCGCTCGAGGCTCATCTCGGGCGCGGTGCCGGTGAGGATCGACTGGCGGAAATCGCGATACATCGCCTGGTAGCCGCGAATGTCGCGGAAGCCCGGAAAAATGACGCGAGGAAACCCCTGGCCGCGCGCGAACAAGACAATGCCGTTTGATTCAAACGTGATCACGCCCTTGCGGCCGAACAGCTTGGACAGGCGCAAGCCTCTCAGCAACGACGGGATCTCGCGCGAGTAGTACAGCGACCCAACGGCGCCATTGTCATAGTGGAACGCCACCATCATGCTCTTGGCGCGGCGGTCGGGCCCCTCGGTAGACCCTTCGACTGCGCTCAGGGCAGGCGGCGTCGGCCGAAATCCCGTGATGCTCGTGATCGTCGGTCCCAGGCTGCCGGCGATGTGCAGCCAGTGGATACCCTCCTCGAAGAAGGCGTCGCCGCCCGCCATCGATTCGTCGTTGCGCCAATCGTCGGCCGTCTTCAATCGCTTGACGATCGTGCTGAAGTGACCGAACACCATCTCGCCGATCACGCCGTCGGCCAGCAGCTTGCGCAAAGTGATCGCGAGCGGCTTGTAGTGATCGTTCTCGCCGATCAGTACCACGCGCCCGGCACGGTCGCGCGCCTCTCTCACCACTTCGTAATCGCCCATGGTGGGGCACGCCGGCTTCTCGACCAGCACATGCTTGCCGGCCGCGAGGGCCTGCAGCGTGAGGTTCAGGTGAAAGCTCGGTGGCACCGCAATGACAACGGCGTCGATGTTGGGGTCGTTGATGGCCTCGGCGTAGTCGCCGTAGCTCCCGCTGCCGCGGTACTTGCCGCAGAATTCAGCGGCCTTGGCCTTGTCGCGGCTGGCGTAGCCGCAGACGATCTCGCTCCTGAAGCGCCGCAGGTTGCGGCTGTGCACGCGGGTGATGAAGCCGCAGCCGAGGAAGGCGATGCGGAGGGGTGCTGGCATCAGCGATTCCATCATACCGTGGCCGGTCAGGTTCGCCGTGCCACGGGATAGAATCGAGCCCGTGGCCGCCCAAACTGTCTGGACAGTCTTTACTGCCACGGTCGCGCGCTTCGGCAGGCGCGTGGCAATCGAAGTGCAGCGACCCGACCGCGTCGACCGCTTTACCTACCAGGAGCTTTACGACCTGGCGGTCGCGCACGGGGTGTGGCTGGCCGCCAATGGCGTGCAGCCGGGCGACCGCTGCGCCATCCTCGCCCACAACGACGCGCACTGGTGCGCCGTCTACCTTGGCATTCTGCGGGCGGGCGCGATCGCCGTTCCGCTCGACACCAACTACTCGGCCAAACAGGTCGCCACCATCGTCAAGGACTCGGGCGCGCGACTCCTGTTCGTCAGCGAGCGGCTCCGGCCGGTCGTAGCCGAAGCCCTGAATGACGAGCTGATCAACCCGCAGATCGACATCGCCGATCTTCACTCGTCTCCAGGCACGGCGACCGCCCTCTCACCGGAGGCGCAGTACCCGCCTTCGGCGCCTGCGGTGATCCTGTACACCTCGGGCACGACGTCGGATCCGAAGGGCGTGGTGTTGACGCACGCCAACTTGCTGGCCGAGCGTGATGCCGCCTTCAAGGTGGTGACGGTCACCGACCAGGACGCGCTGCTCGGCGTGCTGCCGCTGTTTCACTCGCTGGCGCAGCTGGCCAACCTCCTGCTGCCGTTCGCCGCCGGCGCCCGCGTCGTCTACCTGGAGACCGTCAACTCCACGGACCTGGTGCGCGCGTTGAAGGAGCGGCAGATCACGATCTTTTGCTGCGTGCCGCAGTTCTTCTACCTGATCCACCAGCGGGTGATGCAGCAGGTGCAGAAATCGGGACTGGTCACGCGGGTGGTGTTCCGAATGCTGCTGGCGTTGAACTTCCGGCTGCGCCGCATGGGCCTCAACCTGGGGCCGGTGTTCTTCGGCAAGGTGCACGACGTGATGGGCAGGAAGATGCGGCTGCTGGTCACCGGCGGATCCAAGTTCGACCCGGCCATTGGCCGCGACCTCTACTCGCTGGGGTTCACGATTCTGCAGGCCTACGGGTTGACCGAGACCAGTGCCGCCGCCAGCATCAACACCGTAGACGAGGCGCACATCGACACGGTGGGCCGACCGTTGCCGGGCAACGAGATCAAGATCCTGCCGCCTGAGGCCGGAGCGGCAGATGGTGAGATCGCGGTGCGGGGACCGATCGTGATGGCCGGCTACTACAACCGGCCCGACGTGACCGCGCAGGTGATGCGCGACGGCTGGTTCCTGACCGGCGACCTGGGCCGCATGGACGCCGAAGGCCGGCTCCAGATCACCGGCCGCAAGAAAGAGATGATCGTTCTGGCCTCGGGCAAGAACATCTATCCAGAAGAAATCGAGGCGCACTACCGGCAGTCGCCGTTTGTGAAAGAGATCTGCGTGATGGGCCTGGCCGAGCCGGGGCGGCCGAGCACCGAACGGTTGTTTGCCGCGGTGGTTCCGGATCTCGACTTGATGCGCGAGCGGAAGATCGTGAACGCCGGCGACATCCTGCGCTTCGAGATCGAAGGCCTCGCCGTCGGCCTGCCGGCGCACAAGCGTGTGCTTGGCTACGACGTCTGGTTCGAGCCGCTGCCACGCACCACCACGCAGAAGATCAAGCGCCATGAGGTCGAGCGCCGGGTACGCGAGCGGCAGCTCGCCGCGACCGCAGACGACTCGGCGCCGTTGTCGGACCAGCACCAAGCGTGGCTGGAAGACGCGCACGCGCGGGCGGCGGCCGGCGCGATCCAGGCGCGCCTGCGTGACGGCGTACGGCTGCGTCCCGACGCGAACCTCGAGCTCGATCTCGGGCTCGACTCGATGGAGCGCGTGGAGCTGCTGACCGAACTGGAGCAGCGCTTCCAGGTAAAGGTGCCGCAGGCCGCAACCCACGAGATCTTCACCGTGCAGCAGTTGGTGGAGGCCGTGCGCCCCGGTAGTGGCGCCGACAAACCTGAAGGTTTGTCGCCACGAGGAGCGACAGGTGGCGACAAACCTCCAGGTGGCGACAAACCTTCAGGTTTGTCGGTCACCACCGACGACAAACCTTCAGGTGGCGACAAACCTTTACGTGGCGACAAACCTCCAGGTGGCGACAAACCTTTACGTGGCGACAAACCTTTACGTGGCGACAAACCTTTAGGTTTGTCGATCACCACCGACGAATCGTGGTCGGTCCTGTTGCGTGACTTGCCGCCGGGAACCGATCCCGTGCTTGGCGGACTGCTCGAGCGGCGTCCGCTGGCGACGCCGCTGATGTTCGTGCTGTGCCGGATCGCGCGCGCCGTGCTCGGCCGGACGCGGGTGACCGGCCTCGACCAGTTGCCGCGGGACGGCGCATTCATCATTTGCCCGAACCACCAGAGCTTTGTCGATCCGCTGTTTGTCAGCGGCTCGCTGCCGTACCGGGTCTGGCGCGACCTGTTTTACGTGGGCGCGGTCGAGTACTTCGAGACGCCGTTCACGCGCTGGGTGGCGCGCACCATCAACCTGGTGCCGGTGGACGCCGACTCAAACCTGGTGCCGGCCATGAAGGCCGGCGCATTCGGTCTGACGCACGGCAGGGTGCTGGTGTTGTTCCCGGAAGGGGAGCGCTCCATCGACGGCACGGTGAAGAAGTTCAAGAAGGGGGCGCCGATCCTGGCGCAGCACCTGGGCGTGCCGATTGTCCCGGTGGCGGTCAGGGGCGTCTACGAGATCTGGCCGCGCAACCGTCCCTTGAACTGGCGGCGGCTGCTGCCGTTCAGCGGCCACCGGGTGACGGTTTCGTTCGGCGAGCCGATGACGTTCGACGAAAAGGCCAGCCACGCCGACAGCACTGCGCAGCTTCGCGAGCGGGTGGTCCAGATGTGGGACCGTTCAGACCCCGATGTCGCGATCGCGGACGCCGATTAGATAAAGAATCCCGTCGAGGCCCATCGACGAGATCGACTGCTTCGCGCTCGATCGCACCAGTGGCTTGGCGCGGAACGCAATCCCTAATCCGGCCAGCCGCAGCATCGGCAGGTCGTTGGCGCCGTCGCCGACGGCGATGCACTGCTCGAGGCTCAGGCCCTCGCTCGCGGCAATCACCTGCAGCATCTCGGCCTTGCGCGCGCCGTCCACGATCGGCAGCACCACCTCGCCGGTGACGAGGCCGTCGCGAATCTCCAGTGTGTTGGCGTACAGGTGGTCGATGCCGAGCCGCTGCTGCAGCACGCTGCCGAAGAACGTGAAGCCGCCAGACAGGATGGCCGTCTTGTAGCCAAGCCGCCGCAGCGTCCCCACCAAACGCTCGGCGCCCTCGGTGAGTGGAATGCGATCGATCACCTGCTGGAGCGCCGATTCCGGCAGGCCCTTCAGCAGTGCCACCCGCCGGCGGAATGACTGCTGAAAATCCAGCTCCCCGCGCATCGCCGCCTCGGTGATCGCGCGTACCTGGTCGCCGGCGCCGGCCAGCGCCGCCAGTTCGTCGATTACTTCGCCCTGGATCAGCGTCGAGTCCATGTCGAACGCCACCAGCCGCCGGTTGCGCCGGAAGATCGAGTCGTGCTGGAACGCGACGTCCACGTCACCCGACTCCGTCAGCGTCGCCAGTCCCGTGCGGACGGCGTCTTCGTCAACGACCGTGGCCGCGCTCGGCGAGGTGGCGGTGAACTCGACGCAGAAGCGAGGACAAACCTGAAGGTTTGTCCCCACGATCTCGTTGGTCCCTGCGTTATCGTCGGGCGTGAGCGGCACCCGCGACGACAGGCGGTCGATACGGTCGATGTTGAGCCCCGCCGCAGCCAGCACGCCCGAGACCTGGGCGATGTGCGACGCGCCGATGGCGGGACCAAGCAGCGTGACGATGAATCGCCGGCGAGCCTGCGCGTTGACCCAGGCGGCGTACTCCTCGGAGGTCGAGGCCGAAAACTTCACCTCGACGCCCAGGTGATGCGCTTCGAGCAACAGGTCGGTGAGCAGGGCCGACGAGCGCAGCTCTTCCCGCAGCTCGATCAGGATGCCGAAGGCGAGGCCGTCGTGGATCACCGCCTGGCCGATGTCGAGCACGCGCACGTCGTAGCGCGCGAGAATCGAGGTGAGGGCGTGCGTCAGCCCGGGCCGGTCGTGACCGGTCACCCGGATCAGCAGGGCGCTTGGCGCGGTCAATCCCGCAGCGCCCTGGTCATGAAGGCGGCAATCGCGGCGCCAACCTCGGGCGCGACCTTCGCGGTGGGACCGAGGGACGCATACTCGGACACTTCGCCGGTCTTCGCCGCGACCAGCAGGTGGTTGACGCCCGGCACTTTCACCACGTCCGTTTCCGTCTTCGTCCTGCGCGCCCTGGCGTACTCGGCGAGCTGGTCGGCGTGGTGCGGCTTCACCTGCGTGTCGAGTTCCCCTTGCACGATCAGCACCGGCTGGCGCGTGTCGCGCATGGCCCGCTGCGGGTCGAACGTCAAAAAGCTGTAGAACCAGGGCGTATCGGCCAGCTTGCGGGCCTCGTCCGGCAGGTCCTGCCAGCCGCGGCCCGAGATCACCGCTGCGTTGATCTTTTCCTGCAACGCCACCTTCTCGGCCCGCTGGGCATCGTCGATCTTCATCTGATCGAGCAGGTGCTTTTGCTGTTCGAGCACGATGGTGGCGCCGCTGGCCGACGGTCCGGCGAGCAGGGCCATGGCGCCCACCTTGCCGCGTTCGCGGCCCGCCAGCAGCATGGCCACGAGCGCGCCTTCGCTGTGGCCGACCAGGCCAATGCGCTCCTTGTCCACGTCCTTGCGCTTCTCGAGCCACACCAGCACCGCCCGCGCGTCTTCGGCGTAGTCGGCAATGGTCACCGACTCAGAGCGGCCGCCGCTCTGGCCGACGCCGCGCTTGTCGTACCGCACCACGACAAAGCCGGCGGCGACGAGGTCGCGGGCAAGCTGGCCGAACACCGGGATGCCGGCGACCGTCTCGTCACGATCGGTCGGCCCCGAGCCGCCGATCAGCACCAGCGCCGGCAGCGGCGTCGTGGCGTTGGCCGGCTTGGTGATGGTGCCGGCGAGATTGAACCCGGTGGCCGGAATGGTCACGGCTTCGTCGCCCGGCAGCGAGAACGAGGCGGTGCGCGAAGCCGCCGACGCGATGTCTTCACGCGCCATCTCCAACGTCTGCGACGGAATGCTCAGGCGCAGCAGGTTGCCCGTCGGACCCGTCCACAGTTCGAACGGCAACTCACCCGCCGGGGCCGGATTGATGAAGAGCAGCGAGTACTTCGTGGCGTTGATGGTCACGCGAGGCGTGTCGATGCGTTCGGGCGCCGCGCCCAGCAGCCGGACCGTTACCTCGGCCTGCGGCGCGACGTAGGCCTTCAGCTCGGCGCCCGGCTTCAGGCCCTGGAGGCGCATGGCCAGCGCCGCGTACGAACCGAGGTACGCATTGGGCAGCACCACGGCGTCGGCGGACACCGGATCGACTTTTGTCTGCGGGGTGCCTTGCACCGAGATCACGTTCGAGGCCTGGCCCTTGCTGAAGATGGTCTTCACGGTCACGTCCTGCCCACGAACCACGCCGTCGACGAGCAGCGACTTGGGCTGCCACTGCGCGTCGTACACCACCTCGGCGGTCCGCGACGTGATGTCGATGGGCGGCCCCAAACGGCTTGAGCCCCGTACGATCCACTCGTCGCCGACGCGCAGCACCACCACTTCTTCACGGCCGATCGGCTGGGAACGGAAGAACACCAGGAACTGGGTGTCGGCGGCGTCGGCCGCCGGCCGCGGCGCCTGGGCGGCGGCGCCCGAGACCATCAGGAGAACCGTGAGGGCAACGCCGGTAAGATGGAAGAGAGTCACACGACAGCTTAAAACATGTTTTCCCTCGACGGCTACCGGGCCCTCCGGAAAGAAGGCGGCGTGGTCAGGCGGACCGACCTCGGCGTATTGGCGATAACCGGCACCGAACGGGCCTCCTGGCTGCAGGGGTTGGTGACCAACGACGTTGCCAGCCTGGCTCCCGGAGACTGTCGCTATGCGGCGTATCTCACGCCGCAAGGCCGGATGATCACCGACATGAACGTGATTGCCCGCGCCGAGCGGTTACTGCTCGGCGTACCGGCGTCGCTGGCCACCTCGTTGCGAGACCGGCTCGACGGGTTGATCTTCGCCGAAGACGCGCAGGTCACCGACCAAAGCGCGGTCCTCGACATCTGGACCGCGATCACGCCGGCCGGCGACTTCACCGACGTGGTGGTCGACCACGGCCAGCCCCACGGCCTGCCCTGGCCCGAGATCAGCCTCGACACCTTCGACGTCGTTCGCGTCGAGCGTGGCATGCCGCGATTCCTGGTCGACATGGACACCGACACTATTCCGCTCGAGGCCGGCATCGAGGAGCGCGCCATCTCGTTCACCAAGGGATGCTACGTCGGGCAAGAAGTGATCGTCCGCGTCACGCACCGCGGCGGCGGGCGAGTGGCGAAGAAGCTGGTGCGGTGGAAGGCGGATCCGTCAGCCGCCGTCGTGCCCCTTCCGGGCTCCCGCATTTTTGCCGGAGAGGGACAGAAGGACATCGGCCGCGTCACGAGCGCCGTGTTCTCGCCGGCTCGCGAGGCCGTGGTCGGGCTGGGCTATGTGCATCGAGATTTCGTCGCCGCGGGTACGGAAGTTACAGTGGTATGGAATGATGCCCGGTCGAGGGTGACCATCGAATGATTTCACGCCAACGGTTCGTCCTGCTGGGTTCGGCGATCTTGGCTGCGGCAGTCGTGGCCGTGCCTTTCGCTCAAGCCCCAAGCCCCAGGCCCCAAGCCGTTTGGTTCAAGGGCAACCTTCACACCCACACCGTCAACAGCGACGGCGACTCGACGCCGGACGATGTCGTGACGTGGTATCGGGAGCGGAACTACCAGTTCCTGGTGTTGACCGATCACAACTACCTGACCAGCGTCGAGGGCTTGAACGCCCTGCACGGCGCCGACGACAAGTTCCTCGTCGTCAAGGGCGAGGAGGTCACGAGCCGCTTCGGGGACAAGCCGCTGCACGTCAACGGGCTCGAGATCGAACGCTTCGTGGCGCCGCCCGAGGGCGGCGGTTCTGTGCTGGAGGTCCTGCAGCAGATGGTCGACGGCATCCGCGCGGCCCGCGGCGTGCCGAGCATCAACCACCCGAATTTCGGATGGGCGATCTCGCCCGATGAACTGGGTCAGGTCCAGCGCACGAAACTGTTCGAGGTGTTCAACGGCCATCCGACGGTGAACAACCTCGGGGGCGGCGGCGTGCCGAGCCTCGAGGAGACGTGGGATCGCATTTTGTCGAGCGGCAAGCTGCTCTACGGCATTGCCGTGGACGATGCGCATTACTTCAAGCGGCCTGAGGATCCGGCGGCGCCGCGGCCGGGCAAGGGCTGGGTCTATGTGCGCTCGGCTCGCCTGGAGCCGCGCGCGCTGGTCGAGGCGCTCGAGCGCGGCGACTTCTACTCGTCCACCGGCGTTCAGATGCAGGCCGTCGACGCCACTGCATCCTCCCTGTCGCTGTCGGTCAAGACCGAGCCGTCCAGCAAGTACCGCATCCAGTTCATCGGTCGGCAGGGCCAGGTGCTGAGCGAAGTGACCACGCCCACAGCGACCTATACCTTCAAGGGCAACGAGGGTTACGTGCGCGCCAAAGTGACGGAATCCAACGGCAAGGTGGCGTGGATTCAACCGGTACCGGTCGGTGCCTCGCCACCGAAATGACAGGACAGGTAAAGGCGAGCTTCAGCGCTCCCATCGTCGTCGTCGCGGCCGTCATCGAGCGAGACGAAGCGTTTCTGCTGACGCTGCGGCAGGCGGGCACGCACCTGGCCGATCACTGGGAGTTCCCCGGCGGCAAGGTCCACGTCAGCGAGACCCACGCCGAAGCCCTTCGTCGCGAGCTCTTCGAAGAACTCGACATCGTCGCTCGCGTAGGCGACGTGATGCACACCGTCACTCACGCGTATCCCGAGAAAACCGTCGAGTTGCACTTCTATCGGTGCGAGTTCGAGGGTGAGCCGAAGCCGATGATGGGGCAGGGCATGCGCTGGGTGTCGCGTGGCGAACTGGCCGGCCTGCCGTTCCCCGAGGCCGACCGCGCCCTGATCGAGATGTTATGTGGCTGACCGCCGGAGCCCTGGCGAAGGTGGTTAGCGGACTATCTGACACATTTTCATTTGGTTGCGTTTTGGCATTCGGTGTGCGCTAGACTCTCGGCGTCGCCCATGAGAGCAATTGCCGAGGCCGGCGTCGCGCCGCAAGTGGCCGTCACCACCGGCCGGCACTTCTACGTTCGCATGGCCGCGGCCTCTGCCGCGGTCGCGGTGATTGGGTTCGCGCCGACCTACTGGGTGCCGCTGGCTCGCGGCACCCTGAACGTCCAGCCGATCTTCCACGCCCACGCTGCGGTGTTCTACGGCTGGACGCTGTTGTTCCTGGTCCAGGCGTGGCTTGCCGCCAACCGCAAGCTCACCCGCCACCGGGAGTGGGGCGTGTTCGGGGTTGCACTGGCGACGACCATGTGTTTTGTCGGGATGGCGGCGGCGATCGCCAGTCTCAAGGAGTCCACGGCCGACGGATTCGGTGACGCCGCGCGCGCCTTCTCGATCCTCCCCGTCTCGGGCGTCGTGTTTTTCGCCGCGCTGTTCACGCTTGCGCTGGTCTACGTCAGGAAGCCCGAGACCCACAGACGGCTGATGGTCGTCGCCACAGTGTCGTTGTTGCAGGCCGCGGTGGGACGATGGGTCCTGATTTTTCTCGCGCCGGTTCTACTCGACGGTGGTCCTGTCGGCCCACCGCCGGTGTTTGTCACCATCCTGCCGGGCTTGCTGTCGGACTTGTTGATCGTCGCCGGCATGATCCACGACCGCCGGACCATTGGCCGCGTTCATCCGGTGTATTGGATCGCCGGCGGCGCGCTGGTGGGCCTGCAAATACTGCGCGTGCCGCTCAGCGCGACCCCGGCATGGACACGGATCGCCGACTGGTTGCTGGGCGTTTCGCTGTAGAGATCGTTGACGCACGGGTGGTAAGGCGGGGTCTTTCAGACCCGCTTGTCTGCGCTCTTGCAGAACTCCCTCATCGAACATGCCCCGCACTTTGGCTTGCGAGCGCTGCAGTGCGTCGCGCCGAAATCCATCAACGCCTGGTTGAAGTCGAACACGTGCTTGTGCGGCAGCACGGCTTCGCTGTGTGCCCACAGCCGCTTCTTCATGGCGTGGCTCTTCGGATCGCCCTTGCCGATGAAGATGCGAAACAGCACGCGCGCGACGTTGGTGTCGAGAATCGCGGCGCGCTCGCGAAAGGCAAAGCTGCGCACCGCGCCGGCGGTGTACTCGCCAATGCCCTTGAACGACAGCAGCGTCTCGCGGTCCGACGGCAGCTGGCCGTCGTACTTCTCGACCGCCTGCTGGGCGATCGACTGCAGCCGCTGCGGGCGGATGTTGTAGCCCAGCGGATACCACGTCTTCGTGACCTCGGCCGGCGGCGCCTCGGCCAGCACGGCAAAGCTCGGGTACTTGCCGAGCCACTCGAGATACTTCGGCAGCACGCGGTCGACCTGCGTCTGCTGCAGCATGATCTCCGACACGAGGATGTGGTACGGGTCGCTGGTGTTGCGCCACGGCAGATCGCGGCCGTTCTTGCGATACCAGGCCAGCAGGTTGCGCCGGAAACGCTGCCGCAGGGCAGGAGTGGGCAGCGGAGGTAAGCGTCTGGTGTGGGGCAAGGTGGTGGACGCCCTATAATCCTACCAGTGTCCATCTACACAAAAACCGGCGACACCGGTGACACCAGCCTTTTCGACGGCACCCGTGTCTCGAAGACCCACCCGCGGGTGATCGCGTACGGCGACGTGGACGAGGTGCAGGCGTGCCTCGGCATGGTGCGCGCCGCCGGCCTGCCACGGGACCTGGACGAAATGTGTGTGTCGCTGCAGCGCGACCTGTTTGCACTGGGCGCGCGGCTGGCCGATCCGTCGCACAAGATCGCGAAGCGAGTCGAGAAGATCGTGATCAACGACGACAGCATCAGTCGCCTCGAAGGCTGGATCGACAAGCTGGATGAGGAGATCGCGCCCCTGCGCCACTTCATCCTGTCGGACGGCTGCCCGGCCGGCGCGGCGCTGCACTACGCGCGCACCGTGTGCCGCCGCGCGGAGCGGTCGGTGCTGCTGCTCGGCGCCGATGCGGTCGAGCCCGTGCTGATCATCTACCTGAACCGTCTGTCTGACCTGTTGTTCACCATCGCCCGGGCGGCGAACCATCGAGCTGGCGTGCCCGAGACGCAGTGGTGAACCTCGAACAGGCCTACGCGTCCTGCCAGCGGCTGGCTGAATCTCACTACGAAAACTTTCCGGTCGCCTCGCGACTGATGCCGGCCCGCCTGCGCCCGCACGTAGCCGCGATTTATGCGTTCGCGCGAACAGCGGATGACTTCGCAGACGAGCCCGGCCGCGAGCCGGAAGAGCGGCTGCGATTACTCGACGAGTGGCAAGAGAAGCTCCGTCAGCCGCCGGTTGACGACACCTTCGTCGCTCTCCAGGACACCGTCGCTCGCTTCGACCTGCCGCTAGACCTGTTCGAAGACCTGCTCAGTGCGTTCAGGCAGGATGTCGTGACGACCCGCTACGCGTCCTGGGGTGCCGTGCTGGACTACTGCCGGCGTTCCGCGAATCCGGTGGGACGCCTGGTTCTGCGTCTCAGCGGCTATCGCGACGCGGATCTGGATCGCGCATCCGATGCGGTGTGCACCGCGTTGCAACTGACGAATTTCTGGCAGGACCTGGCCATCGACTGGCCGCGCGGCCGGCTGTACGTGCCCGAAGAAACCTGGCGGGCCGCCGGCGCCGACCCGGCGGCACTGGATTGCGGCCGCCTGACGCCGGAGTGGGCGGCAGCCATGCGCGCCTGTGGCGCACGCACGCGGCAGCTCTTCGCCGAGGGCCGGCCGGTGTGCGACGGGGTCAGCGGGCGGCTGCGCTACGAGTTGCGCGCGACCTGGCTCGGCGGTTCCCGCATTCTCAATCGCCTCGAATCCGTCAACTACGACGTCTTCACCTCGCGCCCTTCACTCGGCGCGAGCGATGCAATAGTGATAGCTTCTAAAGCGCTGTTGTGGCGCGCGATACCTCTTTCTCGTACTCGTTCCTAGTCCTGCCAGACGAGCAGCGTCAGGCCATTGGCCTGGTGTGGGACTTCTGCCGTGCCGTCGACGATGCGGTGGATGAGGCACCGGATGAGGTGACGGCCGCGCGCGAGATTGGCCGGTGGCGCGAAGAGGTGGCCCGCTTGTTCGGCGGCGAAGCCCCGCTCACGCCGCAGGGCCAGAACCTGGCGCCGGTGGTGGCGGCCTTTTCGCTGTCGCGGCCGCCGTTCGACGACCTCGTCGATGGCGTCGAAATGGACCTTCGCCACAAGCGCTACCAGACCTTCGACGAGCTGGCCGGCTATTGCCGCCGCGTCGCCTCGGCTGTCGGCCTGATGTGCATCGAAATTTTCGGGGCCCGCGATTCGCGGTCGCGCGACTACGCCTTCAACCTGGGCCTGGCCCTGCAGCTCACCAACATCATTCGTGACGTGGCCGTTGACCTGAAGAACGGCCGCGTCTACCTGCCGCAAGAAGACCTCGCGCGCTTCGGCGTGAGCGAAGACGACTTGCGCGCCGGAGTTGTCACCCCGGCCATGCGTAACCTGCTGGCGCACCAGTGCCAGCGCGCGCGGCAGTTCTACACCGCCGCCGCGCAGGCGATGCCCCACGCCGAGGCGCACAAGCTGGTCGCGGCCGAGATCATGGGCGGCATCTACTTCGAGATCCTCCAGCGCATCGAGCGCCGTCACTACGACGTATTCACCGAGTTGATCCGGGTCCCCAAGGCGGTGCGGGCGCGGATTGCGATCTCGACCTGGGCGCGTGGCCAGTTGTCGGCGCTCGGCTATCGCCTGTTCTCACGCGCGTGACCGCCGACGCCGTAGTCATTGGCGGCGGCGTGGCCGGCTTCAGTGCCGCCACCGCGCTGGCAGAAGCCGGCGCGCAGGTGTTGCTGCTCGAAGCCCGTCCCGGCCTGGGCGGCCGCGCCACGGCCTTTACCGATCCCGAAACCGGTGAGCGCGTCGACAATGGCCAGCACATCCTGATGGGCTGTTACGTCGACACGCTGGCCCTGCTGGCCCGCATCGACGCCCTCGACCGCGTGCGCTGGCAGGCGGGACTGGCGCTGACCATGGTCGACGAGCGGGGGCACGAGTCGGTGTTGAAGCTGCCACCCATGCCGTCGCCGTTGCACCTGCTGGGCGGCGTGCTCGCGTGGGACGCCCTCAGTTGGACCGAGCGCTTGTCGATTCTCCGCGTCGGCGCGGCGTTGGGTGCGGCTAAAGCTTCCGCCGGAGCTGGTGTCTCGAACGAAACGGTGCGTGAATGGCTCACGCGCCTCGGCCAGGCGCCGCGACTGTGTGAACTGTTCTGGGAGCCGCTGGCGCTGGCGGCGCTCAACCAGTCGATCGACCAGGCCGCAGCGTCGTACTTCGTCGGCATTCTCGAGCGGATGTTCGGCCCCGACCCTTCTTCGTCTGCGCTGGTGATGCCGGTGGTGCCGCTCGACGAGCTCTATGCCGAGCCGGCGCGGGCGTGGCTCGAGGCGCGCGGCCACCAGGTGCGGGTCAACGCGCCGGCCAGGGTGGTGGTCGAGGGTGATCGCGTGACCGGTGTGCGCGTGCGCGGCGAACACATCTCAGCCCCGGTGGTCATCTCGACCGTGCCGTGGCACGCGCTCGGCGCCGTGTTCGAGGCGCCGCCCGCGGCATTGGCCGCCACCATCGCGAATGCGTCGGCCCTTGGGAGCCTGCCGATCGTGACGGTGAACCTGTGGTTCGATCGCGCGGTGATGCACGAATCGCTGATCGGATTACCCGGGCGCGCGTTTCAATGGGTCTTCGATCGCCGCGCCATTGTCGGCGGCGCCAGTTCGCACCTGTCGATGATCTCGAGCGGCGCCGAGACGATCGTCTCGATGGCGAATGACGAACTGATCGCCCTGGCGCTGGCGGATGTGCGGGCGGCGCTGCCGGCGGCCCGCGGCGCGGTGGTTCGCAAGGGCCTGGCCGTGCGCGAGAAACGCTCGACCTTTTCGCTGGCGCCGGACGCACCGCCCCGGCCGCAGACCGAGACCGCCATTGCCGGGTTCCTGCTGGCGGGCGACTGGATCGATACCGGGCTCCCGGCCACGATTGAATCGGCGGCGGTGTCGGGCCACCGCGCGGCAGCCGTTGTCTTAACCACGAAGCACGCGAAGCACACGAGTAAAACTAGGGTCTAATTCTTCGTGTCCTTCGTGTCCTTCGCGGTTGCATCTAGATGACATCAATTCTTGCGCATTACTCGGAGGTCGCGCTCAAGGGCAAGAACCGGCCGTGGTTCATTGGCCGGCTGGTGCGTCACCTGCACATGGCGCTGGCGGGATTGAGCGTGAAGGAGATCCGGACGCCGATGGGCCGGATTGAGATCGTGCTCGGCCGCGAAGCCACGGCCGGAGAGATTCGCGAGCGCATGTCGCGCGTGTTCGGTATTGCCAATTACTCGGTGGCGACGCGCGTGCCGCTCGATTTCGACGGCATGGCCGAGGCGATCGTCTCGCGGCTGCCGCCGCGCGAAAGTCTGTCGAGCTTTCGCGTGTACGTGCGCCGTGCCGATCAGCAGTTCGCGACGCCCTCGCCCGACCTGGCGCGTGCCCTCGGCTCGAAGGTCTGGCACGCGCGCGGGTGGAAGGTAGACCTGGATCATGCCGACCTGGTAATCAGCGTCGAGATCGTGCCTGGGCAGGCGTACCTCTACATGCAGAAAGAATCGGGGCCCGGCGGGTTGCCGACCGGCACGGCCGGTCGCGTGACGGCGCTGCTGTCGGGCGGCATCGATTCGCCGGTGGCGGCGTGGCGCATGATGAAGCGCGGCTGCCACGTCACGCTGGTGCACTTTCACAGCGCGCCGTTCCTGTCGAACACCTCGCAGGGAAAGGCCCGCCGCCTGGCCGAGGTCTTGACCCGCTACCAGTTGCGGTCGCGGCTGTTCCTGGTGCCCTTCGGCGAGCTGCAGCGTGAAGTGACGCTGAGCGTGCCCGGCCCCCTGCGGGTGATCATCTACCGCCGCTTCATGCTGCGAATTGCCGAGCGCATTGCGCGCCATGCCAGGGCGAAGGCGCTGGTGACGGGCGACGTGATTGGCCAGGTCGCGTCGCAGACGCTCGACAACCTCGCCGCCGCCGACAGCGCGAGCCGGTTGCCAATCCTGCGGCCGCTGGTCGGGATGGACAAGGAGGAGATCATGACCCAGGCGCAGCGGCTGGGCTCCTTCGAGATTTCGACCGAGCCTGACCAGGACACTTGCACCCTGTTTACGCCACGCCATCCCGAGACCCATGCTCGCCGGCACCAAATTGACGAGGCCGAGGCCGGGCTGCCCATTGCCGAGATGGTCAAGGCCGCGGCTGCCCAGGCCGTCGTGGAAGACCTGGCCTACCCAAGGTCTGCGTCATCTGCGTCATCTGTGTCATCTGTGTTGTAAAGTAATTCGGCATGCCCACCGTCGAAGAGATCCTCGGAGCCGACGCCAGCACCCTCCTGACGCACCAGTGCAAGATCCCGAAAGAGACCCTGCACCTGCCCGGTCCCGACTTCGTGGAACGCATCCACCTGTCGTCGAACCGGCCGGTGCCGGTCCTGGGCCGCCTGCAATCGCTGCTCGATCACGGGCGGCTGGGCGGCACCGGCTACGTCTCGATCCTGCCGGTTGACCAGGGCATCGAGCATTCCGCCGGCGCCTCGTTCGCGCCCAACCCGCAGTATTTCGATCCCGAGAACATCGTGAAGCTGGCGATCGATGGCGGCTGCAACGGCGTGGCCTCGACGCTCGGCGTGCTCGGCATGACGGCGCGCAAGTACGCGCACAAGATCCCGTTCATTCTCAAGCTGAACCACAACGAGTTCCTCTCGTATCCGAACGCGTACGATCAGATCAAGTTCGCCAGCGTGAAGCAGGGCTTCGACATGGGCGCGGCCGGCGTCGGCGCGACCATCTATTTCGGGTCGGAAGAGTCGAAGCGGCAGATCCAGGAAGTGACCGAGATGTTCCAGCACGCGCACGAGCTGGGCATGTTCACTGTGTTGTGGTGTTACCTGCGCAACCCGGCGTTCAAGACCAAGGAGACGGACTATCACCTCTCCGCCGACCTCTCGGGCCAGGCCAACCACCTGGGCGTGACGATCGAGGCCGACATCATCAAGCAGAAGCTGCCCGAGAATAACGGCGGCTACAACGCCGTCAACTTCGGCAAGACGCACAAGAAGGTCTACTCGGATCTGAGCAGCGATCACCCGATCGACCTCACGCGCTACCAGCTCGCCAACTGCTACATGGGCCGCGCCGGCCTGATCAACTCGGGCGGCGCCTCGGCGGGGGAAAGCGACCTCAAGGAAGCCATCAAGACGTCGGTGATCAACAAGCGCGCCGGCGGCATGGGCCTGATCTCGGGCCGCAAGGCATTCCAGCGCCCGATGAAGGAAGGCGCCGGCTTGCTGAACGCGATCCAGGACGTCTATCTCGACAAGGGCATCACCATCGCGTGACGCGGCCCTCAACCTGGGTCGCGGTCCTTGCTGCAATTGTTTTACTAGCCGGCGCGTCACAGCTGACGCGCGCCGGCTACTCCGTTGACGAAGAGTTCACCGTCTTCGCCGTGCGCGGCATTCAGCACGGCGGCCTGCCGCACCTGCCTTCGGCACTTCTCTACGATCGCGGCCTCGCATACTCCTACGGCAGTTGGCTGGCCGGCTGGCTCACCGGCGCCGAGCTTCCCGCCTATCGCGCGCTGAGCCTGCTGAGCGCGCTGGCGTCGCTGCTGCTGGTGTTCGCCATCGTCCGCCGGCACGCGACCGATCGCGCCGCGGTGCTCGCCGCGACGCTGGTATCGATGTCGCTGCCCTTCTGGGCCACCGCCACCACCGGCCGCTTCTACGCTCCGTTTCTCGCTGTCTACCTGCTGGGCCTTTGGCTCGTGACAGTCGTCCACGTCAATCGTGGGGACAAACCTTTAGGTTTGTCCGGACCGCATCTCCTGTCGCTAATCGCGGCCGCCGCCGTTGGTCGCTGGTTGCACGAACTCGCGTTCACCATGGCCGGCATCCCTTTCCTCTGCGCCGTCCTTGGGCCGCGCCGGGATCGCCGCAAATGGATGGTCGCCTTGGTGGCTGTGATCGCCGGGTTGGGAGCCGCGCAGGCGGCGCTGTTTCTGCTGCATGCGCTCGAACCGTCCAGCGGCGAGACCATGGTGAGGCGGTTCTTCCTGTGGCAGGTGCTGAACCTGTTCGAGGTGCCGGCGAGCGGCCAGTACGGCCACACGCTGGCCGCTATGGTGGTGGTGTGGCTGCTGGTGCCCGCCCGCGCTGGACTTGCCACTGTCGCCGGCCTGTCGGTCACGGCCATGGTGCTGGCGTTCTCGATTGCACGCGCGTCGAATCTGGGCCCACTGGACGTCGCCACGGTGGCGCGCGTGGTCTCCGACGGGGCAGCGTACCCGCTGGATATGTTTCGTCACCTCGCCGCAGCGCACCCGGTGTTGACCGGGTTGGCGCTGGCGTCGCTCGTCGCGCGACTCTTTGGCGCCGGCGGCGAGTGGCGCCTACACGAGCGAGGGGCGCACCTCCTGTGGCTGTTTTGGGTCCTGTGGTTCGGCGTGATCGATTCCGGCATGACCACCAACTACCTGCTGCTGCCGGTCGTGCTGATGCTCGCCGCCATTGCCATCGACGTGGACGCGATCGTCGGCCGCCTACAGCAACGTCGTGCCGCTTTCGCTGTGATCGCACTGGTCGCGATCGCCCTGGGGTTGGATCAATGGCGCGGTACGGGATCGGTTCACGATCGCCTCGACGTGGCTCGTCCAACTATCAACATTCCCGGCATGGACGAAGTGCGAGCCGGCCTCTTGCCGACGGACCGCGTTGCCTGCACCGACGAACTGGGGTGTCTCATGCTGGTCGGCCGAATCGACCGGTGGCTCGCGCTCGACGACTTCGTCCGCGATCGCTTTCTGGTGACGCGGCCGGATGGCACGTCAGCCGGCGTCTACACGGGTGCACCGGCCGTGTTCCGTCCCGGCGACCTGTTCACGCCGAATCCCGACGGCACGCTCCCGGATCGCGTATTGATCGTCGATGTGTTCAAGGACTTTCCGATTGGCAACTCGGCCTCCTGGTTGCCGCGTGCCATCGAGCTCGACGGATTGCAGGCGATCCCGTTGCTCGAGACACCCCAGGGCCGCGTGCTGCAGATTTCTCCGCAGGAAAGACACGCCGCCCGAGACCATTAGCCTCTTCGGTCTCGGCGAAATTTAGAGTTTCTTGAGGATGCGATCGTAGTCGGCATGACCACCGATCCAGAACCACGTGACTTCATCCTTCTCCAATAGTCCGACGACCCGGTATGCGCCGGTAACACGCACAGAGTAAATCGGTTCTCGGTCGTGGACCTTCTTGAACTGGAGACTGGGGTGGTTCGGGTCGTCGCGAAACAGGCGATAGGCCTTCTGGGCCGCCTCCCGTATGTCGCGAGGCAGTTCACGGTACGCCGCCCAGAAGCGCGGCGTCGCGCGCGAGTTCACAGCTTCTCGGGGTCGAGTTCCGTGGTTCGGCCGGCCGCGTGGTCGGCTCGCGCTTCCGCCGCGAGTTTGCTCAGTGCGTCCTGCGAGCCACCGAACTGGCGGGCCCAGTGCTCCTCATCTCGGAGCTCGTCGAGCAGCCAACGTGCGACCCGATCCTGTTCGTCAGGCGGCAGCGTTGCCAACTTCGCAATCGCCGTATCCAGCGCCTGGGTCATTTCCGCAGTATACCGGACCGTGGCCGGGCGCGCAGGAAAGGCACGCGAGGGGTGAATCCACGGGCGACTGCGGCACCGATGGGTCGATTCGGCGCTTGGAAATTCCAGAGCCCGTAGTCATCGGGCACAAGTAGCGATCGGATCTCCGAGACCCTGGGTTAGAGTAGCGGACGGCCACGATCCACATGGATTCCCGCGTTACGATCCACATGGTGGCCAGTCTCGACGGCTTCATCGCCCGAAAGGACGGCCGCGTCGACTGGATGGAGACCCCGGACAAGTTCGAGGGCGGGGACACCATGTCCCCGGATGTCGTCGCGGAGTTCCTGACGAGCATCGACTGCTACGTCATGGGGTCACACACTTACGAGACGGCCCTAGATTTCGAGTCGAGGGGGCAGGGCTGGGCCTACGGTGACAAGTCCACCTTCGTCCTCACCACTCGCGAGCTGCCACGGACTCGGGATACCGTCGAGTTCTACTCGGGTGACCTCGCGACACTGGTCAACGACCGGTTGAAGCCCACGTTCCGCAACATTTGGTTCGTTGGCGGCGGTGCCGTGTGCGGTGAATGCCTTCGCCTTGGCCTGGCCAACGAAGTCCGCTATTCGATCATGCCCGTCCTGATCGGCGACGGCGTGTCGTTCTTCGATCGCTTGGACAGGGACGTGGCGCTGCACCTGGTCGAGGTGAAGGGATACGAGAACGGCATGGTGGCTCTGCGCTACGACGTGAGAGGTTGACCAGGATGCGCCACATACCACTGCTATGCGTGATCGCCTTGACGGTGTCCTCGTGCGCGGCCGCAGGGAGCCAGCCAGCCGAGGCCGGCGCGCTGCCGGCGCCGTTGCGGGCTGGCCTCCAGAACGAGCGATTCCAAATGGTCACGTCCATCAGGGGCCTGCCCCTCGGCGTCCGCGACGCGCTGCAGTCGCTGTTTGGCAGCCAGACGCTCGACATCGCTGACCCCGGAGCCGAGCTCCAGCCGACTGGAGTGGCCAACGCGCTGCCGGCTCGGCGGTTGGTGGCGGCGGGGTGCTCGACCAACTACTGCCTCGTCTACTACGAGCGCCTCGGCAACGATCCGACCTGGCATGTGGCGCTGTTTCATTGGACGCCTGACGCCACACGGTTCGAGTGGGGCGGTGCGGCGCCCGGTGGCCTGGCAACCGAAGAGGACGTGCGGAAAGCCATTCTTGCGGGACGAATATCGGGCCCAGCCAAGGTCTGGTAGCGGCGTCAGCGACAACCCTAATCCCCTAGCGGCCGTCAAACCCTGGTGCCATGCTGATCCAGGACCTTCGGTACGCCTTCCGCAGCCTCGCCAAACGCCCGGGATTCACGGCCATTGCCGTCCTCACGCTCTCGTTGGGCATCGGCGCCACCACCGCCATCTTCAGCGTGGTGCAGGCGGTGCTCTTGCGCCCGCTCGAGTACGAAGCCGCCGATCGACTGGTCAAAATCAACGGCCTCGACGAAGCCGAAGGCGAAGCGTCGAACCTGTCGCCGGTCGACTTCCTGGACTTCCAGCGCGATTCGACCTCGTTCTCGCGGATGGGCGCGAACGGATTTGTTGGCCTCGCCACCATCACCGGCGGCACTGGTGAGCCGGATCGTGTCGGCGCCGTGCAAGTGACCGACGGCTTCTTTCCCACATTGCAAGTGCAACCGGCGCTCGGCCGCAGCTTCCTGCCGGAAGAAGACCAGCCCGGCGGGGCGCGCGTGGCGATGATCAGCGACGGGTTCTGGCGCCGTCGCTACGGCGCCGACCCATCGATCGTCGGCCAGTCGATCATCGTCAACGCCGTGCCGACCACCGTGATCGGCGTGCTGCCGGCCTCGTATCGCCACCTGGAGATCAACCCGGAGCGCAGCGCCGACATCTTCACGCTCTACCGCTTCGATCCGGCGCAGGCCAGTCGCGGCGGTCACTTCATTCGTGGCGTCGCGCGGTTGAAGGAGGGCGCCACCCTCGCGAGTGCCCGCGCCGAACTTGACGGGATTGCCGACCGGCTCGAGCAGCAGTACCCGAACGACAACACCGATCAGGGTGTCGTGGTGCGGCCGCTGCTTGAATCGATCGTCGGCGACTCGCGCCCGATGCTGTTGCTGCTGTCGGCGGCCGTGGTGCTGGTGCTGCTGGTGGCGTGCGCGAACGTCGCCAACTTGCTGCTGGCGCGGGGCACCGAACGCATCCGCGAGCTGGCGCTGCGCTCGGCAATCGGCGCTGATCGCGGCCGGCTGGTGCGCCAACTGCTGACGGAAAGCGCGGCCCTCAGCCTGGTTGGCGCCGCCGGTGGCCTGCTCGTGGCCTTTGGCGCGACGCGCGCCCTCACAGTGCTGGCCACTGCCGGCATGCCGCGCGCGGATCAAATCCGCATGGATCCGCCCGTGCTGCTGTTTGCCATTGGCGCGGCGCTGCTCACCAGCGTAGTGTTCGGCCTCCTGCCGGCCATCCAGCTCTCCCGTCTCGACCTCAACGAATCGCTGAAAGAAGGCGGGCGCCAGCAGGGCGCCGGCCTTGGCCGCGCGCCGCGCGAATTGCTGATCGCCGGTGCAGTGGCCATGTCCATCATGCTGCTCGTGGGCGCCGGCCTCATGGTCCGCAGCCTCTGGGAACTGCAGCGCGTCAATCCCGGCTTCGCGGCTTCGCAGTTGTTGTCGATGGAGGTGGCGTTGCCGACGGCGCGCTACGAGGAAGGAGAGCAGATGCCGTTCTACCAGCGGCTCGAGGAACGCCTCCGCAGGTTGACCGGCGTGACCGGCGTGGGCGCGGTCAACATTCTGCCGCTGAGCGCCAGCTACGACAGCCGCGGCGTACAGGTC
>JBBQSP010000012.1:0-69988 GCA_038213735.1 Vicinamibacterales bacterium | reverse complement strand
GAGCGCACGCGCGCCGACGAAGCGCTGCGGGAGTCGATGGATCGCTTCCGCGAGCTGGCCGAACAACTGGGCGAATCTAACCGTCAGAAGGATGAATTTCTCGCCACGCTCGCGCACGAACTGCGCAATCCGCTGGCGCCGATCCGCACGGCCCTCGAGCTGCTGAAGCTGGCGCCGTCCGACAGCGACGTGGCCGGCGCGGCGCGCGAGGTCATGGAGCGGCAGGTCACGCAGGTGGTGCGGCTGATCGACGACCTGCTGGACCTGTCGCGCGTCAGCCGCGGGTTGATCGAGTTGCGCAAGGCGCGGGTGCCGGTCGCCCGCTTGCTGGAGGATGCCGTCGAAACCAGCCGCCCGGTGATCGAGCAGGCCGGGCACACGCTGACGATTGTCGCGCCCGACCCCGTCATCATGCTCGAGGTCGACCCGACGCGCATTATTCAGGTGCTGGCGAACCTGCTGAACAACGCCGCGAAGTTCACGCCGCGGGGCGGCCACATCGAATTGAGCAGTGTCCAGGATGGCGCCGACGTGGTCGTCTCAGTGCGCGACAACGGCGTCGGCATTTCGCCCGCGCTGCTCGAACGGGTGTTCGAGATGTTCACGCAGGTGGGCCGGACGCATGCGCATACCGGCGGCGGGCTTGGCATCGGCTTGACGCTGGTGCGGCGGCTCGTCGAGATGCACGGCGGCCGCGTCGAGGCGCGCAGCGCGGGCCCGAACGCCGGCAGCGAGTTCCTGGTGCGACTGCCGATGGCCGAGCCCCTCGAGCGTAGAGGCGGGTCTTCAGACCCGCCTCCGCCTGAGGCGCCGCCGCCGTCGCGCTCCCGCCGCATCCTGGTGGCCGACGACAACGGCGACGCCGCCGACAGCCTGTCGTTGATTCTGCAAATGGCCGGGCACGAGACGCGCGTCGCTCGCGACGGGACCGAGGCGCTGGTGTTTGCCCGCGAGTTCCAGCCCGACACCATGGTGCTCGACATTGCCATGCCCGGCCTGGGTGGACTCGAGCTGGCGCGCCTCGTCCGCGAGGAAGCGTGGGGCGGGCGGGTGCTGTTGATCGCGGTCAGCGGCTGGGGCCAGGCGGTCGATAAAGCGCGGTCCAGGGAGGCCGGTTTCGATCATCACCTGGTGAAGCCGGTGGAGTTCGCGACGCTCGACGTGTTGTTGAGAGAGCCGGCCGGCTAGCCATGGCGGTGGTCGTTCGCCTGCTCGCCGCGCTTCTGGCGGTGACGACCGCGACTGCCGCGCACGCACAAGCACCGCCCGAACTGGCGATCATCGCGCCGGCCGAACTCGCCGCCGCGCGCAGCCGCCTCGACACCTTCAACCGCCTTCCCCTGGCCGGCATCGTCCACACCGTGGGTCTTGATGACCCGGGCCCGCCGATCCAGGTGGTGCTGGCGGGCGAAGAGAGCGCGGCGGCCCGCGGCGCCGGGGCCTGGATTGCCGGCTACGCTCTTGGCAACGCCGGCCTGGTCGTGCTGTTCCCGGCCCGCTCACCGGTCTACCCGCACGACACGCTCGAAGACGTGCTGCGCCACGAGGTGTCGCATGTGCTGATCGCCCGGGCCGCGGGTGGCCGCGACGTGCCGCGCTGGTTTCACGAAGGGCTGTCGGTCGCGGTCGAGCGGCCGTGGGACTTCGAGGATCGCTCGCGGCTGGCCTGGGAACTGATGGCCGGACCGCGCCTGCGGCTGCGCGAGATCGACGCCATGTTCGATGAGGGACAGGCGGCGCAGTCGCGCGCCTACACGCTGTCGGCGGCGTTCGTGCGCGACCTGATTCGCGAGTACGGCGCCACCGCGCCGGCGGCGATCCTGCGGTTGGTCCGGGAGGACGTCCCGTTCGAGCAGGCGGTGGTGACGGTGGCTGGCCGCACGCTTGGCGGGGTCGAGAACGAGTTCTGGAACCGGCAGCGCGTATGGACCGTGTGGGTGCCGTACTTCACCTCGGGTGAAGCGCTCTGGCTGCTGGTGATCGGCGTGGCCGCGCTGGCCGTGTGGGTCCGGCGTCGCCGCCGGGCCGAGACCCGGCGGCGATGGGACGGCGAGGAGCGCGCTGCGGCCGAGAGAGACCGGGCCGAGCCTTAAGGCTTCAGCGCGGTCGTCTCGATCGTGTTGGCTTCGATCTGCTTGCGCTGCAACCACAGCTCGCGGAACTCGTGCTTCGAGCTGTGCGCAATCTGGTCGCTGCGGTGCTTCGTTCCCGGTTGCCGCGAATTGCCGTAGGTCATCAAGCCGTAGGCCTTCACCGGCGTGGTGAACTCGATCATGCCGACCCACGTTTCGCCGTGCTGCGGGTAGCGCTTGCCGCCGGCATCGAGCGGTCCCCAGGTATGCACGCGGAACGGACCCAGGCCGCCGACGTGGCCGTCGCCGGGGACATCAACGTCGCCCAGCTTGAAGCGTGAGACCTCGCCGAACACGCGATCGAGGGCGCCGTATTTCTTCTTGGTCTCGGCAATCGCCTTCCGCAGCATCTCGACCGCCGCCGCTGGATCCTTGATGCCCGAGGGCGTTGATGTCGCGCGCGCGCCATCGAACGGCATGGCGTAGTTGGCGACGCCTGTGAAGCCGTTGCCGGCAAACAGCCGCGCCCATTCCTCGAACAGCAGGCCGGCGCGATTATCCTTCGAATAAAAGTGGTCCCACTCCGACAGCAGCTTCACCGCCGCCTGCAGGTCCGCGCTGGTGTCGGCGGTCGCGGCGGCGATCAGGTCGGGAAGCGTGCGATCGGCCAGTAGCGAGCGGGTCGAGAGCTTCAGCTCGACGAACTTCTCGAACGTGATCTTCTCGTTCTCGGCAATCATCTTCAGCGCGTTCTGGGCGCGCATCGACTCCGGACCCTGTGGCGCCAGGTACGGCGGGTAGTCACTGGCCTTGATCGGCGTCGGCCACGACGGGAACCAGGGCGGGTCGTTGGAGTTCTGAACGAAGCCGGCTGGCGGATTGGTCACGCGCGGGAGGTCCTCGTAGGCATGCACCTCGGTCCACAGGTAGTCGGAGGTGTCGCCGGGCACCAGCCCGCGCCAGAACTCGAGGTCCCCCGACTTCCGCTTCGGGGCGATGCCGTTGAAGATGTACTCGACGTTGCCGTCGCGGTCGGCGTAGCTGATGTTGAAGGTCGGCACCTGCAGCCGCTTCATGGCGGCGGTGAAGGCGGCGTAGTTCTTCGCCGTCACCATGTCGAAGTACTGGTGGAGCATGGCCGGTCGATCCAGTCCGGCCACCCGCAGCGCCGTGACCGTGCCGTCACGCCGTTCGAACACCGGCCCGTGCACGGTTGACTGAAGGGCAAGCGGCCTGCCGACGACCGTGCCGTTCGCCAGTCGCACCTTGTAGCTGGTGGTCGTGATGTCGAACGGCCTCACCTTGCCGTCGAACAGGTAGCCGCCGTCCTGCAGCGTCAGCTTGTAGGTGGTCGCGCCGACCATGCCGTTCACCGTGTTCGAGATGCCCATCTGCTGGTTGAAGGCGAAGCGGATGATCGGCAGGCCGATCTGCGTGGCGCCGTAGACCTCGAAGTCGGGCCCGATTAGGTGCGCTTCGTAATAGGTGAAGTAGTTGGTCATCCACGACAGGTGCGGGTTCTGCAGCAGCATGGTCTTGCCGCTGGCGGTCTTCTTGCCCGAGATGGCCCAGGTGTTGGATCCGTCCTCGCCCTTGAACTCATCCACCGGTGCGTCGCCTTCGCCGCCCAAGTTCGGTGAGGCGACGTAGACGAAGTTCATCAACCGGTGCGCGTGCGCCACGACATCGACCCCGCTGACCGGCAGCACCATCCTGACCGCGGGATCGATCGCGTTCGGGTGGGCGGTGGCGTAGTCGTTCATCCCTTTGGCGAAGGCGTCGAGGTTGGCCTTGAAGGCCGGCTGCTGCGCGTCGTACCAGGCCTGCGATCGCGCCGGCACGCCGTTCTTGAGCAGCCACACGGTGGTCGCCTCATACGCATCGCCCCAGTACTCCGCACCCCGCCCGCGCGATTCGCCGTAGAGCCGGAGAATCTCGTCGGCGTGGCTCTGCGCCTGCGCGTAGCCGTAGCCGTAGAACACCGCGGCCGCGTCGCGGCCATAGATGTGGGGGACGCCGTACTTATCCCAGAGAATCTCGTTCCGGGCCGGCGCCTGCGCCGCCGCCAGGCCCGCAAACATGGTCGCCAGCACCAGCGTGGCGAGGATGCGTCTCAAGATCTGCATGGCCGACACTTTACCGCGAAGCGGGCCAGGTGCGGTTACCGGCGTCGTCGGGTCGGATACAGCCGCATGAGGGGTGTGACCGACACGCCGTGGACCACGATCGACGTCGCCACGACGACCAGGGTGAGGTCGACGAGTTGGCGGGCCAGCGGGCCGTCGACGCCGTGCGACAGCGCATACGCGAGGTAGTAGATCGAACCGACGCCGCGCACTCCGAACCAGGCGATGAACGCCCGTTGCGCGCCCGTCAACCTCGTTGCCAGCAGCGAGAGCGTCGTCGACAGTGGCCGGATCACCACGAACAGGATCACGGCCAGCCACAGGCCCGGACCGATCGATTCAATGCGGGCCAGCATCGACCCGACCACCACCACCACCGCCAGTTCGCCGAGCCGCTCGAGCTGTTCGTTGAACCCCAGCACCGCGCTCGCCATGTAGGCCGGCGCCGTGGTCGCGTCGGTGGCCAGCTCCTCGGCACTGAGCGCCGCGTTCTTGACGGCGGTGGAGGGCGCGACCTCGGCGTGTTCGCGCTCGACCCGGCGCATCGACAGGCCTGCCGCAAAGACGGCGAGGAAGCCGTACCCGCTGGCGAACATCGCGAGGCCATACGACAGCGCAATCAAGCCAAGCGCGAGGAACTCGTCGAGACCAACCGCTTCCTTGTGCTCGCGGCGCAGGTAGATCACGAGCCGCGCGATGCCGGCGCCGCAGGCCGTGCCGATCCCCAGCCCAGCGGCGATCGCCCAGACCAGATCGACCGTCCACCAGCGCCATCCGCTGTCGCCGAGCTCGTGGTGACCGAGGAGCCCCAGGCCCAGCATTACGAACGGGAAGGCGCTGCCGTCGTTGAGCCCGGCTTCGCCCGTCAGGCTGAACCGCACCGGTTCGGCGTCGTTGGCGTGAGTGACCTGCACGTCGGACGCCAGCACCGGATCGGTCGGCGCGAGGATCGCGCCGAGCAGCACCGCCGCCGCCAGCGGCAGGCCGATGGCGACTCCGAAAGCTGTGATCCCGGCCACCGTCAGCACCATCGCGGCGCCGGCCAGTATCACCGCCACCCGCCAGCGGCGATCGGTCAGCGGCAGGCGCAGCTTCAGGCCGGCCGTGAACAGCGAGATGATCACGGCGACCTCGGTCAGCCGTTCGAGCATCGCCGTATCGTCCAGCGCGTCGATGTGCAGCAGTCCCACGCCCCAGGGCCCGAGCCACGCGCCGGCGGCCAGGTAGAACATCGACGGCGTCACCGGCAGGCGCTTCAGGACTGTGCCGGCCAGGGCAAACCCGACCAGCAGCACGCCGGTGATGACGAACCAGAGGTTGGCCGTCAACGCGAGCGATCCTTAAACATCGGCGGTCGGTTCGGCGGCGACCGGCGCCGGGATCCGGGGCAGTTCGATCAGGCCGCCAAGGAAGTCTCGTGTCTCGGCGAGGGTGGTGCAGACCAGCGCGGCGCCGGCATCGCGCAGCGCCTGGGTGGATTCATCGGCGAGGGCCTCCGGACTCCATCGGCCCACGACAATGCGCACGTCGGGGAGCGCCGCGTGCAGCCGCTTCACCAGGTAGCGCGTCTTCGAGGGCGGGCTGGGAGGAAGGTCGGCGATGCAGACCACCGACACGCCTTGTTCGCGGACCAGTGCCACCAGCTCCGATGCCAGCACGCGCGTTTTCGTCGTCTCGATGACGATGGGGAGGTCGGCGAGCACGTGCCCGAGCATGGTCAGCGACAGCTCGTCGGCGGCGCCGTTGGCGGCGTAGCCCATCACCCGCAGCGGGTCGCGTGGGCCTGGCAGCACTGGCGCGCCGTCGGCCGGCGGCGGTGGCGGCGGCTGCAGGCGGCGCATGGACTCGGCGGCGTCCACCAGCAACTCGCGCGTGGCATCGATCACCGCGCCCTCTTCTTCATCCGACAAGCGGCGCTCCAGGCGATCGCGCTCGGCGTAGTTGAGCGCCGGCAGCAACAAGGCGTCGTAGACCGATCCCCACGGCTCGTTCTTGATGTGCCGCTCGATCAAGTCGGCGGCCTCGCTCGGATCGCGCGCGAGCAGCCGCTGGTAGTAGGTGAACTCCGGCGCCAGCGCCGGGGCATCGCCCATCACCGTGCCGATCGACGCCAGCCCCGGCACGTGCCGGCCGAGCACGACGACGCAGACGGTGAGGGGGGTGGCCATCAGCAGGCCGAGCGGTCCCCACAGCCAGGTCCAGAAGGCGACCGACACCAGCAGCGCGACCTGCGAGACGCCCGCCGCGCCGGCATAGAGGACGGTCTCGAGCACCAGGTTCGTGAACAGCTCGAGCACGACGAACATGCCCACCACCGACAGGGGACCGGTCCAGCCTGGCATGGCGGCGAGACTGGCGAGGATCGGCCCGGCGGCGCCGATCAGCGGGCCGACATAGGGAATGTAGCGAAGCGCCGCGCCGAGCGCGCCCCACACCAGTGGATACGGCACATCGAGCAGGTAGAGGCCGACACCCGCCACCACGCCGTAGACGAGGCTGGCCAGCGACTGCATCAGCAGCTGGCGGCTGACGCGGCTGCCGGCTTCATCAAACGCCTTGGTGGTCACCGTCAGGCGGCCATGCCCGAACAGGCCGATCAGGCGATCGCGCAGGTCGCGTCGCTCGAGCAGCATGAAGATCACCAGCACCACCACCAGGGAGGCGGTGCCGAGAGGAGCGATGAACGGCCCAAGCCACCCCATGGTGGAGAAGCCCGACGCCATCTCGGAGGTGATCACCACCGGCGGCGGCGCCGCTTTGCCTTTCGGGACCTCGGTCTTGCCGAGGTCGGTCTTGATCTCCTCGATCGTCTCCTGCAGTTTCTCGACCGTCCCGCCTTTGCCGGCGCCGCGCACATCGGCGATCTTGGCGAGGATGTTGGTGCGATAGCGGGGCAGATCCTCGGCCAGGTTCTCCATCTGCCTGGCCAGGCCCCACCCGGCCAGCCCGAGCAGGGCGAAGACCAGCGTCACCGCAATCAGCACGGCCGGCACGCGGCCGATCCAGCGCTCGAGCCAGGTCACGGGCGGGGCGAGCACGAACGAAATCAGCACCGCGAGCGCGATCGGCACCAGCACGGCCTGCGCCCAATACAAGACCACGACGATCAGCACGCTGCCGGCGAAGGTGATCCACGGTTTGAATGAGTTTGGCGCTTCGGTCATGCGGTCTGGTCCACTATGACTGTAAAACGAGGATAAGGGGAACCGACGTTCACAATTGAACAGCCACGCTACAGTGGTCATGACGATGCTGGTGAAGCTGATGAGCATGGCGGTATTCCTGAAGTTGTTTGGCGCGGCGGCCCGGGCGTGGTGGGACGATGACGCGACGCGGCTCGGCGCCTCGCTCGCGTACTACACGCTGTTTGCGATCGCGCCGATCCTGCTGGTTGCGACCGCGATCGCGGGCGCGGCGTTTGGCGAAGAGGCGGTGCGCGGCGAGATTGTCAGCCAGCTCGACACGCTGGTCGGCCGCGAGGGCGCGCTCGCGGTGCAGAGCCTGCTCGAGGGCGCCGGCCAGCAGCGGGCCGGCGCCATTGCCACGGTGATCGGCAGCGTCACGTTCCTGGTCGCGGCTACCGGCGCGTTCCTGGAGTTGCAGGTCGCGCTCAACACCATCTGGCGCGTCAAGGTGAAAGACCGCATCAATCTCACCGCCTTCCTGATGGACCGGCTGCGCTCGTTCGGGCTGGTGGTAGCGGTCGGGTTCCTGTTGCTGGTGTCGCTATCGGTAACCGCCGCGCTGGCGGCGCTCAATGCGTGGCTGTCGCGCCTCTCCCCGGAGATCCCCTTTCTCTGGAGCGCCACTGGCTTGCTGGTGTCGCTGGTCGTGACGACGGGCCTGTTTGCCATGCTGTTCCGCTTCCTGCCCGACGTGCGGCTCCATTGGCGGGACGTGACGACCGGCGCGCTGGTGACGGCGGTGCTCTTTGCCCTGGGCCAGCAGGTGATTGGGTTGTACCTCGGGCAGAGCAGCATGGCCTCGGCCTACGGTGCGGCGGGGTCGATGATGGTGCTGCTGCTGTGGGTGTACTACTCGTGCCAGATCCTGTTGTTCGGCGCGGAGTTCACCCGCGTCTACTCCGAAAGCCGTGGCCGCCGGCCCAAGCCGGAAGTGTTCGCGGAGAAGGATCCTGATGCCGTCAAGGCTCCGTGAACGGTTTACCCTTCAGCCAGTGTCAGCGCGAACTGTGACTCGCGATCGATCCACTGGTTGCGCGGCGTGAATCCCGCTTCCGACAGGCGCGCGGCCACCACCTCTGGCAGGAACTTGTACGAGCTCTCGGTCCAGATGTGCTCGCCCTCGCGGAAGGTGAGGTCGAGCTTGGCGTGCGCGATGCAGACCCGCTGCGCCCGCGTGCTGACCAGGTGCATCTCAACCCGTGACGCGCGCCGGTTCCACACCGCGCGATGCGCAAAGCCATCCAGATCGAAGGTGCCGCCGAGCTCCCGATTGATGCGCACCAGCAGGTTGCGATTGAAGGCGGCGGTGACGCCCAGCGGATCGTCATAGGCCAATAAAAGGTCGGTCTCGGGCTTGACCAGGTCGGTGCCGAGCAGCAGCGCATCGCCGGGCCGTAGGCCGGCGCGCGCCTGGCGCAGGAACGCTGCCGCAGCGTCGGGATCGTAGTTGCCGATGTTGGAGCCCAGAAACAGCATCAGCGTGCGGCCCGCGGCGGGCTCGCCGCCAAGCCGCTGCAGTCCGGCCTCGTAACTCGACTCGTGCGCGAAGACGCGGACCTGGTCGAACGACGACAGCGCGCGCGACGCGGTGGCGAGCGCCGCGGCCGAGATGTCGATCAGGTCGACCGCCAGAGGCGTGGTCCGCGGCCGTGCCGCCGACAGGATCGCGGCCAGCTTGTCGCCGTTACCGGCGCCGAGTTCGACGATGCGGACGAGCGGGTGGAGGTGAGAGAGAATCGCGTTGCCGTGTGTCGTGAGCAGTCGCGTTTCCCCAGCCGACACGCGGTACCACGGCAACTGGCAGATGGCGTCGAACAGCGCCGAGCCGAGCGGATCGTAGAGAAAGCGCGAGGGCAGCTGCCGCGGCTGCTGCGCCAGGAAGTGCCGGACGGCGGCCGCGAAGTCGGCAGTCGTCACGGCCACCTCCGCCGTGTCGGTCTGCACGCGGTTGTTGGCGGCACGCATGTCAGGCCTCCCTGGCGCAGCGGAATGAGGCATAGACGTAGGGGTAGCGCGGCCGGAACCAGTTGCGGAACGACGGCCGGAGCAATGCCGTGGCCGTGGCCGGGGAGGCGCCTTTCATGACGTAGTGCTCGCCGTCGAAGAAGTCGGCCGAGTATTCCGGATACGACGCCATCGCACTGAAGCCGGGAAACGGCGCGAACACGGTGCTGGTCCACTCCCAGCCGTTGCCGACGAGGTCGTGGATACCCCAGGCGCTGGCGCCGGCGGGGTGGCTGCCGGCGGGCTGCGGATCCCAGCTGTTGAAGTCAAACACGCCGTGCGCGGTTGAGGGTGTTTGCTCACCCCAGGGGTAGGTTCGCTCACCACCCGTGGGATCGCCATAGGCCGCGCGCTGATATTCCGCCTCGGTCATCAGGCGCGCGTCCTGCCACGCGGCGTAGGCAGTTGCTTCCGCTTGACTGACATAGACCGGCCACGCGGCGGGAAGGGAAACGCGATCGAACATGCCACGCCACCACCAGTGGCCCGCCTGGTCGCGTTCCCAGAATGCCGGGTGCTCGATCTGATCGCTGCGAATCCACTGCCAGTCTTCCGGCCGCCACCATCGCGCGTCGCCGTAGCCGCCGGCGGTGAGGAACGCCATGAAGTCGGCGTTGGTGACGTTGTGCCGTTGCACCTGGAAGGCGGGAACGTGCTGCTGGTGCGAGGGCCGCTCGTTGTCCCACGCGAACGGAACCCCCTCGCGCGCGACGCCGAGTGGGGCGGAGCCGGCGGGCACGGTGATCCACGACTGTTCCGGCGACGTCCCGCTGGTGAGCGGCACGTAGCCTTCGGACCGGCGCTTCTCGGCGAACGGCAGGCGGTGCCACATGTAGAGCAGCGTCTCCTGGTGCATCATCTCGTGCTCGAGGATGCAGTGGGCCGCCTCGGCGTGGTCGAGAAGATGGCCCGGCCGATCGATGTCGCCTGCCTCGAGCGCCTCGATCACCTGGCGATCGGCTTCGCGGGCGAACTGCTGCACCTCGGCGCGTGCCGGCCACTGGTCGCGAATGGCTGCGTCGCGAGCAGCCTCCGTGGCGTGCGACTCATGGGGATCGATGCCGCGCGCGAACAGCGCTTCGAGTCGGGCGTCAATGCCGGGCCGGCCGAGGCCGCGCTTGATCAGCGTGTTGAAGCTGAAGCCGGGCAGGTGCCCCTCGTAAAAGACGATCGGATGGCGCAGCGCAATCGGCCGCGAGTAGTACGCCCCATCGGCCAGCATGTCGAACAGCGCCTGCGAGCGCGTCCGGTTGCGCCGATACCAGCGCGCCAAGTGTTCACGATCGACCGTGGACATCGTGACGTTGACAGCGCTACTCACTGGCTCTCCAGCTCGACTGCGTCACTATTCCCTCGATCATTCTGCCGTACCTGGCGGCGCTTCACCGCTGCAGTTCGGCGCCACCTCTTCAGCACTCCGCCGTATCCGCGCCGGTGGCGGTCGTGATAGACCTTGCCTATGCCGCGACCCAACGTGCGCAAGCTGGAGAAGTACGTCCCACTTACCCGGTCGCAGTTTCGTGAGCGCTTCCTCGCGCGCTTTTACGATCCAGCGTTCGCGCCCGTCAGTGCGCAACTCGATCAGATCTGCGAGATCGCCTACGACGGCTACAAGGAGTATCGCAAGTCGCCGCGGACGCGGCCGGCTGGCCGGCGCTTCAGCAAGCCCCAGCAGCCGCTGCCGGTCGAGTGGCTGGCCGCCAAGTCGGCCGTCGATCAAGCTCAGCACCGGCACAGTTTGAAGGCTGGGCCGTCGCGCATCCTGCTAATCAGTGGTTCGACCCGCAGCGAACACACCTGTCCGGGCGAAGTGTCGAAGACGCGCCGCCTGGTCGAGCACGCGCGCAAGGTGATCGAGGGCATCCGTCACCATGAGGTCGACCTGCTCGACGTCTCGGACCTGGCCGATGAGCCGCTCAAGGTGATCTATCCCTGCAAGGCCTGCGTTTCGACCGCGCAGCCGCTCTGTCACTGGCCGTGCTCGTGCTATCCGAACCATGCGATGGCGCAGACCGGCGACTGGATGAACGAGATCTACCCACGCTGGGTGGCCGCGCACGGCGTCTTCATGATCGCGCCGGTCAACTGGTACCACGTGCCGGCCAGCCTCAAGCTGATGATCGACCGCCTGGTCTGCGCCGACGGCGGCAATCCCGATCCGACCACGACGGATGGGAAGGATGCGGCGAAGGCGAAGCAGATCGAGTTACGCGGTTGGGACTATCCGAAGCACCTGGCGGGCCGCGCCTTCGCGGTGGTGGCGCACGGCGATTCGGCGGGCCCGGAGAACCTGCGGCGGATGCTGGTGGACTGGCTGACCGACATCGGCCTGGTCCAGGCCGGGCCACTGGCGGCGATCGATTCGTTCATCGGCTGGTACGAGCCCTATGCCACCAGCCACGCCGACCTCGATCGCGACCGGCCGCTGTTCACGCAGGTGGAGCAGGCGGCGATCAGCCTGTCGCGGATGGTGAAGCAGCTACGATCTGGCACCTACCACGCTCCAGATGCAGGCATGAGGAGCCCGCGGCAGAAGTAGCCAGCCCGGAAGTCGCCGTATGGACCGCTCCGTAGTCAGGCAGGTGCCATGGCTGGCCAGGCTCTGATATACTCGTTCGTTCCGGCGACAGTCGCGGTCCCACCCTAGCGGAGAGGTACCGAAGTGGTCGTAACGGGCGCGCCTCGAAAGCGTGTTGTCCGAAAGGGCACGTGGGTTCGAATCCCACCCTCTCCGCCATCTCGCTCAACTAGCGTCTCGCTCGATGGCGTATCGGGTGGGCTTCGGGCTCAATTGGCGGCGCTTACGCCGCCAACAGTGCGAATCCCACCCTCTCGTGACGAAGACCACGAGATCCCTTACACTCAAACTCGGAAGGATCTGAAACGATGGCTCTGCTCGATTGGTCCCAGTGCCCAGCGGTCGAGAGCATCCCCGGCAAAGTCAGCGGGACCTGGGTGCTTCGCAATACCCGCATGCCGGTCGCGACGATCTTCGAGAACCTCGAAGCGGGCGCAGATATCGACGACATCTCGCAGACCTGCCGGCCCGAGAGAACCCTCAACCTTTACCCAACCGCAACCTCGACGCTGGTGATGAAGACCTCGCTGTGCAAACGCCGGCCAACCTCGGTCGCGTCGGCCCACCCCCAAGCGCGGCCCGCAGCGCGTTTGATCCGTCAGTGCACAGTTGGCGGCCAGGGCCTGTTCGGCGACGCGCCGGTGGTGTTGACCGGGCGCACGCCGTCCGACCAGCGGCAAGGCCTGGTGGATCGTTTCCGGAATGACCCGCACGTCCGTGTCTTCCTCGCCAACATCCTGGCGGCGGCGTCGGCGTGACGCTGACGGCGGCGACGCAAGTTCTTCAACGACCTCGACTGGGTGCCCGCTGCTGCCGGACCTTGTGCAGATGCGCCAGCAGCTGCGTGCGCGTACGTTGGTCGCTGCCAGCGCCGCGAGCCGCGTCGCCTGCCGGCGGTTTCGTCAGCAAGCCGACGACGCGCCGCAGATCCCTGGCGCCGATGCCGGCCGGCACCTCCACCGACTCGAAGCCGGTTGGTGATCGTCATAGGGTCACGTCCCTCGGATCGTCTTGATTACTGGCGGTTGCGTCGGATGATGACAGCTGAATCAATGTATAGCGATATCTCGTTATATAACAACCAGGCCCGAAGACGGACACCGAGGGGGCGCGACCTCGAGCATCGCCCATACTGCGTTCGGGGCAGTGCGTCAAAGTCCAGCGGGCGACGATGTTGGTGGGCCAGGCTGGAGCGTCAACCACGTCAACTCCGGCCGGCAGTTGATGCGGACGGGCACGAGGCTGAACCCGATACCTCGGTTGACATAGAGTCGGTTACCAGGCGCGCCAAATTCCGGCTCACTCCAGCCGTCCGCGACGACGGGTGATTCCTTCGCCAGCGACATCCACGACCACCGTGGCAGCAGGGGCAGCCGTATCTGTCCACCGTGGGTGTGGCCTCCAAGGGCCACCGGCGCCGCACCGGCCGGTAGTTGTCGAAATGCCAAGGGGTTGTGCATCAGCACCATTCGCGCTGCGCCCTCCGGGAGCTGCCCCAGTGCGGCTGTCACGTCGGTCGCGCGAGGAAACCAGGCATCCAGACCGACGACAAACAGGCGGCGCAAAGGGGGGAGGTGATCGTCACGATTACCGAGTGGCACCGCCTGGTTGCGCAGCACGATCGTTCCAGCGGCGCGGAGCGCCTGCGTCAACTCGTCCGCGACGACGGACAGGGGCAGTGCCGAAGGCACGCGCATCGCGTAGTCGTGGTTGCCGAGCACCGCAATGGTCCGGATTCCGGCGCGTGCGAGTGGCTGCAGCAGCGACACCACCTCGGCAATCTGGCGTCGCAGTATGCGATGGTCCTCCCAATCCACCTCCGCCCGAGCCTCCCGCGGCTCACCGGCTTCCTCGGTTGGGTGGTAAAGGAAGTCACCGGCGATGAGGAGGGCGGCCGGTCTTTCCTCGACGACCCGGCCGACAATCCGTTTCACGGTATCGGTGTTGGCGAGCCACATGCCGAGCTGAAGGTCGGCAATGACGGCGACCCGCGTCCCGGCCCATTCCGCAGGCAGTCCGGGCAGATTGGCCGATACCCGTACTTCGTCCGTGAGCCGGGGCTCGATGGCCGAGCCCCAGACCACGGCGAGCAGCACCGTTGCCGCGACGACGGCACCCGGCCACTTGAGCCAGGACCACGTCCAAGCCCACCACCTGCGAACTACGCGCACACTCGGGTGCCTATCGCGCCGGTGCCTGGATGCCCAGCGTCTTCACCAGCGCGTCGATGATTGGATTGGCTTGCTTGGCCTTGTTCACCGCGAGCACAAGGTCGCCGTCCTCATGCGCCTCTGCTGCGTCACTCCACAGTTCCTTGGCCGAGTCGAGCGACGACTTTGCGCCGTCGAGCGTGCTCTTGGTCATGCCCCGCGGCAGGCGTCGCATCGCGTCGAGGTCGGCGATCTTGCCCTCGATTTGTCCAACGGTGGCCGGCATGCCCGCGAACCCCGCCCATTCGGCCGACAGCTGCGCCTTGCGCGCTGCTGCGTCTTCCGCCGCCGCGGTGACCACGCCGCTGGCTGACTGCACGCCCGCACGCGCGCCGACATAGTCCTCGGCGTCGAACTTTGCCTTGACCGCTGCCACCGCGGAGTCAACGCCCGCCATCCGGTCGGGTGCGAAGCGCTCAATCTCGGGCTTGGCCTCGGACGCAGCAGTCTGAAGGCCATTCAAGGCCAGCTCGGCCGGCTCCTTGTCCGACGAAGAACATCCTGCGGCGAGCGTCGCGGCCAGTACCATCATGATCAGCTTCTGCAATTGTCTACCTCCTGAATGAACCCGCGAGCGGATGCGAGTATCCATTGGCCTGCACAATCAATGCCCGATACCGGTCCCCACGGTCGGCTATCTAAAGCCTACTGACGTGCCGGATGTGACCCTCCACTTACCCAAGATGACCAGCTGGCGGAACCTCGGCTACGGCTTGGTCACGCGCTCGGCCAGGCGCGCGCCTGGCAGTTCGTCAGTGCGGATCGAGTTTCTGCAGATCGCGGATCTCGCGCAGGGTTCTTCGCATCTCTTCGACCGTCTTCATCTGCTCGAGTGTCGACTGCATGGCTTCAGCGGTCGCATGCACCGACGCGACGGTGGCCTGGCGGGCCTCCTCGGCGGCGTGCCGCGCTTCCTCACCGGCGGTCCGTGCGGACTCATCTGCCGCTCGCGACCGCTCCTGGTCCTGGCGAACGGCTTCGAGCGCTTCTCTTTGCTGGTCGCGAAGTTCGCGTGCTTCCTCGGCGAGCCGCCGAAAGCGCTCGGCTTCCTGGCGAGCGGATTCGGTATCAGATTGAACGGACTCTGCGGCGCTTCGGTCTTGCTCGGCCTCCCGACGGCCGTCCTCGCTGACCTCCCGCACATCTTCTGCCTGCCGGCGATCTTGCTCTGCGCTCGCTCGGCCGAATTCGGCCGCTTGACGGCTACTCTCGGACGGCGGGCCGCCCTTCGGTAGCGGCTGTTCAGGTTTCGACACTTGGAACCCCACTTCTGCATTTCGCGCGGGTCGAGCTTAGGTCGCGGGTCGAGCTTAGGTCGTGGCGACAAACCTTTAGGTTTGTCGCCGCAGATTCAACCTATCAAGATCGGCGTGTCGCGGCTGTGCTCAAAGAGACACAGTGGCGCGTGTGCCAGACGACCGTAGCGGTCAGCGGCGCGGGTTCCGGGCCTTCTCTGCGGATCCGGTCTCGGCTTCGGCTTCGGGCGCATCGGGGCCCTTGGCCTTGTTCCCGGCTGCGGCTCCGGCCTTGTTGCCGTCGAGATCCTCGGCGCCGCGGTTGTCGCCCGGCGCGTTGGCGGGCGGATGCGGCTCAGCCGCCTTGTTCCCTGCAGTGGTCATATTGAGTCCTTCGTTGCGGTTAGTTGCCCGATGACGTGCCCTGGCCGCGGTCTTTCTTTTCGTTGTTTGCCATACCGCGATACGAAGCAAACGAGATGCCGCACTCGGGCACGTCGTGTGCAGGTAAAGCCAACGAGGCCGCTGACTTTGTCACCGTCATTCGCGGTCGTACACGCGTTGTGGTTCGGTGGCTGAGCTAACAACACCTGGTCGCCTGAGCCTTTCGAACCGTATCCGTTTGACCTCCTGACCCTGGTGGTGTCGCTCGAGGCCATCCTGTTGACGTCGTTCGTCCTGTCCGCCGAGGTTCGCATGACGACCGAGGCCGATCGGCGGGCGAAGCTCGATCTGCAGATCGACATGTTGGCCGAACAGGAACTCACCGCCATCCTCCGCAGCCCTAAAGCGATCGCCGACCACTCGGGCATCGACCTCCGGGCGGTGGTGCCGGACCTGTCCGAACTGACCTCTGATACGCGCATCGACCGGCTGTCCAAACGCCTGGCCGACGCCGAGAAAAACGCGTCCGCGAGCGCGTGAGCGGTGCGGATCCGAAGCCGCTGCTGAATGCGCGGGAAAACGAGGGGTTCGCCCTCGACGCACTGGTGGAGGGCTACGCCGCCGCGCTGGCGATACGCGATAAGTAGGATGGCCGCGCGAGCGACCTGGAAGCCAGACACCTGGCCGATGCCGAGAACGGAGGCGGCTAAGGGCCTACGGGTGGGTCGGCGAGGCGCGTGGCCCCGGCCAGGACGTCTTCGCGCATGATTCGGCAGGTCTTCTGCGGTTCCTCGAACATCGGGCTGTGGGCTGAGTGCTCAAACGTGTAGAAGCCCTTCACCGGCGCAATCAGATGCTGGTAGTACGCCCTGGCCAGCGGGTAGGAGACGGTGTAGTCGTGCACGCCGTGCAGGAAGTACACCGGGATGTCGACCTCGGGGACGCGTTGCGTGAGATCGGTCGCGAGCGCCTCGGTCCACATGCTGCTGACCCCCATCGCGGCCTTACCGCGCCACAGGTTGATCTTCTCGGCGAGCGTGTAGTCTCGATTAAGAAGCGACGGGAAGAACAGGCCGGAGACGACCGACCGCATCTCCCGCATCGTGCCGACACCGAGCCGGTGCATCGCCTCGTCTCGCACGCGAAGGTAGCCCAGGGGCACGCCGTCCTCGAGCGTCACCGGCGCCGCCTCGAACTTTCGCACCATGCTCGAGTTTCGGTCGTCCTTGAACCGCTGGAGCATGTAGTCGTACGCCAGCCGCTCTGACGCGAGCTGATTCGAGATCTGCGCGACCGCGATGTAAGCGTGATAGAGGTCCGGGAACCTGGCGGCGACCTGGATGCCGAGGAAGGTCCCGCCGGAATGGCCCATCAGGTAGATCTTCTCCTTGCCAAAACGCTTGCGGAGGTAGTTGGTCACTTCAACTGTGTCCGAGACCAGTTGCTCGGCGGTCACACTCGCTGGTGACATGCCGGCACGGTAGGAGAGCCCTGAGCCGCGCTGCTCCCACCAGGCGACGGTGAAGTACGCATCGAGCCCGGTGGGATAGCGCTCCGTCAGGAAATAGTCCGGCAGGCCCCCGTGCAGGTAGAGCAGCACGGGATGGCCCGCGTCGGCGCTCTTGACAAACATTCCCTGGGCTACGCCGTTGATGTTGACGCGGATCTTCTCCGAGATGCTGCCGACAAGCCCACTCGTCATCCTGGTCAGAACTTCAACGCGATGCCCACATCGATGGCAAAGTACGAGAGCGTGGTGAACGACTCCACGCCGCCTCGCACTTCGGCCGTCCAAGGTGGCTGCGCGAATAGGGGACTGGAGATGAGCAAGAGCGACAACACCGAGGCGGACGCGACGACGAAGGGTCTCATGACGATCCTCTTTCCTTGCTTTGTCTTTGCTTGCCTTGGATGCAGCAAGTCGTGTGCCGATGCGGCGGGCAGCGTTCCTCTCGCACACGCGGGCAGCTCGAGTCCGCTGCATGGGCGGGGCGCGGCATTTTCCGCAAAGTTTGGAGAATCACCCACTGCGCTGGTTGGTTCGCGGTCACTATCGGCTGCGCGTTGCTGGCACGGGACCTGCTCTGACCTTCCTTGCAACCCACGTGTCAGGTCGGTGGTGAGATGAGACGGACGCAGATGCTGAAGCGGGTGCTGCTTGGAACCGCCGTCGCGGGCGGCCTTCTGTTCGCCGGTGCGTGGACTGCCTATGTTCGCGACATGCGCCGCGCCTACGATCGCATCGAAGGCAAGAGCAGGGTCGTCGCGTCCCCCTACGGCGACATCGAATACACGGAGGGTGGCAGCGGACCTGCGGTCCTGGTCGTGCATGGCAGCGGCGGCGGGTACGATCAAGGGGAGCTGATCGTGCGTGCCGTGCTTGGGGACGGGGTCCATTGGATCGCGCCGTCCCGTTTTGGCTATCTGCGTTCGACGTTTCACGCCGGCGCAACCTTCGACGACCAGGCCCACGCCTACGCGCACCTGCTCGACCGGCTGCGCATCGAGCGGGCGGCGGTGGTCGCGCTCTCGCATGGCGGGCCGTCGGCCTTGCTGTTCGCCGCGCTCCACCCCGAGCGGGTCACCTCGCTGACCTTGATCTCAGCAGGGGTCGCGTCGGCGGCAGAACCAGCGCAGGCCCAGGCGAACCGGCAGGGCGCCGCGCTGACCGCGATCTTCCAGCGCGACTTTCGCTATTGGGCGTTCACGACGACGTTTCGCGGCTGGTTCCTCGGTTTGATGGGCGTGACCAACGAGGTGGTCGGTGACCTGACCGCCGCACAGCGAGCGCTGGCGGATGAGGTGATCGATGGCATGAATCCCGTGTCACGGCGCGCGGCCGGCGTGCGGTTCGACAACACGGCGGCGATGCCGAACGGACGGATCGCGGCGATCCGGGCGCCGACGCTGATTCTGCATGCCAGGGACGACACCTTGCAGCTCTATCGCAACGCCGAGTTCGCGGCTGCCACCATTCCGGGCGCGCGGCTGGTCAGTTTTGCCAGGGGCGGCCACCTCGTGCTGGCCGTCGAGCAAGCCGCCATCCAGCAGGCGATCGCGGGTCACGTGCTGGCCCACGCGATGCCGTGAGGCCCTACCCGTCCGGTTTCGCGGCCTTCCGTTTCCGGACGACGGCCATGTTGTCGATCAAATTCGGGTAGCGCCGGCCGGCCAGGGCCGCGCGGGTCCGCGCTTCAGCCACTTCCGCCTGGGTCATCTTTGCGGAAGGTTCACCTGAAGCGCGTGTGGGGTTCTCGCGCTTCCAGGGCCGCCGCGCGCTGCTGTCCGCCATTCGTGAACCTACTTCTTTCGGCGCGGCGGGATCATCCAGTTCTCAATCTCGAGGTTGCGCACCCGCGCGAACTGGGCGGTATTGTTCGTCACCAACGTGAGCCATCGGCCATGAACGCGTCGGACGCCGCCGGAGCCGTCTCCAGGTACGATTTCCAGTCGCGGGGGCGGGGCGAGAGAATGACGTCTTCGCCCTCCTTGCGGATCAGCACCTCATCCGTGGCGAATTGGAAGTCCTTCGGCAAGCGCACAGCTTGGCTGCGGTTGGTCATGAAGACCTTGGCAGTTCGGGTCTCCCAAGCCCCAAGCCCCAAACCCCGGTCTCAGGTAAGGCTGAACGCCAGCTCGCCCAGTTTCTCCACGCTGCAGACGACGCGGTCGCCGGGCTTGAGCCACACCTGCTCGCCCTTTGGCTTGCCGAAGATCACGCCGTGCGGCGTGCCGGTAAACAGGATGTCGCCCGGCTTGATGGTCATCATCCGCGACGCGAAGCTGATCAACTGCCGGCAGTTGAAGATCATGTCGTTGGTGTTCCAGTCCTGCCGCTGCTCGCCGTTGATGCGGCATTCGAGCCGCAGGTTGTTGGGATCGCCCACGAGGTCACTGGTCACCAGGTGCGGCCCAAGCGGCGCGAACCCGTCGAAGGTCTTGCCGATCATGAACTGCGACGTGAGGTATTGCAGGTCGCGCGCCGAGAAGTCGTTGCCGGTGCAGTAGCCGGCCACGAAGTTGAGCGCGTCGGCCTCCGACACGTTGCGGCACTCGCGCCCGAAGACGATCACCAGCTCGATCTCGTGGTCGAACTGGTTCGCCGCCGCGGGCAGCGCAATCGTGCCGCCGTGATGGTTCAGGGTGTTGTTGAACTTGTTGAACAGCGTCGGATTGACGGGGATGGGCGTGCCGGTCTCGGCGGCATGCCGCCGGTAGTTGAACCCCATCATGATGATCTTTTCGGGACGCGTGACGAGCGGCGCATGCTGCACGGCAGTCTCTTGAAGATAGAGCCCGGCCGGACCATCGGCCGCCGCCGCCACCAGCGTCGCCAGCATGCCGCCCTTGCCGTTCTGCAGCAGGTCGTCCGTGTCCACCGGCGCCGGCAGCTTGAACCGCGTGGCGGCTGCCGCCACATCGAGAATGCCCTTGGGCAGCTTCACGCCGAGCCGGGGCCCGGCGGCGGTGCGCATATTCAGCAGCGTCATGTTGCGCGGCATCTCGAAAGCGCCCGTTCGCGCCGATCCGGCCTGCGCTGCCATGGGCGCCGTGGACGCGAGCGTCGCGGCGGTGGCCGAGACCACCCCGGCAGCCGTGGACTTCAAGAACGCGCGGCGATCTGAATACATGTCTTCTCCCTGGGCCTGCGCCGTGGCGGCGGCAGTTGCCGATGTCCTGCAATTCTAGTGGAGCGAGGCGGCGAACTCGATACCATGCAGGTATTCAAGCTGAGGAAACGCCCATGAACCAACCCGGACCACGTCGATCGGCCGTCGCGCCGAACACTCGAATTGCCGTTCTGACCGCGCTTCTGCTGGCGTCGGCCGTGCTGCTGCACGGCCAGGGCGTCGCGCCGTTCCAGGACGACTTTCCCGCTGGCGAGTTCGTCGCCCGGCGCAACCAGGTCTTCGACGCCATCGGCCCGCAGGCGATCGCCCTCATCCAGGGCGCGCCCGGGGTGGACGGCTTCAAGGTCTTCCGTCAGTCCAACGAGTTCTACTACCTGAGCGGGCTCGAGAGCCCGCACGCGTATCTCGTGCTCGACGGCCGGACGCGCCGCACCATCCTCTACCTGTCGCATCGCAACGAGGCGCTTGAACGCAGCACCGGCGCCGTCTGGTCAGCCGAGGACCACGCCGAAGTGAAGCGGCTCACCGGCGTGGACGATGTCGCGCCCGTGGAGTTGCTGTCGCGCCAGACCTTCAACACCATGCTGCGCGGGCCGCGCCCGGTGCTGTATGTGCCTTTCAGCCCGGCGGAAGGAGAGGCACAAAGCCGCGACGAAGTGCTCGGCCACCAGGCCGGCGTCGCCGCCGACCCGTGGGACGGGCGGCCGTCGCGCGAGGCGCACTTCCTGCGCCTGCTCGACGAGCGGTATCCATCGCTCGAACGCCGCAACCTGACGCCGATTCTCGACGCGCTCCGGATGATCAAGAGCCCGCGCGAGATCGCGCTCATCCGGCAGGCCTCGGTGCTGGCAGGACTGGGACTGCTGGAGGCCATGAAGAGCACACGTCCGGGCGTGTTCGAGTACCAGGTGGCGGCCGCCGCGCGGTTCACCTTCCTGGCTAACGGGGCGCGATTCGAGGGCTACAACCCGATCGCCGGCGGCGGCACCAACGCCTGGATGGGGCATTACTCGCGCAACCTCGATCGGTTGCAGGCCGGCGACATGGTGCTGATGGACTACGCGCCCGACCTGCGGTACTACACGAGCGACGTCACCCGCATGTGGCCGGTGAGCGGCACCCATACCGAGGCGCAGCGCACGCTGGCCGACTTCATTCTCGAATACCGGACCGCGTTCTTCCGCCACATCAGGCCAGGGGTGACGCCGGAGGAGGTGCTGGTGCTGGCGCGCCGCGACATGGAGCCGTTGCTGGCCCGGACCCAGTTCGCGAAGGCCACTCACCGCAAGGCGGCCGAGGAAATGCTGACGTTTCGCGGCCACTTGCAGCATCCCGTGGGTATGACGGTGCACGATCCGGGCGTGATCTGGGGGCAGCCGTTTCGCGAGGGCATGATCTTCACCGTTGACCCGATGATGTGGATCCCCGACGAGAAGCTCTACGTCAGGATGGAAGACACCATCGTCATCACGAAGGACGGCATGGAGAACTTCACGGCCGAGCTCGCCAGCACGCCGCAGGAGATCGAGGCGGTGATGAAACAGGACGGACTGCTGGCCCGAGTGCCGCGGCTGCGGTAAGTCGGCGGGAGCGTGACGACGCTGGCCGCGAAACCCGATTCTTCAATATACTGAAGGCCACTTCACCAGGGTGCGGCCTCGTTCGCCGCAGGAAACGGATGGTCGGGCCGCCATCCCCGTGGTCGCGAGACCAGGAGGATTGCTCTGAACGCTTCGCCATCGGACCCTTCGCTCTCCCTTCCGGAGGCCTCAGTTGATCGCTGGCTGGCGCCGCTGTCGCGGTTCATGCACATTCAATCGGCGAGCGGCATCGTGCTGCTGCTCTGTACCGTCGTGGCCCTCGCGCTGGCGAACTCGCCGCTCGCCGGGTGGTTCGCCGGGGTGTGGAAGACCCCCGTGTCGCTGGCGCTCGGGTCCTTCACGGTGTCGGGAGACGTCGGTCACCTGATCGTCAACGACGGCCTGATGACCCTGTTCTTCTTCGTGGTTGGGCTGGAGTTGAAGCGCGAACTGGTCCACGGGGAACTGCGTGACCCGCGCAAGGCGCTGCTGCCGGTCTTCGCCGCCCTGGGTGGCGTCATGCTGCCGGCCGTCATCTATCTCGCGCTGCAGTGGGGCGAACCGGGGCAGCGCGGCTGGGCGATCCCGATGGCCACCGACATCGCGTTCGTCGTCGGGTTTCTCGCCCTGTTCGGACAACGGGTGCCGCTCGGATTGAAGATCCTGTTGTTATCGCTGGCCATCGTCGATGACCTGGTGGCCGTGCTGATCATCGCCTTTGTGTTCACCGAGGCGATTGCCTGGAGCTGGCTGGGCGCCGCGGCAATCGCGTTTGCGGGGATCGTGGCGTTCCAGCGCATTGGCGTCCGCGCGGTGGGTGTCTACGTGGTGCTCGGCGCGTTCATCTGGCTCGCGTTCCTGCAGTCGGGCGTCCACCCCACGGTTGCGGGGGTACTGCTCGGCTTGCTGACACCGGCGCATGCCTGGGTCGGTGCCGAGACGTTCGCGGACGTCTTGCAGGCGAGCTGGCAACGCGCGGTCGGCGGGGAAGAGCCCCACGCCGACGCCGCAATCGCCGGAACGACGGGGTTCGCGGCGCGCGAGTCGGTCTCACCCCTGCACCGCCTCGAACACGGCCTGCATCCCTGGGTCGCGTTCGTGATCATGCCGCTGTTCGCGCTCGCCAACGCCGGCGTCACGCTCACCCCGTCGAGCCTGGGTGAACCGGTCGCGGTGGCCGTCGCCGTCGCGCTGGCCGTCGGGAAACCGGTCGGCATTCTCCTGCTCTGCGCGCTCGCGATTCGCCTCCGCGTGACCGACCTGCCCGAGGGGGTGACCTGGGGCATGCTCGCGGGCGGCGCGTGCCTGGCGGGCATTGGCTTCACCATGGCCCTGTTCCTCAATACGCTCTCGTTCCCGGTCGGCCAGTATGCCGCGCTCGAGACGGCCGGCAAGGTCGGCACTCTCGCCGGGTCGGTGGTCAGCGCGATCGTCGGTGCGGCCATCCTGGCGATTGTCCTGGCACGGCCGGCTCGCACTGATCGGAGCTAACCATCCTCGAACGCCCTGTCTACTGGCGCGGACCGACGACTCGCTTCGCCTGGGAACCGGCGGCCAGCACCGTATTGGTGCCGTCCGCCTGGTTGATCAGTGCCAACTCCTCGACGGGAATCGGCGAGTCGTGTTCGCGCGCGAACTCCGCCACCGTCATCGCCCGGCGGAGAGTCACGATCTCGATGCGACGTGGCTGGATCGAGAGCATGGCGCGATCGGTGAGCGGCGCGAAGCTCTTGAGGGCACGCTCGATCGCCGGCCCATTGGCGCCAAAACGGTCCACCGGCGCGTAGCCAATCAGTTCGTAGACGCGGCCGCCCAGTTCGATGTGGGCGGCGATGCCGCGGACCACGCCGCCCTCGGTGGCGGCGTCGAACACGCTGACCACCGACGGCAGCCCATTCACGCGCTCGTCGGAGGATTGCAGCATGCGCACGTTCTGCTGCGCGGCCAGCTGCCGTGCCGCCGCGGCGGGACCAGGCGCGGGCGACAGCGTCAACACCATGGCCGCATCACGGCCGGGGCTGATCGCTTCCACGGCGTGCGTGAGATTGTTCCCCTGCCAACCGGCCGGCAACGAGAAACGGAATCGCAGGTCGGGATGGTAGAACACCTGATCACGGAAGAAGCCCTGCCGCGGGTTGTGGCCGTAGACCAACCCATCGATCTGGCGAAGGTACTCGCCGCGATCGACGATGGCGCCGGTGCGAACCCCGGGGGTGGCGATGTGCTGCCTCAGGGCCTCGATGCGGTCCGCGGGTGCCGGGTGGGTGCTCAACCAGGCCGGCAGCGCGCTGCGCTGATCGCCGCCGGCGCGGCTGAGCGATTCGAAGACGTCGATGGTTTCCCGCACGTCGTAATTCAGCCCACCGGCGTACTGCACCGCCAGTTCGTCCGCCTGTCGCTCGGCATCGCGGCCATGCTTGAGGAAGAGCAATCCCAGCCCGGCGCCGATCGCCTCGCCGAAGGGCTGCACTTCCGGAAAGAAGATGCCGCCGAGCCCGAGCCCGAGCTGCGCCAACTGCTGGCGCGAGATCGCGCTGACCGAGTGGCGTGCCGTGACGTGGCCGATCTCGTGCCCGAGCACGGAAGCCAGCTCGGCTTGCGAGTCCATCAGGTTGAGCATGCCCCTGGTCACGAAGATGAATCCCCCGGGCAGGGCGAAGGCGTTCGGCGTCGGGTCATCCACGACCTCGAAGGACCACGGCAGCTCTGGCCGCTCGGAGGTGCGCGCCAGCGAGAGACCGGTGGCGGACACGTAGTTCTGCAATGCCCGGTCATCCACGAGACCAATGGTCTGGCGAACCTCGACCGCGGCCGCCCGGCCCATCGCGACCTCTTGTGCTTCCGACACCAGCGAGAGTTGGCGCGCGCCGGTGACGGGATTGGTGGCGCAGGCGGTTCCGATGAGCCACGCCGATAGAACAGCTGTGCCGTGCCACGTCTTCATGAGGCCTCCAATACTGTGTTGCAGTTCTTTTATGCAAAAGAGGTTCCGCGCAGCCCGATCAGCTGGTGCTGGAACCGATCTTGCTGCAAGGTCGATGATGAAGCGGCCGATAGTTCGTGCATGGCGGTTGACCCATTGATCGTGATCCTCGTCGGCGTATCGGGTTCGGGCAAGTCGACGATTGGAACGAGGCTCGCCCGGCAGATGGGCTGGCCGTTTCTTGAAGGCGACACGCTGCATTCCCCAGCCAGTATCGACAAGATGAGCCGCGGCATTCCGTTGACCGACGAGGACCGCCGGCCGTGGCTATCCGAAATTCATGCGCGCATCACTGACGCCGCTCGGCGAGGCGTGGATCTGGTAATTGCGTGTTCCGCGCTGAAGCAGGAGTACCGGCAGACACTCGAGCGCGGCGTGGCGCTCACCTGGGTCCACTTGAAAGGCTCGGAGGCCTTGTTTCGTTCGCGATTGCAGCAGCGCACCGCGCATGTCATGAAGGCCGACATGCTGGCCAGCCAGTTCGACGCCCTGGAGGAACCATCAAACGCGATCGTGATCGATGCCTCGGCCACCCCCGACGCGATTGTTGAACAGCTGGTGCGGCAACTACCGGCGGAAGGGAGGTTGCGGGTGGCGGCGGATGTCGACGAGCTCAGCGCGAAAGCCGCCGCCGCGGCAGTTGAGATCATCGAGTGTGCCGTCGCGGCTCGCGGACGATGTTCGGTGGCGCTGTCGGGGGGTGACACGCCTCGTGGATTCCATCGTGTGCTCGGCTCGCAGTTTCGCGCGCGAGTGCCCTGGGCGCAGGTGCACTTCTTCTGGGGCGATGAGCGCTATGTGCCGCTCGATCACGCCGACAGCAACTACCGGATGGCTCGTGAAACGCTGCTGGATCATGTGCCGTGCCCTCCCTCGAACATTCATCCCATGCCGACGCACCTGTCGCCGGCCGCGGCTGCTGCGGCCGCGTACGAGAAAGCGTTGAGAGAACATTTCGGCGACGGCGTGGGTCCGGCCTTCGACTTGAACATTCTCGGCATCGGTGAAGACGCACACACGGCATCGGTGTTCGCCGGGTCGCCGGCGGTGGAGGAGCAGGAGCGCTGGGTGGTCGATGCACACACCGATGCCGATCCCCAATTGCGCCTGACGCTGACCCTGCCCGCCCTGTCCCACTCGACCAACATTTTTGTCCTGGTGGCAGGGGCTGCGAAAGCCGGTGCCTTGCGCCATGCCCTGGCGGCAGATTCCGATCCGCACCTGTATCCGGCGGCGGGGATTCGTTCGGCTCACGGAACGGTCTTGTGGTGGGCAGACTCGGCCTCGGCGCGGTTCATTCGCCCGTCATAGCTAAGGTGCTTTTCAGGCCGTTGTTGACGCCGGCTCATTCGAGGCGTCGGGAGGTAAAGATGGTTCCGAAGCCGGTCAACCCAGCAGCCGTTCCAGGCGGTCGAGAGGGGGCGCGCCTGCGCCGCGCCTCGCTCTACCTCGCCGCGCTGGCAGTGGCGTTTCTCATCGGGTTCGTTCCCATGTGGCTGCAGGCGCGGATGCAGTTGTCCGAAACGCGGGCTCTGCAGGCGCAGCTCAACGTAGTGAGGCTGGAGAACTCGCTGGCCGCGGCGGCGTTGCTGGCAGGGCGCGGAGAGTACGAGCCTGCGCGCGACGCCATGACCCGCTTCTACGCCGATCTGCAAGTCCAGGTTGACCACCCGAATTCCATGTTTGGTCCTGAGCAGAAAGACGGGCTTCGCGCGGCACTCTCGGGCCGAGACGAGCTCATCACCCTGTTGGCCCGGAGCGATCCGGCGGCTGCGGAACGGCTGGCAGCGTTGTATGCGACGCAGCGCCCGCTGCTGCGGCAGGTGCCAGGGGTTCTGCCGAACTAGCTGGGACTGGCCACGGCTGGGCCATTGGGCTCGACGCGGCCGGCGGGCCGCGCCTGTTCGATCACGGCATTGAGCTCAGCGCCAATCAGCAGGGCGACGCCGCTCGCGTAGAACCACAACATCGTCACGATCCCGGCGCCGATCGCCCCATAGGTGGTCGATGTGACTGTCCGCGCCGAGGGACCTCGCGGGCCTGACGCGAGTGCGGTCACGCCGATGGCGCCGGCGGCCACCCTTCACGTTGCCGGGCGCGATCACCGTCGGTCGGCTCGGTCTGATCGTGGAACAGGACCTGCTGCGTCGGGAATGGTAAATCGATCCCTTCACGCGCCAGCGCGAACCGGATTGCCGTCAGCACCTGGTCGCGGCCATCGAGGGCATCATCGCGGCGCGGCGGCGCGATCCACCAGCGCACCCGCAGGCTGACCCCGGCCGCGGCGAAATCGAGGAGCAGCACATCCGGCGCCGGCTCCGACAACACGCCGGGGATCTCACGGAGCGTCGTCAGCAGCACGGCCTTGGCCCGGTTGACGTCGTCGCCATAGCCGACCACGACGTCATATTCCAGCCGGCGCCGATCGAATGCGGTATTGATGACGACCGTGCCCGTGAACAGGACGGCGTTGGGAATGACGACGCGCCGGCCGTCGTAGGTGCGAATGAGCGTGGCGCGCGTCTGGATGTCCTCGACCGTGCCCTCGTGTCCGCCGCCCACGATCTGGTCGCCGATCCGGAACGGCTGCGTGACCAGCAGCAGGATGCCCGCGAGAAAATTCTGCAGGATGTCCCGGAACGCGAACCCGATCGCCACGCTGCCGATGCCGAGCACCTGGACGACATCACCGGGGCGGAACGTGGGAATGGCGACCGACAGCGCGACCAGCAAACCAATCAGGATCAGGACGCCCTGCACCAGGCGTCCGACCGCGAGGGCCGCGCCGCGATGGGTCTGCCACCGCCGTTCCGTAGCGCGGGCCACGGCGACTTTGGCCCCGGCCGACAGGAGATAGAACAGCGCGAAAAAGATCAGGCCAACCAGGGCACTTGGCAGCGCCACCCAGAGGCCATTGACGATCTCCTGCGCCCTGGCGATCGCGGGGGCCGGATCGAAGTTCATGCGTCCTGACTAACGCGGAAACGCTGCGCGGTGGGCGACATACATGGTCGTCGCCCGTTCGGCGCCGGCCGGGTCGCTGCGGGCCAACAAGGTAATCAGCGCATCGCGCTCGGCCAGGGCCGATTGCAGATAGGTCCGCTGTTCCGCCGTCAGCGTCTGATCGGCGCTGTCAACCGCCTGCCTGGCTTCGGAGAAGAAGCGGCTTGCGGCATCCCTGGCGGCGGCGTAGTCGCCGTGGCGCGCCATCACCGCCGCACTCGACAGGCTCAGCTCGAGGTTGGCAACCTGCAGCCGCTGCTGAAGCGCGTCTCGCTCACCCTGCGTTTGGATCAGGCTGACCCCCGTTGGAATCAGCCCGATCAGCAAGCCGGCGAGAACGCAGATGCCGTAGACCTTGAGCTGTGCCGAGCGTGTTCGTTCAGGTGCAGGCACCGGACGAGGGGCGAGTTGATCCATGTTGTCTCCTGTCGCTCGGGTGGAACCGGCGGGGGGCTCCACAGGTGGCACTACAACGCGGGGGCTGACGACGGTGAGCCCGATCGGCGTCGCGGCGGCACTGGGTTGGTTGGACCCGGTGGCGGCATGGGTGCGGTGGGACCCGGTTGTGGATTCGGGTTGGTTGGCCCTGGCCCTGGGAGTGGCGTTGGTGACGGCATATTCCGAACGTGGCATAGAGTGATGTGGATGTCCAGCGAAACCACCCGGCTCATCCATGACCATGTGATCGCGTGACGACCAGCGGCGAAACACTCACGTCCCTCGGAGCCTGCCCAGCCGACTGCGCGGTGCGCAACTGATGGCGGTGCAGCCGCCACCACTCCGCGGCGCGGGAATGCGTCCACCGCCGCGCGGCCTGGCAGGCGCGCAGTTGGTCCCGGAGAGCCTGCGCCGACGGCGGACGATCCTCCGGCCGCTTGGCGAGACAGGCAAGCAGCAGCTTCTCCAGGTCGCGGTCGACCGCGACGCCCAGCCGGGCGGAGGGTGACTCTGGAGTCGAGTGCAGATGATGGGCCAGCACCTCCATCACCGCCTTGCCTCGAAAGACGTGGGTGCCGGTCAGCAGCCAGTAACCGACCGCGCCAAGCGCGTAAATGTCCGTCCGTGCATCGACCGCGTCGGGCGCGGTAATGGTCTCGGGCGCCATGTAGTGCGGCGTGCCAGTGATCACGTCGGCCGTCGAGACCGTGGCATCGGCGGCCGCGTCGCCACTCACGTCCTTGACCAGCCAAAAGTCGACCACCTTCACGAGGTCGGGGATGCCGCCACGATCGACCACCAGGATGTTGCCGGGCTTGATGTCGCGATGAATCAGACCGGCGCCATGTGCTTCGGCGAGCGACCCCGCCACTTGCTCAGAAGGTGGATGACGCGCTCGGCCGGTTGCGGACCGTCGATTTCGATGATCTCCTGGAGTGACGCGCCCTCCAGCAGCTCCATGGCGTAATAGAACACTCCGTCCGTGGTCTGGCCGTAGTCGAACACGGTCACCGTATTGGGATGGGTGAGCATGGCCGTGCGGCGCACCTCGCGCTCGAAGCGCGCCAACGCTTCCGGGCTGGTGCGGCCGGGCAGCAGCAGCTTGATCGCCGTCGGGCGCCGCAGCATGGCATGCGAAGCGCGATAGACGACACCCATGCCGCCGGAGCCGAGTTTCTCCTTGAGCGTGTACTGCCCCAGCTTGCGGACATCGCTGACGGCCTTGCGCAATCCGTAGATCGTCTGCGAAAAGCCGGCAGCCATGGCGACCGCGATCGACCAGATGAAGGCGGTGACCAGTGTCGCCGGAATGGCCATGTCACCGACCTGCCCTTTGGGCCACGGCGCGGCCGGCGGATCGTGCAGGGCCGGGTCCCAGGCGCTGAACGCCAGAAACACGCTGCCGAGCAGCGGTGCCGTCATCAGGCCGGCGACCAAAAAAGTTTGCCTCGCCGTGGACGGTACGTAGACCGCGTACACCAGCAGCATGAAGGTGAGCAGCGTGCGCACCACCATGTCGGGATTGGCCAGCATGTCCAGTACCAGTGCCATCGCCGAAAATGCTGCCGTGCCGACGAACAGCGTTGACAGCTCGACGATGCGCACGAATTGCCGGGAACGCGGCGCGCCACGCAGCAGCAGCCAGAGCGTGGCGAACGCGGCACTCGCGACCAGCAACACCACGCTGCTGCGATTGAAGGAGGCCTGGCCAGCCAGAGTGACAGCATAAAGGTGAGGGTGATGAAGCCCAGGCCCATGAGGGCCAGCACCAGCCCGAACCTGGAGAGACGGAACTGCCTGAACGCGTGATCGGTGTTGCCGTCCGTGAGCTGCATCAGCGAGCCTGTTTGGGGGGGCGGCGGGACGCCGCCACGAGCGCGACACCGATCGCCGCCGCGGCAACCGCAAAAGTCATCCGCATTCCGGTGGCGACCGCCGCCGGTGCGGCAGTCATCGGGTCGTTCGAAGCCACGCTGTTCGCAAACACCGCCGCCATGACCGCGGCGCCGCTGATCAAGCCAAGATTGCGCGACAGGCTCAGCAGGGCGGCCACCACGCCGCGATTATCACCGCGAACGCCGGCCATGATCGCGGTATTGTTTGCGGCCTGGAACGACGCGTAGCTGGATGTCATCAGGATGATTGGGCCGACGTAGCCGCCAATACCCAGTGTCGAGGGCACGACCACCAGTCCAATCGCGCCGGCGGCAATCCCGATCAGGCCACCCACTGTCACGCGGTGCGCGCCGATCCGGTCAACCAACCGGCCGGCCGGCACGCCGGTCAGGGCGGCGACCACCGGCCCCGCCGACAACACGAACCCGGCGGCCATCCCGCTCAATCCGAGAACTCGGGACAGATAAAAGGGACCGACCACGAGCGTCGTCATCATCACCATCGAGACCAGCGCGCTCATGGCGAGGCCCCGGCCGATGATGGGGTCGCGCAGGATCGCCAGTCGGACAATCGGGAACGGGGTTCGCTGTTCGACCACGTAGAACGCGGTTCCGGCCACCAGCGACAGCCCGGCCAACCCCGCGTTGACTGCGCCGGACGACGCCAGTTTCAGCGTGGCCGCCAGCGCATAGGCACCGAGTGCGACTGCGAGCAGCGCGGTGCCGGCGACATCAAAGCGGGCCTCCACCGGCGGCAGGCGGCGAAGATCGGGGCCCACGTGACGGCGCACCAGTTCAAAGGCCGCAATGCCGAGCGGCACGTTGATCAGGAAGATCGACGGCCATCCCAGGCCGGCCATCAAGATGCCGCCGAGTGACGGCCCCAGGGCCGTGCCGATCGCCGACATCGAGCCGAGCAGCCCCATCGCCCGGCCCGTGTTGTCAGCGGGAACGGCGTCTCCGACCAGCGCAATGGCCATGGCCATCATGCCTGCCGCGCCAATGCCTTGTGCCGTCCTGGCCGCGAGCAGCATCCACAGCGACGACGCCACGCCGCACAGCAGCGAGGCCAGCGTAAACACCATGATCGCGGCGAGCAGCAGCGTGCGCCGGCCGATCAGGTCGCCCAGCCGGCCGGCGGAGACAATCACGGTCGTGATGGCGAGCAAGCACGACAACACGATCCATTGCACGTGCTGGAAGGCGGCGCCAAATGCCCGGGCCAGCACTGGCAGGCCGGCGTTGGCGATGCTGGTATCGAGCGACGGCAGCAGCATCACCAGTGACAGCCCGGCCAGAATCCATCGAGCGGATGGTCGTGTTGCCGACTCGGCGTGGCCTACCAATGCAATGGGCACAGACATGCGGTCACGGTAACCGCGGTTGACGCATGGCGGAAGACGCAGCGTTTGCACTGTATTAGTGCGTTTGACGCCACGTCTCAGTCGTGTCATCGTCCCCGCATGTCCACGCCCGACCTCAACCTGCTGGTGATCCTGAACGTGGTCTTGAATGAAGGCAGCGTCGTGCGGGCCGCCGAGCGTCTTCGATTGAGTCCCTCGGCGATGAGCCGCGCGTTGGCGCGCGTCCGCGAGGCGACCGGTGACCCGCTGTTGGTCAGGGCCGGCCGCGGGCTGGTGCCGACACCGCGGGCCCTCGAGCTAAAAGAACGCGTTGGGGCGGCCGTCCAGGAGGCCGAGGTGCTACTGCGCCCGGCCAAGGCGCCAGACCTCGCGAGGGTCGCGCGGACATTTACGATTCGATCCCGCGAGGGCTTTGTCGAGAATTTCGGCGCCCAACTGATTGCGCGGCTCGCGCGCGAGGCGCCCGGGGTCCAACTCCACTTCGTGGCGAAACTGACGCGAGACAGCGCCGCGCTCCGCGATGGAACGGTCGACCTCGAGACCGCGGTCGTCGATCAGGACACCAGCCCGGAACTCCGCGAATCGGCGCTGTTTCGCGATCGATACGTCGGGGTCGGGCGCAAGGGGCATCCCCTGTCGAGAGGCAGGGTCACGGCCGCCCGGTATGCGGCCGGCGAGCACATCCTGATTGCCCGCAGCGGCTTTGGCCAGACTCGTGTCGATGAAGTGCTGGCGCCACTGCGGATTGAGCGCCGGATCGCCACGACCGTGAGCGGTTTCGGAACTGCCCTGGCGCTCGCGCGAGACACCGATCTGATTGCGACCGTCCCCGAGCGGCACACGGGCACCCTGCGGTCGGGGATGTGGACCTTCGCCCTTCCGTTCGCCATGCCGCCGTTCACTGTCTCAATGCTGTGGCATCCGCGACTGCAAGCTGACCCCGTGCATCAATGGCTTCGCGCCCGCTGCCATGAAGTATGTTCAGTCGATAGCCGTACCCGCGCTCGACACCGCTGAGCTCACAGCCAGCGGCGAACGCGCGCGCAGTATTCACCGTACGGCCGTCCAAACTTGGCCGCCAGGTAGCGCTCTTCGCGACGGATCACCGCACGATCGATCACCGCAAGGACCAGCGGGAACAGCACCAGCGCCCACATGGTATTCAGCAACAGGGCGAGCCCGGTGTAGGCGAAGGCCATCGCCAGGTACATGGGGTTGCGGGTGAAGCGATACGGTCCTTGTTGCACGATCGCCGTGGTGGGCCGTCCGGCCGGCAGCACGGTCGTCCGGGCTTCTCTGAAGGCAGCGACGCCGGCGAGGCCGACGGCGACTCCGGCCAGGACGACCACCAAACCAGCAAGCCAGAGCGCCGTCACGTCGCCGTCGACGAGCGGCCACGGGCGCCGTGAGTTCAGCATCCGCGCACCGATCAGCGGCAGCAGGAACAGCAGCGGGGGCGGGATCAACACGCCGGCGTGGTCGGTGGTCTTCATGCCCGGACCTCGCCGGTCATCCGCGATCGTGAGAGAGCGGCCATGAACACACCGGCGCCGACGTCGTATGCCATGCAGAAAGGCGGCCACCAGGCCGGCATGCCTGGGTTGGTGACCAATTCGGCGTGAAAGACGTCAAACACGCCGTGGCCGATCAACGCCATCACCACGAGCCGTGGACTCGACCGAAAGCCCCACACGGCGACCGCCGTGAAACCCGCCATGACCAGCACCTCCACCAACAGCACCGACGGTGATCCGCTGATCGCCGCGAACAACACGTAGTAGGAGGCCACCACGATCACGACGTTCGGATAGAAGGCGCGATCGCGGTCGAAGCCGGCACTTTTGGCCAGGATCGCCACACCGAGGGACAACACGATTCCAATGAGATAGGGCATCAGCATCATTGCTGAAGACTACCGGGCGACTGGATTGGAAGATTGAACGGTGGCGCCGAATTGCTTGAATAAACCTGCTACGGGTTCGGCGAGCCGGTGTCCGGGACTTCGAAAGGCGGGGCGATCTCGAAGAACTGGCCGCGCATCAGCAGCGACGGCGCGAGGCCGACCATCTGGTAGAAGGTCCGCGTGAGATGGGCGGCGTCCGAAAAATCCGCCTCGTGAGCCGCGGTGGAGATGTTCTCCCCGCGGCCAATGACCAGCATGGCGCGGGTCAACTTGCGCCAGAGCATGTAGCGCCTGAACGGCAACCCCACCTGCTGCTTGAACAGGTGCGCGAAGCGGCTGGGTGAGAGAAACGCCATGGCCGCGGCATCGTCGATCGAAATCCGCAGCTCGTCCGAGCCGCGGATCGAGGCCAGCACCCGGGTGACCCGCTCATCGAGCCGGCGGCTGGGCGGCACACCCGGACAGAGCGCCTGCACGCAGTGCCTGATCAGCTCGGGAATGCCCATGCTCTCGAACGGCTGGTCGAGATGCCGCCTGAGTTCGCGGACGCAGGCATCCCGCCGCGCCTCGGGCACCGGCGTAATCGCCTCTCGCAGGGAACCACCGAGCCACGCCCCTTCGGCCGACTCCGGATCGACAAAGATCATCGCGCCGAGTGACCCGTTCGGTTTGTATGAATGCACCGCATCGGCCCGGACGATGAAGCCGCGGCCCCGGCGCCAGCTGCCGCTTTCGTCCTGGAGCTCGACCTCGCCGTCAATGACGATGCCGACTTGAATCGCGTGGTGCGCATGCGGCGGCACCACCCCTTGTCCGCGGCCGACCAGGAGAAAGCCGCCGTCCCACAGGTACCAATGCGCCGTTTCGGCCCAACGGGTCTCGCGATCGTTTGTCGCGGCAGCAGGTTTATTCAAGAACTTCGGCCTCCTGGTTCAATCGGTCAACGGGTCGTGGTCGCTATCTTGAGCATCGTTGCCGGCGATACCCGCCGGCCGCATGACTGGAGCCTCTGATGACGACCCTACAGCTTAATTCGGACCACCCTCAGCTGAAGCACCTGATGAAGACCCTGCAGCGCAACGACCAGTCTCGCGGGCGGCGGATCGCGTTGGTCGCGGTGATTATGGCCGCATTGGTCGGCACCACGGCGTGCGGATCCGCCATGAGGCTGCTGCACGGGACGGGCGCGAAGCGTCCTGCCGCGACCGAGTTTGGCCTCGGACCGCGGGCCTCCGCCAATCGCCTCTACGTCGCCACGCTCGAGACCGCGACCGCGCTGCGCACGCGCCGCATGCAGACGGTGCGCGTGGGCATCGTGGACGCCGACGGCCGCGCCGTCGAAGGCGCCTCCCTGGCCATTGACGGCGGCATGCCCGAACACGGCCATGGCTTGCCGACGCGGCCCCGAATGACTCGAGTCATTGGCGCCGGCGCCTATGAGGTCGAGGGCGTGCGCTTCAACATGGGCGGCTGGTGGGAGCTCAAGGTCACGATCACCTCCGAGCGTGGCGCTGACACTGTCACCTTCAACTTGAGCCTGTGATGCGCCACGCTGCCAATCGCTTCATCGTGGGCACGCTCATGCTGCTCGGCGTCACCGTGGCCGCTGCTGGTGGGTGGACCCCGGCGCAGCTGGACGAGTTGCGCTCCCTCTCGCTCGGCGCGCTCGAAGCGGTCCCGGCCGATCCGACCAACCGGGTCGCGGACGACCCGCGCGCCGCACGGCTCGGCGAGCGCCTGTTCTTCGACACGCGCCTGAGCGCTGATGGCCAGGTGGCCTGTGGCACCTGCCATCAACCGGATCGCGACTTCCAGGATGGCATCGCCCTGGCGCGAGGCGTCGGCGTCACCGATCGGCGGACGATGCCGATCGCGGCGACCTCGCGGGCGCCGTTCCTGTTCTGGGATGGACGCAAGGACAGCTTGTGGGCGCAGGCCCTGGGGCCGCTCGAGAGCCCGGTCGAACACGGCGGCACGCGCGCCCAGTACGCGCGCGTGGTCGTCGATCACTACCGCGCGGAGTACGAGGACCTGTTCGGCCCGCTGCCGGACCTCGCTTCGGGGCCAGACGCAGTCACCGGGGTGTTCGTCAACATCGGAAAGGCCATCGCGGCGTATGAACGGCGAATCGAGTTTGGGCCCTCGCGGTTCGATCGCTATGTTGACGCGATCGGGAATCGCACCCGGACCGACGGCATTCTGACCGACGACGAGGTTGCCGGGCTCAGGCTGTTCATCGGCAAGGGCAACTGCACCCAGTGCCATAACGGGCCTCTGCTGACCAACCACGAGTTCCACAACACCGGCGTTCCCCGGCGTGCCGGGGTGCCGTTCGACGATGGCCGCTTCACCGGCACCGCCGCGGTGCTGAACGACGAGTTCAACTGCCGCAGCCGCTGGAGCGATGCAAGCGGGAGTTGTTCAGAACTCGAGTTCCTGATCACCAACGACCATCGGCTGCAGCGCGCCTACAAGGTGCCGACGCTCCGCAATGTCGCTGGGCGGGCGCCCTACATGAACGCGGGCCAGTTCGCCACGCTGGCGCAGGTGCTCGATCACTACAATCGCGCGCCGGCGGCACCGGCCGGGCACTCCGAGCTTCAGCCACTGCGCCTGAAAGCCCGGGAACTCAAGCAACTCGAAGCGTTTCTTCACTCACTGACCGGGCCGACCATCGTGAATGGCGCCACCCTGGCAGGCCCGCCGCGATGACGCGGTCGGTGGACGTCGTGATCGTCGGCGGGAACGCCGCGGCGACGGCCGCGACGCTCGACGCCATTGGCCGCGGCTTGCGAGTGCTGGTGGTGATTCGATTGGAACGGTTGGATCTCGCGCGGCGGCTTCGTCAGACGATCCGCCGCGCGGGACGACTGGCCCCGCGCCAGCTCATGGTTCTCACCGGCGCCGAGGTGGTGTGTGTGGACGGTGTGACGGCCATCGAGGCCGTGGTGGTCCGTCATATACGAACGGGCCGGTTGCTGGCCTTCAACGCGTCGGCGGTCTTAAATACTCCTGGGCGCGCTTGATCTTGCGCGCCTGGTTCGACGTCAGCCAGTACCCCGGCCGTCCCAGCCGCTCGTAGTAGGCGGCTTCCCACTGCCGGTCGGTATGCTCGGCGCGATCGTACGGCGGCGACTCCTTGACCGCCGCGCGCGTCAGGTCCACTGCGACGTGGCGCTCGGGCCAGTTGATGTCTGCGATCCATTCGGGCGCCATCAAGACGTGCCGGCCAAACCACCAGTTGCTGGTATCGACGACCAGATAGCGAACCGCCCAGCTCACGTCCTCGAGCAGCAGGTCATCGACATGGCCGAGTTCACCGTCAGTGGCGCGAATCGCATAGCCGAACATCTCCTCGGCGCTGCGCAGGTGCGGATCGTCCGGGGTCCCGGGGTCGGCCGGGGTGGCCGGCGGGATGGCGGCCGGCGCCCACACCTCGGGACTGACCCAGTAGTGGGGGTAGCCGTAGTAGTTCAGATGGTCCACCTCATGCTGGCGCGAGACCGGCTTGTGGGTGTCGACATGGGGACTGCGCTCGACCTGGTCACGCGAGATCGACAGCGCCAGCCGCTGCGCGTCCCACTCGGTCTGCACGACCGCGTTTGGCGAGATCAGCACACGCCGTCCCGGCAGCCAGCTGCCGATGTCAACCACGAGGTAACGGACGACCCATCGGTCATCGTCGAAGAGAACATCGGCCACCGAGCCGATGGGGCCGTCGGTGGCGGCGATCTCGAACTTCTGCAGATTCCTGATACTGCGAACCATGGCTACTCCTTTTGGGGATTTCTCATCCTGATCGGGATCAGCGGTCACACGACATACGGCCCGGGTGGCTGCGTGTCGGGACGCGGATCCTCGATCGGCACAGGCTCCGGCTCTGTTGGCGGCGTCGCCGGCACCTCGGTCGTTGGGTCGTCGGTATCAGGCGTGGGCAAGTCATTCGGTTGATCGGGGACTTGCGCGAGCCACCGGGTCGGTTGTGGATTCGGCATGCCGGACTCCATGCAAGAGGCGTGCTGGCTTTGCCGCTACGGATGAGGAGGAATAACCCGTTACGGCGGAACCGTGCCCTTACGACGGCCCCCCAGCCAGGCCGGGTGCGCGGCCAGCCAGCGGTCGCACAACGCGGCGAGCATGCCCTGGGACGGCGGCGGCTCAGGCACGGCCTCCGTCTCGAATTGTTCGACGTACGCGCCCACCAGCTCGCTGGCGTCCACGCCGAGTTCGACGGCAAGCATGCGAATGTAGGCCTTGGGATACAAGCCACCGGGCAGGGCGCCGAAATCGTTGCGCTCAATCGCGCGCAGCGTGACGATCGTGAGCTTGGTGCGGTTGGCCAGATCGCGCAGGGTCAGTCCCCGTTGCTCGCGCGCGTGGCGCAAGCGGGCGCCAATGTCGTGGGCAGCGACGGTCACGTAAACACCTCTTCGGCCTGCGCCATGGTGGTCCTCGGCGACGACAAGGCCGCGAACGACGCGCGCAGGCGAGGCAGGCTGGCGGGATAGTTCTGCTGGATGAAGGCCACCAGCTTCTCGCGCACCTCGCAGCGCAGGTCCCAGGCCTTCGAAGCGTCGGCGGCGCTGGCCAGCGCGCGCAGTTCCAGCGTGTGCTCCTTCGCGTCGGTGACCTGCAGCGCGTTGACCTTGCCGTCCCAGTCGGGCGAGGCGCCGAGGATCCGCGTCAGTTCACCCCGCAGCGCGTGGACCGGCACCGTGTAGTCCACGTGCAGGAACACGCTGCCGATGATGTCGGCGGTGGCGCGGGTCCAGTTCTGGAACGGCTGCTCGATGAAATGGTTGATCGGCACCACCAGCGCGCGCTGGTCCCAGATCCGCAGCACCACGTAGGTCAGCGTGATGTCTTCGACGCGGCCCCACTCGTTGTCGACAATCAGCACATCGTCCATGCGAATGGGCTGGGTCAAGGCGATCTGGAAGCCGGCCAGCATCGTCGCGATGCTGCGCTGCGCGGCGAAGCCGACGACCATGCCGGCGATGCCGGCCGAGGCCAGGATGCTCGCCCCGAACTGGCGCACCGAGTCGAAGACCATCAGCATCGAGGCGAGGGTGAAGATGCCGATGGCGGTCACCGCCACTTTCTTCAGGACGACAACCTGGGTCTGGATGGCGCGCGCGTGCAGGTTGTCGCTGACCTCGAGACGATGCGGCTTCTGCACGACCGCGGCGGCTGCCTCGACCACCTGGAACATGATGAACGCGACGACGCCGATCAGCAGCAGGCTGGTGGCGTTGCCGACAACCTCGGCCAGCGCCGGCGACACCGAGAGCGCCGGTGCACCGAGGATCACGGCCAGCAAGGGCAGCGTCCAGCGGATGGTCTTGCCGGCGAGCGGCAGCACGACATCGTCCCAGGAGGTTTCCGCGCGAGTCGCGAGCGACACCAGGAAGGCCTCGAGGGTGCGGCCGATGCGCGACAGCAGCCAGAAGATGCCGACGACCACGCCGGCCCCGTAAACCCAGCGCAGGCCGAGCAGCGCCGGCTCAGCCCGGGTTGGTATCATCTGGCTGAACAGCAGCGCGGCGGCCGTCGACAGGCCGTGCACCCAGATCAGCAAGGCGGCCGGCGGCAGAATTTCGCTCAAGCCCCGCATCAACCATCGCCGCACGCGAAACTCGTCGGGTAGCCAGGGCTGCTCCGGGTCAGGACGACGCTGCTGCTGGCGGCGGACGAACCACCGCAGCGACACGTGGGCGATCGCGATCACGGCGAGCATCGCGACGACAACAACAATGGTGGGCATATCCCACCACGCGCCTGGCGCGGTTGGCATGGAACCTCCGAATTGATTGGTAGAGCTGGAGAAAAAGCGCGAGCGACTAGCGCAGAGGCGGGAAGATCAGAAGACGCCGCGGCCGAGATTCTTGAACGCCGGTGGAGGAGAGAGCCGACCCATCCACACCACGGTAAATTGCCGGTGCGGGTTCTGTCAACAAAAGGCTGGATCTTCTGCCGTAGATTGTTCAGCCACCGCCTACAATTGGAGATCGCAATGCACTACTGACGAGATAGCCACAAGATGCAGCCAGCACGTCCGTATCGGCCCAAGGTATCGCGAGAGACACGACTGCTGCTGACCGCCGCCGCCGTCGCGATCGCGGTGCTGTGGTTGCTGGCGCGCGTCAGGTTCCAGGGCCTGCCCGATGCGCCCAACCCGATCCCGGCCGTGTTCAGTCAGCTCGGCAGCCCGCCGCGCTATGACGATCTGGCCGGACAAGTCGCGCAGATCCAGTCGCGGCTGCAGCCGTCGCTCCTCGGGCTGCACCCGCCGGCCCCCTTCCCCTCAAGCGTGGCGATCAAGCTGCGCGACGACTTCGTCATCGCGCATCTGGCGCCGGACGTCCCGCCCGGATCGCGCAAGGACGTGACGGTGCTGGCACACGATTCCGCGTCGGGCCTGGCCGTCGCCAGCTCGATGGCCGCGGCCGCCATGTCGCTGCCCTTGCCATGGACCCCGCGACGTCTTCAGCAGCCGCGCTATTTCTTTGCGACCCGCGTGAACGCCGACAGTGTGTCGCTGTACCCGGTGTTTGTCGGGTCCCTCACGCCGATCGAGACGCCGCTCTGGCCCGACCAGGTGTGGACGGCGCCGCCGGGCACTCCGCTCGTGCCGGGCACGCTGTTGTTCACCACCGACGCGGAACTGGCCGGCCTGGTCGTGGCCCTCGACGGCGAGGCGATGATCGTGCCGATTACGTTGGTGCTCGCCGAGGCCGAGCGGCTGCTCTCGGTGCCGCCTGGCTCCGGCGGTTTCGCCGGTGTCGAGGTGCAGGCGTTGACGCCGCCGATCGCCGCGTTGACACAGGCGGGCGCCGGCGTCGTGGTGACAGCGGTTGACGCCGCCGGCCCGGGCGATGGCCAGTTGCGCGTCGGCGACGTGATTGAGTCAGTCGGCGGTGTCACGCTGCCGACCGTTCAGCACTGGCGCGTGCGGGTGGCCCGGCTGTCGGCGGGCGAGACGCTTGCGCTGCGCGTCCGGCGCGGCGGCGAAGTGCGCGAGGTCGAACTGGTCGCAGCGCCGTCGCCCACACCTGCGAGTCCGCTGCTTGGCCTCGCGCTGCGCGCGTCGCCCACAGCCGGAGCGGAAGTAATGCGGGTCGATCGCGGCTCGGCCGCCGACCGGGCCGGACTGGTGGTGGGCGATGTGATCACCCTGATTGCTGACGTCCAGGCCCCATCACCCGCCGCGGTGGTGCGCGCCTTCAATCTCACCAACGAAGGACAGCGCGTGCTGATTGCCGTGACGCGCGGCAACGCGCACTTCGTGGCAGCCCTCGCGCGATGAGCTACCGATCCCGCGGCGATTCGTTCGATCTGCTCGGCCTCCGCGACTATCCCGAGGAGGCCGCCCCGGACCTGGAGGCGGAGGCCGGCAGTCCGCCGCCGCAAGGCTGGCGCCAGGTTCTGGGGTGGTCGGGCAAGTCCGCGCCGGTCGCCGTCCTGCTGCTGCTCGGCGTCGGACTTGGTCCACACGGCATCAGCATGCTGTCGCCGCCGATGCCGCTGCTCGATCCCGTGGTGCCGGTCGCGCTCGCCGCGCTTGGCGTCCTCGTCGGCCTCGGCCTGGGCGACCACCGCCCCGGCGAGCGCCAGCTGTGGGTCGCGGCAGGGCTGCATTCGCTCGTCACCATGCTCCTCGTGTCGGGCGGGATCGCCGCGCTCTTGCTGCTGGCGTGGCCGCTCGAGCCGCGCGCGTTCTGGACCGTCGTGATGGTCGCGGGCATTTGCGCGGCGACGTCGTTGACACTGCCCTCGGGCGATCCGCTGGAGCCGCGGCCGCCGGCCGTCCGCATCCAGGAGTTCGGCGTGCTGCTGCCGATCGCGATCGGCGGGGTGGCCCTCGCCTGGATCCGCGTCGGTACCATCCCCGAAACCCTGTTGCTGGTCACGTTGGCGTCGGGCGTTACCGTGATGCTGGCCGCCGCGGCGTGGCTGCTGCTCAGCAAGGCGTCGACCGAGACCGAGGAGCGCGTATTCGCGGTGTCGGCGCTGCTGCTGGTCGGCGGTGTCGCCGACGCGTTGTCGTTGTCAGCGCTGTTTGGCGGCCTGGTGGCCGGCGTGTTCTGGCGGATGGCCGGCCGGCAACCGCGCGAGACCATGCGCCGCGATGTGCTGTTCGTGCAGCATCCGCTGCTGGTGCTGGTGCTGCTGCTTGCCGGCGCGCGCGCCGAACTGTCGCCGGGCGCCTGGGTCCTTGGCGCCGGCTACCTGCTGATCCGCGTCATCGCCCAACTGGCCGGCAGCGCGCTGGCCCGGCGGGTGGCCGGCGCCAACGCGCCCGCCGACCTCGGCGTGCAACTGCTGCCGCCAGGCGTGTTCGGCGTGGCCTTCGCGTTGAACGCGGTCAGCGTGATTGGCACCGATGCCTCGGTGGCGCTGGCGGCGGTGGTCGTGGGCACCATCGGCTCAGAGCTGGTGGCCGTGGCCATGCGCACGCGGAGACGCGCATGAAGCCGCTGTTAGCACTCGCCCTGGCGATCGCGGCGATGGTTGCCGTTCGCGAACTGGGCGGTGAGCGCACCTCCGCCGCCGCGGCGACCCCGCTGGCGCTTGGTTTTGCCCTGATGGGCGCGCTCGTCACCGGCGAGGCGCTGCGCCGGTTCCAGCTGCCCCGGCTCACCGGCTACCTGCTGTTCGGCGTGATTGTCGGGCCCTACGTCAGCAACCTGATCACGGCGCCGATGGCCGCGCAACTGCAGGTCTTCACCGGCATCGCCACGACGTTGATCGCGCTGATTGCCGGCCTGACGTTAAGCGTCGAGCGGCTCGGCTCGCGCATTGGCGCGATCGTGCGGATGACGCTGACGACGCTGGCCGTGGCCATGGCCGGCCTGGCGGTGGTCGGCTGGCTGGTGTGGCGGTGGTTGCCGGTCGCTCCCTATGCGTCGGGTGTCGAACTGCTGGCCATGCTCGCCCTGACCACCGTGATCGTCGTGTCGTTCTCGCCGACCATGACCGCCGCGGTCGTCGCCGACTCGGGCGCCCGCGGCCGTCTCAGCGACACGGTGCTGGCCATGGTCGTGCTCGCCGATCTGGTGCTGCTGGTCGTGTTCGCCGTCTCCATGCAGGTGGCTCGGGTCGTCTTCGACGGCGGCGGCTGGCAAGGGGCGGAGATGCTGGCGCGGCTCGCGTGGGAGATTGGCGGCGCGGTCGCGTTCGGCGTCCTCGTCGGCGTCATGTTCGCGCTGTACCTGCGCTACATCGGCCGCGAGATCACGCTGGTGTTGCTCGCGGTCTGCGCCTTGCTCAGCCAGGTCGGGACGACCCAGCAACTGCAGCCACTGCTGGCGGCGGTGGCGGCCGGCATCGTGATCGAGAACCTGGCCGTGGCGCAGGGCGATACGCTGCGCGCGGCGGTGCGCCGCGGCGCGCCGCCAGTGCTGGTGGTGTTCTTTGTGGCGGTCGGCGCCTCGCTGCGCCTCGACGCGCTGGCGGCCATCGGCGTGGCGGCGCTCGCGCTGTCGGCGGTCCGGATCGGCTTCATCCGCATCGGCGCCAACGTCGGCGCAAAGGTCTCGGGTCTGCCAGACCCCATCCGCAAGTACGCCTGGACCGGACTGGTGTCGCAGGCGGGCATCACCCTGGGCTTCGCGGCGGTGATTGCCGCCGAGTTCCCTGGATGGGGCAATCAGCTGCAGTTGCTGCTGGTCGGTTCGATCGCCATTCACGAGTTGATCGGGCCGCTGCTGTTCCGGCGCGGCCTGACCAAGGCCGGCGAACTCGACGCCCACTTGCCGCGGCCATTGGTGGTGGTCTCGAATCGCGAGCCCTACATCCACAACCAGGCGCCCGACGGCAGCGTGAAGGTCAGTTCCGCGACCGGCGGCGTGGCCGTGGCCCTGGACGCGTTGATGCGCGAGCGCGGCGGCGTGTGGATTGCCCATGGCGGGGGCTCTGCGGATCGGCAGGTGGTGGACGCGTCCGACAAGGTCGCGGTCCCTCCGGAGAATCCGTCGTACACGCTGCGCCGCTTGTGGCTCGAAGAGCCGGCGTTCTCGCAGTACTACGGCGGCTTCGCCAATGAGGGCCTGTGGCCGCTCTGCCACGTCGTTGACGTGCGGCCGAAGTTCCGCAGCGAAGACTGGGAGGCCTACCAGGACATCAATACGCGCTTTGCGAAGGCGATCGATTCGGAGCTCGGGCCCACGGAATCGCCGGTGTTCATCCAGGACTACCACCTGGCGCTGGTCGCGCCGGCCTTGCGGAAGTTGCGGCCCGAGACCCGGACGGCGCTGTTCTGGCACATCCCGTGGCCGTATCCCGACCGGCTGCGCATCTGCCCGTGGCGGCGCGAGTTGGTCGCGGGCCTGCTGGCCAACGATCTGCTCGCCTTCCAGGTCGAGCGCGACCGCCGCAACTTCCTGCTGGCCGCCGAGGAAGAGCTCGACGCCGAAGTGGAGCTCGAGTCCTCGCGCGTGCGCCTGAACGGGCGCACCACGACCGTGGTGTCGGTGCCGATCGGCGTGGACTACGACCGCATCCAGGGCTTCGCGGCCGACGCGAAGTTGGCGAAAGAGCAGGAGCGCCTGGTCGAACTGCTTGGCCTGCGCGCGGAGATTATCGGCCTTGGCGTGGACCGCCTCGACTACACCAAAGGCATTCCCGAGCGGTTGAGCGCCATCGACGAGTTAATGTCTCAGCGTCCCGACTTGCGCGGCCGCGTCACCTTCGTGCAGATCGGCGTGCCGTCACGATCGGATCTCGACAGCTACGCGGCGATCGAAACCGAGATCGGTGAGCGGATCGCCGAGCTCAATGCCCGGTATGCCATGCCCGGCCGCCCGCCGGTGGTGACGTACTACACCACCCCGCTCGGCGCCTTCAGCCTGGTGGCCCTCTATCGCCTCGCGCACTTCTGCATCGTCAGCTCGCTGCACGACGGCATGAACCTGGTCGCGAAGGAATTCGTCGCCGCGCGAGACGATGAGCAGGGCGTGCTGGTGTTGAGCGCGCTGGCCGGTGCGGCGCAGGAACTCGAAGACGCCGTGATCATCAATCCCTATGACGTCAGCGCGTTCGCCGCCGCGCTGCAACAGGCCATCGAGATGGAGCCTGACGAACAGGCGCGCCGCATGCGCACCATGCGCAAGATCGTCGCCGGCCGCAACGTCTTCAACTGGGCCTCCGACATTCTCGAAGGCCTGGAAAGCATCTGGACCAAGCCGCTGCTCTATTCAGTGCGCGGCTGGGAAGACACGTCGGTGTAGCGGAACGATTGCGCACGATTCGCCGCGATCAATCGACAACCTCAACCGGCGCCCGGTGGCCGGGCGCGCGGCCGAGCGGAGCGTCGCAGGTCACGACAGTGGCGCCGAGTGCCTCTGCGAGGGCCACGTAGACGGCGTCGTACGCGGTGATGTTGTCGCGCAGTTTCCAGGCGCGCGTAACCAGATCCAAATGGGCGTGCCGGTGGAGGTCGATCTGGACCAGGTCCTCGATTGCTTCGGCCGCGCGATCAGGCGACACCTCGCGTGACCGGACGAGGCGCCGGAGCGCCTGGGTCACTTCGACGTCGATCAGGTGGGGGGCGTGGAGTTCGTCCCCATCCCGGAAGAGTCTTGCCTCAACCCGAGTGCCCAGCGGCGTCTGCAGCAGAAATTCCAACAGGGCAGACGCGTCGACGACGATCACGCAGACTCGCGCTCTTCCCTGATGACCACCGCCGCCGGCGTCTTCAGGGTCACGCGTTTTCGGCCATGGATTCTGGCCAGCATCTCGTCGCGCGTTGGCCGGACCGCCAAGCGTTCGAGTTCTGCCAGCAGGTAGTCCGACAGAGTCTGGCCCGCGTCGGCAGCCCGGCCTTTGAGCTTGCGGTGCAGGGGGTCAGGGACGTTCCGAATCTGGACCATTCGAGACATGCGAACAGCATGTGCGCATGCGAGTCACATGTCAATCGCCAGGCCGCTGGGCAATCCAGAGATGGCCTGAAGGCCCCGGGTGATCGGCGGCCGGGACCTACTCTTCGCGCAGGAGCACGACCGGATCGGTGCGAATCGCCTGGCGCGCCGGCCGCCATCCGGCGGCCACGGCCGTCAGCACGAGCACGGCGACCACCAGTGCCCAACTGACCGGGTCGCTCACGGCCATGCCGTATTGCAGCGACGACAACGCCCGCCCAAGGGACATGGCGCCGATGCTGCCGATCGCGATGCCGGCGACGGTGATCAGCAAGCCCTCGCGCAGGACCACCTGTCCAAGCTGTCCCGGCGATGCGCCGACGGCCGCGCGAATCCCAAACTCCCGCCGCCGCCGTCCGACCGCATAACTCAACACGCTGAACAGCCCGCCCGCCGCCGCGACCACGGCGATGGCGGCGAAGGCGAAGGCGAGCACCGCGGCCGCGCGCGGCCGCGCCAGGTGTTCGGCAAAGGCGCTGTCGAGCGTGCGTACGTCGTTGACCCGGATGGCCGGGTGGGACGTGCTGAGCCGCTGGCGCAGCAGCGCGGTGTCGGGGCAAGCGCTGACGCAGCCCACGCTCATCATCGCGTAGCCGCCGATGTTGTCGAATGGCAGGTAGAACTCCGGACGATCGAGCCGGGCCTCGAGCGTTGGCAGAGTCTGTTCCCTCGCGACGCCGATCACCTCATACACGGTTGGCGGCGGTGCCGCGGTGGGGGAGTTCACGCTACGGGCGTAGGTAAAGGTGCGGCCCACTGGGTTAACTGAGTCCCACAGCGCGCGTGAGAAGCGTTCACCGACGATCACCTGGTTCGCCACATCAGACGGCTGGAAGCCTCGGCCCGCGATGATGGGGATCCCGTACATTGGGAAGAAATCAGCAGTGACGTTGTAGGTGTTCACGGTCATGGTCACGCCGGCAGAACTGCCCTGGTCCACCAGCCATTCCCGCGTCGAGAAGCCGCCGCCCGAGGGCGGCAGTCCGAAGGACCACACCACCTGGTGCACGCCCGGCAAGTCGCGCATCCGCTGATCGAGTGACGCGGCGATGGCGGCACGCGAAATGGCATCTGGGAACGCGCTCGGGGGCAGCGTCATCGCCGCGGTGACGATGCGGCTGCTGTCCACCCCTCGCTCGACGCCGGAAAGGTTGGCGAATGACCGGACCAGCAGGGTCGCGGCGGTGAGCAGGGCGCAGGCGAGCGCGATTTCGCTGACCAGCAGGGCCCGGGTGATGCCGCGCGCCGCGCGGCTGTCGGTGCCGCTGCGCCCGACTGCGCGCAGCGAGTCGCCATTGTCAACGCGGGTGCCAATCCAGGCAGGAATCAGGCCCGACGCCAACGTCGCTCCAATTCCCGCGACCGAAGCAGCGGCCAGGGCGCGCCGATCGAGGTCGAGCGGATTCAAAGTCTGCAGGACAAACGATTCCGGGAGATAGGTGCGAGCGAGCGCCACCGCCGCCCACGCGATGCCCGCACCAACGACGGCTCCAGTCGCACCGAGCAGCGCTGATTCGGCCAGGGCCTGGCGAATCAATGCCGCACGCGAAGCGCCGAGTGCGGCTCGGATGCTGAACTCCCGCCCGGCATCGGTCAGGCGCGACAGCAACAAGCTGCAGACGTTCGCGCACAGCACGAGGAAGACCAGGGCGACCGCACCGGCCAGCAGCGGCACGGCCCGTCGCGAATAGTCATCGAGCCGGAGTCCGGCCATGGGCGACAGGCGCGGGACGAGCTTCGCCGTGGCAGCGTCGGCGTCGTGAGCCGCGGCGGTGGCCAGCCGGACGGCCTCGTCGCGCGGGAGACTTGCCGCGAAACGAACATAGGCGGTGGGCCGGTCGGCTTCCCGGCCCGCTGGCGGCGCGTCGTAGTCGATCGGACGCCAGATCACCGTGTCGGAATCAGGGAAGCGGAAATCAGACGGCAGGATGCCGATGACCACCAGGGATTCGTTGTCGATGGTGACGCGCTGGTTGAGGAGGGCCGCGTCGGCGCCGTACAGCGAGCGCCACAGGTCTTCCGACAACACGACGCGGTCGTCGCTGCCGGCGCGACCTTCGCCGGATTCAAACAACCGTCCTCGGATTGGCCGCACGTTGCCCAGGAGGTCGAACAGGCCGGTCGTGACGCGCGCGCTGCCCCGCGTGGCGACCGTGCCGCCGGTATCGATCACGGCGGTATCGGCATTGGCGCCCTCGACGCCGGCAAAGGCCGGACTCTCGCGCCAGGCCCGCAGCACGGCGGGCGCCACCGTCGTACGCCCACCGTTTTCATTGCCCATGTAAACGAAGGCCAGCTCCTGCGGCGCGTGAAAGGGCACCGGCCGCAACAGCAGGGCATCGACGATGGTGAACATCGCCGTTGCGATCCCGATGCCCAGGGCCAGCATCGCCACCGCGGCGAGGGCGAAGCCCGGCCGCGCCCGAAGGCTCCGAAGGCTCTGCCGCACGTTACTTTGGGCGCCGAACCACCGGCGGCAGGAACGATCCCGTGCCTGGTGGCGGCGCCGGGGCGGCATCCACCTTGTGCCGCAGGGTGCCGATCCCGTCGATCGACCCGGTGATCTCGTCGCCGGCGACGAGCCACACTTGCGAGCCGCGCACCGAGGTGCCCATGCCGACGCCGCCGGACGTGCCGGCGCCGACCACATCACCCGGCTGCAGCGTCACGAGGGAGGACGCGTACTCGATCACTTCCCACACCGAATGGATCATGTCGGACGAGTCCGCCTGCTGACGCTGATCGGTCCCGACCAGCAGCGTCTGCTTCAGGTCGGTCATCGGATTGCCGTAGAACTCCTTCGGCACGATAAACGGTCCCATCGGTCCGAACGTGTCCTGGCCCTTCATGAGGAACCAGTCGACACCGGCGCTGAACCCGCCGGGCGGGCGGCCGCCGCGATCCGAGATGTCGAGCAGCACGGTGTAGCCGAACACGTGGTCCTGTGCTTTCGGCGCCGGGACATAGCGCGACGGACGGCCGATGATCGTGGCCAGTTCGATCTCCCAGTCCAATTCGGTGCGGCCATGCGGGATGATGATCGTCTCGCCCGTGCCGATCACGGACGAGGGCGCCTTCAGAAACATGTAGGGGACGCCGCGGTTGGCCTTTCGCGTGGCGATGGCCTTCGCGCGCGCCTCGGGCGCCGCGTTCTCGTTGATGTGGCTGTAGAAATTCACCGCCGTCATCATCATCAGCCGCGGACGTGGAATCGGCGCGAGCGTCTTCACCTCGGTCAGCTTGCGCACGTAGGGCGGGGTCTTGCCGTCGAGCGCCTTGCCTTGCACCAGCTCGTTGACGATCGCGTAGGCGCGGCCCTTCAGGCCGTTCTCGTAGTCGGCGATGAACGCCACCATCTCGGACGGCATCCGGCGGGCCGGAAACGCTCGCGACTGCTCCAGGGCCGCATTGGCCTGGACCAGGTCGACCACGAGTGAATCGCGCAGGACGAGCCCAATCGTCTGCGTGGTGCCGATCACAAAGGTGCCGACCTTGAATGGTTCGGCACTGGTGGTGGCCGCGCCCGGGGTCTGGGCGACGCCGGCGACAGGAAAAGCCAGGGCCGCGACGAGCACGGCCATCAGAATTCGGTGCATGGAGCCTCCAATGATGGTGCGAAGATTACCGCATTTCCCCGGCTCACGGCACGCGCGGCCCGTGGCATGCTGGAAGGCGTGAGCGCTTTCGAAGAGACCCGTGAGTTTGATGTCCTGGCGCAGGCATACAACGCCCTGCCGTTTACCGCCAAGGTCGCCAAGTTGGGCTACCAGCGGGTCGGCTTCACCAATGATGACGATGGGCAGTCGTATACGCTGCACCTGGCCGATGGCCGGGTGGCCAAGGTAGTGAAAGGGCTGGATTCGCCCGACTTCACCGCGTCGGGGTCGATGTCCCGCCTCCAGCAGATCGCGCAGTCGAAGAAGTACACCGAGCTGCTGTCGGCGGTCAAAGTCCCCATGGCGGTCAAGATGAAGGCCTTCACACTGCTGATGTGAAGGCCCTCATCGCACCGCATTACTTCACGGAGTACTTGGTGAACGCGCCGCCGGCCTGGCGGATCGAGTTCGGCCCTTCCGCCGCGTAGATGTTGCCGTCGGCGTCCACCGCGACGCCTTCACCGGCCGTGCCCTGGTAGAGCCGATCTTCGCGCTCGAAGGGGCCGACGAAGCCGGTAATGCGATCCTCGTCCAGCGGCCCAATGCGCACGCCGTTACGCCACCCGACGTGGTTCATCGGGCTCGACTCCGAGTCGATCGCATAGACCGTGTTGTTCCTGATGAACAGGCCGCTGATGCGCCCGTAAGAGTAACGCGACTCGAGATACTTGCCGTCGGCGTCGAAGATCTCGAGGCGGTGGTTGCCGCGATCGGCGACCCACAGGCGGCCCTTCGCGTCGAACACCATCGCGTGCGGCGTGCGGAACTCGCCGTGGCGCACCCCCAGCCCTCCCCACGACTTGATGAACTTGCCGTCGGGCGAGAACTTGCTGATGCGGGCGGTGGCGCCGCGCTTGATGCCCTCGGCCAGCGCCTGGTTGGTGGTCATGCCCTGGCCGTCGTGGCCGTCCGACACGTAGATGCTGCCATCGGGACCGATCACGACGTCGTTCGGCTGGTTGAACTGGCCGTCGGCGTTGCCGGGCTTGCCGGCAATGCCCAGGCTCATCAGCTTCTCGCCCTTCTGGGTGAACTTGTGGACCTGGTGGCCCTTGGTGCCTTCCTTGTTGCCGGCGAAGTCGGCCACCCACACGTTGCCGTCCCGGTCGAGGCCGATGCCGTGCGGCGTCACCATCACGCCCTTGCCGATGTTGGCGAGCACCTTGCCAGTGTGGCGATCGAACTTGAACACCGGATCGACCGGGTTGTTGTCGCAATCAACCGGGCCGCCGCCGGCCGTGCCGGCGCCGCAGCGCTCGTAGGCCCACACGTGGCCGTCTTTCGGGTCGATGTCGATGCCGGCCGACGTGCCCCACGTCCGGCCGGCCGGCAGCTCGCCCCAGTTCTGCGTGATCTTCGGCGTCGGATTGGGCAGCCCTTCGCCGGTGATGAAGTTGGCCACCTTGGCCTGGGCCTGCGCCGTGGTGCCGGTGTCCGATGACGCCAGGAAGAGGGCGGCGCCGGCGGCGAGGACAAACCCGAGAACTCGTAACAGTTTCGCTTTTCCGAGTGACATGGCAGCTCCTTTGTGTCGAGCGTAGTAGAGCCGACACCGGCGGTTCGCCGCAAGAGGTAACTGCCCCCCACCTCGAGCATGAAGAACTGGACGTAGAGGCGGGTCTTGAGACCCGCCTGCTGTCTTCAGACCCGCCTGCCGTCGATGGCGATCGTGCGGGCATCGCTCGGGTTGATGGCCGCGTCGATCTCGGCCACCGCCGAGTGTTCGCGCCACCAGGCGAGCGCGGCGGCGCGGTCCCAGGGCTCGATGCGGCACGCCTCGATCTGGCGGCGCAGATCCGCCGCCGTCTGCGGACGGCCGTTGGGATCCTTGTCCAGGCACGACATCACGACGGCCTCGAGTTTGGCCGGCACCGAGATGCCTCGTCGCGCCGAGAGCGGCTCCGGCTTCTGCGAGAGATGCTGGCTCAAGACCTCGACCACCGACTTGCCATTGAAGACGTCGGTGCCCGCCAACAGGTAGTACGCGACCGCCCCCAGGGCGTAGATGTCAGAACGGGCGTCGGCCGAGTCCGGATTCATGATCGACTCGGGCGCCATGTATTGCGGCGTGCCAATGACCGTGTTGTCACCGGTCAGCTCGACATCGCCGCCGAGGCGGAACTCCTTGACCAGGCCGAAGTCGAGCAGCTTCACCACGTCACGCTCACCGCCCTGCGTGCACAGCATGATATTGGCCGGCTTGATGTCGCGATGGATCAGTCCAATGCCGTGCGCTTCGTCGAGCGCGCCGCACAGCATCGACATAATTCGGACGACCCTGGCCGGCGGCTGCGCGCCGTCAACCGTGACCACGCGTTGCAGCGTCGCGCCGTCGAGCAGCTCCATGGCGTAGTAGAAGACGCCATCGTGAGTGCGGCCGTAGTCGAAGATGGTGATGGTATTGGGGTGCGTGAGCCGCGCCGTCTGCTGCACCTCGCGCTCGAATCGGGCGAGGTTGGCCTCGCCGGCCTGGTCGGCGCGCAGCAGCTTGATGGCCGACGGGCGCCGCATCATGCCATGCCGTGCGCGGTAGACCTCGCCCATGCCGCCGGCGCCAATCTTGCGTTCGATCACGTACTGCCCGAGGCGCCGCGCCTCCAGCACTTCCGCGCGCAGGCCATAGATCACCTGGGAGATGACCGCGCACGTGATGATCCCGAAACCCCAGATGATCACCATCGTTGCCGGCAACCACGGGAAGACCCCGGAGTCGGGCGCGCGCCACGCCATCACGCCGTCCACCACGGGCTCGAGCGCCAGGGTCACCAGCATCATCGGCGCGACGAACAGCGCCGTGATCACCATGGTGCGGCGGGGCGACGATGGGATGAGGGCGGCGCGAATGGCCATCATCATCGCCATGCCGCTTAGTTGCAGCATCGTGACGTAGCCGTCGGCGACGTTGATCGCCTGGGCGCTTGCCAGGGATTGATCGGTGGCAAAGCCGGTCAGCAGGTAGCGTCCCATGAGGGCGCTAGCGGTGGAGTTGAGCAGCAGGCCGCCGGCGTCCAGCCACCGGGAGAATTGGATCGAGCGCTCACCGCGGCTGGCCAGCCACCAGAAGAAGCCGGCGTTGGCCGTTGACAACATCGTCAGGGCCAGGTCGCCGCCTGGCCTGGCAACGGCGCCGACCATACCCAGGCTGCTGCCCAGCAGGATGATGAAGAAAATGACCTTCCAGAAGAGCGCGACCCTGGCTTGCAGGAAGGCGCGCCCTTCCTCACTGTGATCGGTCAAGGGCGACGGGCGGTGATTGGGCATGCTGGCAAACCCGTACCGCCAGCTAGGCAGTCAGGCACCAGAGCCTATCATCCCCGCCGGCTACCGCCGAGACATCTTGGCCACCAGCGACACCGCCATGATCGTGTCGGTGGTCTCGAATCCCAGCGGCGGCGACGCCGAGTAGCGAATCGTGTGTGACGCCTTCAGCGCGAGCACCGAGTTGATGCTCACCGCCAGCGCCGCGATCTGGTCGAACTTCCAGAAGTCGGATTCGTTCAGGGTCAGCAGGTAGCGTGGCTCGTACTTGAACTCCGCCGTCTCCGAAATCGCGACCGAGTACAGCGCGCCCGTGCTGAGCGTCGCGGAGTTCAGCGAATCGTCCGGACCCTGCTCGCTGAGGTAGCCGAGGGCCCCGTCCCATCGCAGTTTCTGCCGGGGCGTGTCCAACGCGTTGAACGAGACACCGCCCTCGCTGACGTGCCGCTGGTCGACGCCGGCAAAGGTGTCGCGCAGGTAGTCGTACTGTCCGTAGCCGGAGAGCCGCGGGGTGAAGCTGCGGGAACTCCGGAACAACGCTGTGAGCGACCGCGCGCTGATCTCGCCTTCCGACTCGTTCTGCGCAAACACGGTCTTGGTGTTGTGGGTCCACGGCCCCGGCCGCCACGTCACTTCGCCGCCGGTGCCGAGCGACTGCGTGGGCGCGTTGCCGCGCGTGTCGAGGAAGGTGAACTGCGCCGTGGCCTCGACCGTGGGTGGCGATTCCGGCGCCGGCGCCTGCGCCAGGGCCGGTGCCGCGCCGCAGAGCAGCCACGCCGCCGTCAATACGGCTTGGGTTGCTCCTCGTACGTCTCGTTCCCGCATCAGAACATTATTGACCTGATGACGTGAGCTTGATCCGCTTAGCCGCGCATGGCGCGTTCGTGGACCAGCTTAAGCGCCTGCCATCCGGCCGACACGGCGCCCTCCTGCCAGTCGGGCTCGGAGTGCGGCGTGACCGCTGCCGATCCCAGCAGGATGCGGTTATCCACCTTCGACAGGATCTGCCGGCGCGCTTCGTTGCGGCCGCTGGCATAGCCGCCCATGTTGTACGGCACCTTCTTCCACCACACGGCGTAGGCGCTGTCGAACTCGGTGCGAACCTGCGGGTGCACCTTGCTGACGTTGGCCAACACGTGCTCGATGCGCGCGGCGACCGGCTGGTCGAGCAGGGTGCCGATCGGGCCATTGGTGTACAAGCCCAGCAGCACGCCCTTCTTCGACATGTAGTCGGTCGAGGGATACGACAACTGGCCGAGCGGCAGGTTCGAGTAGAGGTGGCCGCCGAAAATGCCATCGTCTTCTTCCCAGAAGCGGCGGTTCATGGCCAGGCCGACCTTGGCGCTGTTGCTGTAGGTCACCGCCTTGATGGCCTCCATGATGTCGCTGGCGATGTTGATGTCGAGGCCGGCGACCAGGTTCAGCGGCAGGGACACCACCACGTAGTCGCCCGAGACCTCGACCTTCTTGCCGCTCTTCTTATCGAGGTAGGTCACCTTGACGCCAGTCTCGCCCTGGTGCACCGACTGGATCTCGGCGTTGAACGTGATCCGCTTCGGCCCAATCTCGCGCTGGAAGGCCTTAGCAATCTGGTCCATGCCGCCGATGGGCTGGAACATGGGCGAGGCCGTCGTGCCTTCAATCGCCGGCACCGAGCGCAGGCGGTTGCCGAACCCGGCCTGCAGCAGCGCGGCCAGCTGGTACGGATCGCCTTCGCCGCGGTTGGCGAAGGCCTTGTAGGTGCGAGTAGTCGAATCCAGGTAGCCCTGGCCGATCAGGTAGTTGGTGAGTCGCCGCTGATCCTCGGGGGTCAGCGCCACGTCGAGTTGCTTCTGATCGATCGCCTTGACCAGCAGCTCGTTGACGTGGCCGGCCATGTCGGCCTTGACCTCGCGCATGCGAATCTTCTTGTTGGCAAGCGTGCCGGCGGCGGCGCCTTCGTAATAGAAATACGACGCGTCCGATTCGTTGATGAAGACCTGCAGCGGGACGCCCAGTTCCTTGCAGTAGTTGAGCACGCCGTGGTGCGAGTGCGGAATGCGCCACGGACCGACGTTGATGTACTGCCCTTCGTCGAACGCGCAGACTTGGGTGTCGCCGCCGGGCTCGGTGTGGGTCGAGCCCTTGCGCACGGTCCATTGCAGCCCGCCGACGCGCCCGCGCGCCTCGAGCACCTGGTAGTCGTAACCGAGCTTGCCGAGCTCATACGCAGTGACCAGGCCCGAGAGGCCGCCGCCGAGGACCAACACCTTGGCCTTCGCCGGACGGCCGGTAAGCTCCGGCCGTTGGCCCGCCGACCCCGCCATGAGGTCCCACGAGCTCATGGCGCTCATCACCAGCGACGAGCCGCCGACCGCGCCCAGTTGTTCGAGAAATCGCCGCCTGGTCAAAGCCGGAAATGGCGCCCGCGAACTCTGCTTGCTCATACTTGTAAGCCTTTGTAACCGAAACTTATGAAACCCATCCAATTAGGTCATAAGAGTACATCAGTCAAGGCATCACGTGAACTACGGCGCGCAGACGACCAGCTTCCAGATCGGCGGCACGTTGACGGCTTCAATCGACAGCGGGCGCAAGCCGCCTTCCTCGAGCAGCGGCGGCAGCGCCAGGCCGGTCGTGAACCCGACGTAGCGGGTCACCGGCTCCACGAACCGCTCCATCCATGCCGCAGCCGGATGCTCACTCTGGAAGTGATTGAGCAGGATGACGCGTCCATCCCGGGCGCAGACGCGGCGAAGTTCTTTCGCGGTGTTGACCGGATCGCTCACCACCGACATCACGTACGGCGCGTAGACCACGTCGAACGACCCCGCCGCGAACGGCAGTTGCTCCGCGTTGCCACGCAGCAGGTTCACGCGCGGCCCTCGCTCGCGTTGTGACAGCCGCTGTTGCGCCTGCGCCAACATCGGGATCGAGAGGTCGAGCCCGACGATGCGGCAGGTGGAAGGGTAAAGGGGCAGCGTCAACCCGGTGCCGATGCCCACCTCCAGCACGTGCTGGCCCGGCCGTAGCTGCATTTCCTCGACGGCCTTGCGGCGGCCCTCGTCGAGCACGCCGCCGAAGGCGAAGTCGTAGATGTGCGACAGTCGCTGATAGGCGCGTTCGGTGGCGACGGTGGCGGTCATACCCCTTGAAATAGCAAACGCGATGCCGCTCTGGGCGCATATTTTGCACACCTCAGGGCGAGGTTGCAATGAGATCCCTTCTGGTTTCCGTGGTCGCGGCGATAGTGCTCGGGTTCTCGATGCCCGCTGATGCCCAGTACTTCGGGCGCAACAAAGTACAACACCAGCGCTTTGACTTCAAGGTGCTGACCAGCGAGCATTTCGATGTCTATTACTACCCAGAAGAGGAAGCCGCCGTGCGTCTGGCCACGCGCATGGCCGAGCGCTGGTATTCACGATTGTCGCAGCTGTTGAAGCACGAGCTAAGCAGCAGGCAGAAGCTCATCCTCTACGCGGCCCATCCGCACTTCCAGCAGACCAACGTGCTCGATGGCGAGATCGGCGAGGGCACTGGCGGCGTCACCGAAAGCGCCAAGCGGCGCGTCATCATGCCCTTCGCGGGCGGGCTGGCGGAGACCGACCATGTGCTGGGCCACGAGCTGGTCCACGCGTTTCAGTACGACATGGCGGGCCAGACCGACATGCAGGGCCGCCCGGTGGGCCCCGGCCTGCAGGCGCTGCCGCTGTGGTTCATCGAAGGCATGGCCGAGTACCTCTCTCTTGGGTCAGTCGACGCCAACACCGCGATGTGGGTCCGCGAAGCTTCGTTTCGCGATGCGATGCCCACGATTGATGGGCTCGACGATCCCGACGTCTTCCCGTATCGATATGGCCATGCGTTCTGGGCCTACGTCGCCGGCCGCTGGGGTGACCACGTCGTCGGCGACATGTTGCGCGCCACCGGGCCCGCGGGCGACATCGAGGGCGCGGTACAGGCGGTCCTCGGCACCGACACCGAGACCCTGACCGCTGAATGGCACGCGGCCACGCGCCGCAGCTACGCCGGGGTCTTCGAATCGGCGCGCGCGCAGCTGGCCGGAGCGCCCCTCATCGGCAAAGACAGCGGCGGTGGCGACATGAACCTGTCGCCCGCGCTCAGTCCCGACGGGCGGCGCCTGGTCTACCTGTCGGAGCAATCGCTCTTCTCGATCGACATGTATGTCGCCGATGCCACCACCGGCCGCACCACGCGCAAGATTGTGTCGACCGCGACCGATCCCCACTTCGACAGCCTGCAGGTCCTCAACTCGGCTGGCGACTGGGCCTCCGACAATCGCCGGTTCGTGTTCGCCGCGCTCAGCTCGGGCCGGCCGGTGCTGACGATTGTTGACGCCGACACCGGGCGCCAGGAATCGGAGCGGACGTTCGAGAACCTGGACGAAATTTATAACCCCGTGTGGTCGCCGGACGGCCGTCAAATCGCGTTCTCGGCCATGCACGGCGGTGTGCTGGACTTGTTCGTGTGGACGCTGGCGAATGGCGAACTGCAGCAGTTGACCAACGACCCGTATGCCGACCTGGATCCCGAGTGGTCGCCCGATGGCCGCGAGCTGGTCTGGGTCACCGATCGGTTCTCCTCCGACCTCACCACGCTCGCGTTTGGCAACTACCGCATTGGCAGCATGGTCGTGGCCAGCAAGGACATGCGCGAGCTGGCTGGATTTGCCACCGGTGGCAACAGCAACCCGGAGTTTGCCGCCGACGGCACGCTGTTCTTCATCGCGTCGCCTGACGGCATTTCCAATGTCTATCGCCTGGCCCGTGGTGCAGGTGGGCAACCCGAGCGAGTGACCAACGTTGTCTCCGGTGTCAGTGGCATCACTCCGCTGACGCCCGCCCTGTCGGTGGCCTCGGCCGGCCCCGGCATGGTGTTCACCGTGTTCGAGAACGACAGCTACAACATCTATTCGAGCGAGGCCACCCGAACGGCCGCGGCGGACACCGGCGTGCGAGCCGGGGCGAACGCCGCGGTGCTGCCCCCGGCCGAACGCAAGGCCGGCGAGGTCACCGAGCGGCTCGAGAACCCGGCGCGCGGCCTGCCCGAAGCCCGGGTCTACCCGGCCGAAGACTACCAACCCAGGCTCTCGCTGGATGCCATCAGCCAACCCACGGTGGGCGTGGGCGTCGATCAGTTTGGTGCGTACGGCGGCGGCGGCATCTCGTTCCTGTTCAGCGACGTGCTTGGCGAGCACGTCCTGGGCGCGAACGTGATGGTCAGCAATCGCCTTGATGAAAGCGGCGGCTCGATCGGTTACCTCAATCGCCAGTCGCGATGGAACTGGGGCGCCTTCGTCGAACAGGCGCCGTATGTCACCGGCGCGTTCGCCCAGGGCATCACGACCATTGACGGCCAGGAGGTCCTCGTCCAGCAGTCGCTGCGCGAGCGGCAAACCAACCAGTCGGCCAGCCTGATCGCGCAGTACCCGTTCAGCAAGGTGCACCGCCTCGAGTTCTCCGGCGGCGGCCGCCGCATCAGTTTCGACTCGCAGCTCGAGACCCTGTTCTACTCGCCGGTGACCGGTGACCTGCTGGGTGAGGAGATCGAGGAACGGCCGCGGCCCGATGCGCTCAACCTGGGCGAAGCGAGCGCGGCTCTGGTGTACGACTCGTCCGTGTTCGGCGCCACCAGTCCGCTGTTGGGACAGCGTTATCGCCTTGAGGTCTCGCAGTTGACGGGGTCGCTGCAATACACCGGCGTGCTGGCCGACTACCGCAAGTACTTCATGCCCGTGCGTCCGTTCACCTTGGCGGTGAGGGCGATGCACTTCGGCCGCTACGGCCAGGGCGGCGAGGATCCGCGCCTGTCGGAACTCTACCTGGGACTTCCGGGATTGGTCCGCGGCTACGATGTGGCCTCCTACGACGCCAACGAATGCGTGGAGGTGGACCTGTCATCGTGCCAGGCATTCGACCAGCTGTTGGGTAGCCGGGTCGCCGTCGCAGGCGCCGAGTTCCGCTTCCCGCTGTTGGGACTGTTCAACGGGGGCCGCTCGTATTACGGCGCCTTCCCGGTTGAGATGGCCTTGTTTGCCGACGCGGGTGTGGCGTGGACCGAGGATAACCGGCCCTCGTTCGCCGGCGGCGACCGAGAGTGGGTACGCAGTGCCGGCGTGGCGCTTCGCGCCAACGTCTTTGGCTACGCGATCGCCGAGATTGCCTATGTGCGGCCGCTCGATCGCTCGCGTCGCGGCTGGGTGTGGCAGTTCGGCCTGATGCCGGGGTTCTAAGGCCATGAAAAGCAAATTGTTGCTGCCAGGCATCGCGCTGAGCGTTGCCATCGCCGTGAACTGCACCGGCGTCTCAGGCCTCGCTGAGATCCAGGGCTTTGGCGCCACGCCAACCCTGCCGCCGCCCGACACCTCGCTCATTCCCACGATCAACGTGGCCACGGCCGTGGGGTGGTCCGGCGAGTCGATGCCGGCCGCCAGCGCCGGCGCCAGCGTGACGGCGTTCGCGCGTGGACTCGATCACCCGCGCTGGTTGTACGTGCTGCCGAACGGCGACGTGCTGGTCGCCGAAAGCAACGCGCCACCAGGCCGGGACGCGGTCAGCGGCATCCGCGGGTGGTTCTTCAAGCGTTACCAGAAGCAGGCCGGCGCCGCCGTGCCCAGCGCCAATCGCATCACCCTGCTGCGCGATACCGACGGGGATGGCATTGCTGAAGTGCGATCGGCGCTGTTGACCGGTCTCAACTCACCCTTTGGCATCGCGCTCGTCGGCAACACGCTCTACATCGCCAACGCCGATGCCATCGTCAAAGTGCCCTACGCTGCTGGCGACACGACCATCACGACGCCGGTCACCACCGTGACCAGCCTGCCGGGCGCCGGAACCTTCAATCACCACTGGACCAAGAACATCATCGCGAGCCCGGATGGCTCGAAACTCTACGCGACGGTCGGCTCCAACAGCAACCTCGCCGAGCACGGCATGCACGAAGAAGAGGGCCGCGCCGCGATCTGGGAGATCGATCTCGCCACTGGCGGAAAGCGAATCTTCGCCACCGGCTTGCGCAATCCCGTGGGCATGGCGTGGGTCAAGGACACCGGCAGGTTGTGGACCAGCGTCAATGAACGCGATGAGCTCGGCAACGACCTGGTTCCCGACTACATGACCGCGGTCCAGGACGGCGGCTTCTATGGCTGGCCCTACAGCTATTACGGCGCCCACGTTGACGATCGCGTCAAGCCGGCGAGGCCGGACCTGGTGGCCAGGGCGATCGTGCCCGACTACGCGCTCGGTTCGCACACCGCGTCACTCGGCCTGGCCTACACGGATTCGAACGCACTGCCAGAACCGTTTCAGCGGGGCATGTTCGTCGGTCAGCACGGCTCGTGGAACCGCAAGCCGCGCAGCGGCTACAAGGTGATCTTCGTGCCGTTCACTGGCGGGCAGCCGTCAGGGCCGCCGGTTGATGTGCTCACCGGTTTCGTCACCGACGAGGGCGAGGCCAGGGGCCGTCCCGTCGGCGTCGCCTTCGATTCGCGCGGCGGGTTGCTGGTGGCCGACGATGTGGGAAATGCCGTGTGGCGGGTCACCGGCGCGGCCAGAATGACGCGCCGGTAGTTCAGGCCCCGTTCAAGGGGTCTCGACGGCGTACGAGGTACTGCGCCACGCCCCTCATCCTTACGCCCGTTTCAAGGAGGTGTTCTTAACTGGCAAACCCCGGACGCGCACACCGGTCGCGGCATGGATCGCGTTGCACAGCGCCGGCGCCAGCGGCGGCACCGGCGGCTCACCGAGGCCGCCCAGCGGCGCGTCGGAGCGGATGAACGCCGTGGTGATCTTCGGCGAATCAGCGATGTGAATCATCGGGTAGTCGCGGAAGTTGGTCTGGACGACGCGCCCCTGCTCAATCGTGATTTCGCTCAGCAGCGCGGCCGAGAGCGCGAAGATGATGCCGCCCTCCACCTGCGCGGTGGCGCCGTCGAGATTGACGATGTCGCCACAGTCCACGGCGGCGTAGACATTCAACACCTTCAGTTGTCCTTCTGGTGACACCGCCACATGCACCACCTCGGCGCAGATGGTGCCGAAGCTGTCACACACGGCAATGCCGCGGCCTTCGCCGGCCGGCAACGGCGTCCCCCAGCCGGACATCGCCGCCGCCTTCTCGAGCGCGGCCTTGAAGCGTGGTTGCTCGCCGAGCAGCCCGCGCCGGAACTCGAACGGATCCTGGCCGGCCGCGTGCGCCATCTCGTCGATGAACGATTCCTTGAAGAAGCCGTGCTGCGAGTTGAGCACCGATCGCCACTGGCCATTTCGGATCGGATGCGCGGCCTTCTTCTCCTCGGCCTCTTTCTCCTTGATCGCGTACGGCATGAACACCGATTCACCGTCGCCGCCGCCGGTGTAGTTCGAATGCGCCGCGATCGGCGTGCCGTTCGCATCGAGCGCGCCGGCGTGGCGCGACAGCGCCGCCCCCCGGTAGTAGTCGTGCTGGAGGTCGTTCTCGCGCGTCCAGATCGTCTTCACCGGCACCGGCGACATCGCCTTGGCAACGCGCACGCCGAGGTCGACGTAGTCGAACGTGAACGGCAGGCGCCGCCCGAAGCCGCCGCCCAGCATGAAGTTGGTCAGGCGGACGTTCTGCTTGTCGATGCCGAGCGCCTCAGCAGCCACGCGGCGCGCATTCAGCGGATCCTGCACACCGGCCCACACCTCCGCGCGGTCACCTTCCACTCTGGCCGTACAGACCATTGGCTCCATCGTCGCGTGCGCGAGAAACGGCGCGCGGTAATCGGCGGTGATGGTCTTGGCCGCATTGTTCGGCAAGGCCGGCGCCGGGCCCAATGCCTGGTCGAAGGCCGCGAAGATCGACGCGGTCGTGACCGCGCCGTGCCCGGCATCGCTGAACTCCGGCTTGAGTGCCGCCAGGGCACGGCGCGCGCGCCAGAAGCTGTCGGCCACCACCGCCACCGCCTCGTCTAGCTTCACTACTTTCTTCACGCCCGGCATCACCTCCGCCGGCGTCGTGTCCACGGAGACCAGCTTGCCACCCTGCACCGGCGCCAGTGCGAGCGCGGCGTAGAGCATGCCCGGCGTGGTGAAGTCGATCGCATACACAGCGCTACCGTCCACCTTGGACGGGATGTCGAGCCGCTTCGCCGACGTGCGGCGAATGGTGAAGGTATCGGGGGTCTTGAGCGCCGGGCTGGTCGGCACCGATTCGGCCGCTGCCGCGCGCGCGAGTTCGCCGTAGGTGGCGCTCTTGCCCGAGGCCACGTGGGCAACGCTCGAGGCCTTGGCCACGCACTCGGAGGCCGGCACGTTCCACTGCTTGGCGGCGGCCGCCACCAGCATCTCCTTCGCGGCGGCGCCGGCCACCCGCATGCCCCACTCGCCGGTGCCGCGCACGGCGGTGGAACCGCCCGTCACCATGAGACCGAACCACTCCATGGCCTTGTAGGCGCCGTAATCGACGCCGCGCCCCAGCATGGCCGGCACATAGCCGCCACCCATGGCGCGAATGATGTAGCCGTTGGCGTACTCGTCGCGCGCCGGCGCCTCCTCGACGCGCACCCGCGTCCAGTCGGCTTCCAGTTCCTCGGCTGCCATCATGGCCAGCGCCGTCGGCGTGCCCTGGCCCATCTCGCAGTGCGGGATCAGGATCTTGATCAGGTTGTCGGGGGTGATCGTGATCCAGGTGGTGAGCTGACCCTTGGCCGCGGCATCGGCCGAGACGAGCGAGTGGCGGCTGGGCGCGAAGGTGAAGCCGGCCACGCCCAGCAGGAAGCCGCCGCCGGCCACGGTGCCGGCGCCGATGAACGCGCGCCTGGTCCACTTGTTCATGACGCGCTCCCTTCGGCGGTGGCGTTGGCGACGGCATGGATCGCCGTCCGCACGCGCGCGAACGTGCCGCAGCGGCAGACATTGGTCAGGCGGGTGTCGATGTCGGCATCGGTCGGGTTGGGCGTCTCGGCGAGCAGCGCCGCGACGGCCATGATCATGCCCGACTGGCAATAGCCGCACTGCGGCACTTGATGCGCGACCCAGGCGGCCTGCACCCGGTGCAGCGTGCCGTCCTGCGCCAGCCCTTCAATCGTCGTCACGCTCTTGCCATCGGCGGCCGAGATCGGCAGCACGCACGAGCGCACCGGCCGCCCATCCAGATGAACGGTGCACGCGCCGCAGGCGGCGATCCCACAGCCGAACTTGGTGCCCGTGAGCCCCACGGTTTCGCGTAGCGCCCACAGCAGGGGCATTTCCGGTTCGACATCAAGGGTGTGGGCCGTGCCGTTGACAGTCAGGGTGACGGGCATGTCGCCACGAGGATACGCTAAGGACAGGCCACCCTAAAGGGTTGCCTCCACACTGCATAATGGACGGATGCAGACCCAACGATTCCTGATCACCGGCGGCAGCCAGGGCATTGGCGCCGCCATCGTCACCGAGGCCCGGGAGGCCGGCCACCAGGTCGTGTTTACCGGCCGCAATGAAGCGGAGATTGCCGCAGTGGCCAGGGCGACCGGCGCCCACGGGATCAAGGCCGATGTGGCGGTTGATGCCGACAACGCGCGCACCGTGGACACCTGCCTCAGTGTGATGGGCGGCATCGACGTGCTGATCAACAACGCCGGCATCGGCTACAACGCCGAGATCGGCGCGCTCGACGTCAACGCCATGCGGCAGCTGTTCGGCATCAACGTCTTCGGCATGGTGGACCTCACCAATCGCGTGGCGCCGCTGATGAAGGCGCAGGGCAGCGGCGACATCGTCAACCTGGCCTCGACCTCGGGCACGAAGGGCGCCAAGGGTGGCACGGCGTACTCGGGCAGTAAGTGGGCCGTGCGAGGCATCAGCCAGTGCTGGCAAGCCGAGCTGCGCCCGCACGGCATCCGGGTCGTGTGCATCTGCCCATCCGAGGTGCAAACCAACTGGATGGGCAAGACCGGCCGCAACAACCCGAACAAGCTCTATGCGAGCGACATCGCCGCCACGATCATGGCGGGCCTGAACATGCCGCGCCGCGTGCTGTGGACGGAGCTCGCGATCTTCGCCAACAACCCCTGGAAGGAAGACTAGGCCGGCGCCGGCGCGGAATACCGCGCAGCGAGAGGGAGAAACTTCCGCCGATCTCACCGGCTTTGCCGGGGTTCGGCCCGGCAGCGGCCATGGAGCGTTCCTTGCTTGCTACCGAGGCAGGTGGGATGAAGGGAGAGCCAGGTGGGGAACGAACTGGGTTTTGAGGTGGCACTGCCGATGGCCTTCGCGGACGCGATTCCGCTGGTGAAGGACGTGCTGAAGCAGGAAGGGTTCGGCGTGTTGACGGAGATCGACCTGCAAGCGGCCTTCAAGGAAAAGCTCGGCAAGGACTTTCGTCCGTACGTCATTCTCGGCGCCTGCAACCCGCCGCTGGCGTACGCCGCGGTCACGGCCGATCCCTCGATCGGGCTGCTGCTGCCGTGCAACGTGACGGTGGAATCAGCCGGCGAAGGTCGCAGCATGGTGCGACTGACCGATCCGCAACAGCTGCTCGGTGGCGTCGCTGCGGGCATGGCGCCGCACATGGCCGAGGTGGCGAAGGATGCGCGCGCCCGCATGGTGCGCGCGACCGAGGCGCTGAAGCGGCTCCGCCCACCCGTGGGATCAGGCTAGCCTCGCTACCTCGTCTGCACGTTGCACGTGGCATGTGCGCGCCGGCTCGTCCTGCCCTGCTTGCTCCCACTCCGGTGCTCCTGTAGCGTTAGTCAGTGTTCTGTTTGGGACACGCCGCTCGAATTCCCCCCGCACATACTCAGAGAATGGCTCGAGGAGCGCGCACGCCTCCGCCAGGAAAGAGATCGATGAAGGCGAAACACCCGCGCCCGGCCGTCGTCGATCGCGCTCGCACCGTCCTGGTGGTGGAAGACGACTTCAAGTCCGCGGAGCTGGTTCGCGTGCAGCTCGAGGCCGAAGGCTTCACGGTGCGGCAGGCCGCGTCGGCGGAAGGGGCGCTCGTGCTGGCCGCCGTCACCACCCACCTGGCGCCGTCATGATGGAACACCCCCCAATTTTTACCGACCGCCCGGCCCGCGTCCTGATCGTGGACGACGAGCGTCCCAACCGGCAGTTGCTGGAGGTGATGCTGGCGTCAGCCGGCTACCAGATCCAGATGGCCGCCGGCGGCCGCGAGGCGCTGGCGATGATTGACGCCGAGCGCCCCGACCTCATCCTGCTGGACGTGATGATGCCCGACATGGATGGCTACCAGGTCGCCGCCGCGGTCAAGAGCGGGCTGGCGACGCGCAACATCCCGATCATCCTGGTGACGGCCAACGACGATCGCGTCGAGAGAATCCGCGGCCTGACGGCCGGTGCCGAAGACTTCCTGACCAAGCCCGTCGATCGCGCGGAGTTGTCGATGCGCGTGCGCAACCTGCTGCGCCTCAAGGCCTATGGCGACTACTTCGACCAGAATGCCCCGGCACTGGAGGCCGAGGTCCTCGCCCGTACCTTTGAACTGCGCCAGGAGCGAGACCGCGCCGCGCGTTACCTGAGCACGGCCGACGTGATCCTGCTGGCGCTCGACCTCGACGGCCGCGTGACGCTGGCCAACCGCTATGCCTGCGAGGTGCTCGGCTGGGACGAGCAGGATCTGATCGGCCGCGAGTGGGCCGAGTCGTGCCTGCCCGAACGCGACCGGGCCTGGTTCCGTGGACGGTTCCTGCGCATGCTCACCGGCGAGTTCGCGCTCGCCGAGAACCCGGTGCTCGCGCGCTCCGGCGCCGAGCGGCTGATCGAGTGGCGCAACACGGTGCTTCGCGACCCGAATGGCCACGTCACCGGGACCTTCAGCTCCGGCACCGATATCACCGACCGCACGGCCGCGGTCGAAGCCTTGCAGCTGGCCAACGAGCGCACCGGCTATGCCCTCGAGATTGCCCACGTGGGCATCTGGGATGTCGACTATCCAACCGGCGCCACGCGGTGGTCGCCGATCCTCGAGTCGCAGTACGGCCTGGCCCCTGGCGAATTCGGCGGCACCCTCGAGTCGTTCATCGCGCGGATCCATCCCGAGGATCAAGCCGCGGCGCGGAGGGCGCTCGACGAGGGCGCCAAGTCGGGGGCCGACTTCTCGATCCACAACCGGGCCCTGCTGCCCGACGGCTCGCTGCGCTGGTTACATAACACCGGCCGGTTTCAGTTGGGGAGCGATGGCCTGCCCGGCCGTGGCGTGGGCATCTCGCAGGATGTCACCGAGCGGCGGCTGCTCGAGGCGCAGCACCTGCAGGCCAACAAGATGGAGGCGGTCGGCCAACTGGCCGCAGGCGTGGCGCATGACTTCAACAACCTGCTGACGGTCATCAGCGGCTTCACCGAGCTGGTTGGCGAGACCTTCGACGCGGGCAGTCAGAATGCCACCGACCTGCAAGAAGTCCTCAAGGCGTCCAAGCGAGCCACCGAGTTGACCCGCCAGTTGCTGGCGTTCAGCCGGCAACAGGTGCTCGACCCCGTGCCCCTCGACGTCAACGCGCTGATTACCGACATGACGCGCATGCTCAACCGCTTGATCGGGGCGGACGTCGCGGTATCGCTGGTCCTGGCGCCAGGGCTGGCGCCGGCCCTGGCCGATCGCAGCCAGCTTGAGCAGGTCGTCATGAACCTGACGGTCAACGCCCGAGACGCCATGCCGAACGGCGGCGTGCTGACGATCGAAACCGCGAACGCCGGCATCGAGAACTCGTCGTTCCACCCCGAAACCGTGATTGCCGGATCGTACGTCATGGTGTCGGTCACCGATACTGGCACCGGCATGACCAAGGACACCGAACGCCGGCTGTTCGAGCCCTTTTTCACGACCAAAGCCCACCGGCAAAGGCACCGGCCTGGGTCTCTCAACCACTTACGGCATCGTCAAGCAGAGCAAGGGGTACATCTGGGTCTACAGCGAGTTGGGCCACGGCACCACCTTCAGGGTCTACCTGCCGCGCGCGGTTGGCGCGGCGGTCGCGGTCGCGCCTGCCGCCGTCGCCACCGCGCCGCCGGCGGGTCCTACAGAGACAGTGCTGCTCGTCGAGGACGAGCCGGGCGTGCGCGACCTCACCAGGCGCATTCTCGACCGGGCCGGCTACCGTGTGCTCGAAGCCAACAATGGCAATGACGGCGAACGGCTGTATCTTGACCACGCTGGCGCGATCGCCATCGTGGTGACCGATGTGGTGATGCCCGGGTGTGGCGGGCCTGAACTGGTGCAGCGGCTGCTCAAGGCCAACCCGGCCCTGCTTTACCTCTACATGTCAGGCTATTCGGAGCACGCCCTGATCAAGCTGGCTGACCTGGACCGCGACCGGCCGGTCGTGCATAAGCCGTTTACCGCCGCGACTCTCCTCGCCCGGCTGCGCGAGACTCTCGATCGTTGACCGCTCCCCGACCTCAAACAGAAGACGAGGACCATGTGCATTCCATACTGATCGTGGACGACGAAGCGGGCATCAGGCAGATTCTTTCGCGTTTCCTGGCGCTGCCGGTCTACACCCTGCGGGAGGCACCCGATGCCGAGACCGCGCTCGCCGTCATGGCCGAGAGCCCAGCCGACGTGGTGTTGTGCGATATCGAGATGCCGGGACAAGGCGGCTTGTGGCTGGCGGCGCAACTGCGCCAACGGTTTCCGCATTCCGCCATCATCCTGGCCACGGCGGTTGACACCATTCCTCCCACCACCAGCTTTCAGCCCGGCATCGTCGAGTACCTCGTCAAGCCATTCGAGAAAAGCCGGGTGCTCGGGGCCGTGACCAGCGCGATCGCGTGGCGCGAGGCCGAGCTCGCCAAGCCACCGGCACGAACCGACGGCGCGGCCCGCCTCGAAGCCTGGATCGACTCTGACGGCAAGGAAGACTAACTGCCGAGAAACTGCTGCATCCGGGCCAGTTCGCGTTCCAACTCGCGCTTGAACGCAGCTTCCCTTGGCGGCCGGCCCGCGACGTAGCCGAGCGCGACGTGCAGCTGGCCGTCCTTCAGTGACACGTTGGCCCAGCCGACCACGCGGTCGCGCCACAGCAGCGGGAGGGCGTAGTAGCCGAGCTTTCGCTTGGGCTCCGGCGTGTAGGCCTCGAAGCGGTACGCCCAGTCCCACAACAACTCGAAGCGACGGCGATCCCACACCACGGGATCGAATGGCGCCAGCAGCCGCACGGCTTCGGGGGCCTCATCGTCCGGAATGGCCTCGCCCGCCGGCCAATACCACGTCTGTCCATTGACGATGGCGTGTGACAGGCGCTGCCGCGCGCGCACCTGGGCGGCGCGCACGTCGGCCCGCCAATGCGGAACGGCGTAGCGTAAGCGCGCGATTACGTACGACAGGCTGGCCGACGGCAGCGGCGCGTACTTGTGGACCACGATGTCGATCAGGGCGTCGAGCCGCGCGCGGCGGGCGAGTGCTCCGCTGACGCCCTCGCCGGTCTGCTGCGCCGCATACAGGCGGATGCCGGTGTCGCGGCCGGCCACGCGCAGCACGCCCTTGTAGTGCATGGCCTCGAGCATGTGCGTGGTGGCACTGGAGGAGCCGCCCCAGTAATTGGTGACGCGGCCATGCGCGAAGTGCGCATCGACATCACGGGGGTGGACCGTGCCGCGCTCGCGCACGAACGCCAGCAGCGCCGCCGCCCGTTTGTTTGAGGCCGTGGGCGACAGGCCGGCCCGCGGATGCATCAGCGCGTGTAATCGCCGCGTGACGAAGCCGTAGTTGATGAAAACGTCTTCTTCGATCGGCAGGCGCGCGTAGTGCCGTTCGAGGTCGCCGGCGCGATAACCCTCGACCCGTGGCCGCAGCGTCAAGTCTTGCGCGCGGGCCGGCGCGCGAATGGGGTCGGCCTGCACGAACCCCAGCGTCTCGATCGCGCGCGCCAGGGTGGTTGGTGGCAACAGGCTTCGGGTAACGGCGAACCGCCGCAGGTCTGCGATTGTCGTCAGGACGGCTGCCAAACGTCGGCCTAAAGCTTTTCGATCTTCGAGTAGAAGCCGCTGGTCTTCAGCGTGATCGTGACCGGTTCCCAGGTCAGGTTCTGCCAGAACCAGCCGTGGCGGCCATCGAACGGTGCGTGGAACGTGCCGTGGTCGCTCGCGGCCTCTTCGCCCTTGGCGTAGCTGGCTTCGCCACCGGTGCCGTCGCCGTACTCGCCGTGCATGTCGAACTCGACCGTGCCGCCCGCGACGCTCCAACTGAAGACGTAGCTGCTGCCCTTGACCATGGTCGCCTTGATCTCGGCGCCCTCGCCGGGCTTCAGCGTCAACGTCATCTCGTCGCTGCGAAAGGCCGCGCCGGGCCTGGTGACGGTGGCGGCAGCTTCCGGCGTCACCGGGATCGTCATGTCGATGGCCGAGGCCGGCGGCCGCAGCAAGCCGATCGCGTTGCCGATGCCGGTGGGGTCGATGCCGTACTCGGCCGGCAACACCGCCGTGACCAGGATGATGCCGGCGATCACGACGGCGACACCGATCGCTCGCGCGAGTTGTGAGACGGAAGGGAGCGGTGTTTCGGAGGTGGTCATGTTGTTCCGGTTCTGGACCCTGTCTGTGTCTAATCGGTGAAATCTGTGGCCCTATTGGGTGACATAGCCGACGAGCTGGTAGCCGGCCAGCACGAAGCCGCAGGTCATCACGACGACGTTGGCGGCGAAGGCGTGGCGATGAAAGCCCGGCGAACGGCGCCAGAAGCCCATGGCGATCAGGATCGCGCTGAGTCCCAGCACCTGTCCCAGCTCGACGCCGACGTTGAAGGCGAGGATGTTCGGCACGAGACCTTCGGCCGACAGCGAGAAGTCCTGCAGCTTGGTGCCGAGCCCGAGACCGTGGAAGAGGCCGAAGATCCACACGGCCAGCTTGGTGTTGGGCTGAAAGCCGAACAGGCGCGTGAAGAAGCCCATGTTGTCGAGCGCCTTGTAGACCACCGACAAGCCGATGATGGCGTCGATCAGGTACGGGTTGACGTGGGTGCCGCTCATTACGGCGTAGAGCAGTGTGATGCTGTGGCCGACGGCGAACAACGTGACGTAGAGCGCGACTTCCTTGAGCCGGTACAGGAAGAAGATCACGCCAAACAGGAACAGCAGGTGGTCGTAGCCGGTGACCATGTGCTTGGCGCCGAGGTAGATGAAGACGGCGAGCTGGCGGCCCTGCGTGATCAGGTCCTTGTCGCTGGCGGCGACGCCGTGCGCGGACACGCCGTCGGCGAACACCGTGGCAAGGACGAACAGCAGGACGAGGTAGAGCCGGGTCGTCAATCGCTGAAATTCTACCTTCAACGCTCGTCTGGTATAGTCGGAAGAGTTCCCGATGGTCCGGCCTACCGCACATCTCGTTGTCCTCATGATGCTTCTGGCGTCGGGCCGGCTGCTCGCGTGTGGCTGGGAGTGTCTCGATGAGCTGGCGACGTCTGAAGTGGCCTCGTGCCACACGGAATCGGCGCCGGCCACGGCGATCAGCGGAGCCCCCGCGCACGCGTGCCTGCCTGACGTCGCCGAACCGCTGGTGAGGGTCGCCAAGACGGTCACGGCGCAGGAACTGGCAGCGGCCCAGGTGGCGACCCCGGTGATCACGCCACAACGTGCCATCGCCCCTTTGGGCGCGCACCTGCATTCGT
>JBBQSP010000011.1:0-70963 GCA_038213735.1 Vicinamibacterales bacterium | reverse complement strand
ATTTGGTGAGGTAGTGATTTGGGTTGCGGAATCTCGCGAGTGGCTGATGTGAAGATTTCGCGAGGGACTACGGCAGCGAGTACGCCACCAGTTCAGGAACCGCCGCCGGCGTCGCACCCTGCACGGTAATCGCCACGTACTGCTTCCCGCCAACCGAATACGTCATCGGCGTGCCGATCGCCACACCCGGCAAGTCCACCGAGGCCAGTTCCTTCCCCGTTCTCTTGTCGTAGGCCACCAGGCGTGGACCGCCGGTGCTGCCACCCGCCGTCAGCGCATACATCAACAGGGTCTTCGTCAGCAGCGGACCGCTGAACGTGCTGTCGCCACCGACCGGCGGCAGGTTGAGGCCTTTCAGCCGCGGGTTGTTGCGAATGCGATCGCCGTTGCCGGCCGGCACCATCCACGCATGGTCGCCGGTGTTCATGTCGATGGCGGTAATGCGCGAGTACGGCGGCTTGAACAGCGGCACCCCGTCTGGCATCTGCGGGCTGCGGCCCGGCTGCTGCATGTAGAGCAGGTTGCTGTCGAGCGCCTGGTCGGGGATGCCGAGCTTGACGACGCCGTAGGCGTTGCGCGACGGCACATAGAGCATGCCCGTCGCCGGATCGACGGCCGCGCCCTGCCAGTTGCCGCCGCCGGTGGTGCCGGGCCTGACGATGGTCCCCTGCACGGATGGCGGCGTAAACAGTGGCCCGTAGCGGAACGGTTCGATCGCCGTGATCGCCGCGGCGCGAAGCTCCGGCGTGAAGTCGGCGAGGTCTTCAACCGTGACGCCCTGGTACTCATACGGCGCCGGCTTCGACGGAATGGGCTGCGTTGGCGAGGCCTTCTCGCCGGGCACGTCGGATGGCGGCACCGGCGTCTCGACGATCGGCCACACGGGCCGGCCGCTCACGCGATCGAAGGTATAGACGTAGCCCTGCTTAGTGATCTGGGCGAGGGCCTTGACGCGTTTGCCATCGACCGTGATGTCGAGCAGGTTCGGCGCCGCCGGGTTGTCGTAGTCCCACAGGCCGTGATGCACCGTCTGGAAGTGCCACACGCGCTTGCCGGTCGCAATATCCAGCGCGACGATGCTCTCGGCGAACAGGTTGTCGCCGAGCCGATGGGCGCCGTAGTAGTCGGGCGCCGTGGTGTTGGTCGGCAGGTAGACCTGCCCCAACTCCTCGTCCGCGCTCATCATGGTCCACACCGTGACCTTGCCGGCATACTCGTTCGAGCCGTCGGCCCAGCTTTCGCTGCCGAACTCGCCCTTCGACGGCACGGTCTGGAATGTCCAGCGCACCTGGCCCGTACGAACGTCGAAGCCGCGGATCCATCCGGGAATCTGCTCCTTGGTCTTGATCAGCGACGAGATCGAAGCCGGCGTGATGATCACGTCCTTGACGACGATGGGCGGGGATTGGATGGAGTAGGTCAAGGCGTTCAGGTAGTCGCGGGTGCCCCGCTTGGCGCGCGGTAAGCCTTCCATCAAGTCCACCTTGCCGTTGTTGCCGAAACTCGCCACCGGCTTACCGGTCTTCGCGTCAACCGCGACGAGGTAGCCGTCGCCGGTACCCCAGTAGATGCGCTCGTCCTTGCCATTCGTCCAATACGCGACCCCGCGCTGGTTCCATCGCAACGTCAGCGTCGTCGTACCCGACTCGTAGCTCTTGGGGTTGTAGACCCACTTGAGCGCGCCGGTGCGCGCGTCGTAGGCGGCGCCGACCGACGATGCCGTGTTCACGTACAGGGTGCCGTTGACCATCAAGGGCGTGGCCTTGTAGTTCTGCACGAACGGCGGCTGGCCGTCGCGCCACCGCTTGGGGTCGAGGCGATTCAACTCGTCGAAGATCCGCTTCGAATCGGCCGACCACTCGGTGCCGTCGGGCAGGGTCAGGCTGAGAAAGCCGTCTGGCGATTTGGCGCGCCACGCAATCTTGAGCGAACCGAAGTTCGCCGCGGTGATCTGGTCGAGCGGCGAGTACTTGGTGCTGGCCAGATCGCCGCCGTAGGTGGGCCACTCGCCGCGAGCGGTTGATGGTGCCGGAGATGGCGACGGCGGCGCCTGCGCGGCGAGCGCCGTGGCCAGGACGATGACAAACAGCAACGACGTGATTCGGGTCATTTGGCACCGGCGGGTGCCGGCAGGCACATTCTAGAAGAAACAGGCCTAGCGGGCGATGCGAAACGCCACCCACTGCTCCGCCGCCTGTTCGCCGACGGTGGCGATGACCTTGAGGAGATAGGTGCTGTTGGCCAGACTCCCGACCGGCAGCGGCATGCGCAGGCGGCCGCCGGAGAGCGGCGGCGCATCGAGCACGCGCAGCGGCGATCCCTTGGCGTCGAGCAGCTCGACCTTGATCTGCGCGGCATCGCCAGCCGGCGAATCGAGCGCAATCTCCACCAGCACCCGCTCGGTGGCGGTGAAACGAGTGGACGCGGTGGGCGATGCCGACGGGTTCGCCTCGATCGCCCGCAGCTCGATCATGTTTCTCGCGCGCAGGAACCGCGGGGTCGCGAGTACGAGCGCGCTCTTCGACAGGTCCGGGACCACCTGGGCTTGCACCCAACGGTCAATGGTCTCGCCGGCCTGCGTCAATGAAGTGAAACGCAGGCGCTGCCGCCCGGCGGGCCACTCGAAATGCGCCATCATTGGCAACTCGCCGGGCGCGCCGCCAATCACCTGCGCCGGCATCGATTCCTTCCCCGCATCGTCCACCGGCTGGATCTCGAGGCGCGCGGGCTTGTCGGCCGACGCCGGCGCCGGCGCCGCTTCCCAAGTATAGGAGAGGCGCGTGCGGCCTTCGTCGCCCTTGGACACGCCGGTCCAGATGGTCACCGCCCGGCCGGCCACCGAATCGGACATCGCCGACAACGCGGTGGTGAGCGCCGTGTTCACCGGCGTGGCGGCGGCCTCGGCGGCGGCGGTGAGCTCTTTCTCGCTGGCCGCCCAATAGCCACGCCGTGCGGTCACGTTGACGCCACGCCGCTTCACGCGCACCTTGATCTCGTGGAACTTGCCGTCGTTGGTGCGCCGCGTCGGCGTGTAGCCAATCAGGTAATAGAAACTGGCGTCGGACATCACCGTTCGCAGGTGACGCTCGGGATCGTTGGTGCTGACAATGGCGCGGCCGCCGGTGTCGTAGGCAATGCGGCGCAGGATGTCGTCGCCGCCGAAGCCGACGGAGCCGAGCGGGCGTGGATCGATGACATGAATCGTCACGTTGCCGCGATTGGCGGCCTCGATCGCCTCCTTGTAACGCTGGTCGTTGGGGCTGCCCGGGCGCACCGGCGGGCCCTGGCTGAAGAACAGGATCGACTTGCGCCCTTCTCGCAGCCCGCCGAACTGGGTCGCCAGTGCGCCAAGGGCCGACAGCGTGACCCCTGCTCGCAGCTCCATCCAGTTGCGCTGGGTCATCTGCGCCTCTTCGACCGCGCTCTTCACCGGAAAGGTCTCGCCGCGACGGCCTTCGAACGTGCGCACGCGCGCGAGGAGATCCTCTTTCGAGCGGGTGTACTTCAGGTCGCGCAGGCTTTCGAGCGGCTCCATCATCACCGCCAGGTCGTTGGGCCCGAGCTGCTTGATGAAGCTGCTGATCGCCTCGCGTAGCGGCAACGTAATCTCGGGTCGCTTGTCGATGTGGTAATCGTCCAGGAAGATGCCGAACAGCCGCACATCCTCGCGCGCGGCTTCGAGCAACGCGTGCTCGCGGGAACGAATCTCGAGCGGCTCGTTCAGGTCGGAGGTACGGACACCGTAGACGCGGGTGAGCTGCATGTTCTCGACGACCTGGGGCACCCCGTCTTCGGTGACCTCGAAGTCGGCCAGGTGCAGGTCGGTCACAGGCTGGTCGTCGCGTGCCGTAACAGTGACGTCGACACGCACCAGGTCGGTGCCGGCGCGAAAAATGGGCTGCTGGAGCGGCTCCTGCGCATTCTGCTGAGCGGGCTGCTGGGCGGACGCCAACACGCCGAGGGTCATCAGCCCCGCCACCACCGCCGCCGGTCCACGCCTCATGTCACTCATCGTAGCTATACTCGACGCCAATGTCCGCTGCAAACCGCCCGAGCGAAGAGCCTGCTCGCAGGTGGGACGTGGTCGGGGTTGGCGCCAACTCCGTCGACTACGTCTACCGCCTGCCGGCTTCGCCACGCGCCGACAGCGCCACCGCCAAGCTGCGCATCACCAGCCACACCGTGTCGTGCGGCGGGCAGATGGCGACGGCGCTGGCCGCGTGCGCCGCGCTCGGGCTGCGCCCCGCCTACGTCGGCGCCGTCGGCAGCGACAGCAACGGCGCCATCGTCCGCCGGGAACTGGCCGGCCGGGGCATCGACCTCACTCATGTTGTGACGCGCGAGGCGGCCAACCAGTTTGCGGTCATCACCGTTGATGAACATACCGGCGAGCGAATCGTCCTGTGGGACCGCGACGATCGGCTCATGTTGCAGGCCGCCGACGTTCCGGAGGCGCTCATCGCCTCGGCCCGGCTGGTGCACGTCGACGATGTGGATGAGGAGTCGGCGATTCGCGCGGCGACGCTGGCGCGCGCCGCTGGGGTGCCTGCCACCAGCGACCTCGACCGCGTGACCGACCGCACTGCGGAACTGGTGGCGGCGGTCAGCATCCCGATTTTCGCCGAGCACGTCGTGCCGGCCCTTACGGGTGAGCCCGACCCCGAGCGCGGCCTGCGAAAGCTTCGGCAGACCCACGCCGGCATGTTGTGCCTCACGCTCGGCCCGCGCGGGTCGATGATGCTGGTGGACGATCGCCTGTATGTGGAGCCAGGGTTTGCGGTGAAGGCCGTGGACACGACCGGAGCCGGCGACGTGTTTCGCGCCGGCTTCATTCATGCCGTGCTGAACGGGGCCGGGCCGGCCGAGATTTTGCGATTCGCTAATGCCGCCGCGGCCGTGAGCTGCACGCGGGCGGGCGCCCTGAACAGCGTGCCGTCGCTGGCCGACGTCGAGCGCTTTATGGCTCGACAAACCTAAAGGTTTGTCGCCACGGTATCGCCGAGACCGGTTTATCGATCGACAAACCTAAAGGTTTGTCGCCACCTGAAGGTTGGTCGCCACGCTAAGGCCGAGGCGACAGCGCTTCGCTGAGCACACGGCCGGTCGCGTCGGGCAGGGTGACGCCAGCGAGAAACGCCAGCGTGGGCGCCATGTCGGTCGGCGATGCCGGCTGCAGGAACTCGCCCCTCTTGATCCCGCCGCCGAACAGGATCACCGGCACGTGCGTATCGTAGCGATGCCCGGTGCCGTGCGTGCTGGTGCTCGAGGAGGTAATCCAATAACTGCGGCCCAGCATCTTGAGGTCGCCGCTGCGCCCGTCGTAATGGCTGAACGCCGATGCGCGCGTCAGCACATCCGAGGTTGACAGCTCTTCCTTGCGGTACACTCGCCACACGCCTTCGGTCTGCTTAATCGAATCGATCACGGCGGCCATGGCCTGGGCGCTCTGGGTCAGCTTCAGGTAGACACCGTCGTTGAAGTAGACGTCGTTGTAAATCACCCGCGTCCGAAATGGACCGCCACCCAACTCGAGCTGCAGCACCTCGTCGATCCGGCGGCCGACTGCGACAGTGCTGATCCGGCCGGCCTCGAAGCCAAGCGCCTTGACCCGCTCGGGCACCGGCGCCACGCCGTGATCGGACGACAACGCCACCACGTAATTGCCCGTGCCGACGTCGCGATCGAGCTTGTCGAGCAGCGTGCCAAGTTCGCGATCAAGGCGAATCAGCACGTCCTGCACCTCGTGCGAATCCTGGCCGAAGTCGTGGCCCACCTTGTCGAGCGCCGAGAAGCCGATGGCCAGGTAGTCCAGGCCGGGCCCACGCCCGAGCTTCAAGCCGTCGATCGCCGCGCCGGCCAGGCCCGCCAGGTAGGCGTCGGAATGCGGGCTCGACTCCCACGCGTCGGTGAAAGCGCCGGCGATCTCCTTGCCGTTACCCTTGACGATGTGCGGAAAGTCCTTGGTGATGTACGCGGTGCCCTGCCGCCCCTGTGCCGAGCCGTCATAGAGGTAGCGGTCCTTCGGCAGCGCGCGATCCCAGGTCCGGCCCATCTCGTTACGCAGCGGATGCCGCGCGATGTAGTCGGCAAAGTACGGCGCCGTGGTCTTCGCGAACGCGGTGGACGTGACCCACTCGCCGTCGGCCTCGTCCAGCCAGATCACCGCGTCGGGCCGGTGGCCCCCCATCGTGATCGCCGACCGGGCCTTCAGTGAAATGCTCACTACCCGCGTCGCCGACGCTCCCTGCATCCGGATCTCGTCGGCCAGCGTGGTCGTCATCAGGTTCCGGGCGCTGTGGCCCACGCCCTTGACGGGCCCGCCGTAGGTGACGAGCTGCTGGGTGTCGTCATCCGTGCAGCTGACGATGCGGCTGTTGTTGCGCTCCCACCACTGGTTCAGCACCATACCGTGCACGGCGGGCACCGCCCCGGTGCTGATGCTGGCGTGCCCGGCGCAGGTCACGGTGTTGTAGTACGGAAAGTCGGCCTGCCGGAACCAGGCGCCGGCGGTGATCAGCCGCTTGAGGCCGCCCGCCCACTGGTGCTGGAAGCGGTCGACATAGTCGGCCCGCATCTGGTCCACCGAGATCATCACGATTAGCTTTGGCTTGACCGCGACTGGCGTTTGCCTGTCTTGAGCGAGCGCGGTGGCGGGCCACGGCCCGCCACCGGGCGAGTCGAAAGGGGCCGCTGGTCCTGCGGCGATCAGGAATGCGGCAAGAACAGCGAGAGCGGCAGTTCGCATGGTGGCTCAGCTGAAGTGATGCTCGTTGATGGTCGTGGTGAAGGTCCGGCCATCGACATCCAGGTAGAGCTGACGTTCGGTGACCGACACCGAGACCTTCGCGCGACGGTCGATGGTAGCCGCGACCTCTTCGACAAATCCAGCGCCAAACTCGTACACCGGGATCTCGGCCGCGCGGTGCACGCCCTGGCCGCCGAGCTGCGCCAGGACCTGGCCGACCGCCCGATGGGTGTAGACCGAGACGCGCCCGGCCTTCTTCATGCCGCGATGCAGCCGATCGGCGCCCGGCATGCCGACTTCGATCCAGGCGGTGACCTGGCCGGTGAGGTCGCGAATCATCACCGCGGGCTCGTCGCCACCAGCCGCGACCCCTTCGGTGAAGGTGATGCCTTCCTCATACTCGAGGCAATAGGCCAGGTAGCGCGCCAGCATGTACTCGGCGGTTTCGGACGGCTGGCGAGCCATGCGGATCGCCAGCGTTTGATACACGCCACGATCGATGTCTGCCAGTTCGGTGTCGAGGTTGTAAACCGTTGCGGTCAGGGCCATCTATGGATTGATGGTACCTCACCGCGCCCGCACGGTAACCGTCCGGCCGGGCGCGACGCCGCGCTGCCACACCGGCACGCGCTTGCCGTTGCGCGGCGTAATCACCTGCACATCGACTCGCGACACGCCGGCTGGGACGCCGACATGCACCGGCATGTCGTTCTGGGCGTCGTAGCCGGAGCCACTATCGACCAGCCGCGCACCGATTAGGCGGGTCGTGCCCGCGGCAAAGACCCGCACTTCCGCGCCGGCCAGCGTCGCGCGGCCCTTGTCGTCAACCACGCGAATGTGAAGGCCTCGTGCCGCATCCGCGGCGGGCAGCATGTTGCGCATCACCAGGTGCATACCGTCGGTGCGCGCGCCGGTGAGGGCCAGGTCGAGATCACCATCGCCATCGACGTCGGCCCATTGCACCCCGTGGTCCGCCTGCAGCCGGCGGATTGATGGCGGCGTCACGTCGACGAACGCTGATCCGGTGTTGCGGAACAGCGTGTCTTGCCAACTGGCGCCGCCAGTGACCGTGCCATTGACGTAGAGGTCCAGCCGGCCGTCGTGATCGAAGTCCGCGAACGCGCAGGCGTCGTAACGCGAGTCGATCGCGATTCCCCAGGCCGCACCACGATCCTCGAACACGCCCTTGCCGCGGTTGCTGAAGAAGCCCAGCGGACCATAGTTGGCGGCGAACAGATCGAACCGGCCGTCGTTGTCCACATCAGGAGCGCACACGCGAACCGTGCCGTTGCCGACGTGCTTCGGCGCGCGAGCGCCCCAGGCGACGCCCGCCGCCTCCGCCACATCGATGAACTTGCCGGCCTCGTTGCGATACAGACCGTTGGCGTCGCCATCCATGTTGGCATCGGCCAGGTCGAGGTCGCCGTCCTCGTCGTAGTCGAACCACACGGCACCGACGGTGCGGCGCGTGTCGGCAATGCCCATGGCCGCGGCCACGTCGCTGAACCTGCCGGCGTCGTTGCGATAGAACGCGTTGGCCCGGTCGCGATAGGCGACGAACAGGTCGAGATCACCATCGGCGTCGAGATCAACCCACGCTGGTTGCCGCACGGCGCCGGTCGCCACCACCAGGCCGCTGGCCGCGGTCGTGTCGAGGAACTTGCCGGCGTCGTTGCGATACAGCTTTAGCACCGATGCGCTCGGCGCCGGCGTGAACCCGACCAGCAGGTCGGCGTCGCCATCAGCGTCGAAATCGCCCCACGCCACCGCCCGCGTCGGCCGCGAGTCGGCCACGCCCGACGCCGATGCCACATCTGTGAAGACGCCCTTGTCATTGCGATAGAGGCGATTGGGTTTGCCGTCGAAGCCGACAAACAGGTCGAGGTCGCCGTCGTTGTCGTAGTCGGCAAAGGCGTTGGTGAACGTGGCCCCGGCGCCCAGGACGTCAGGTTGAATCGCCTCGAACACCGGTTGCGACACCTGAGCCCAGCCGAGGCTGCCGATCAGCACGACGCCGGCGAACCCTCGAAGCGCGTTCTGCATGACGACATCCTAGCCCAGCGCGATATGATTTCGCGGTGACTACACGACTCGTCGCCCTGCTGGTCGCCGCCCTGACCGTTCAGCCATCGGCGCAAACGCCGGCGCCGTTCGAGGTGCACGAAGCCACCATCGCCCAGATTCACGCGGCGTTACAGGCCAAGCGCATCACCTGTCGCTCGCTCGTCGAGCAGTATCTGCGCCGCATCGAGGTCTTCGACAAGAACGGCCCCGCCCTCAACGCCATCGTCATTACCAATCCCGAGGCGCTGAAGCAGGCCGACGATCTGGATCGGCGGTTTGCGGAGAGCGGCCCCATCGGCCCTCTCCATTGCGTGCCGACGATCGTGAAGGACAACTTCGAGACGATTGGCCTGCAGAGCGCCAACGGCTCGCTGGCGCTCGCCGGCTTCGTCTCGAACAAGGACGCGTTCCAGGTGGCGCGCATCAAGGCGGCCGGCGCCATCGTCATCGCCAAGTCAAACATGGCGGAATGGGCGTTCACGCCCAATGAGACGCTAAGCTCGATCCTCCCGGGCTACACGAAGAATCCATACGCGCTCGATCGCGTCACGGCGGGATCGAGCGGCGGCACCGCGGCAGGGGTCGCGGCCAGCTTCGGCGCGGTTGGCCTCGGCAGCGACACCGGCAACTCCATTCGCGGCCCCTCGTCGCACCAGGCGCTCGTGGGCATTCGTTCGACGATGGGGCTGACGAGCCGGGGTGGGGTGATGCCGCTCAACCTGAACGCCGACATTGCCGGACCGATGGCACGGACGGTGGAGGATGCGGTGAGGGTGTTCCAGGTGGTGGTCGGCAGTGACCCGGCAGACCCGGTGACGGCGGCCGCGGCGGCGCACCTGTCGCAGAACTACTCCGCGGCGCTGGTGCGCGATGGGCTGAAGGGGGCGCGCATCGGCGTGTTGCGGTTCGCGTACGAACGCGAGTCCACCGACCCGGAGATCGTGCAGGTGTTCATGCGCGCCGTGGACGACCTGCGCGCCCAGGGTGCCACGATCATCGACCCAGGCATTGTCGCCGGCCTGGATCAGATCAAGCGCACGCAAGGCATGGGCCCATGCGGCGGGTTCAAGTACGACATCAACCGCTACCTCGCCGGCCATGGCGACCGGGTGCCGGTAAAGAGCCTGGCCGAGATCGTCAAGTCGGGCCGCTTCCACCCCACGGTCCGGCGTCAACTCGAGCAAGGCGAACAGGGTCCCGAGAACGGTCCCGATTCGCCGGAGTGCCAGGCCGACGCGCAGTATCGCCAACAGGTGCGCGATGCCGTCGCAAGGATGATGGATGCGCAGAAGCTGGATGCGTGGGTCTATCCGACGTGGAGCAATCCGCCGCGCCTGATTGGTGACCTGAATACGCCTGGCGGCGACAATAGCCAGTTTTTCTCGCCGACGACGGGCTTCCCGTCGATCCAGGTGCCGATGGGTTACACGCACGGGGGCCGGCTGCCGGCCGGCATCACCTTCTTCGGTCGCGCGTGGTCGGAACCCACGTTGATCAGGCTCGCCTACGCCTACGAGCAGGCGACACACCACCGGCGCGCACCGGATAGCACGCCGCCGCTGCGATAGATGCAGGGCACCCCATAAAGGGGGTGCCCTACGCGGGGGGGTGCCCTACGCGGGTGTATCCGGGTCCGGCTAATCTTGATTTTGAGCCCTGGGTAGGGCACCCCTTTACGGGGTGCCTCAGGGAAGATCGGCGGCGGGGTCGGCGAGCAGCGCGAGTTGATCCGCGTCGGTGAACTTCAGCGACTCGGAGTTGACGCAGTGCCGCTGGCCGGTCGGCTTGGGGCCGTCGGGAAACACGTGGCCCAGGTGGCAGCCGCAGCGCGCGCACAGGATTTCGACGCGGACCATGCCGTAGCTACGATCCGAGATCGTCGCGACGTTCTCTTCGGCAATCGGCTGGAAGAAACTCGGCCACCCGGTGCCCGACTCGAACTTCGCGTTCGACGAGAACAACGGCAGCCCGCAGCACACGCACGAGTAGACGCCGCTGCGCTTGTTATCGAGCAGCGTGCCGCAGAACGGCCGCTCGGTGCCATGCGCCCGGGCCACCGCGAACTGCTCGGGCGTGAGAAGGTCCTGCCACTCGGCGTCGCTCTTCTCGACGCACGGAAGCGACAACGGCCCCACCAGCTGGCCGTGGCGATTGAAGACGAACAGGGGGACCAGCGTCACTGACGTCTCTCTTCCCGAATCATGCGAACAGTTGGCCGAGCGGGAGTGCCCAGGCCGGCAAGAGCGGCGTGGTGAGTGCTTGGTCAGTCGCCAGCACCCCCACACGAACGAACGTTGCGTTCTCGTCTAGTCGATCCACAGTCACTGTGTTGCGCTCCGGATCAATCATCCAGTACTCCCGCACGCTGCTCTTCTCAAACAGCCGCTGCTTGAGCTGCTGATCGCGGCTCCTTGTGGATGGCGACAGGATCTCCACAACAAGGGCCGGTGCGCCCACGACGTTCTTCTCCGTCAGGATGTTCTGTTGGTCAGCGGCGACGAACAGGAGGTCCGGCTCGACGATATCCCAATGTGACAGGACCACATCCAGTGGCGCGTAGTAGACCTCACCGACCAACGGGTGTGCTCGCAGGTACTCCGCGAGCGACAGATGAAGTCGGCCTGAAAGCTTCTGGTGACTCAGGTTAGGGGAGGGCGTCACGTAGTGCTCCCCATCAATGAGCTCGTGCCGCTGCCCATCGTCTGGAAACAGCAGGAAGTCGTCGTAGGTGAGGCGAGAGTCAGGCCGGGCGCTCGGAGACATGGCGTCGCTACCCTCCATTCGGCAAGTTTACACCTGGGCATGCCGCCCTGGTGGTGCGAAGACCGTGCCGCGCGCGTTCAGGCGCGATCTGACGAATGGCGCTCAGCCGGATCAAAGAAACTGCACCGCTCGGCTGTCGGCGGCGTAGCAAATTCTGCGATCCGACCTGAGGACCCTCATGGGGCGGGCTACTGAATCACGACGTAGCGCCAGAGACGCTTCACTTCCTTGGCGTCCACGTACTTACCGATCTCTTTCTCGAACTGCGCCTGCGTCTTCCACGGACGATACTCCTTGAACTCGCGCGCCATGCGGCGGCCGGCGCCGGGAATGCTCATCACGTCTTCATCGGTCGCGGTGTTGATGTTGACCGGAATGAAGGTGTACTGCGCGAGGCGCGCCACCTCCTTGGCATCGACATACTTGCCGATTTCCTTGTCGAACTGCGCGTACGACTTCCACGGCCGGTACTCGTCGAATTCGCGCGCCATGCGCTTGCCCGCACCGGGGACCAGCAGGATCTCTTCACCGGTCGCCGTGTTCAGGTTGATGTGAATAAAGGCGTGCTTGAACAGCTCGTTCGCCTGCGCCTGGGTCAGCTGTTGGCCGAGCAGGAACGTGTTGAATGCCACGATGTTGTCGAAGGGGCGCGCGGCGACGACGGCCCTGGCGATCGCCGGCGTCATGCCCGGCAGGTTCGCGAGATCCGCTTCGGCGACGGTATTGGCGTCGACGACGCCGAGGGACTTGCCGACCTGCGCGAAGGCGGGGACGGCGAGGAAGAACACCATCGCGAGAACAAGAATGCGTTTCATAACTACTCCCCAGGCGGGTCTAAAGACCCGCCTCTACGAGATGCCGGGTGCCTGAATGTATAGGCTAGCCCAATCAACCCGAGTTGGATCATCGCGCCCGGCGCCAGCGCCGGCGGCGCCTTGGCGACAATCGCCTTGCGAAACAGCGCCCAGCCGCCGAGCGACGGATCCATCTCGAGCTGGAATTCGGTGGTCGCCCGGTAGTGAAACCAGACTCCCAGCAGTCCGCTGGCCACAAACAGCAGCATCAGGCCCTGCAACACGCGAATCGTGACCGGGGTTGGCTTGAAGGCGGCGGCGAGCACGCCGGCGGTACCGGCCACGGCCAGGCCGAGCGGGATGAACTGGTCCAGGTCCTCGTAGTGACCAAGCAACCACAGTTCGGTGGCAATGCCGCCGACACCAACCAGGAAAATGCCGAGCAGGAGCTTGCGGGCGGCGTCGCTCACAAGACGGTCACCTGGCGGTCAGCGTCCGCAGCGAAACCGCGCCGCGAAAGAGCGGCTCGCCCTCGATCGTCACGGTCAGCATGGCGAGGTCCCGTGGCGCCTCGTGGCGATCGATGGTCGCGACAAAGGCGCGTTCGGCACCATCGCCAAGAGTGCCGACCCCGCTCACGCTCGCCCAGCCATCCGCGATCTGCAACACCCCCAGCCGGATCGCCGTGATGGCCCTGGGACCACCCTTGGGGCCGAACTCAAATCGCCCGGTGGCCGACCGCGCGCCGGCGCGCTGGGCCACGTCGATCGCAATCGCCCTGTTGCTGGCCTTGAGCTCTGCCGCCACGCTCCTGGCGCCCGTCGTCATGGGGCGGCTGGGCATGCCCGGACCGCGAAGCAAAGCGCGTCCGCTTTGGCGGCCGGTGGCCACCCCGTCGCTGAGCGCAAGCGTTCCGTTCACCAGCACGAATCGAATGCCTTCGGACAGCAGCGCTGGTTCTTCGTAAGTCGCGCGGTCAATCACGGTCGCGGGATCTAACACCACGAGGTCGGCCGCCAGGCCGACGGCGATCAACCCGCGATCGATCATGCCGATCGTCGCGGCAGGCAGCGCGGACGACTTGCGGATCGCCTCCTCCCACGACATGATCTGCTGCTCGCGCACGTAGCGGCCAAGGACGCGCGGGTACGAACCGAAGAACCGCGGATGCACGCGGGTGGCTATCGAGGCGCCGCAGTCGCAGGCCATCGACGTGGTGGGATGCTGGAGGATCTTCACGAGGTCGGCTTCGCTGCCGAAGCGCAGGATGGCGCCGGGATCCCCGGTGGTCTCGAGAATCCGGACGATGGTCTCGCCGGCTCCGGTGTTCATGTCCTTCATCACCGCGGTCAGTTCCTGCTGGGTCCGCGGGAGGTAGACACCTTGCGGGCCGCCGAAACGCGCGGTCATGGCCTGCTCGGCCTCGGTGATAATCCGCGCGCGCTCGGCCGGATTGGCAAACCGCTTCAGCATCGCCGCGCGTCCGCCCTCTTGCGCCCAGCCCGGAATGATCAACGAGCCCAGGCCCGACTGGCCGGCCAGGTACGGATACGCGTCGGCCGCGGTGTAGGCACCACTCCGCGTGGCCTGGTCCATGGCGGCAAGAATGGCTCCCGCGGTGCCCTGCTCGAGACCCTGCGCCTTCATGTGGGTAACCACCGGCACGAGTCCGGCCTTCTGGCCAATCGCAACCGTCTCGGTGACGCCGACCTTCGAGCTGTAGTTGGATTCCGGCGTGATGCGATCGTGGTTGGTGAAGTTGGTGCGGAACGGCCGCGCCACGTCGACAATCCTGATCACTTCCTCGGTACGCGCGAAGTAGCCTGGCTTGTAGTCAAGACCGGCCGACACGCCCCACGCGCCCTGCTCCAGTCCCTTGGCGATGAGCGCCCGCATCTGATCGATCTCGACCGGCGTCGGTCGCTTATCCGCATTGCCGTTCACGGACTGCCAGGCGGCGTTGAAGCCGATGTAGCCGCCAATATTCACGGCCAGGCCGGGCGCACTCAGCATCTGCATCTGTTGAGCGAGATCGAGCGGCCCGTTGCCGTCGGCATTGAAGATCTCGGTGGTCACGCCCTGCATGAGCATGTTGACCGCAGTCGGCAGCGCGTCGGGCGAGGCATGGCTGTGGATGTTGATGAAGCCTGGTGTCACGAACAGGCCGCGCGCCTCGATCTCCGTCGGAGCGGTCGCGCCGGCCAGGTCGCCGACGGCCACGATGAAGCCGTTGCGGACGGCGATGTCGGCGTCGTAACGGGGATTACCGCTGCCATCGATCACCGTGCCGTGGCGAATGATGGTGTCGTAGCGAGGGGCCTGGGCCTGGACGTGGCCAATCGACAGACTGATGAGGCAGGCGACAGCAACGCGAGTCGTGTTCATGGTGCGGTGCCGGATGATAGCACCCACCCATCGGCGTAGTGAACGATCAGCAGGTCGCTCTGGCGAATGGCCTGCTTGAGAAGTTCAGCGTCGAGCGGGCGATCGGCGGCCATACAGTGGCGGACCACCTCGATGCGCAGCACGGCATCGGCAATGTCGGCAACCCGCAGCACCGCCGACAGCCCGTCGGCGGTATACGCGGCCCACGACCCGAACACCTTGGCGGCGCGGTACCGCTGCACCACCGGCGCAAAGCCCGGCCACGCCGGCGCGACGAGCGCCTCCCACTGCTGTTCGACATCGGACGGCGCCTCGTCCCACGACCAGGGCGCGGGCACGGCGAAGCGCGCGTGCTCGAACAGCGCCATCGCGACGGCCATCGACGGTGTCGTGGGTGCCTTCACAAGTTCCGAGCGCTCCCAGGCCGCGAACGCGTCGAACGTCATCAGCCGCTCCGGCGACTCGAGAGGTGGTAATGATTCGCGCGCGTCGAGCCCTTCGGGAATATCGAACCCCGCCACCGGTGACGGCCCCTCGACGATCGCGATCGGACCGTGGTCCTCGAACAACAGCGCCGCCGCTGTCGGACAGTAGTGCGAAAAGGTGACACGCACGCCACGCTGATCGATCAGGCAGACGTAGGGGAAGTGTGCGCAACTGACCGGGCGCGCGCCGTGAACGCTGCAGCCGCCGGCGCCGTGAAACACGCAGTGACCGTTCGCCTGCAGCGCCAGCATCCCGGCGACCTCGTCGGGCGCGTCGGGTTCAGGCACTAACCACGAGTCGTCTGGCCGGCCCGCCAGGCCGCGAATGGGAACGACCCGGTCACGTTCAACCGGAATCGCCCAGCCCGACGAACAACAGGCGCCGCTGTGGCCGCAGGCATAGCCGACGTGAAAGTTGAGCCAGAAGGTGCGCACTTTTGGGCGGAGTTGAAAGCTGAAGAGTTGGTAGCGGAGCGTAACACGGCGCTAAGCTTCGACCGTGATGATGCAAGCGTTTTCGGTGGTCGCCGCGCTCTTGATTCTCTTTCCGTTCGCAGCAAGCCAACTGGGCCGGCTGTCAACCCGCACCCTGTCGTATCAATTCATGAACCTGGCCGGCTCTTCCGGGCTCACCGTCGTCGCCGTGCTCGAGCAGCAGTACGGGTTCATCCTGCTCGAGGGCACGTGGGCGATCGCGAGCGCGGTCGGGTTGGTGAGCGTCCTCAAGGCCAGGAGAAAATGACGGGCAGCATCACGATCGCCGCCGTTAGGGCGCCAGCACGGCATTGGATCAACACGAGAGTCGCTAAGGGTTGCGAGCATAGCTCTGGCACGCGTCTCGCATTGATCGGCCGCGGGGGAACTATGAAGTTCATCAACATGTACCTGGTTGGCTATTTCATCCTGATCATCGGCATCTGTTTGGCACTTTGGCAGTCTGGCGCCCTGAACGGCATTGCGCCGGCATGGCTCGGCATCGGCGCGCTGGTCGCGATCGGGCTCGGGGTCATGATGGCGGTTTCGTCGGGCAAGCCGGCCGAAACCGCGGGCCCCCGATGATCGCGCGGATCATCGCCTCACCGCTCCGGCGGGCTTGCGCCGTCGCTGGCCTGGCATCGATGCTCATGGGCGCGAGCGCCTCGACGAGCGTCACGGCGACGGCTACTTTCGAGGGTCAGGGCGGCAAGCCCGAAAAGGCCAAATCCGCGAAAGACAAACCCGCAAAGGACAAATCCGCCAAGGATAAGGGACGCGATGACACGAAAATCATCGTTGTCGACCGCGACGGGCACTCGCGGGTGGTTCGTGAATACGCGAGCCGCGGCAACCTGCCGCCGGGGCTGGCCAAGCGGCGGGAGCTCCCGCCGGGCTTGAGCAAGCAACTGCGCGAGAAGGGTGCGCTGCCACCGGGCCTGCGCGACTACTACACGCCGGTGCCGGCGGACTGGAACGCGCGCCTCCCGGGCATCCCGGCCTATTACACACGCTACTTCGTCGGCCGCGATCTGCTCATCGTCGACACGCGCAACGACACCCTCGTCTCGTTGATCCGCGACCTGCTCGACTAACGGCTGCGCTCAGCGACGGCCGACGCGATGAAGCGGCCGTCGACCTCCTCTTCCCGGGAACGGATCACGGCTAGCGGCGCCACGAGCGCGGGCAGTTCGTCCGCGTTCAACAGGAATGCCGGGTTCTTCGGATGGCCACGCTCGGCCTGTCGCGCGGTGAAGGTCTCGTAGAAGAGGCGTCCGCCGGGCGCCAACGCCTCTCGCAGCGCGGGCATCAGCGGACGATGCAGGTAGTTGAACACCAGCACGGCATCGCACGGCCCAGGCAGCAACGGCACCGGATCGGTTTCAAGATCCACCACCTCGCAACTAAGCGACAGGCGTAGCCGTTCGGCCGTCTCCTGGAGAAACTCGATCTTCTCCGGATCGCGGTCAATGGCGTGCACGTCGAAGCCGGCGCTGGCCAGCAGCAGCGCGTGCCGCCCGCGCCCGCACGCCACATCCAGGACCTTGCCGCCACGCGGCAGCAACTCGGCATTCTCGATCAACCAGGCGGCCGGCCCGCGAACGGGGCTCGCGCCAAACTCCCGCGGCCCGGTCCAGGCGGCCATGCCGCCAGCCAGGTTCAGCACGCCGGCCACGCCAGCCTCCGCCAGCAGCCGCGAAGCTGCCACGCTTCTCACGCCATGCTCGCAGTACACGAGAACGGCCCGGCCATCCCCCGGTAACACCGCAGGTGCAGCGACGACCAGGTCTAGCGGCAACAGCCACGAGCCGGGAATGTGACCCAACCCCTCGTGCTCGCCCGGCGACCTCACATCGAGCATTACCACGCCGTCATCGGCCATCAAGGCCAGGGCTTCGTCCTGGGCGATAGTGCGGAGAGTCTGCTTCATGTTTTCGGGAACTGCGTCCTTCCTGATGCTACACGGTCGCCGCGTTCTCCCGATGACCGAACCGGCAGGGACTCATCTGGGGTTCGCACGCCGGCCGCGGCATGCTTCGAACAGGCCGGCCGCCGGTTCCCAATTACATATCCACGTATGTGGATATGTTTGTAATAGTTCCAGATTCAAGGCACAATGCCGCGATGGCAACCCTGGCGGCCACCGACCTGCGTCCGCGCCGGCTGGTGATCGAACACCTGACCATCACGATCGAGGGCCGCGCCCTCGAAGACGTCCAGCTCGGAGGCTGGGTCTACGGCCCCGAGCTCGGCACCGCTCCGGTGGTCGTGGTCGTCGGCGGGATCACCGCATCGCCGTTTCCGTTTGGCGACGGCCAGGCGACCGGCGACGATGAGCGCGCGGCGTGGTGGCCGGCGCTCTGCTCGCCCGACCTGATCGATCCCGCGAGGCACACCGTGCTGTGCCCGTCGTGGCCTGGCAATGGCTCGACGTGGCGCGGGTTCGACGACCCGGGCACCATTGAAGCCATGTCGATCGCCGGGCTCGCGGACCTCGTCGCCGCCTGGCTCGACGGCTGCGGTTGCAGCACCCCGGTCACGTGGGTAGGTGCCAGCCTGGGCGGCATGGTGGGCGTGGCCTTTGCGGCGCGCCATGCCGACCGGTGCGCCAAGCTCATTTCGATCTCCGGCGGCCTGCGTCCCGACGGCTGGGGCACCGCCACGCGCCACTTGCAGCGCGAACTGGTCCGCGACGGCCTGCGCAATGGCGACGTCGCTACGGGCATGAGCCGCGCCCGCCAGTTGGGCATGCTGACCTACCGCGGCCGGGATGAACTGGACACGCGCTTCGGCAAGCTGCAGCCGGGCCTGGATCGGCCGCCGGTCGCCGAGTACCTCGACCACCACGGCCGCCGCTTCGCCGAACGGTTTCCGGTCAAGACCTTCCTGATCCTCAGCGAGGCGATCGACCGCGGCTGGCTCACCGATCCGCGGGCGATGCGCGAGACGATCCAGGCGATCAGCGCCGAAACGCTGGTGGTGGGTGTGCCCGGCGACATGCTGTTTCCGTGGGCGCTGCAGGTGGAGCTGCATCGCGCGCTGCAGGCGGCCGGCGCCGACTCGTCGCTGTGGAAGCTGGAGTCGGTGTTCGGGCACGACGCGTTCCTCGCCGACCAGGAACGGCTGGCCGAGGTCCTGCGCGGCGCCCGCGCGTTCGGCGGCGAGCTGCGGCTGGCGGCGCGGCCGCGATTCGAAGGCGTGGGGGTCGAACCGGTTCGTGAAATCCGCATCGGCCTGGTCGGCTGCGGCACGGTGGGGACGGGCGTGCTCGAGATGATCGAGCGGCAACGCGACGCCGTGGCCGAGCGCTACGGCGTCCGGTTCCGCGTGTCGAGGATCGCGGTGCGCGACTTGACCAAGGATCGCGGCCCCCGCGCGGCCGGCATTCCGATCGGCGATCAGGCGCTCGAGCTCGTCAGCGATCCCGAGGTGGACGTCGTCGTCGAAGTGGCCGGCGGGACCGCGGTGGAGCCGATCCTGCGCGCGGCCCTGGCCGCCGGCAAGCCGGTGGTCACCGCCAACAAGGCGCTGCTCGCGTCGAAGCTGGCCGACCTGGGCGTGCTGGCGCAGCGCACCGAGACGCCGCTGTACTGCGAGGCCGCCGCGGCCGCCGCGATTCCGATCGTGCGGCACTTGAGTCATCGCGCCGACGAAGTAGACAGCTTGTGGGGCATCGTCAACGCCACTTGCAACTTCGTGATGACACGACTCGAGCAGGGCGATCTGTCGCTGGCCGAAGCGATTGCCGAGGCGCAGAAGCTGGGCTTTGCCGAAGCGCAGCCGGATGCCGATCTCGACGGCCACGATGCGGCCGCGAAGCTGTCGATTCTCGCGTATCGCGCTTTTGGCGCGTGGGTGCGGCCCGACGGGTTCCTGGTGCGCGGCATTCGAGAGATCGATCCGGCGGATTGCGACCTGGCCGAATCCATGGGCTGCCGCATCCGGCAGATCGCGCGGGCCGTGCGCATCAACGGCGCGCTCGACATGGCGGTGGAGCCGCTGCTGCTGCCGACGTGGCACCTGCTGGCGTCGGTCGAGGAGGAATACAACGCGGTCTACCTGCGCTGCGTGTCATCCGGCGACTTGAGCCTGTTCGGCAAGGGCGCTGGCGCGTTGCCCACCGCCACGGCCGTGCTCGGCGACCTGATCGATCTGGCCCAGGACAACTCGGTCCGCTGGCCGGTGCCACGGGCCATGCCGGTTGCCCGCGACGGCACGGCGGTGACGCCGGCGCCGCGGCGACACTACCTGCGCATCACCGGCCAACCGCATCCGGGCCTCGAACGAAAGTTCGAAGGGCTCGTGCGGCGTCATGGGCTGACGGTGCAGAACCGCGCCTCGCGGGTCGAAGCTGATCGCGTGCACACCGCGTTCATGATCTCGGCCAGCTCCGACACGCAGATTGCCGAGGTGACGGAAGCGGTGGGACACCTGGCTCGGGTGGAGCAGCGCTTGTGCCTTGGGGTGATGGACTAGATGTCAGTCGCCGATTGGCTGGATCCGCAGGCCTGCCCTGCTGAACGGCCGCCGCTCGACGCCATGAGCGAGACCACGCGCTCGTTGCATCGCGCCATCGATGACCACGCGCGCCGTAGGGGTATTCCTTACCTGCACCCGGATGAGCCGACCGTGCAGCTCGATCTGCTGGGCTCGACGGCGGTCGTCGCCTGGCAGGAGGGCAAGGCGGCCTTCCTCTTTGCCAGCGAGGGCTGCTGGTCGGAACTGCCGCACTTGTATGCCCGTTATGGGACGACCGCGACCGCCGCACTGATCGCGAAACTCAAGGCACTGGAGCACGCAACCAGCGCGATTGTGTGCGATTCGGGGATGCAGGCCACCGCCCTGGCCTTCGACATCCTGTTGGAGGGCGGCCACGCCGTCCTCATGCGGCAGGTCTACAACAAGACTCGCAGCTACATGGAGTGGCTGGCGGCCCGCACCGGCGGCAGCGTCACGATCGTGGACGATGGCGATGCCGCGGCGCTGGCGGCGGCCATTACGCCGGCGACCCGCTTCGTGTTCGCCGAGACGTTCACCAATCCCCTGGTCCGCGCCCAGGACTTCGACCTGTTGCGCGCAGTTATGGCGGGCGCCCGCGCGCGGGCCCCGGGCATTCGCCTGGTGCTCGACACGACCATCGCCTCGCCCTGGGCCTTCGCCGTGCCGCCGCTCGAGAACGGCGTCGACATCATCGTCGCCAGCGGCACCAAGTCGCTCGGCGGCAACGACCGCGACATGTGGGGCTACCTCGCGACCAACGATTCGCCGTTCGCCAATGCGGTGATGGACCTCGTGGCCATGCGCGGCGGCATTCTCGACTGGCGCCGCGCCGAGGCGGTGGTGGCGTCGTTTGACGGCGCCGGCGAGGCCCACGCCCGGCGATCGGCGTCAGCGTCGCAAGTGGCCGCGTTCCTCGCTGCTCATCCCCGGGTCAGCCAGGTCTTCCACCCCTCGCTGCCGTCGCACCCCGACGCGGCGGCCATTGCCGGCCAGTACACCCGGCCCGGTTCGCTGCTCTCGTTCAGGGTGAAGGATGCGGACGAGGATCAGACCCGGCACCTCGCCGACGTGCTCGCCACCTGCATCATCGTGCGCTACGCACTGTCGTTCGACGGCCTGGCCACCAAGGTCAACCATCACCGCACCGTGTCCGAGTACTTCACGGCCCCCGAGCAACTGAAACGCAACGGGTTCGACCGGCTGATCCGCCTCGGGCTCGGCCTCGAGGAGGCCGACGATGTGATCGCGGCGCTCAACTGGACCCTGCATCACGGTCATGCGGTGACCGCCGCTGAAATTGCGGCGTGGCAGCAGCAGCGCCGGGCAGTTACACTGGGAGCCTGATGGGCGCCGCGACACACCTTGGTATCAAACTGACCGAATACGATGCGGTCATCCGCACCCTGATTCCCCACTACAAGGAGCTGATCGCCGCCGCCGGCACGGCCGTCGGCGCGTTGGCACGCACGGCGCCGGCGGTGGTCGACCTCGGCACCGGTTCCGGCGCGCTGGCGCAGGCGATTCTCAAGGCGCGGCCGCGGGCGCGCCTGATCGGCATCGACGAGGATCCCGGCATGCTGGCGATGGCCGAGAAGCGACTGCGCAGCCGGATCCAGGCCATCGAGGGCAACTTCGAGGACACCGTCATCCCGCGCTGCGACGTGATCTCGGCGTCGTTCGCACTGCATCACATTCCGACCGGCCGCCGTAAGGCGGCGATCTACAAGCGGTGCTTTGCGGCGCTACGGCCGGGCGGCATGCTGGTCAGCGCCGACTGTTACCTGGCCGCGTCGAAGGTGCTGCAACAGACCCACCGCGCCGAATGGCTGGCCCACCTGCAGGCGCGCTACCCGCGCGCGAAGGCCGAAGGGTACTTGCGCGCGTGGGCAAAGGAAGACGTGTATTTCACGCTCGAGCGCGAAGTGGCGCTGCTGCAGGACGCCGGGTTCAGCGTCGAGATCGCGTTCCGGGAGTCGTGCTTCGCGGTGGTGGTGGGATTGAAGTAGAGGGGGCGGCACTAAAGTGAGTGCCGCCCTTCTGGCATCAAGAAAACTGCGTCACGACCACGTCGATGTGGCGTTCCTGCTTCTCGGCCGTTTGCCACTGCACCAGGATCGGGCTCTGGTAAGTGCCGCGCAGCACGCGCGGCTGGCCGGTCTCCGGATCGGTGCCGGCCAGGAAGCTGACGCGGCGTGACCGCAGGAAGCGTCGGGCCGGCAGCGACATGACCTTCGCCATCAGCCGCTCGAACGCGCCGGCGTCGATCCGCAACGCCTCCATCAGCGAGTTGAGCACGCGCACGCCATCGTACTTCGCATAGTTCAGCGTCTTGCCGGGAATCGAGAACGGGTCGGCCACCATGTGGCTGGCCTTGGCGCGGGCAAACCGCAGCGGGTCGCGCAGCACGTCCACCAGGTCGTGCTGCATCAGCAGCGTTTCGTACTCATTCACCGTGATGCCGACGTTGCGCTCGGCGGGGTCGACCACCAGGTCAACGCGCGCGCGTTCGATGCCGACCTGCGCCACCAGTTCGTTGATGCGTTCGAGCACGCCCAGCCGCGGGTCGGCCAGGTTGACCGAATCGATCGGGTGCTTCGACACCGGAATGGTCAGCGTTGTGCGGGCGACGACCTCCTCGTGATCGTAGCCGACGACGGTGGTCTTGCGCTTGCGCATGGCGGCGTCACACTTGCCGTCAAGCTCGATGAAGTAGACCGGCGACTGCGGCCGGGTGCGATAGGTCACGCAGTTGCGCATGCCAGCGCCGATGAACGTGAGGTGCGAGTCGCCGTTGCGCGGCTCGACCACCTTCTGCTCCTCGGTCAGCTCCGACCGCAGTTCCATCTGGTCGTGCCGGTATTCGCCACCTTGGGGAAACAGGGCGTGGAACGCGCTGAAGAACTGCGACACCAGGTCCGGACTGTGGTGCATGCGCACCGACAAGCTCTGATCGAGATAGCCGGCGGTGGTGTGGAACGAGGTGTACAACGCGCGCCGGTGCTGGCGCAGCAGGTCGCCGGCCTCCTGGTTGATCCGCGAATTGACGTCAATGGCCTCGAAGCGCCGCTGCGGCGCCAGGGTGAGGGTGAGTTCGGTCGGCTGCGTAGCCATCAGCTGATCTGCGCGCCGGCCACCGCGCCATTCGGTGCGGTCAGGTCGGCGGCGGTGCATCCGCGCAATGCCAGGATGCGCTCCAACACCTCGCCGACCACGCTATCCGGGGTCGACGCGCCGGCGGTAATCCCGATGGTCTGGGGTCCGGCCGGCAACCAGCCGTCGGTGCGGCTGTCGTCGGTCGCGCCAACCTGCCGGTGACGGATGGAAGTTGCCTCGATGCACGTCGGATTGTCGATGTAAAACGTACGCACGCGCGGGGCGCACATCCGCGCCAGCGCCTGGGTATTGCTGCTGTTGTAGCCACCGATCACGACCATCGTGTCCAGGCCGCCGTCGTGCAGCATCTCGAGCACCGCGTCCTGACGCTCCTGCGTGGCCGAGCAGATCGTGTCGAACGCACGGTAGTAGGCATCGAGGTCATGGCTGCCGTGCCGTTCGACCAGGGCCCGGCGCAGCGTCTCCTGAACCTTGAGCGTCTCGGTCATGAGCATGGTGGTCTGGTTGGCCAGGCCCATGCGCTGCAAATCGCGATCGGGATCGAAGCCAGGGCTCGCCGCCTCGTGGAACTCGGCCATCAGGTCCGCGGCCGAACGCCGGCCAAGCAGGAACTCGCACAGCCGTTCGGTCTCGGCGACATCGCGCACGCACAGGTACTGGCCGCCGGGGTGGGTGAGTGCCTGCGATGCCGTGGCCCGCGTCTCTTCGTGGTGATGCTTGCCGTGGATGATCACCGTGTAGCCGTCACGCGCGTAGAAGTGCACCTTCTTCCAGACGTTGAGCACGCTGCCGCACGTGGTGTCCACGAGGACGCAGCCCTTGCTCTTGAGCTGATTCAGTTCGGGGACGCTCACGCCAAACGCCGGCAGGATCACCACGTCGGCAGCGGACACCTCCCGGAAGCGGGCTTCGGGGTCCAGCGAGTCCTCGAGAATCCGGATCCCCATGGCGCGAATACGCTCATTCACGTCCGGGTTGTGGATGATCTCGCCCGACAGGAACACGCGCCGGTCGGGAAACTTCTGGCGGGTCTGGTAAGCGTAGTCCACGGCGCGGTCGACGCCGTAACAGAAGCCGAATTCCTTGGCGAGCTTGAAGCGGAGCCCGCCCGCCTCGGCCTGATAGCCGAGCGCCTTGAGCCGCTCAACGACCGGGCTCTCGTAGGTACGCGCCAGAACCGGTCCAACCTCGGATTTCAGGCCGAAACCCTTCTGGAAATACAACTGAGTCACGTGCCATAAGTATAACCGACACAGGAATTTGGGCCCAACTCAGGTGGTTTTGGCCGGCATCGGCGGCGGCATCCGACCTCCCTCGTGGCGCACGCCCCACTCGGCCATCGCGCGCATCGCGCGCCCCTTGGCGGTCAGCCGCTTGAGCGATCCGCCAGGAGTTGGTGGGCATGCCCTCGGGCAAGGTCAGAACTCGGCGTAGCGGTAGCATACCGACCATGCTGCGTCGCGCGCTCGTCGTCTTCCTGCTGTGCACGCCCCCGCCAGCCCTCGCCCAGACCGCGGCGCCGCCGCCGACCGTTCGCGCCCACCGCGTGGCCGAACCCGTCCGCATCGACGGCCGGCTCGACGAGGCGGTCTACGCGAGTACCCCGGCAATCAGCAACTTCGTGCAGCAGGAACCCGACGAGTTCAAGCCCGCCACCGAGAGGACCGAGGCGTGGATTTTCTTTGACGACGACCACGTCTACGTGTCGGCCCGCAACTGGGAGAGCGCGCCCGAACGGCGGGTCGCCAACGAGATGCGCCGCGACACCGCCCAGTTGCGGCAGAACGACACCTTCGCGGTGTTGTTCGACACCTTTCACGACAAGCGCAACGGCTACATCTTCTACGCCAACGCCATTGGCGGGCTGTCTGACAGCCAGGTCACGGACGAGAACCCGCCGAACACTGACTGGAACACGGTCTGGGAGGTGCGCACCAGCACGTTCGACGGGGGCTGGACGATCGAGATGGCGATTCCGTTCAAGTCGCTGCGCTACCAACCAGGCGAAAACCAGACCTGGGGCATCAACCTGCGGCGCGTGGTCCGCTGGAAGAACGAGTGGTCGTACCTGGCGCAAGTCCCCCGCGCCCTCACCACGTTCCGCGGCCTGCTCAAGATCTCGTCGGCCGGCACCCTCGAGGGCCTGCAGGTGCCGTCGGGCAGCCGCAACCTGGAGGTCAAGCCGTTCGTGTTGGGCAACGTCGCCACCGACAACACCGTCTCGCCAGCCACCTCGAACGACGCGACCGGGAGGGTTGGCGGCGACTTGAAGTACGGCATCACCCAGAACATCACCGCCGACCTCACCGTGAACACCGACTTCTCGCAGGTCGAGGTCGATGAACAGCAGGTCAACCTCACTCGCTTCAACCTGTTCTTTCCAGAGAAACGCGACTTCTTCCTCGAGGGCCTCGGCACGTTCGCCTTTGCCGGTCGCGCCAGCGCCGGACTGGCCGCCGGCACCGGCGACACGCCGTACCTCTTCTTCAGCCGGCGCATCGGCCTGGACCTGTCACGGGTCGTGCCCCTGCGCGTCGGCGCCCGGGTCAGCGGCAAGGCCGGCAAGTTCACCTTGGGCGCCATCAACGTGCAAACCGGCGAAGTCGACCAGGTGGGCATCAACTCGGCCAACTTCACGGTGCTGCGCGCGAAGCGCGACATCTTGCGCCGCAGCAGCATCGGCGGCATGTTCACGCATCGCACGGCCACGCCCGGCCGCGTCGGGTCGAACGATGCCTACGGCGTCGATGCCGCGCTGTCGTTCTACCAGAACGTCCGCTTCGATGCCTATCTCGCGGCCACCCAGACCGAAACACGCCGCGGCGACAACCTCAGCTACCGCGGCTTTTTCGACTACAACGCCGACCAGTTCGGCGTGCAACTGGAGCACCTGGCGGTGGAGCCCAACTTCCTGCCCGAGATCGGCTTCGTCCGCCGCACCGACATGCGCCGCAATTTTGGCCAGCTGCGCTACAGCGCCAGGCCGGCCGGGCTGGGCAGCGTGCGCCGCATGACGACGCAGGCAAGCTTGAACTATACGACCAACACGCAGAACCGGCTCGACACGCGTGACGGCGTCGGCCGATTCGAAACCGAGTTCACCAATAGCGACGTGGCCAGCGTCACCTACACCGACAACTTCGAGCGGCTGGTCCGGCCATTCGCGATCGCCCCCGGCGTGATCCTGCCGGTGGGCACCTACGACTTCCATACCACGCGACTCGGCTACACCGCCGGCCAGCAACGGCGTGCCTCAGGCGAGCTGGTCTACGAGTTCGGCCCGTTCTACAACGGCGACCGCCAGACCATCGCGATCAACTCAGGCCGCATCCAGGTGACGCCGCAGGTGTCGCTCGAGCCGAGCTTCTCGATCAACTGGGTGGACCTCGTCCAGGGATCGTTCACCGCCAAGGTGGTGCGCACCCGCGCCACTTACACGATCACGCCGAGGATGTTCGTCAGCGGGATCCTGCAATACAACTCCGCCGGCACCTCGTTCGGCAGCAACGTCCGCTTCCGCTGGGAGTACCGTCCCGGCAGCGAACTGTTCGTCGTCTACACTGACGACTTCGACACCGACCCGCGGCCCAACGTCGGCGCGCTGCGCAATCGCGCCTTCGTCGTGAAGTTCAACCGCCTGTTCCGGCTGTAAACTGCTTCGGTGATCGTCGTTTTCGCCACCTGCGCCCACCAGCCCTACCTCACCGACGACGACCGGCTGCTGGCCGATGCGCTGCAGGCACTCGGCTACCGCGTTGAGCCAGAGCCGTGGACCGACATCGACCCCAACACCCACCTCGCCGCCGACCCGGTCGTGCTGCGATCAACCTGGGACTACCACCGCGTGCCAACAATGTTCAAGTCGTGGCTGGCGGCGATGGACGATTCGACCAGGCTGCTGCTCAACCCCGCCGCCGTCGTCCGCGACAACGTTGACAAGGTCTATCTCCAGCGCCTCGAAGGCGTGGGCATTGCCATTCCCGCCACGCAGTGGATCGAGAAGCCCGATGCCCCATCACTCGCGGCCATCCTTCACGAAAGGGGCTGGGCGCAGGCCGTGCTCAAGCCCCGCATTGCCGCCACGGCGTACGGAACCTTCCTGATCGCCGCCGATCGCCTCCCATCAGATGAGGACCTCGCGCCCGCGCGCGCGTCGGGCGCGCTCGTCCAGGAGTTCATCCCGGAGATCACCACCGGGGGCGAGGTGTCGATGGTCTATGCCGGCGACCGGTTCAGCCACGCGGTCGTGAAGCGCGCCAGCAACGGCGATTTCCGTGTGCAAAAAGATTTCGGCGGCGCGGTCGAGGCGATCGTGCCGTCGGCCGCACTGCTGGCGTTCGGCGCGTTGGTCATGGCGCAGGTGCCCGAGTCGTGCGCGTATGCCCGGGTGGATGTCGTTGACAGCATTCGCGGGCCGCTGCTGATGGAACTGGAGCTGATCGAACCCGAGCTGTACTTCAGCATCGTCCCCGGATCGGCCGAGCGCATGGCGCGGGCCATCGTCGACCGTCTGATCTTATAATTCCGCGGTGTTCATCGGTCATTACGCACTGGCGTTCGGCGCCAAACGTTACGCCCCCACCGTGTCGCTCGGCACGCTGTTCCTCGCGTGCCAGTTCGCCGACTTGCTCTGGCCCACGCTGGTGGTCCTCGGCATCGAGCGGGTTGAGGTCGACCCGGGCAACACCGCGGTGACGCCGCTCAACTTCGTCAGCTACCCCTACTCGCACAGCATGGTGATGCTGGTGGTGTGGTCGGCGCTGTTCGCCCTCGCCTATCGCGCGATCAAGGGCTGGCAGGCCTACGCCATGGCGGTGGTCGCCACGCTCGTGTTCAGTCACTTCGTGCTGGACTTCGTCACGCATCGTCCCGACCTGCCGCTGACGCTGACCGGGTCGCGGCGAGTCGGGCTGGGACTGTGGAACTCACCGGTGGCGACGCTGGCAATCGAGGTCACGCTGTTCGCGGTAGGCACCGCCGTCTACGTGGTGATCACCCGCGCGCGCGATCGCGTGGGCAGCCTCGGGCTGTGGACCCTCATCGCAGTCCTGTCGGCCATCTACTTCGCGGCCATCTTCGGACCGCCGCCGCCCAACGCCTCGGCGGTCGCGATGGCCGGCCACCTGTCGTGGCTATTCGTGCTGTGGGCTTACTGGGTCGATCGCCATCGCCAGAGCACCCGCTCTTCGGCACCCTAGGCACCCTAGGCACCTTTGGCACCTTAGGCACCCTCCTTAATAAGCCTATGGCTTCAGGTGTTCGAGCATGAGGCCGACCGCGGTGCCGCGCCTGAATCCCTTCCAGTAGGTGTGCGTCGGTAGCGGCTTGCCGTCGCGGTCCATCGCGAACACCCCGTCCTTGCCGTTCGGCACTCCATCAAAGTAGGCCTGCTTGTCGTTTTCGCCCTTCAGATAGAGCCCGAAGTACGCCGTCGCGAAGTGATGCAGGATGTTGTTCATTCGCGCGGTGTCCCAGACGGGATCGGCATAGTGTGAAAAGCCGGGCGCGCCGGTGCCCGATGCTTGATAGGTCTCGGCCGGCGCCGGCATCGGCGCGGCAGCGTTGTGGCCGGCGTTGATGAACGTCAGCAGGTACCGGTCGGCGTTGACCGCGCCCTGGAAGATCGCGCGCGGCCCCCGCTCGTACCCAGAGGTCTCATCGGCGCTTCCGGCCACGATCAGCAACGGCGTGCGAATCCCCTTCAAGCCTTCGGCGTCCCAGAAGCCGGCCTGCATGCCCCAGGGACCAATCGCGATCGCGGCCTTGATGCGCGCGTCGCGCGCCTTCTGGTAGGCCGGATTCGACGCCGCGCGTTCCGCCAGGAGCTTATTGGGCGGCGCTTGCGCGCCGGCCACGCTGGTGTCGCTGTAGCCGCCGCCGATCACGTTGACGACGCCATAGCCGCCCATGGAGTAGCCGACGATGCCGGTGCGGCTGGCGTCGACGAGGCCGGCCAGGAAACTGCCCGAGCCGGCCTGGCCCTGACGATCGATCTCGTTCAGCACGAACAGCTGATCGAACGACCGGTTGTAGAGCGTGCTGCCGAACGCCTTCTGGTCGTCGTAGGTGCTGTCCTTGTGATCGATCGAGACGGCCACGAACCCCTTGCCGGCCAGGTTCTCGCCGATGTGGCTCATCAAGTAACGGTTGCCGGGATAGCCGTGCGAGATGATCACGAGCGGATAGGCCGCCTGGCCACGCAGCGGCTCCGCATCGCGCACCGCCTGGCCCTGGATGCTTGCGGTGATGGCCGGATCGCGGGTGATGACCTTGTACTCGCCGCCCGGCTGCTGGCCGGCCGCCAGGGCCGCTGGATACCAGACCTCGAGCGTCAGGGTGCGGTCGTAGCGCCCGACCGGGGCACCCTCCTTGGTATTGAGGATGTCGGGACGATTCCTGTCGGCGACCTGGATGGTCCGCACGCCGATGTTGAGCGGGCCATGGGCCGCGAGCTCAGGCGCGCTGGGCGTCACGACATCAATGCGGTTCTGCTGCGCAAAGAGGCCGGCCGACGCCAGCACCAGCACCAGACCCGTCGTTACTCGACGCATGTGCGGTCTCCCTTGTCTTGTCATGACGCCACGGATTATATGGCGTAGGATCCCGCTTCATGGGAAATCGCTTGTTCGTTGCCGCGACCGCCGCCCTGGCCCTGTCCCTCACGCCCCCTCTCGTGCTTGCGGGCGGCCAGGCCGCGTCCTTGCCAGAAACCGCGGTGGACAAGGTGTTTGCCAGATGGACCAGCGCGACGCCCGGTTGCGCGGTCGGCGTCGCCGTCGGCGGCCAGACGGTGCTCGCCAGGGCCTACGGCATGGCCGACCTCGGACACGACGTTCCGAACACGGTGGACACCATCTTCGAGGCCGGCTCGGTGGCGAAGCAGTTCACGGCGATGGCGATCCTGCTGCTCGCGCAGGATGGCAAGCTCTCGCTCGACGACCCGGCACGGAAGTACGTTCCCGAGCTGCCCGACTACGGCGCACCACTCACCATCCGTCACCTGCTGAACCACACGAGCGGCCTGCGCGATTGGGGCAGCCTGGCGGGCATTGCCGGAGCGCCGCGCACCACCCGCTCATACACCCACGCCCACGTCCTCGACATCGTCAGTCGCCAGAAGGCCCTGAACTTCCCCACCGGCACCGAGTGGTCGTACACCAACACCGGCTTCAACCTGGCCGCGGTGATCGTGTCCCGGGTCAGCGGGATGTCGTTCGCGGAGTTTTCGCGAACCCGCATCTTCGCGCCGCTTGGCATGACCCGCACGTCGTGGCGCGACGATCACACCCGGGTCGTCAAGGGCCGCGCCAGCGCCTACGCCAGCGTGAGCGGCGGCTACCACCTCGACATGCCGTTCGAGAACGTCCATGGCAACGGCGGACTGCTGACCACGGTTGGCGACTTGCTGAAATGGAATGAGAACTTCGTAACGCCGGTGGTCGGCGACCGCGCGCTGCTGACGACGCAGTCGACCGCCGGGCGGTTTAACGACGGCCGGCCGCTCGATTACGCGCTGGGCCTGTTCGTCAGCGAGTATCGCGGCGCGCGCAATATCTTCCACAGTGGCTCGACCGCCGGCTACCGCGCGCACCTGAATCGATTCCCGGACAGCCACACGTCGGTGGCCGTGCTCTGCAACGTCGCGACGGGCGATGCCACGCGCTCCGCCAACCTGGTGTCGGACCTGTTCCTCGCCGGGCTGAAGCCCGTGACCCCGACCAGGCCGACGCCACCGGCGCCGGCCATGACGCCGGCACCGACGGCCGCGCAGCTCGCGGAGTTCAGCGGCAGCTACTGGAGCGATGAAGCAGAAGTCGCCTTGACTCCGGTGGTCGAGAACGGCGCGCTCGTCATGAAGCGCAGACCCGATGCGATGATCGCACTCACCGCGATCGACCGCGACACGTTCCGCGGATCGCTCGGGATCATCACATTCCGCCGCGACGCAGCCGGCAAGGTCACTTCCCTGAGCGTCAAGCAGGACCGCGTGTGGGACCTGAGATTCCAACGACGATAAATACAGCCACCGATTAAACGCAGATTGGTCACAGATTTTGCGCGAGCAGCCGTTTGGCTGCGGTTCGCTGGCGGCGCGGTGTCTAATCGGTGTCCAATCTGTGGCCGCATTTCTGTGGCAGCATCGAAGCATGACTCGCCGCCGAGCGTTGTGCGCATTGGCCTTGGTGTCCGTCGTCGCTGGAATCGCCAGCGGCCAGGCGTTGGTCTTTCCATCGCCGCGCGCGACTGCCGAGATCGTCGCCGACAACCAGGACTTCCCGTTCGTCCCAGCGCTCCCCGGGGCTCAGCTGATCTCGACCAAACAAATCCACGGCCCGCTCGAGCTGCGGCCGGCGACAGCCGCCAGCGAGGCGGTGCTCGCGGGCATGTCGTACGTGCAGAAAACCTACCATCGCCCAGGCAGCCTGACGCCGATTGTCTTCATCGCCGTATTGAGAGACTCACTATTTGCGGCCGGCTGGAAGCTGATCGACGTGACCAGGCTGGAGGAGATTCCAATCCAGCCCGAGACCGTCAACGTCGCCGCGCACTACTCCGCGAACGACCGGCTGATCTACGCGCGCATGACGCAGGAGCCGGGCGGCCCGTATCAAGTCAACGTGGCGGATGTCGGTGACGAGGATTGGGCCTCGGCGTTGGCGAAAGAGTGCCGGCTCCGTCCGTACAGCATCCAGTTCGATCTCGATCGGCCCACCTTCAAGCCCGAAGCCATGCCGTCGCTCGAAAAACTGGCGGACGTGCTCAAGGCGCGATCGGCGCCGGCGGTCGAAGTGCAGGGTCACACCGACAACATCGGCGCCGCGGGCGACGCGGCGCGGCAACTGCTGTCGGAGGCGCGCGCGAAAGCGGTCGCGGCCTGGCTGGTCGCGCACGGCGTCCCGGCCGCGAAGCTGTCGGCGAAGGGGTACGGAAAAACGCGGCCCATCGCTGCCAACGACAGCGACCTGGGCCGCGCGATGAATCGCCGGATTGAAATCGTCAGGCCAGGTTGTTCGCGCTAGCGTAGTCCTCGTAGGTGCCTTTGAAGTCGGTGATCTTGCCGTGGTCGAAGTGCCACACGCGCGTGCCCACTTCCTCCATCAGGTCCTGGTCGTGCGTCACCAGCAGCACCGTGCCCTCGAACTTCTGCAACGCGACGTTCAGCGCGTTGATGGCTTCGAGGTCGAGGTGGTTCGTGGGTTCATCGAGGATCAGCACGTTCGGCTTCTGCAGCATGATGCGGCAGAACAGCAGTCGCGCCGTTTCGCCGCCTGACAGCGCCTCGGTCGGCTTCAGGCCTTCTTCGCCGGTGAACAGCATTTGCCCGAGCAGGCCGTGAATATCCTGGCGCGACGCGTCCGGGTCGAACTGGTGCAGCCACGCCGCCGCGGTCAGGCCCTTCTGGATCTCGCCGGTGTGGTCCTGCGCGAAGTAGCCGATCGACACCTCGTGGCCCCACTTGGTCTTGCCGGCGTCGAGGTCCTGCGGCGACGCAGGCAGGCCCGGCGCATCCGACAACAACGCCTTCAGCATGGTGGTCTTGCCGGTGCCGTTGCGGCCGACCAGCACGATCTTCTCGCCACGGTTGATGATGCCGCTGAAGTCCGCGATCACGTCGAGCGAACCGTGCGACTTGGAAATACCCTCGAACTCCAGCGCCGTGCGGCCTGACGGCCGCAGGCTCGTGAACTTGATGTACGGGCGTTGAATGTTCGAGCGCGCCAGCTCGGTGGTCTGCAGGCGCTCCACTTCCTTGCGCCGCGACTGCACCTGGCTGGAGCGGGTGCCGGCCGAGAAGCGCTGGATGAAGTCCTGCAGCTGCGCGATCTTCTTGTCGCGCTGTTCGTTCTGCGATTCCAGCCGCGAGCGGATCTGCGTCTTCGCCATCACCATGTCGTCGTAGCCGCCGGTGTAGGTGATGATCGTCTGGTAATCGATGTCGGCCGTGTGGGTGCAGACCGCGTTCAGGAAATGGCGGTCGTGCGAGATCACGATCAGCGTGCCGTCGTAGCGGATCAGGAAGTCGCGCAGCCAGTGGATCGAGTCGAGGTCCAGGTGGTTGGTGGGTTCGTCGAGCAGCAACGCCTGCGGATGGCCGAACAGCGCCTGCGCCAGCAAGACGCGCACCTTCTGGCCGCCCTGCAGCTCGCTCATCAGCCGCGAATGCACTTCGTCGGGAATGTCGAGGCCCTGCAGCAGGATGGCGGCATTGCTCTCGGCCTCATAGCCGTCTTCTTCGCCGACAATGCCCTCGAGTTCGCCCAGGCGCATGCCGTCGGCCTCGGTCATCTCGGGCTTGGCGTAGAGCAGCTCTCGCTCTTCGAGCGCGCTCCATAGCCGGGCGTTGCCCATGATCACGGTGTCGATCACGCGCAGCTTGTCGAAGGCAAACTGATCCTGCTTGAGGACGCCCAGCTTCTTGGGGCGGACCACGTCGCCCTTCTGCGGCTGGTTCTCGCCCGTCAGCAGCTTCATGAAGGTCGACTTGCCCGAGCCGTTGGGTCCGGACAGCCCGTAGCGGCGTCCGGCCAGAAAGGTGGTGGTGACCTCGTCGAAGAGCACCTTCGACCCGAAGCGCATGGAGACGTTATTGACGGAAATCACAACCTACGATTATAACCCCTCGCCCTTTGGTTTGCCGGTCATCGGCACGAACCGCACCGGAAGCGTCCTCAGTAGCTCTGTGCCGGTCTCGGTGCGGCGCAGGATGCGCAGTTGCTGGCTCGCGGTCCCCACCGGAATGGCCATCAAGCCCCCGACCTTGAGCTGTTGCACCAACACCGGTGGCACTTCGTCCGGCGCGGCCGTCACCATGATCCGGTCATATGGGGCGTGCTCTGGCCAGCCGACGTAGCCGTTGCCGGTCCGCACGTGAATGTTGCGGTAACCAAGATCCGCGAGAATCGCGCGCGACCGTTCAGCCAGCGGCGGGAGAATCTCGATCGTGTAGACCTCCTTCGCCAGCAGGCTGAGCACGGCCGCCTGATAGCCCGACCCGGTGCCGATCTCGAGCACGCGATGACCGGGCTCCGGCTCAAGCGCCTGCGTCATAAACGCGACGATGTAGGGCTGGGAGATGGTCTGACCGAGGCCGATGGGCAGGGGGGAATCGCCGTAGGCCCCGGCGCGCTGCGGTTCCGGCACGAACAGGTGGCGCGGCACTTTGAGCATCGCATCAAGCACCAGCGCATTGCGGATATCGCGCGCCCGCAATTGCTCCCCGACCATGCGCCCACGCTCGGTTTCCCAGTCGCGCGCGCCTTGCTGGCCCGCAGTGCCCGAGACCCCGCAGGCCACCGTCACGGCAGAAATCACCGCGCCGAATGGACGGCTGAACATGATCCCAGCTTACGCCTCCGGGCGGGCGCGTGGGTGAGTGGCGCGCGTGGTGAGGCGGATGCCCGTGCGGTGACTTTTCCGTGCGCTTGGGGGATAATTTCACTCTGACGGAACCGTCTCGCTTCGTAAAAGCGGGCGCGGGGTTTGCATTCTGAGGCAGTTGGTCGAGCTCCTCCGGAGAGGGGCGATTCACACAAGGGGAATTTGCTATGACACCCACAACGACCGCAGCGCGTGAATTCGCGGCTGATGCCGCCCGTAAGGCCGAACACGTGGCGCACGAAGCGAGCCGGCTCAAGGCGGTCGCCGCGGAAGCCGTCGAAGACGGCCTGCGTGCCACCAAACGAGCGATCACCCACGGTCTTCACGACCTGGACGACTTGCGCGACTCGGCCGCCTATCGCATCAAGCGGGCGCCGCTACAGACGGTCGGGCTGGCCTTCGGCGTGGGAATCCTGCTCGGCGTCGTCGTTGGCCAGGTGATGCGCAAAGCCGCACCGGACCGGTAAGACGCGCCGGCGCTATCGCAGGACGTTGCTCTTCTCGGCCTGCGCCACCAGCTTTTCCGCATCGTCCGGCAGCAGGAACCGTTCGGCCACCGCGCGCGCAGCAGCGGCCTTGACGCGCGCGACATATGCGTCGTGCGAGCCGTAGCGCTCTTCCAACGACAGGCGCGGATCGCCCGACGCCAGTCGCTGCGCCCTGGTCTTTGCGAACGGAATGAACCCGCCGCCCAGCGACTGGATGCTGCCCTTGAACACCCCGCGGGCGATGGGATTCCAGCCGGTATAGGTACCGAGCGGCGCCTCGAGCAGCACGCTGCGCACACCGGCCAGTTCGTTCCCGTCCGCATCCACGCGGGGCACGAGCATGGGCAGCGTCTGCCGAACGACCGGCGGCTGGATCGAGACGACGCCTGAGACGTCGGCGTTCTTGAAGCCGGGCCCGAAGTCGTACTCGTAGAACGGCACGATCACACCGTCAGGGAGCGAGACACCGGGGATGAGCGGAAACCCGAGGGCGGCTTGCGTGGGCGGCACCAAGTCGCCGCGGTCCAGCCGCGGGTAACGGCTCGGTGGCGGAGGCGCGTCCTTCGCGACCCAGTCCACGAGCGCGTGCATCAGCGCCCGATTCGTATCAGCGGACGGGTTCGGGTTGGGTGCCAGCAGGCAACACGCATCGACCGGCACGTCCTCGTTGAACCCGCCCGGGCCGCCGCCGTGACGGGTGCTCGGCGAGTAGTAGCGCCGGACGTTGGCCGGGAGCGGAATGTCGCGGTCGGCCCGCGTGCCGACGAGATTGGGCGAGGCTCGCAAGGAATAGAACTCGGCCGAGCCAAACGTCTCGACAATGCGCGGGCACGTCTCGGTGGCCTGGCACCGCGCCAGTAGTCCGCCGGCCGGGCGACCTCGCGCCTCGTCGGCGTATTCGCCCCACCACACGATTCCCTCGCTGCCCGCCTCGAACATCTCGGCCGCCCCGCTCGGTGCGCCGAAGCGGATGTTCATGGCCAGTTGACGCGCGGCGATGTTCGGGTTCATGCCGTCAAAGACGCGGCGGCCGGCTTCGTCCTGGTTGAATCCGAGATGGACCAGGCTCCGCAGGTAGTTGCCCGACTGCGAGTTGCCCTGCGCGACGGTGTGACGGATCGCGGCAGCAAGCGGATTGCCGGTGGAGCCGTGTCGCAGGAACGCAATCAAATCGCGGGTGGCAGCAAAGCCAATACCGTGGACCGGCGGATCCTTGGCGATGTAGGTCAGCTCGTAGAGCGATGCGGGATCAAAGCCGCCCTTCAGGCACACCTTGTCTGGCGCCGCCGTCCCGGGAAACGTCGTCGCGGTGCAATCGGCAAACGCCCACTCGTCGGCGCCGAGCGGCACGCGGCTGCCAGTTTCGGACGCGCGTCGCGTCAGCGTCGCCCTGGTCGTGTCGAGGCTTGCCGGCGTGGCGGTGCCGGTGACGCGGCCACGAACGATCGTCTGCGTATTGGAACCGGCCGGCGCATCAGCGAAGCGAGCCATCACCGGACCGGTGATGCTGGAGCCATCCGCATGCCTGGCGACCGGCGTCACCATCGTCTCGATGCCGGCGCCCGGAGCAATGTCGGCCTGCCATCCGCTGGCGACCAGCACATGGCCCTGCGAGCGAAAATCGGCGAAGTAACCGCCGCTCTCGATACCTCCCCGACCGCGATTCGGCACCTGGTAGAAGAGGACGCCGGTGGCGCCCGCCATGTCAACCGGCTTCAGGATGGTGAACGTGGCCGAATACTCGATCAGGCCGCGCGCGTTTCGGGGAGCGTGTTCGATGTCGGTGATGACGGCGTTCAACGGATGGCGGGCATCGAGCTCGCCGTAGAAGCGGCCGGTCAGCTTCTCGTACGGCCGGCCGGCGCTGCTGAACGCCTCGCGTTTCTCGACCACCAGCTTCACCACGTCGGCGTGGGCGGCCGAGCCGCACAGGACGATGCAGGCCGCGAGACAGACCGACCTGACGGTCATATGCGCTCCGGCTCCATCACCTTCTCGACCACCTTCCCGCCCTCCACGCTGACGTAGTACACCTTGGCGGCGGCGCGGGTCGAGACGACCCGCTTCACCGTGTTGTCCTCGAAGTAGATGCCGGCGTCGTTGTCGCACGCATAGCCCGGCTTCATCTGGCCCGAGCCGATCAGCTTCTGGTAGAGCGGCCGCCGTCCCGGTTCGGCATCGTAGTGCGGCGAATGGCTGCCCTTCAGGAAGCCGAGGCACTGCACGATCGACAGCTCCTTCGGCCGCGAGTCCGTGGTTCCCTCTTCGAACCAGCACAACGAACCCGCGCTGGCCCCGCCCAGCACGATGCCGCGGTCCCACGCCTGCTGCAGGATGACGTCGATGCCGTGCGCCTTCCAGATCACCTGCTGGTTCAGCGTGTTGCCGCCCGAGCACACGATGCCGTCGACCGACAACAGCACCTCCTCCCAGCTACGGGTTTGCCTGGTGCTGGCGATGAAGCTGATCTGGTGCGACGGCTCGACGTTGAGCGTCGCGCAGTTGGTGTACCACGTCAGGATGCCCGAGGGTGAATCGGCCGACGCGGTCGGCAGGTACAGCAGCTTTGGCCGCGTCTTGCCCGTGAGCGCCGCCATGTAGCGGATGTAGGCGGTGTTGAAACCGCCGCCGGCGATCAGGATCTTCCGGTTCGCCAGGGCGCCCGGCTGCAGGCGTGCCGCCGCAGACGAGGGTGACGCGGCAAGAGTGGCCAGGGGGGCGATCAACGAAGAGGCAAGAAATTCTCGGCGTTCCATGGGTGTATGTATACATCAGGGATTGGGTTCACGGGTTCACGGGTTCAGGGGTTCAGGGGTTCAGGGGTTCAGGGGTTCAGGGGTTCAGGGGTTCAGCGGAGTACAATTATCGGGTTCCTGCCCATGCCTACGAAAGACCTCCTGATCGATGCCAGCGGCACGCTTGAGTGGCTCGAACGGATTGCCGGCGACCGGACCCTGCTGCGGTCCCTTTCCACCGAAGATCGCCACCGCTTTCATCGCGCGCTCGCGGCGCTATCTGAGGTTGATCCGCAGGCGAAGCGAAAGCGGCAGAAGGCCATGAAGGCGGAAGGCGTCAAGAAGGCGGAAGCGGTCCTCAACGACACCGGCATCCGCGCACTCCGGCGCCGGCCGATGATCACCACGCCAAACGTGTTTCCTCCGGCGATGGAGGAGAGCGACAGGCCAGGCAACCCTGAAGGGTTGCCTCCACGTGCGGCCCGGGAACCGGCCGTCGAGCGCGTTTGCTACGTCTGCAAGAAGCCGTACGCGGAACTGCATCACTTCTACGATCAGCTCTGCCCCGCTTGCGCGGAGACCAACTTCGCGGCCCGCACGGAGCTCGCGAACCTGCGCGGCCGGGTCGCGCTGCTCACCGGCGGGCGCGTGAAGATCGGCTACCAGGCGGGACTAAAGCTCCTGCGCTGCGGCGCGCACCTGATCGTCACGACGAGGTTCCCGCGCAACGCGGCGGATCGATACGCGCAGGAACCCGACTTCGGCGAGTGGGGCCATCGGCTGGAGATCTACGGCCTCGACCTGCGGCACATCCCAAGCGTCGAGGCCTTCTGCCGCGACATGAATGCCACCCGCGCGCGCCTTGATTTCATCATCAACAACGCCTGCCAGACCGTCCGTCGCCCGCCCGAGTTCTACACCCACATGATGGAAGCGGAACTGGCGGCCTCGCGCGATCAACCCGAACATGTGCGCGGGCTGTTGGCCAAGGGCGAACACGCCGTGGCGCTCACCGATCAGGGCCAGGGGGTGGTGGTGGCGGCGCAACTGTCACAGGTGCCGCTGCTCGACGAAGAGCTGGTCGCGCGCTCGCACCTGTTCCCGTCCGGTCAGTACGACAACGACCTGCAGCAGGTGGACCTGCGCGACCGGAACTCGTGGCGCATGCTGCTGGCCGATGTCCCGACGGTCGAGATGCTCGAAGTTCAGTTCGTCAACGCGATGGCGCCGTTCCTGTTCAACGCGCGGCTGAAGCCGCTGATGCTGCGCACCGCCGAACGCGACAAGCACATCGTCAACGTCTCAGCGGTGGAGGGACAGTTCTACCGCGCCTTCAAGACGACGCGGCATCCGCATACCAACATGGCGAAGGCCGCGCTCAACATGATGACGCGTACGGCCGCCACCGATTACTTCAACGACGGCATCCACATGAACAGCGTCGACACCGGGTGGGTGACCGACGAGGATCCGATCGAGATCGCCACTCGCAAGACCGCCGAGCATCGCTTCCATCCCCCACTCGACATCGTTGACGGCGGCGCCCGCATCGTCGCGCCGATCATCACGGGCTTCAACACCGGCACGCACGGGTGGGGCCAGTTCCTGAAGGACTACAAGCCGACACCCTGGTAGGGCTAGAGTATGGCGACCGCTACACCATGAGGAGCCCGGACATGCGCACATCGATCGCTCTGCTGGCCGCCATTGTTGTCTTCTCCGTCGCGCTGCAGGCGCAGAAGCCGCGGGAGCGTGACCTCAAGCTGCCGATCGGCGGAACGCCGGGCGCGCTCGATGCCATCACCGACGTCGCCGGCGTCGAGGTCGGACACACCACGTTGATCTCGGGCAGCGGGACGCTGGTAGCCGGCAAGGGGCCGGTGCGCACCGGCGTCACGGTGGTTCACCCGCGGGGCAAGGCCAACTCCGACCCGGTCTTTGCCGCGTGGTTCACGCTGAACGGCAACGGCGAAATGACGGGGACCACGTGGGTCCAGGAGAGCGGTCTGCTCGAAGGACCGGTGGCGATTACCAACACCCACAGCGTCGGCGTCGTGCGCGACGCGATCATCCAGTGGGAGGTGTCACAGAAGAACGCCCTGCAACCGTGGTGGCTGCCGGTGGTGGCCGAAACCTACGACGGCAGCCTGAACGACATCAACGGGTTCCATGTGAAGCCGGAACATGTCTTCGCGGCGCTCGACGGCGCCACAGGCGGCCTGCCCCAGGAAGGGTCGGTCGGCGGCGGCACGGGCATGGTGTGCCACGGCTTCAAGGGCGGCATTGGCACGGCGTCTCGCCGGCTCCCTGCCGAGCAGGGTGGCTACACGGTTGGTGTGCTGGTGCAGTGCAACTACGGCTCGCGCCGCGACCTGCGCATTGCCGGCGTTCCCGTAGGCGAGGAGATTGCCGACCTGGCCGGATGCATCGCCAACACCGGGCCTCTGCCGACGGATTCGCCTCGTCGCCGCTGCGATGACGTCCGAGGCGCCGCACCAGATCAGGCGCCAGAGATGGGATCGATCATCGTCGTCGTGGCGACCGACGCGCCGCTGCTGCCCCATCAACTGAAGCGCATCGCCACGCGGGTGTCGATCGGGATCGGCCGGCAAGGCGGGTTCGGCGGCAACGGCTCCGGCGACATCTTCGTCGCCTTTTCCACGGCCAATCCCCGGGCCTGGTTCGATGACCAGCCGGTCACGGACGTGAAGATGTTGCCCAACGATCGGATTTCGCCCCTGTTCCAGGCGACCGCGCAGGCCACCGAAGCCGCCATTACCAATGCCCTGCTCGCGGCCGAGACCATGACCGGTGCCAACGACCTGCGCATCTACGCCATGCCCGTGGACCGCATGCTGGCCGCGATGCGGAAGTACGGCCGGCTGCCATAGATACCAGCGGACTCGATGATTCGTCACCCGGCCTGGCCCACGCATGAAGCTTTCCCCGCTGGGACCCGGGTGATTTTCGCTAAGATCGTCTCATGCTCAACAGACGCATGGTGGTGGCGGTCGGACTGGCGGCATCGCTCTGGGTTTCGCTCAGCGCCGTATCCACCGGCTCGTTGGCGAAGGTGGACGCGGAGAACTGGACGCGCTTCCGCGGCCCCAACGGCCTCGGTGTCTCGGACGCCACCAACGTGCCGGTCGAATTCGGGCCGGAGAAGAACGTCAAGTGGAAGGCGCCGCTGCCGAACGGCCACTCGTCGCCGGTGCTGACCAACACCCACATCTTCCTGACCGGCCACTCAGCCGAGAAGGACGCCTACAAGCTGTTCGTGCTCGCGCTCGATCGCAAGACCGGCAGGCAGTTGTGGCAGCACGAGATTCCCCGCCTGCAGGTGGGCCGCCGCGAGAACGTGAACGGGCCGGCGTCGCCGAGCCCGGTCACCGACGGCAGCAACGTCTACTTCTTCTTCCAGGACTTCGGCCTGATCAGTTACACGGCCGACGGCAAGGAGCGCTGGCGCCTGCCGCTCGGGCCGTTCAACATGTTCTACGGGTTCGGCGCGTCGCCGATTCTCGAAGACGGCCTGCTCATCCTGCCGGTCGATCAGGACACCGACCCGTATTTGCTGGCGGTTGATGCAAAGACCGGCAAGCAGCGCTGGAAGGTCTCGCGGCCGCATGTGATCTCGGGCTACTCGACGCCCACCATCTGGCGCCCGAAGACCGGCCCCGCGCAGATCATCATTCCCGAATCGTTCCAGCTCACCGCGTATTCGATCACCGACGGCAAGCAACTGTGGTGGGTACGCGGCCTCGCCTGCGAGATGAAGTCGGTGGCCAGCATCGACGGCGACACGCTCTATGTCAACGGCTGGGGCTTCGGCCAGAACCAGGCCGGTACGCAGATCCCCACCGTCGACTTCGCCGAGGGTCTCAAGAAGTTCGACAAGAACGGCGACGGCTTCGTCGGACGGGACGAAGTGACCAACCCCACCGCCACCGATCGCATGGATCGCATGCTGCGCCCCGAAGCCGGCTTCGACGCCTTCGACGCCAACCGCGACGGCAAGCTCGATGCGAGAGACTGGGACGTCTTCCGCGCCATGCTCGCGGCCGAGAACGGCCTGATGGCCATCACGCTCGGCGGCTCGGGCGACATGACCAACACCGCCGTGAAGTGGAAATACCTCCGGCCGGTGCCGCAGGTGCCCTCCACGGTGCTGTACCAGGGTGTGCTCTACATGGTGAACGACAGCGGCATCCTGTTGTCGTTCGATCCCAAAACTGGTGACGTGCTCAAGCAGGGCCGCCTCAAGGGCGCCATCGACAAGTACTTCGCCTCGCCGATTGGCGCCGATGGCAACATCTGGCTCGCCAGCCAGGACGGCACCATCTCGATCGTCACCGCCAAGGGCGACTGGGAGATGGTGCAGGTCAACACGCTGGACGATGAGGTGTTTGCCACGCCCGTGCCGGCGGATGGCGAGCTGTTTGTGCGCACGCGCAGCGCGTTGTACAACTTTGTGAAATAGATGGTCAGGATCATCGTCGCCCTGCTGCTCGCGCTGTCGTTCGTGGAGCTCGTCCTGAGCGAGCGGCCCGCGGCCGAAGGCCGCGAGACGCGAGTCGAAGGACAGCGCCCGGTCGACCTGCGCGGCAACAGTTTCCGCGCCTCCTCTGAACTGGTGACCACCGCCGTCACCGTCCGCGACGCCGAGGGACGGTTGGTAAAAGACCTCACGCAGGCGGACTTCACCATCGAAGAAGACAGTGCCCCGCAGCGGATCACGCAGTTCAGCAAGGAGCGCGTCCCGGTCAGCCTGTCGCTGACGCTCGACATCAGTGACAGCATGCGCGGCCAGCGCATCGTCGACGCGCGCGCGGCGCTCGCCAACTTCCTCGACACGCTGCTGGCGCCCGAAGACGAGGCGGCGCTGCTCGGCTTCAACCACGAAGCGCGGATGCTGGCGCCGTGGACGACCGAACGCGGCGGCATGCGCGCCACCCTCGACGGAATCATCCCGTCTGGCGGCACGGCTATGTACGACGCGATCGACGTGTCGTTGCCGCTGTTCGAGTCGCGGATGCACCCGCGGGCGGCCATCCTGCTGGTGTCGGACGGCGCCGACACCGCCAGCGACGCGACCCCGACCCTGCTGAAGTACAAGCTGGTGCGCAGCGACGTGTTCCTCTACGCCATTGGCATCGACTCGCTCGACGCCCGCAACTCGCAGCGCATCAACCAGTACACGCTGGGCGAGTTGACCGCGCAGGGCGGCGGCTACACCGAGATCATTCGCAACGCGACCGAGTTGGGCCCGGCCACCGAGCGCATTGCCGAAGAGCTGAATCACCAGTACATGATCGGCTACACGCCCACCACGCGCGGCGACGGCAGGCTGCACACGGTGCGAGTAAAGGTGTCGAACCCCAGCTACAAGGTTCGCGCCCGGCGCGGGGTCGTCCGGTAGTTCGGCCGGACCGCCGTGTTAGGCTACGCGGATGCGCGTAGCCCTCCTGATGACCGCCCTGTTCTCGACCTCGCTGCTGGCCCAGACGCCGGCGCCGCCCGACTGGGCCAAGGTCGAGGAGGAAACCCTTCGCCACTTCCAGGCCATCCTCAAGATGGACTCCACCGACCCTCCCGGCAAGGAGGATCACGTGGTCGCGTACCTGAAGCAGGTGCTCGAGGCCGACGGCATTCCGGTACAGACCTTCGCCATGGAAGCGCACCGCCCCAACCTGGTGGCGCGGATCAAGGGCAGCGGCAAGCAGCGGCCGCTGTTGCTGATGGCGCACAGCGACACCGTGAACGTGGACCCGAAGAAGTGGACCCATCCGCCCTTCGGCGCGGTCCGCGACGGCGGCTACGTCTACGGCCGCGGCACCGTGGACGACAAGGACAACGTGGTCGCCAACGTGATGACCATGCTGATGCTGAAGCGGATGAACGTGAAGCTGGATCGCGACGTGATCCTGCTGATCGAGGCCGGCGAAGAAGGCTCGTCGCGGCTGGGCATCCAGTTCATGGCCAACCAGCATTGGCCCGAGATCGACGCCGAGTTCTGCTACGCGGAAGGCGGCGGCGTCACTCGCACCGGGGGTGAGGTGAAGTTCGCGCGCGTCCAAACCGTGGAGAAGATCCCGCGAGCGATCACGGTTACGGCCAAGGGGGTCGCCGGGCATGGTTCGGTACCGCTCGAAACCAACGCGCTCGCCCACCTGGGCGAGGCGGTCGGCGCAATCGCGGCGTGGACGCCGCCCATGCGCATCAACGAAACCACGGCCGCCTACTTCAAGCGCCTGGCCACGGTGTCGTCACCCGAAGAGGCGGCGCGCTATCGCGACGTCCTCAGTCCCGATCCCAAGATCTCGGGCCCGGCCGACGCCTACCTGCGCAAGAACGAGCCCAGCCACTGGTCGATGCTGCGTACGTCGCTCTCGCCGACGATGATTTCGGGCGGCTATCGGACTAACGTGATCCCGTCCGAGGGCACGGCGACCATCGACACCCGCCTGGCACCCGACGAAGACCCAGCCAAGTTCCTCGAGCTGGTGAAGCAGGTGGTGAATGACCCGCAGGTGGACGTGAGCTACGGCGCGCGCGACACCCGGCCGCCGACGCCCACCGCCAAGCTCGATTCCGATGCCTTCAAGGCGATCGAGGCCAACATCACCAAGCACTACAAGGCGGTCACGCTGCCGACCATGAGCACCGGCGCCACCGACATGGCGTTCCTGCGCCAGAAGGGGATGCAGTGCTACGGCATTGGTCCCGCGCTCGACAGCGAAGACGGCCCCAAGGGCTTTGGCGCGCACAGCGACCAGGAGCGTATTCTCGAAAGCGAGCTCTATCGCTTCGTTCGCTTTACTTGGGACGCCGTAATCGATCTCGCTCGTGCCAAGTAGGCAATACCCGCCTTCACGGAAGGGCGACGATGTCGATATGTATGGGGCCACACCGGTGGCCGATCCGTATCGCTGGATGGAAGACCTCGAATCACCTGAGGTCGCGCAGTGGGTGGCCGCGCAGAACGCGGTCACGCGCGCGCACCTCGACGGCCTGCCGCACCGCACGCCCCTCGTAGGCCGGCTCACCGAACTCTGGAACTACTCGCGCACCGGCGTGCCGGTCGTCGAGAACGGCGTGCTGTTCTACTCGCGCAACAGCGGGCTGCAGCGGCAGGCGCCGGTGTACATGCGCCGTGGGCGCGAGGCCGACGCCACGCTGGCGCTCGATCCCAACGTCCTGTCGCCAGACGGTTCGGTATCGCTTGCGCACTACGCGCCATCGCCGGACGCGACCCTCCTGGCGTATGCCTGCGCCAAAGGCGGCGCGGATTGGGAGACGATTCGCGTCCGCGACCTGGCCACCGGCCGCGACCTGGAAGACGAAGTGCACTGGGTCCGGTTCTCAGACCTGTCGTGGACCCGCGACTCGCGCGGCTTCTTCTACTCCCGCTACCCTGAGCCGCCGTCGCACAAGGTGCTCGAAGCCGCGCTCTCGGGCCAGGCCATCTACTATCACCGCCTCGGCACGCCGCAGGCGGACGATGAGTTGATCTATCAGCGGCTGGACCAGCCCTCCTGGATCGTGAACGGGACGGTGACCGAGAACGGTTGGTACCTGCTCATCCGCACCTATCGCGGCGCCGAACACAACAACCAGCTGCATTACCTGGCGCTGGGCGATCGGCCACGGCTGGCCGGCACCATTGTCCCGGTGGTCGAGGCCCTCGACGCCGAGTACTCGCCGATCGGCGCCTACGGCTCGCGTATCTACCTCCGCAGCGACAAGGACGCGCCCAACCGGCGCGTGATCGCCATCGACCTGGAAGACCCCGACCCCGCCGCCTGGAAGATTGTAGTCCCGGAACAGGACCAGGCGATCGAGGACGCCGTCATCGCGGGCGGCCGGGTGATCGTGCATTACCTCGATCACGTGCAGAGCCGCGTGCGCGTGTTCGGCCTGGATGGCCGGCCGGAAGGCGACCTCGCCCTACCCGGTGTCGGAACGGTCGCGGCACTCGAGGGCCGCGCCGGCGCCCCGGACGTGTGGGTGAGCTTCAGCTCGCCGCTCATGCCCGGCACCATCTATCACTACGATTCAGGCACCCAGCAGCTGAGCGCGTTTGAACCGCCGGTGTCGCCGATCGATGCCTCGCGCTACCAGACCCGCCCGCTGTTTGCCTCGTCGAAAGACGGCACGCGCGTACCGTTCTTTCTCACCGCGCGCAAGGACCTCGTCCTCGACGGCTCGCATCCAACCATGATGTACGGCTACGGCGGGTTCTCGATCAGCGTCCTGCCCGGCTATCGGCCCGACGTCCCGGCCTGGCTTGAGCGGGGCGGCATTTTCGTCTCGGTCAACATGCGCGGCGGCGCCGAGTACGGCGAGTCGTGGCACCTGGCCGGGTCGCTCGAAAAGAAGCAGAACGTGTTCGACGACTTCATCGCGGTGGCCGAGCACCTGGTTGGCGAGCGCTTCACCAGCCCGGCACGGTTGGGAATGATGGGCGGCTCGAACGGCGGCCTGCTGGTGGGCGCCGTGATGGAACAGCGTCCTGACTTGTTCGCGGTGGCGATGCCTGCAGTCGGCGTCATGGACATGCTGCGTTACGACCGGTTCACCGGCGGACGTCTGTGGGCGACCGAGTATGGATCCGCCTCGGATCCCACGCAGTTCGCGTTCCTGATCAAGTACTCGCCGCTGCACAACCTGAAGACGGGAACGTGTTATCCGGCGACACTCGTCACTACCGCGGATCACGACGACCGCGTCGTGCCCAGCCACTCGTTCAAGTTCACGGCGGCGCTGCAGGCGGCGCAAGGGTGCGAGCGGCCGGCGCTGATCCGCGTGGAGACCCAGGGCTCACACGGCTATCGCCCTACCGACAAGCTGATCGAAGAGAAGGCCGATCAGTGGGCGTTCGCAGCCACCCACCTGGGAGCCTGACTCGCGTGGCGACAAACCTTCAGGCCCTTCGCGTGGCGACAAACCTTTAGGTTTGTCGTTTACGTCCGCAGCGGCCCCCTCATCGAGTTGAACAGGAAGATGTGCGCCTCGACGATCCGCTGACGCTCATTCTCGTTCACGGTCAGCGTCCAGTCGTCACGGATCGAGGTGCCTCCCATCACGATCCCGTCCGAGCGCGGCATCATGTGGATGAACCCCGCTTCGGGCGTCGCCGTCGCCCGGCCACCGCCACTGGTCGAGTAATTGACCTCCGACTGGGGCACCAGGATGCTCAGCTGCCCCTTGAGCGGCGTAAGCTCGGGATCGTTGAACAGCGCCTTCGCGCCCAGCCCCGTGCAATTGATGATGAGGTTCTCGCGGAGGGTGGTGACGTCGCGCGGCGTCTCGAACTTGCGGATCACTACCTTGCCACCCCAGAGCAGGAAGTCGTTCATCAGCGCATCGAGGTAGATTGACGGCTCAATCCGCATCTCGGGACGCTCGATCGCATACTTCGTGGGAAACGGGTGCTCGCCCGGCTGCAGCAGCACCCGCGGGTTGGGGATGTCGTCGGGCATCAGCACGTTGCCGCCACGCGCCGCCATCTCGTTGTCCGTCGGCGCGTAGTTCATGATCCAGGTGATGCCGTACTTCGGGCCGGTCAGCAGTTGCAGGCGGCGATACGCAATGCGCACCGCCGTGCGGAACTGCTCGTCCCATTCGGCAGACCGGCTCTTGAAATCCACCAGGCCCGAGGTCGGCGTCCAGCCGGCCAGCGACATGTTCGAGGTGGTGTCGGGCGGCACCGTCGCCGCATAGATCGTCACCGCAAAGCCGTGGCGCTGCAGTTCGCGCGCGGACGTGAGCCCGACGACCCCCGAGCCCAGAACCGCGGCGGTCCGCTCGGTGTGCGCCATCGCCAAGTCGGTGGCCATCGACGCCGTGCCCCACGATAGCGACATCCCCGAGCCGCCGTGGCCGAAGTTGTGGATGATGGTCTTGCTGTCGAGCGTGGCGGCCTTGAGGACAAACCCCGACGGCCGGAAGGGCCGCAGGCCAATGGTCGTGCGGATCACCCGGTCCCAGGCGACGTTCACGAGCGGCAGTCGCACTGGCGGCCGGGTCGGCGCGGCGGTGAGCGGCTTGGCCGCGCTCTTGGGCGCGCAGGCCTGGGTGGCGAGTCCGATTGCGCCCATGCTGGCGAACTTGATAAGAGACCTGCGATTCATGGGCAGAATCATATCGGACTCGCGCATCGTGCGCGCGTGGGGCTCGCGCCTTCGGCGCTCGTCGGGGTCGCTCGCTACGCTCGCATCCTGGGGCTCGTCGCTGCGCGACTCGTGGGGGTTCGCCGTCGCGAGAGGCATTCCCCTACGAGCGCCGTAAGGCGCGAGCCCTACGATGGGCGCCAAAGCGCCCGAGCCCGACAAGCGCCGGAGGCGCGAGCCCCAACGACCCGCGCTAGTCGTCCCTCAATACCACGTTCGGGTCGACCCGCGAGGCGCGCCACGCCGGAATCCAGCACGCCACGGCCGCCACCAGCGTGATGGTCGCAATCACTGCCACCAATGTCGTGGGATCGGTGGGTTGCACGCCGAACAGCAGCGACGCGATCAGGCGATTCAGCGCGAATGCGCCGGCCAGGCCGGCGACAATGCCGATCGTGGTGAGGGTGAGGCCTTGCTTCAGCACCTGCCCCATCACGCTCGATTGATCGGCGCCGAGTGCCATACGGATCCCGATCTCGCGGCGGCGTTCCGCCACCATGTAAGACAGCACGCCGTAGGTGCCGATCGCCGCCAGCAGCAGCGCCAGCCCGGCAAAGGCGCCGAGCAACTGCGCCAGCAGCCGCGGCCGCCGGATGGCCTCGTCGAACACCGCGTTCATTTCCTGGAGCCGCACGACCGGCACCGTGCGGTCGGCCTCGCGAATGACGCCCTCGATGCTTTGCGACAGCGACGCGGCGGGCAGCGTCGTCCGCAGCACCATGTTCATCGTCCCCGGCACGAAGTTGAACGGCGGGCCGGCCGTGGCCACCTGGTCGACGAGCGCGTAGAACTCGTGGCCGGTCTTCTGGTCGACCCCGCCCTGCTTCACGTCCTTCGCGACGCCGATCACCGTGAACCACGGCGCCTTGTCGCCCAGCTGCGAACTGGGTCGCAGGCGCTGGCCAATCGGATTCTGGTCTTTCCAGAAGGTGTTCACGAGCGTTTCGTTGACCACGGCCACCAGGCCGGGTGAGGCGGCGTCGGCCGCCTGGAACCCGCGACCCTGGACAATTGGAATGCCCATGGTCTCGAAATAGTCGGACATCACCTGCTGGTAGTAATCGACGTTCTCGAACGGCCCTTCGGGCGGAGCCGTGTAGTTGTCGATGTCGGTGTCGTTGGCGTTCAGCGGACGGTTCGGTGGCAGGCCCGACATGGCGCTGGCGCCCTGCACCCCGGGCAACCCGCGCAGCTTCTCGAGAATGCCTTGGTACATCTGCCCGCGGGCGTCGGGCTGAGGATAGTTGGCGGTCGGCAGCGTCAGCGAGAAGGTGACCAGCCGCGAACGGTCGAAGCCGCTGTCAACGGAGGACAGGTTGTAGACCGTGCGCAACAGCAGCCCGGCGCCGATCACCAGCATCACCGCCAGCGCCACTTCCACCATCACCAGGCCGCGGCGAACGTGATGGCGCGCCGCGCCGGTGGCGCCCTTGGCGCCGCCCTCCTTGAGCGCGGTGACCAGGCCCTGCACCCGCGTATGCATGATCGGCGCGAAGCCGAAGATGATGCCGGTGGCAATCGAGACGCCAAGGGTGAACAGCAACACCAGCGGATCGACCGTCACTTCGCTGGTGCGCGGCAGGCTGTTCGGATACGCGCGAAGCAGGGCGGCGACGCCGGCTTGCGCGAAGATCAAGCCGAGCGTGCCACCGGCGATTGACAGCAGCACGCCCTCGGTCATGAACTGCCGCAGCAACCGCCCCCGGCCGGCGCCAAGCGCCGTGCGGACCGCAAACTCACGATGCCGGGTCTCGGCGCGCGCCAGCAGGAGGTTGGCGAGGTTCGCGCAAGCAATCAGCAGCACGAACCCGACGGCGGCCTGCAGCACCCAAATCGACCGGCTCGCACTGCCGATCACTTCGTCCTGCACCGGCTTCATCTGCAGGATGTGACCGAAGTTGGTCTTGCGCTCTTCTGCCGTCTTCGGCAGGGGGGCAAACACGTGGTTCTTCACGCCGACGCGCTCGCCCCAGTTCTGGATCAACCCCGCGAGCTCGGTCTGCGCCGCTTGCGGCGTCACGCCATCCTTGAGCCGGCCGATCAGGTACAAGAAATGGCTGCCGCGGTTCTGCCGGTTACCGGGATTGAGCCCGAGCGGCATCCAGATCTCGGTGCGGTTGTCCATGACATCGGCGCCCGGCGGCATGATGCCGATGACCTCGCGGCGCATGCCGTTCACCTCGATCAGCTCGCCGATCATGGGCCGCCCGCCGAAGGCCGACTGCCACAGGCTGTGTGACAGCAGCAGCACCGCTGGCAACTGCTGGGGTGGCGCGCCGGGTTGCGGCGGCGGACCCGTCAGGTCCGTCTCGCCCTTGGCAAACAGCCGGCCCTGCACCGGCTGGACCCCCAGCGCCGTCATGAGCTGATCGTCTACCGACGCCGACCTGACCCGCAGCGGCCGATCGCCGGCGGTCAGGTTGACCTCCCCGGTGGTGAACGCGCCGACGGACGAAAACGACTGGTTGATCTCGCGGAACTCGAAGTATTCGGGCGGCGACACCCAGAACTGCAGGAAACCAAACGCCGGAAACTGCGTGGTGAGGTACATCAACTGCTCAGGCTGCGGATAGCCCAGCGGACGCAGGATCACCCCGTTGACGATCGAGAAGATCGCGGTGTTGGCGCCAATACCAAGGGCCAGCGTCAGGATCGTGATGACGGTAAAAGCCGGGGCCCGCAGCAGGCTGCGCACCGAGTGACGAAGATCCTGGCGAAGGTCGTCGATGGTCATGGGGGCTTTGACGGATGGGAGCGCGGCAGGGTTGCGGTATAAGGGAGGCTTGAGTCGGCTCCTTGCCCTGGCGCTCGTATTCCTGAGCTTTTCGCCGCCCCAGCCGGCCCGCGACGCCGCTTCGCCGACGCCCGTCCCAGATCCCACGACCCCCGTCCCAGGTTTCTTCGACTTGCCGGTCACCGGGGGCACCGCGACCTACACGGCGCTCGGTCTCGAGCCCGAAGAGCGCGGGGTGGCGCTCGCGATCCTCGCGCGCGAACTGCACGGCCAGGGCACCGACCGCAGCGCCGTCGGGCGCCTGCTGACATCGGTGCTCGGACCTCCGGGCGCGCCGGGCGCGCCGCCGCCAGAGTTCCCGCCCGGATCGACTCCCATCACCATCGCCGCACCTCTCTCCGCCGACCATTGGCGCGACGTGCTCGAACTGCGCGGGCGGGCCGACCTGTTCCCGGCCCTGCTCGCGAACCGTCCCGCATTGCTGGTGAGCGCCGCCACGCTCGGCGCCGACGCCTCGTTGCGCGAGTGGCTGAACGACGACCGCGGGCTGCTGCGCTGGCTGGTGCGCACGGCGCCTGGCGCGTTCACGACCGCGGCACGGGGACTGCGGATCGAGAACGGCCGAATCGCGGTGCCGGGCGGCGCGCCAGCGGTGCCCATTTGGGAGGCCCTCACCGGAGAGAAGGTGGCGCGGCCGGCCGAGTTCATTCGCGCGCTGCTGGTGCGCGATGCGGGCCGCCTGGCGTGGCTGTACGGCGCCGCCGCCTTGATGAGCCCCGACCGCCTCGCCGCGGTGCTGGGACCCGGTCCGATCGAGACGCAGATCGAGCAGGCACGAGCCATGCTCGAGGCCTTTCGCGCCGGCGACCAGAACTGGAAGATCGAGGAACACCCGTTCCTGCGCAGCGTCGCTGATGCGTGGATGGTCACGACCCAGATCGAGGTCGCCAATGGCCAGGTGGCGGCGCCGAACGCGCAGTGGCTGTGGGAAGCCGTGTTCGACCGCACCGGCCTGACGCGCCGCGAGGCTACCGCCGTACGCCGCACGCCGGCGTCACCCATCACGCTGACGTGGCTGGCCGCGCAGATCGCGTCAACGCCGTCGCGCGAGCGCCGCGAGCGCTTCGAGACGGTGCGTTTCGCGCAGACCGTCTTTGGCTTCGCCGCCGAGGCCGATGCCACGGACGTGGTGATGGCGCTCAGCAGCTACCGCCGCTTTCACGCGTTGCTCGTCACGATCGACCGCATCGGCATTCGGACGCCGCGCACTTACACCCGCCTGATCGAAGCCGCGCAACGGCTTGACCAACGTCCCGGCCGCGAACGCCGGACGAACCTGGTGGCGTTCCAGGGCGCGGTGGCCCTTGTCGAGCGGGCGCGCGTCTCGCGCGCCTTGAGCGCCGCCGCCGCCGAGCAAGTGCTGCTGTCGATCGCCGATGCCGTCGATCGCGATACGCCGCCGGCGCCGGCCATTGCGCGATGGCTCACGACCGCGTTCGCCGACGCCATTCCGCCGCTCGTCCGGCCCGATCGCTGGACCGGGAAGACCGCCTACGAATCAAGGATTCTGCAGGCGCTGGGCGGGCCGGGCGCCGAAAGCGCCCTGCCCGTGATCGAGTGGGAAGGCCTGAAGTACCGGCTGGATGTTGGCGCCGCCGAACATCAACGCCTCCTGGCCGTGCGTGGGCAGCTGGATTCTCCCGGTCTCGATGCGGCTCTCGCATCGGGGCGCCCCGACGAGTTGGCCGACGCGTTGATCGCCCTGGTCTATGCGACGGCGCTCGGCGACCCCGACGGTCCGGCGCTGCTCGGCGCCGACATCATCACGCGCCACGACTTCGGCCTGGATGCGCCGGCCGCAGCGCGCCACCCCGGCCGGGCGTGGGCACTGCCGCGGGAGCACGTGGGCGATGGGCAACCCTGGCGCGTGCAGGGGTCGTTGCTCGGTCTCGACCTCAGCCTGGCGCGCCTCGCCCTGCGTCGTCTCACCGACAACGAGATGCCGGTGGAGCCCACGATTAACCTCAACGATCAGCTCACCATCGCTCGCACCATCTTTGCGATGAACGCCGGCGAGTTGACCGACGCGGATCGCGATCGCATTGTCGAGGCGATTGAGCGCGGGCGCCGCCGGGTCGGCGCCGCCGCCAGCGATCTCGCGGCCTTGCGGGCAGTGGCCGCCGAGGCGCACTTGTCCGCGGGCATTCGCGAGACGCTGACGTGGCTCGCCCGCCGATCGCCAGAGTCCATTCCGGCGCAGTTCGCGCTGCGCGACCTGATGTGGCTGGGCCAGCCCGAACTGAGCCAGGCCGAACTCGACCGTTGGGGCGTGTATGCCGAGGGGCTGACCGGTCGCCTCGTGACCGCCATGCCGCGGGCGGCGGAATGGGAGGACTTCGGCGGCCGTCCCGAAGGCGGCGTGATGGGTACCCAGTCCCCGGACCTGGTCCTGCGGCTGATCCAGGAGACGGCACGCCTGAAGTTGCCGGGACGGTTGGTCCCGTCACTGCTGACATTTGCCGCCCAGGACTATTGGCACGACGTGTCGGCACGCTTCCCGGACGACTGGCCGGCCATGGCGCGACAAGCACTGGCGCTTTCGCCCTCGCGGGTAGAAGATTACGTGGCGGCGCTCGCCGGCAACGGCCCGCTGCGGTCGCAATAGGGTCTGACCCCGACTAGATGGTGCGGAGGGGTCTGACCCCTTCGCAGGAATGACCGGGTTGTCTTGCTATGGTCCGATTGATTGTCTTGCTCACGGCGTTCTCGTTCGTCGTATCCGCCCAGGAACCCCCGGCGCCGCCGCCAGGGCTCGAGCTCCACATCGTGTCGCCGGAGCCCGACTTTTACGTCAGCGGCCCGACATTGCTCAAGGCCGAGATCCGCCCGAAGATGCTGGCCACCCGCGTCGCGCAGCTGCTGTTCTCGGTCGACGGCAAGCAGGTCTGCAACGTGCTGGATCCGATTGCCGCCGAGTGCATGTGGGATGCCGGCGACGACATCCGCCCGCATGTCGTTCGCGTTGTCGCCAACCTGATTGGCGGCGGCCGCCTGATCGCCACCGCGCGCACCAAGGGGCTCGAGCAAGTCGAGAAGGTGAATGTCGAAGTGGTGCAGGTCACCGCCGTCGTGACCAACAACAACCGCTTTGTCTCGGGCCTGCCGCCGACGGCGTTCCGCCTGCTCGAGGACGGCAAGCCCCAGCTGATCGGACACTTCTCGGCTGAAGGGTCGCCGCTTGAGATCGTGGTCGCGATCGACGTCAGCGAAAGCATGACGCCGGCCATGCCGCAGCTGAAAAACGCGGTCAAGAAGTTCCTGGGCGCGCTCGGTCCGAAAGACCAGGTGACGCTGGTCGCCTTCAACGACAACATGTTCACGCTTACCCGCCGCGAGACCAGCGTGGCGCAACGCACGCGCGCCGTCGATCGGCTGGCGCCCTGGGGCGGCACCGCGCTCTACGACGTAATCGTGCGCGGCGTGCAGCAGCTGTCGCGCGCCGCCGGCCGGCGCGTGCTGGTCGTGTTCAGCGACGGCGACGATCGCTCGAGCCACGCCACGATCAACGCCGTCGAGAAGGCGGTGCGCGCCAACGACGCCACGCTGTTCATGGTGGCGCTCGGCCGCGGCGTGAAGGAAGCGCAGCTCCGGTCGGGCATCGACCGGATGGTCAACCTTAGCGGCGGCCGCGCGCTCTTCGTCGATCGCAGCGATCAGCTCGACCAGCCGTTCACCGAGATCCTCGAGGAACTCTCCAACCAGTACATGCTCGGTTACGAATCGACCAATCCCCGGCGCGACGGAGCCTGGCGCGAGGTCAAGATCGAGGTTCCGGGCACCGACTACGAAGTGCGCGCGCGCCAGGGTTATCGCGCGCCCGGGTCTTAGTGATGGCGGCGACGCGCACACTTCCCGCCGTCGTGCTGGCCTGCGCAATGGGCGCGCTGACGCTCGGCGCGCAGCAGCCGCAGGCGCCGCAAACGCCGCGCCCGGTGTTCGAGACGCAGGCCGAAATCGTGCTCGTCGACGTCAACGTCGTCGATCGCGATGCCCGGCCGGTGCCGACGCTCACGGCCGCCGACTTCGAGCTGCAGGTCAACGGCCAGCCACGGCCGATCCAGTCGGTACAATTCATCTCGACGCTGCCGACCAACACCTCGCCGGCGACGCCGCGCGAGACCGGTTTCAGCTCGAACGACACCGCCACCACGGGCCGCCTGCTGCTGTTCGCGGTGGACGAAGGCAACCTGCGGGTCGGCTCGTCGCGATCGGTGCTGCGAACGGCGCAGGCGCTGTTCGATCGGCTGGCGCCCGGCGACATGGTCGGCCTGGCGCGGCTGCCGCTCGGCGTCGGCAACGTCGAGTTCACCACCGACCGCAAGCGCGTCAACGACGCCCTGCTCAAGGTCAGCGGCAGCGTCAGCAGTCGCGTCGGCATGACCAAGGTGAACATCAGCGAAGCGTGGGCGCTCGAGAACAACGACGACTCGACCTGGCAGCAGGCAATCGCCCGCGAGTGCCAGGGTGAAACCGGCCCTGGCCTCGATGCCTGCGCCGGCACCGTCGAGGCCGACGCGCGCAGCATGCTGATCGAGACCAGCTCACGCACGCGCATGACCATTTCGGCGCTCGAAGGCCTGCTGACGGGCCTGGCCCAGTTGAAGACGCCGATCAACATCGTGCTGATCTCCGAGGGTATGTTCGTCGCCCGCGATCGCAACAACATGCGCGAGATCGGCCGCCGCGCCGCCGCGGCCCGCGCCACCATCCACATCGTCCGGCCCGGCCAGTCGTACTTCGACGTGGACGACTCGTCCGCGCCGGGCGTGTCGCGCTTCTACGACGATGGGCTGCTGGCTGAGGGACTGGAGCAGTTGGCCGAACAGACGCGCGGGACCCTGGCGACGGTGAACGCCGGGGCCACCGGCGCCTTCGAGCGCCTCGGGCGCGAGCTGTCCGGCTATTACCTGCTCGGCTTCGAGCCAACCGAAGCCGATCGCCGCGGCAAGGAGCATCGCATCCGCGTGCAAGTCAAGCCACGCGGCCTCACAGTGCGGGCGCGGCCGACCTTCGTGCTGCGCGAGACCGAGGCCACGAGGGCCGAGGCGGTCGCGGCGATGACCCCGCTCGAGCAGGTGGCCGACGTATTGCGGCAGCCCATGCCCAACCGCGCCTTGCCGATGCGGGTGGCCAGCTATACCAACATCGACGCCGCCAGCAACAAGGTCCGCGTCGTGATCAGCGCCGAGCTTGGCGACCCCGCCACCACGGAAAAGGAACTGCCGATCGGCGTGATCGTCGTCGACAAGAACGACAAGGCCATCTTCAGCCGCGCCGGCATGACGACACTGGCGCCGGCCAGCGTGCGCGGCGCCTCGCCCCGAATGATCCTGACGTCGCTCCTGCTCGACCCCGGTGAGTACACCCTGCGCGTGGCGGCGATCGACGACACCGGGCGCGCCGGCAGCGTGCACCACACCATCAACGCGCGGCTCTCGCGGATGGGCGGCGGGCTGAACGCGTCGGACCTGATGCTGGTGCCGCAGCCGCCAAACGGCGGCGACCTGCCGCGGCCGCGCCCCTCGGGCCTGATCGATACCGAAACGCTCACCGCGATGGTCGAGATGAGCGGCACCGACGCCGCTCTGCTGGGCCGCGCGCGGGCCACCATCGAGATTGCCGACGCCGTGGATGGCGCCGCGCTCGTCAGCGTCGAGGCGCGACAGGCAATGCGATCCAACAACCTGCGGGCGTTTTCCGCCACGCTGCGCCTGGGCGTGCTGCCGCCGGGTGAGTACATCGCGCGCGCGATCCTCAAGGCGCCCGGCCAGCCCGAGTTACGGCTGACGCGGCCGTTCCTGCTGGCGCCCCTCGCCGCTGCCACGACGGAGCTCGCCGTCGATGCGCGGGTGCCGCTCGATCCCGACGCGCCGCCACCGCCATTGGCCGAGGTCAAGATTTTCGCGCCGGTGCCGCGCTTCGTTCGCGACACCGTGCTCATGCCCAACGTGGTGACGCCGTTCCTCGACGGCCTCGCGTCGCTGCATCCACCGTCGCCCGAAGTGGAGGCGGTGATCGAACGCGCCCGCAGCGGCCAGTTCGCCACTCCCGACGCACCGGGCGCTACCGCGGACGATGAGCTGAACCTGGCGTTCGTGCGCGGCCTGGATGCGCTCAACAAGGGGCAGGTGCCGCAGGCGGCGGCCTACTTCCAGCAAACGCTGAAGGGCGCCTCCGACTTCCTGGGCGCCGCGTTCTACCTGGGCGCCACGCACGCGGCGCTTGGCCGCGACCGCGAAGCGGTGGGGGCATGGCAGATGGCGTTGCTCAGCGAGAACCCGGGGGCCGTGTATCCGGCGCTGGTTGATGCGTTGCTCAGGATGGGCGACGGCCGTCAGGCCATTGACCTGATCGAAGAGGCGCCGTCGGCGTGGGCCAGGGACACCGACCGCATTCGACGCGAGGCCACCGCGCTGGCCATGATCGGCGACTACCGCGGCGCGCTGCCCAAGCTGATCGACCTGCTCGACAACACCAAGAACGACGACCAGCCGCTGTTGTTCATCGTCATCCAGGTGATGTACCGCATGCACACGCAGGACAAGGGGTTGAGCGACAACAACCTCGCGCGCTTCCGCAATTACGTCGAACGCCACCAGGCGCTCGGTGGGCCCGATCGGGCGATCGTTGAAACCTGGCGCAGGTTCGTATTGAAGTAGGGTCAGACCCCGTCGCGTAACACCTGGCTCGGATCCGTTTGCGCGACGCGGCGAGCGGGCACGACGCAGGCCGCCGTGCCGGCCAGCAGGAGCAACGCCGTGCTTGTGGCAAAGCTGAGCCAGTCGATGGTCGACACTCCGTAGACGAACGGCGCCAGGCTCGCCGACAACATCCAGGCTGACACCAGGCCAATCACCAGGCCGCCGCCCGTGGTCGTGGCCATCTGTCTGAAGACCAGGCCGACAATGTTTCCGCGGGTGGCGCCGAGCGAACTGCGCACGGCGAGTTCACGCGACCGCTGGGTCACCGTGTATGACAGCACGGCGAATAACCCGGTCCCCGCGATCAGGAGCGCGAACACCGCAAAGCCACCCAGCAGGATCGCGTACGATCGCGGCTTCGACAGGCTCGCGCCGACCCGTTGGTCCATCGTGAGGACCGAGTCAATGGCGATGGCCGGATCCTGGTCACGCACCAGCTCGCGGAGGCTGCCGACCAACGCCGCGGGGTCGCTTTCGGTGCGCACGACGAGGTACCACCCTTCGAAGTTGAGACTCGGCAACTGCGCGACCGACACGAACATCTCGGGTTGCGGCGGACCGTCGGGGCCGTCTTGCTTGACGTCATCGACGATGCCGACAATCTGCGTCGGCGCCTTCACCGAGGACTCGCGCGTGGCGTTCAGGCCCAGTGACTGGCCCAGCGCCCGGTCAATCGGGACGTCGTCGAGATACTGCTTCACGAACGAGCGATTGACCACGACGGCTGGCGGCGTGGTGGCCGTGTCGGCGGCGTTCAGCGGCCGGCCGGCGACGAGGCGGATGCCCAGCGCGCCGAAATAATCGGGCGTAATGAAACGGCGAATCGTTTGCACCTCGATCTCGGCGCCGGCGCGAAACGGCGACTGGAACGTGAAGCTCGCGAAACCGCCGGCCGACGCCAACGGCAGCGCGGTGCTCGCCGCGACATGCGTAATGCCGGGCAGTCCCTTCAGCCGTTCGAGCAGTTGTTCGCGGAACTGCACCTTGCGTTCGACGCTGTAGGCGCGCGGAAACGGTAGATTCGCCGTCAGCACGTTCGAGGGGTCGTAGCCGCGATCGGCGCTGGCATGTGCGAGGAAACTCCGCACCAGCACGGTGGCGCCGACGAGGAGCACGCACGTGACAGCGACCTGGCTGGCGACGATCACCTGGCGGGTCAACGCGATGCGGCCGCCTTTGCCTGGCCCGCTCGACGCCAGCCCTCCATCGGCCAGCGCCCGGGCGAGTTCAAGACGACGCAACTGCAAGAGTGGAAGGATTCCGCAGGCGAGGCTGGTGACCACCGTCAGGACCAGCGCGAACACCAGGACCGAACTGTCGAGGGCGATCGCATCAACCCGCGGGAACCCGATCGGCAGGAGTGCCGGCAGCGCCCGGTGCAGCACGGCGGCCAGCAGCAGTCCGGCCACACCGCCGAGTGAGCCGAGAATGGCATTCTCGATCAGGAGTTGCCGGGCCAGGTGCGATGGGCTCGCCCCAATCGCGGTCCGAATCGTCAACTCGCGATGACGGGCCGTGGACCGCGCCACTTGAAGGTTGGCGACATTCGCCACCGCGGTGGCGAAAAGCAGCACCGCGGCGGCCAGCATGATCAGAATGGCCGGCCGGACATCAGCGGTGACGGCGGCTCGGGCATCGGTCGCGGTCACCTGGATCGGCCCGCGCGCACCAAACAGCGCCATCGCGACGGGACCGGCGTCTGGGGCCGCGGTCGCGCGCGCTGTGCCTTCGGCCGCCGCTTGCGCCGCGGTCACGCCTGGCTTCAGGCGCGCCCAGGCACGAATGATCACACCGCGCTTGTTGCCCTTGCCATCGTCGACCGCGGGAATCGACCGCGGCAGCCAGAGTTGGACGTCGCGGCTGGGAAACGAGAAGCCAGCGGGCATGACCCCGACGATCGCCGTGGCCGTGCCGTTGATCTCGATGGTCTGGCCAATCGCGTCGGACCGTCCGCCAAACTGCCGCTGCCAGTAGCCATGCGAGAGGATCGCGACAGGCGCCTGGCCCGATTGGCCCTCGTGCTCGGCGAACCCTCGTCCCAGCACCGGGGAGATCCTCAACACCGTGAGCAGGCTGGGGGTCATGGTGGCAATCTCGACCCGCGCGGCGTCGCCCCGTCCTGTCACCGTGACGACGTTCGTGCCCCAGGCGCCGATGCTGTCGATGGTCGCCGGCGCTTCGCTCCACGCGAGGTAGGTGCCGTTCAGGATGGTCGCTGGAATGCGCGCCTGGCGCCCACCGCGAATCGGTGACTTCAACCAGCTGCTCGGCCTCGGCAAACGGCAGTGGCGATCCCAGCACGCCATTGGCGACGCTGAAGAGCGTGGTCGCGACGCCAATGCCGATGGCGATCGTAAGGATCGTCAGAGCGGCGTACGCGCGTTGGTGGCGAAGCAGCCGGATACCAAAAGCCAGGTCACCCATGACTAATTCCCGCGATCCGATCCAAGGCGTTGACGAAACGGCCCCACTCGATGCGTTGCCGGGTAAGCACGCCGCGGCCGCCAGGGGTCAGCCGGTAGTAGCGACGACGACGTTGTGGAGCTTTCTCTACCCAGCGGCCTTCGATCAAGCCCTTCCCATCCAGGCGATAGAGGGCCGGGTACAGGGAGGTGACGTCAAACGTGATCACTCCTTCGCTGCGTTCGGCGATCAGTTGGCCGATTTGGTAGCCATGGCGCTCCTGCTCTTCGAGCAGCGCGAGAATCAGCAGCTCGGCGCTGCCGCGCTTGAGTTCGCGCTCAAGGGATGTCATGCCAATATATTGGCACAAACAATATTAGTAAGTCATTGAGTAATAAACAGTTGAAGCCATGACACAACTATTACAGTGCCCCTGATGGCGGCCTGTTACTGTCCTTCCATGGTTCCTGTGACAGAGATTTATGGCCGCAAGGCGGCTCACGGCATTAACTGGATCACCTTCATTGCGATGGTGGCGTTCCACATCGGCGCCGTCGCGGCGTTCTGGTACATCGACCTCGGCGCCATCCTGATGGCGGTCTTCCTGTGGTGGGTGGCCGGCTCGCTCGGCATCGGCATGGCGTATCACCGCCTGCTGACGCACCGCGGCTACAAGACGCCCAAGTGGATGGAGTACTTCCTCACCACCTGCGCCACGCTGGCGCTCGAGGGCGGGCCCATTTTCTGGGTCGCCACGCACCGCATTCACCACCAGCACTCGGATCACGACGGCGATCCGCACACGCCGAAAGAAGGCGCGTTCTGGGCGCACATGGGCTGGATCCTGATGGGCAAGGGCATGCACCACGACACCGACGTGCTGCGCCGCTATGCGCCGGACCTGTGCAAGGACCCGTTCCACGTGTTCATGAGCAAGTGGCACTGGGTGACGCAGGTCGTCGTCGGCCTCGCCCTGCTTTACTTCGGCGGCATTGCGTATGTCCTCTGGGGCACGTTCTTCCGCACCACGTTCCTGCTGCACGCCACCTGGCTCGTGAACTCGGCGACCCACCTGTGGGGCTCGCGCCGCTTCGAGACCAAGGATGACTCGCGCAACAGCTGGTGGGTGGCGCTGCTCTCGTTCGGCGAGGGCTGGCACAACAACCACCACGCGCACCCGGTGTCGGCGCGCCACGGCCTGGCCTGGTACGAGTTCGACATGAACTGGATTGCCATCAGCGCCATGAAGGCGGTTGGTCTGGCCTGGGACGTCAAGGTCGCCAAGGTCCGCCAGGAGCTGGAAGAAGAAGCAGCATAAAATGCTGGCGTGACGAGGCGCCAGACCGCATCGATCGTCTTCGTCGTTCTGTGCGTCGTTCTGGTGGCCGCGGCGGTCACGCTCAACATCGGCTGGATTCTCGTGAACGGGCGGCGCCTGGCGCCGCTCGTCATCGGCGTCGTCACCTTCAGCCTCATCATCGCGGGCCTCATCGTGTACACGGTGTTCCTGGTCCGCGAAATGGGCATCACCGAACAACAAGACAGCTTCCTCAACTCGGTGACACACGAGTTGAAGACCCCGATCGCGTCGATCCGGTTGTATTTGGAGACGCTGCAGTCGCGCGAGGTCGGCGACGCGCAACGCAAGGAGTTCTACCGGATCATGCTGCAGGACGCCGACCGGCTGCAGCACACCGTGGAACAGGTGCTGCGCGCCGGCCATGCCCGCCAGAAGCGCAAGCTCGATCATCGCGCGCCGGTGGACCTGGTGTGGCTGGTGCAGGAGTGCGTCGACACGGCGCGCATGCGCCACAACCTGCCGCCGAGTGCGATCACGCTCGCCGACTACGATGCGAACACGCTGCTCGTGGTGGAAGGTGACGTGGACCAGCTGCGCACGGCCATCCTCAACCTGCTCGACAATGCCGTGAAGTACTCGAGCGAGGCGCCGCAGGTGGTGGTGCAGACGGTCGGTGCCACGCCCGACTCGGCGTGGGTGCGCGTCAAGGACAGCGGCGCCGGTATTCCCAAGGCGCAGCTCGGCCGCATCTTCAACCGCTTCTACCGCTTCCAGCCGCGCGGCAGCACGGTCAAGGGCACCGGCCTCGGCCTCTACATCGTCCGCTCAATCGCCAAGGCGCACGGCGGCCGCGTGTTTGCCGAGAGCCTGGGCGAAGGCAAGGGCGCAACGTTCACTTTGGAATTGCCCCGGTCGCGCGTATGAGTCGGATTCTGATTGTCGAAGACGAGGTGCACCTGGCCGACGGCCTCCGCTTCAACCTCGAGGCCGAGGGACACACGGTCGATGTGGACGGCGATGGCCAGGCGGCGCTCGATCGGCTGCTGGCCAATCGCGCCGCGTACGACGCGGTCGTGTTGGACGTGATGCTGCCGGGCCGCAATGGCTTCGAGGTCGTGAAAGAGCTGCGGACGGCCGGGCATTTCGTCCCGGTGCTGATGCTCACCGCGCGCAGCCGGCCCGAGGATGTTCTTCAAGGTTTCGAGGCCGGCGCGGACGATTACCTGCCGAAACCGTTCGAGTTGCAGATCCTGCTGGCGCGGCTGCGTGGGCTGCTGCGCCGCCGGCAGTGGCTGCAGCAGGATCAGCACGAGCACGAGCAGCTGACGTTTGCCGGGCGCACCCTCGATCTCGAGGCGCTGGAACTACGGGTCGGCGACAAGGCCTACCAGCTGACGCAGATGGAGAGCGACCTGCTGCAGTACCTGGTGCGCAACGCCGGCCGGGCGGTGTCGCGCAAGGCGATTCTCGAGGAAGTGTGGGACCTGCACGAGGACACCGACACGCGCGCCATCGACAACTTCGTCGTGCGCTTGCGACGATACCTGGAAGTGGATCCAACCAAGCCGAAGCACCTGCTCACGGTGCGGGGTGTAGGCTACAAGTTTGTGGAGTAGGGCTTGAGGACTTGGGGACTTGGGGCCTTGGGGACTTGGGGACTTGAATTCGGGACCAAGACCCCAGGACCTCAGGACCCCAGGACCTCAAGACCCCAGGACCTATTTCATCCCGAACAGCAGGAACGACGTGAACTGCGTCTGGCGGAAGTTGTCGTCCGACATCAACAACAGGGTGCGCACGCCGTTGACCGGTGGGCCGAACGCGAGACCCTCGAAATTGTCGAGCCGCGCCATCGCCGGCGACAGCGAGGGGATCACGGTTGACAGATCCAGCAGCAGCGTCTTGGTCGCGGCCTCGCCTGAAAGGTTCACCGCAAACAGCTGAATGGGATTGAACACGGCGGAGCGATCGGCCGTCATCAGGCACGCCCGCTCGAGGGCAAGCAACAGGGTCTCGGTGATAGCCAACAGCTCGACCAACCCGTTTTCACCATCGCTGCACACGTTCGGAAAGCGCTCGGACCTCGGCGTCGGCGCCAACTGGTAGCGCCACTGCCGTCCCGCGCGAAAGGTGGCGCCGCTCGGCTCGAACTCGATCAGCCGGCCCTCGCCACCGTGGTCGAACGAAGTAATCGGACGATCAATGGTCGGCTGCTCGAGTCCGGCAATCACGCGGCCGCCGGGCGTACGGGTGAGGCTTTCGAAACCCTGGTTGTCGCGAATCCCGGTCTTGCCGTCGATGCTGACCTGGAACTCCGGCGGATACGCAACGACGCCCGTCACCAGGCCGTCGCGCGTCACTTGCAGGATCGCCGGCGGCCACACGTGGTCCTCGTTGGTATGCCCTTCCTCGCTCATCAGGAACGTGCCGCCAGGCAGCGCGACGATGGCTTCGAGGTCGGCCTGGGTCACGGTGCGTTGATCAATGCCGGGGCCGGCCCTCAGGGCCTGCATCCGCCGCGGCGTCACGTCGAGCCGGCCACCGGCCGCCGTGATCGCGAGCCACGCGACGCGCGAGCCGGCGCGGTCGTCAACCACGGCGAGCCAGTCGCCGCTCGCCGGGTCGAACGCCAGCCCCGAGAGGCTGCCGAATCTGCTGCTATCGGAAAGTTGCGGGTAGTTGGTGCCGGCGGGCCGCGTGAACTCGCTCAGGAACGAGAGCACCGGCAGCCCGGACGATGGCGAAACCGCCGCGGTTTCGCTCGTTCGCACCGGCGCGCAGCCGACGATGAGGGCCGTCACGACGCTCGTCACGATCACCGCCAGCAGACCGACGTTCCGTGCGGCCCACTGCCGCACGTTCCGTGGCAGAATCGGTCGGTCAGGGATTACCCGTTCACCCAAGGAGTTACCATCATGACACGCCAGCTCACGGCCGTTGCTCTCGCGGCCTTCGTTCTCTCGCCGGTCGCAGCCTTTGCGCAGGCCAACCCGTTCACCGACGCCGTGAAGGCGCAGCTTGCGCAGATCAAGAATCCGGTGATTCGCACCGCCGAGAAAGTGCCGGAAGATCTCTACGCCTTCAAGCCGACGCCGGACGTCCGCAGCCTGGGCCAGCTGATTGCGCACATCGCCGACGGCAACAACGGCATTTGCGGCGCGGCGAGCGGCATGAAGCCGACCGGCCAGACCGGCATTGAGAAGAGCGTCACCGGCAAGGCCGCTCTTCAAAAGGCGCTGGCCGACTCGTTCGCGTTCTGCGAGCAGGCGATTGCGAGCATGGACGACACGAAGGGCGCCGAACTGGCCAAGTCGTTCCTGGGCATGCAGCCGCGCCTGATGGTGCTGGCGTTCAACAACTCGCATGTCAACGAGCACTACGGCAACCTCGTCACCTACATGCGCCTCAAGGGCATCGTCCCGCCCTCGTCTGAGCCTAAGTAGAGTCCGGCTTTAGCCGGACCACGTCCTTCGTGGCGGCAATCCCGTCGTGGGAATGCCGCCCTCTGGTAAGCTCATCGACGCGTGTGTTTTCGTAGATACCTGCTGACTGCTCTTTGCATCCTCGGTTGTTCAACGGCGTCCCCGGCGCAAACGCCTGAAGCGCCGACCGCGCACGCCCTGAAAGTCACCGCGCCTCCCAAACTGGACGGCCGCCTCGACGACCCGATCTGGCAGAAGGCCGCGATCATCTCCGGCTTCAAGCAGCGCGAGCCGGACGAGGGCCATGACGCGAGTGAGCCGACCACCGTCCGGATTGCCTACGACCAGTCGCACCTCTACATCGGCGCCGTGCTCGACGACAGCGCGCCGGCGGAGATTCGCGCCTCGGAACTGCGGCGCGACAACACGCTCGACAGCGACGACACCTTCTCGGTGCTGCTCGACACCTATCACGATCACCGCAACGCGTTCGTGTTCCGCGTCAACCCGCGGGGCACGCGGTTCGATGCGCTGGTGCGCAACCTGTCGCGCTTCTACTACGCCGACTGGGACGAGCAGTGGACCGCCGCCGCCGTACTGACCGAGACCGGGTGGTCGGTGGAAATGGCCATCCCCTTCAAGATCCTGCGCTTTACCAGTGCGGCCGCCCAGACCTGGGGCCTCAACTTCGAGCGCGTGATCAAGCGCCGCAACGAGATGGCCTACTGGGCCGGGTGGAGCCGCAACTTCGCCTTCCAGAACGTCTCGCAGGCCGGCCACCTCGGCGGACTGACCGACCTCAAGCAGGCTGAGCGGGTGCGCCTGCGGCCGTACTTCCTGGGCGGGGCCGAGTCGCTCGATGCGCTCGCAACGCCCACCGGCACACGCCGCATCACTGAGATCGGCATCGACGACCTGAAGTGGCAGGCGACGTCGACGCTGACCGCGGACCTGGCGGTGAACCCTGACTTCGCGCAGACCGAAGTCGATGCGCAACAGGTGAACCTCACACGCTTCAGCCTGTTCTTCCCGGAGAAACGCCAGTTCTTCATCGAGGGCGCCGACTCGCTGCGCATGGGCGTCGGGTTGCTGCACTTCGGACCGCCGCCGCTCGAGTTGTTTTACAGCCGCAACATCGGCCTGTCGAACCAGGGCACGCCGATCACCATTCCCGTCGGCGGCAAGCTCACCGGTAAGGTCGCCGGCTTCGACCTGGGGGTGGTCACGGCACAGACCTCGGACACCGATCGCCAGCCTGGCGAAAACTTTACGGTGGGACGAGTGCGCAAGGAGATCCTCGGCCGCTCCTACATTGGCGCCATCGCCACCAACCGCCAGGGCGGCGGGGCCCGCAACACCGTGCTCGGCGTCGATGGGCGGTTCACGTTCTTCAACAACCTCAACATCATGGGCCTGGCGGCGCGGTCGGAAGACGCCCGGAGGACCGGGACTGACGACACTGGGAGGGCCGGGACTGCAGTCCCGGCCAAACCTCAGTGGGCCACGCAGTTCGGCGCCGAATGGCGCGACGACTTCTTCGAGGCCGGTGCCAACTATCTGGACGTTGACCCGAACTTCAATGCCGGCATCGGTTACGTCCGGGCGAAAGAACGGATGATTGGCGTACGCGGGTCGCTCAAGCCGCGACCAAGACGCTGGAACATCCGCCAGTTCGAGCTGACGCCAAGCAGCGTCTGGTACCACGACGCCGATCGCGTGCTGCGCAGCCGCGACACCAGTTTCACCTTCGCGACCGCCTTCCAGAGCGGCGATTTCATTACGCTCGTGCCCTCGCAAAGCTACGAGCGTGTCGTCCGGCCCTTTCCAATCGGCCCAGGCACGACGGTGAAACCCGGCGAGTACGAATGGAAGGCGCTGACGCTCGGAATGAGGTCGTACAACGGCCGCAAGGTGAGCGCAAACCTGTCTGTGAGCAAGGGTGGGTTCTACGATGGCGACAAGACCACCGTCACGGTGAACGGCGAGTTGCGGCCCAACAAGACGCTGTCGCTCAACCCGAGCTATCAGATCAACGACGTCGCCCTGTCGGCCGGTGCGTTCGTCACCCACCTGTTCGGCCTGCGGGCCAACGTCTCGTTTTCAACCAGCCTGTTGACGTCCGTCTACATGCAATACAACAGCGCCGGGCAGTTGGCGGCTACCCAGGTACGGCTCAACTACATATTCCGGACCATCGACAACGTGTACCTGGTCTACAACGAGACCCGCTACACGGACGGCGTCTTCGACGGCCGGGCCAATCAATCCCTGGTCCTGAAGGTCACCTACTCGGTGCACCGATAGGATTTTGGGCCTGGCGGCTCGATATTTGAACAACAGAAACCGGATCCAGCCGTATTCTGAACTACGCCAGCCAACCAAATTGGCCCTCCGCAGCGCATCCGCGGCGCCGGGAGGTGGTGCCAACCCCGCCGCGGCAAGTGCCGCAATCCCCCGGATGAGCTAGTCCGCGAGCCATGTGTTGAAAGGCTGCGATTCATCCGAGTAATGCCATAATTGGCGCTGCTCACCAGACCCCTCACGATGGGAGAGCATCCCGAGTCACTCGTGGTGCCGCTGCCATTGCCGGAAGAATGAGTGGTTGGTGTCGCGTGGCGCTCGTCGGCGCCCCTGAACATCCGAGTTGCCGGGAGGGCTCTGGATAATGCCGCGATCGACCCGTAACGCTCCACCACGGGACAACGGTGGAAAGAGTGTGCCTAACAGCGGGCTGACGGCTTCAGACGCGCACGCCAAGCCGGTCGAACCCGAACACGCGTCGGCAGGAGCCACCGACGGCAACCTGGCGTTCCCCGCCGACGACGACGCGACCATTCTTCCCGTAGCGCGCGGCACGGGCCTCCCGTCTGTACAGGCCGATCCCGACCTCACGTTCATCGCCGACAGCGATGCGACGATGCTGCCGATGAATTCCGCCCGACAGGCCCCTGCGGGCGATGACGATGACACGCGGTTGGAGCCGCTGCCGGGCCGGCCTCCGGCCCCACGCCCGCGCATGCCCTCGGGTTCCGGGCAGCGGCCGCCGACCAGCGTCAATGGCGCGCCCGGCTCGGACCAAGGTCCCCTTGCTGTCGGGCAGGCGTTTGGACCGCGATATCAGATCATTCGAGTGCTCGGAGTCGGCGGCATGGGCGCCGTGTACCAGGCCTTCGACGCGGAACTCGGCGTCGATGTCGCCGTCAAGGTCATCCGCCCGGAAATCGCCTCGGATCCGGAAGCCGCGGCAGAAATCGAGCGGCGGTTCAAGCGCGAACTGCTGCTGGCGCGGCAGGTAACGCACCCGAACATCATCCGCATTCACGATCTGGGCGACATCGACGGCATCAAGTACATCACCATGCCGTTCATCGACGGCTCCGATCTCTCCACCATCCTGGAGCGGGAGACGAAGCTGCCGGTGCCCCGCGCGCTGCGCATTGCCCGCGGCGCGATCGCCGGGCTGGTGTCGGCGCATCAGGCCGGCGTGGTCCACCGTGACCTGAAGCCAGCCAACATCATGATCGCCGTCGATGACTCGCCGACCGTCATGGACTTCGGTATCGCCCGCTCTGCTGGGGGCCCAGGTGCGAGCAAGGCTCCGGCCGCGCTGGGCGGAATCCGCGCGGCCGACATCAGCCGGACCGCGGCCGCCGCGGCGAACAGCACGATGGCCGGTGCGATCGTCGGCACGGTGGCCTACATGGCTCCCGAGCAGGCGCGTGGCGAGGCCGTCGATCAGCGCGCGGATATCTACGCGTTCGGATTGATCATGTACGACATGCTCGTCGGCGGACGCCGCTCCGAGCGGGCCGCCAGCGCGATTGCGGAATTGCAGCAGCGCATGCAGACCGCGCCGCCGGCGCCGCGCAGCATCGAGCCCTCGATCCCTGAGGCTGTAGACGCGATCATCGTCAAGTGTCTCGAACCAGAGCTCGAAAAGCGTTTCACGACCTCGCTCGACTTGCAAAATGCGCTCGCGCGGCTCGATGACGACGGCAAGCCGCTGCCGCTGGTGCGGCGGCTCACGCGCAAGACGACGATGGCCGCGGCCGCTGTGGTAATCGCGCTGGTCGCCGGCACGTTCTATGTCGCGCAGCAGCTGTCGGCCCCGGTGAAGACGCCCGACCCGGTCACGGTCATCATCGCGGATCTGCAGAACAACACGGGCGACCCGTCCTTCGACAGGACCCTCGAGCCGGTGATTGGCCGCGCGCTCGAAGGTGCGGGATTCATCAGCGCCTTCCATCGCAACCGCATTCGCAACGGACTGGGCGTGGCGCCGCCGGAGAAGTTCGACGAAACCGCGGCGCGCGAACTCGCGGTAAAGCAGGGACTGCCGATCGTTCTCGCCGGCGCCATCGATCCGCGAGGCGACGGCTATGACATTTCCGTCAAGGCGCTCGAAACGGTGACCGGTAACGTGATTCGCACGGCGCGGGCGCGGGCGTCGAGCAAGGACGCCGTGCTCGAATCGGTGACGACCATGGTGGGCGCGATCCGCAAGGCGCTCGGCGACCGCTCGGATTCGTCACAGCTCTTCGCCATGCGAAGCGTCTCCACAAGCTCGCTCGAGGTCGTCAGCCATTACGCTGCGGCGATTCAGGCGCAGTCGAACGGAAAGTTCGAGGCCGCTCGCGACAGCTATCTCAAGGCTGTCAGCCTGGACCCGAAGTTCGGCCTGGGCTATCAGGGCCTCGCGGTGGTGTCCCGCAACCTCGGCCGGCCCGAAGACGCGGACAAGTACATCAAGGAAGCGCTGCGTTATCTCGACAGCATGACCGACCGCGAGCGGTTCGCGACACGCGGCTTCTATTACCGCACGATTGGCGACAACCAGCAGTGCGCGAAGGAATACGGCGACCTGCTCGCGGTCTACCCCGCCGATACCGTGGGGCACATCCAGCGCGGTGTCTGTCTTGCGGCGATGAAGCAGATGCGAGAGGCCGTGGTCGAGGCCCGAAAGGCCGTGGAGATGCTGCCGAACCACGTCGGTTACCGCACCAACCTCGCGCTCCTGACGAACTTTGCGGGCGACTTCGAGGCGGCGGAAAAAGAAGTCGCCACTATTCCGGTGCCCGACGAACGCGCCCTGCTCGCGTTGGCCTACAGCCAGCTCGGACGCGGCTTGCTGCCGGAGGCGACGTCCACTTACCAGAAGATGGCCGGGATGGGCACGGCCGGTGCCTCAAATTCTTCGATGGGGCTCGCCGACCTGGCGATCTACCAGGGCCGTTTCTCCGACGCGGTCAAGATCCTGGAAGCGGGCGCCTCGGTCGATCTGGCGGCAAAGAGCTCGTCACGGGCCGCCACCAAGTACGTCGCGGCCGCTTATGCGCATCTCATGCGGGGCCAGAAGGTTGCCGCCCGAGCCGCAGCGGATAAGGCCCTCGAGAACCGCCCGACGATGGCGGTGAAGGTTCTTGCCGCGCGCGTGTTCGTCGAAGTGGATGCCATCGACAAGGCGCAGGCGCTCGCGACGAGTCTCACGTCGGAATTGCCACCGACGCCGCAGGCGCACGGCAAGATCATCCTGGGCGAAATCGCGCTCAAGAAGGGCGATGCGCGAGAAGCGATTCGCATCTTGACGGAAGCCAACGGTCAACTCGATACGTGGCTCGGGCGTTTCGCCCTCGGTCGCGCGTATCTCGAGGCCGAAGCGTTCCCGCAGGCCGACTCTGAGTTCGACCGCTGCATCGCGCGGCGCGGTGAGGCGCTCTCGCTGATGGACGAAGGCGCCACCTTCGGCCACTTGCCGGCGGTCTACTACTTCCAGGGCCGTGTCCGCGAAGGCATGGGAACGGCAGGGTTTGCCGACTCGTACCGCGAATACCTGAAGATTCGCGGCGAGTCCACCGAGGACCCGCGCGTCGCCGAAGTCCGTAAGCGAGTTGCTGGCAGCTAGCCGCCGCTGCTCTCGGTTCTCGCCATCCTGGAACCGAACTTTGACGCGTCTCATCGACGTGTCGCTGGCGGGTGTCAGCAGGCCAGAGCCGATGGTGTTCCGCTCGACGCCGCCCCCGTTCGAGAACGCCGTGCCCCCGCAGGCGCAGCGATCCTGCTGATTGAACACGCTAGATGAACCATGCCGCCGGCCAAAGGTGCTACCCAGCCGCAGCGTGCGGATCGCGCCGTCGCGCCCGTTGGCGCTGCCGCGCGATGCGCGCGCGGCAGCGGTCTGAGGTCTACCGCACTGCGACCATTACTCCGGCGATTTCTACGGCTCCACACTTATGCGTCGTCGTTCC
>JBBQSP010000010.1:0-71813 GCA_038213735.1 Vicinamibacterales bacterium | reverse complement strand
AAGTCGGTGTTCAGCGAGTTCCGGGTGGAGTTCAACAACTCGACCAATGCGACGCTGCCCAGTTCGCTGGATCCGACCATTCGCGTCAACGACGCGTTTACGGCCGGCGGCGCGGGCCAGTCGGGCATCCGCAATGCGCGTGAACTGGAAATAGCGCAGAACTTCGACTTCACGATCGGCCGCAAGCACTCAATGCGCGCCGGCGTGCTGATCGAAGCCGGCTGGTGGGACAGCACGCAGCGCACCAACGGCAACGGCACCTACACGTTCACCAACACCGATGCCTTCAACGCGGGCCTGCCCACCAATTACGTGATTCGCGTCGGCGACCCGCTGGTGGACTACTCGCAGGTCAAGGCCGGCTGGTTCCTGCAGGACGACTTCCGGCCGTCGCGCACCCTGCAGCTCAGCTTTGGCGTGCGCCAGGAAATTCAGACGCAGGTGGATTCGAGGTTCAACCTCGCGCCGCGCGCGGCGTTCACGTGGAACGCCAGCCGAAGGACGACGGTGCGCGGCGGTTACGGCATTTTCTACGACTGGTACGAGTCGAACCTCTACGAGCAGACCATTCGCGTGGACGGCGAGCACCAGGTGGACGTGATCGTCCAGAACCCGGGGTTCCCGTTCGTTGATGGCGGCGGCACGCGGCTGCCTGCCAGCATCATTCGCTCGGCGTCGCTCGGCCAGCCCATCATCCACCAGGCCTCGGTCGGGTTCGAGCGCCCGCTCGCGTCGTGGGCCGACATGCGCGCCGACTATATGATGACGCGCGGCTACAACACGCTGCGATCGATCAACGTGAACGCGCCGGTCAACGGCGTGCGGCCCGATTCCACGGTCGGCAACATCAGCGAGATCCAGTCGAGCGGCAGGCGCGCCTCGGATCGCGCGACGATCGCGCTCAACATGCGCTACGCCCCGCGGCGCATTCTCGGCATGGTGATGTATCAGCTGGGCAGCTCCCGCAACTACGCCGATGGCGCCACGTCGCTCCCGTCCGACAGCCTCAATCCGGATCTCGATTGGGGGCCGTCGGCGCAGGACGTGCGACACCGCATCTTCTTCAACTTCAACTCGCCCGTGGGCCGCGGCGTCCGCCTGAGCCTTGGCATGCAGGGGTCGTCCGCGCTGCCCTACAACCTCACCACCGGCTTCGACGCCAACGGCGACACGGTGTTCAACGATCGTCCGGAAGGCGTCGAGCGCAACAGCGCCCGCGGCGCCTCGCAGTGGACCGCGAACGTGCGCCTGAACAAGTCGATCGGCCTGGGCGGCCCTCGCGCCGGCGGCGCCGGTTTCCCAGGCGGCATGCCGATGCCCCCGCCGTCGGGCGGCGTCGCCGCGCAGCGCGGCCAGGGCGTGGCCGCGCAGCGCGGCCCCGGTGGTCCCGGCGGTGGTGGTGGCGACGGCCCGCAGATCATGGTGATGGAAGGCGGTAACCAGAAGTACCGCCTCGACCTCTTCGTGAACATGCAGAACGCGTTCAACCGTGTGAACTACAACGCCTTCATCGGCAACCAGCAGTCGTCGTTCTTCGGCACCCCGACCTCGGCAGGCCCGGCGCGGCGAATCGAGATCGGCGCTTCGTTCGGCTTCTGATCGGGGCAGGTCAACAGGAGGTCAGAAGACCAGGAGTGAGTTTTTCTCCTGATCTCTTGATCTCCTGTTCATACTTGTTACCGTGAACTCGCCCTCGGTCATCGTCATCGGCGCCGGCATCGTCGGCTGCACGATCGCTCATCAACTGGCCCGGTCCGGCGCACACGTCCGGGTGATCGAAACCCGCCAGCCGGGCCAGGGCGCCACGCGCGCGTCGGCCGGCATTCTCGCGCCCTACATCGAAGGCCACGAGTCCGTGGTGTTGCGCGCGCTTGGCCGCCGCAGTCTCGATCAATTCGATTCGTTCATTACCGAGCTGCGCACCGGTAGCGGCCACGACGTGGTCTACCAGCGCAACGGCACGTTCGAGCTGGCGTTCGATGATGCAGACGTCGATCGTCTTACGGCGTTGTCGGCGGTGCTGACGAGCGGCGGTATCGACAACCGATGGGTTCCGCCGCACGCGTTTGGCGACCACGAACCGCTGGCGTCAACCGCGGCATGCGGCGCGTTGTTCATCGCCACGCACGGCTTTGTCGGCGTCACCTCGGTGACCCTCGCCGCCGCCGCCGCTGCGCAGCAGCTGGGCGCGTCAATCACCACTGAAACAGGGGCGATCCGGATCCATTCGCCGGCGTCGGGGCGGGTCGGGGTCGAGTCGGCTGGTGTGAGATGGGATGCTGATCGGGTCGTGTTGGCGGCGGGCAGCTGGTCCTCACAGATCAGCGTGGACGGTGCCGATCGCGTGCCCGTGAAGCCCATTCGCGGGCAGCTCATCCAGCTGAAAGCTGAGCCGGGCGCCCTGCGGCGGGTGATGTGGGGTCCCACCGGTTACCTGGTGCCGTGGCCTGACGGCACGGTGCTCGTGGGCTCCACGGTCGAGGATGTCGGCTTCGATGAACGTCACACGGACGAGGGCGTTCGTGGACTGCGGGAGACGGCCGCGGCGCTGGTGCCGAGTTTGGCCGATGCGCCGATGACCGGCGTCCGCACGGGCCTGCGTCCGCGCGGACCCGATGACCTGCCCATCCTGGGCCGCTCGGCGGCAGTGCCGGGCCTGATCTACGCCACCGCCCACTACAGAAATGGGGTGATGCTGACGCCCCTTACGGTGCAGCTGGTGGACGACCTGGTCTTCGACAGGGCCGGTGACCCGGCGCTCCGCGACCTAGACCCTGCCCGCCACGGCCGGCTCTGAGTGAAACTCGCCCTGAGCGAGACTCTCTGATGTTTCGGAGAGTCGAGTCGAAGGGTATCATCGGTTCACCATGGCCGTATTGACATCAAGCGATCTGACCGAGCAGCTGAAGGCCCTCGACGGCTGGAGCCAGGCCGGCAACGCGATCCGCAAGGAGTTCACGTTCCAGGATTTTCCTGAAGCCGTGCTGTTCGTGAGCGCGCTCGTGCCCGGCGCCGAAGACGCCGACCATCATCCCGACATCGAGATCCACTACAAGCGGGTCGTCCTGACGTACTCCACGCACTCGGAGGGCGGCGTCACCGCCAAGGACATTGACGGCGCCGCCATGGCCGACGCGGTCGCCGCGAGCCTCCCGCACCTGGAACAGTTCGGCGACGGCTGACCGATCATGGCGGGACGACACGTCTTGACGGGAAGGCAATCCTTGACGGGATGGCAACTCTTGTCGGGACCGTTTATTTCCCCGCAAGCGATCCCGACCAGTAGTCCCTTCCCGACGGCAGTTGCCCTCCCGACATGGAGCGGGCTCCCGTCATGAAACTCAAGAAGCTGTATTCATCGCGCGAAGTGGCCCAGCTCACGGGCCTCAGTGCGCGCCAGCTTCAGTGGTGGGCGCAGCGGAAGATCTTTCTCCCCGCGGTCGCCTCACACAAGACCGAGTCCGGCGGCTTTACCGAACGCCGCTACACGCCGATTGAATTGCTCGAGCTGATGGTGCTGGCGGACCTGCGCCGCAGGGGCTTTACCGTCCAGAAGATCCGCAAGCTGCTGCAGGTGTTGAAGTCGCGCTTCAAGACGCGTCTCTATGACGCCATCGAAGGCGGCGGCGCCGTCACCCTCTTCATAGACGGAGAGAACATCTACGCCAGGAACGACGCCGGCGACCTGTTCAACCTGCTGGATGACGCGGCGCAGCCGTTGTTGATGCTGGGCGAGGACATCAAGCTTCGTCAGCTCATCGCGCGCGAACGGCCGGCACGTCGACCCGCGAAGGGTGCCGCGGCGCCCGGCAAGCGCGGTGCGTCGCGGTCTTGAGTGCTAGACGGGCACGGCCTCCACGATGCTCACCGGCGACTCGGTGGGTACCACGCGCGTGAGCTTGAAGCCGGCCTTGGCGAGCAGCGCCGCATACTCCGCCTCGGTGCGCTCCTGCCCGCCGGGGAACACCAGCATGATCATGTCCTGCAGCTTGCCCTGGTGCGGTGTGTCGCCCGGCGGCAGCACCGTCTCGACGATCAGCAGCCGGCCGTCCTTGGGCATCGCCTTGCGGACGTGGCCGAGGATGGTGAGGCATTGCGCCTCGTTCCAGTCGTGGATGATGTGCGACAGGATATAGACGTCGCCGCCTGCCGGCACACCTTCGAAGAAGTTTCCGCTCTCGATCGTCACCCGCGACGCCACCCCACGCGCCTCGAGCAGCGCCGGCGCGTCGGCGACCACGTACGATCGATCGAACAGCACCCCGCGTGGGCCCGGGTGATTCGAGAGGATCGCCGCCAACATGTTGCCGGTGGCGCCGCCGACGTCGACCACCGTCTTGACCGTCGAGAAGTCGTAGGCGGCGGCCACCGTTGGCGGCTCGGTGCCGTGGACGCCAACCATCGCCTGGCTGAACCGCGACGCCTCCTCCTGATGTTGCCCGAGATAGTCGAACATCGGCATCCCCCACGCCTTCTCGAACGCCGTCAGGCCCGTGGCCAGCGAGTGCGGCATCTCTTCCCAGGCTCGCGTGAACGTCGGCCCGCAGAAGGCCATCAGCGTGGGCCACGCCGCGCCCGGCGCATCGGACCGCAGCGCCTCGCCCATGGGCGTGAGGGCAAACCGGCCGCCCTCGCCCTCGGTGAGAATGCCGAACCCCGCAAGCGTGCGCATGAACCGATGCATCGTCGGCGCGTGCGTGTGGGTCGCGGCCGCCACCTGCGCTGCGTCCTTCGGCCCGTCGGCCAGGTGATCGGCCAGCTTCATCTTGGCGGCGTGATAGACCACGGCCGAGACCCACCCGCCGATGCCCATTTGAATCAGCTGCACGTGGGGAGGAAGCGAGAGCGGCGCGGCGGTGGTGAGGTCCGAGTTCATGAGGGGCTCCTGCGGCTCGTCGCCGGATGTGCTGAAAACCAGAACGCGGCAGGTACGGTGCGGTGGGACTAGATCTTCTGCCGCAGCATCGGGAAGACCTTTTCAAGATCTTCCGCCGGACGCGGAATCACGTGCACGCCGACCAGTTCGCCCACCCGGCGCGCCGCGGCGGCGCCCGCATCGGTTGCGGCCTTCACCGACCCGACGTCGCCCCTGACGATGGCGGTGACGAGGCCGGCATCGACTTTCTGCCAGCCGACAAACACCACGTTGGCGGTCTTGACCATGGCGTCGGCCGCCTCGATCATCCCCACGAGCCCGCGGGTTTCCACCATGCCAACTGCTTCGGTGCCGTCTGGTTTGCTCGCCACAGGAGCATTCTACGTGATTCGGCCCCGGGCGGCGATGGGAAGGGGCTCGACGCGGTCGCCGTCCATTAACCACGCCTGGTCCACCAGGTTCGACACGACACACGAGTGATTGGGCACGATCCGGACAAGGTCGCCGGGCTCGAGCGTGGTCGAGCCGGTCGTGACCTTCACCGTGGCGTGTTCCTCGGACAGACGCTCGATCAGCAACGTGTCGTCGGGTTGGCCGTCGCGCAGGATGACGCCGTATCCGGGGGCCGGGGCGAATCCCCTGGCGCCGTCGTTCGTCAATGTCTTTGATCCCGAGTCGAGGATGATTCGGTTCGCGGCCGGCTTGCTGACGACGCGGGCCAATACGGTGAGCGCGCAGTCGTCGAGCGTCGCGGCGCCCAACGCCACTTGCGTCCGATCGAAGTAGACGTAGTTGCCGGGACGGAACTCGGTGAAGCCGTCCTGCTGTAGCGAGAAACGGCTCGGCGGCGTCGCGCCGAGGCTGATCTCGTCAACGGCGAGGCCCTTCGCCCGGCACCACGAGGCTAGGTCGCTCATCGTGCGGATCTCCGACTCCGCCATCAACCGCAGCCCGTCCTCCGAATGCGCGTGGTAGGCCTGCCCGGCGTGCGACAGCAGGCCGCGGAAATCCAGTCCAGGCAATGCCGCGATCTCCCGAATCGTGGCCACCGTCTCGCGGGAATCCGGATCGAGGCCGCAACGATGGAAGCCGACGTCGATCTTGATCAGAATCTCGACGCGCTTCTCCGCCCGGACCATGGCGTCGGACCACTGCTTCGCGACCCCCGGATGATCGACGATGAACGACAGGCGCGTGCGATCGAGCAGCGCGATCACGCGATCGGCGTTGGCGGGATTGAGCGGATACGGCAGCCGGATGTCGGCAACGCCGTGAGCGGCGAACACTTCGGCCTCGCCGAGCTTCGCGCAGCAAATGCCGATGGCACCGCGTGCGACCTGCCAGCCGGCAACGAGTGGACTCTTGTGGGTCTTGGTGTGGGGTCGCAGCAGGACACCACGCGTATCGGCCGCGGCCTGCATGCGGTCGAGGTTGCGCTCTGCGCGGGCGCGATCGATCAGGACGGCCGGAGTGGCGAGCCCATCAACGTTCATGACTGGTCGCCTGTATTTGACGAAGTACCACCGGGTCGTTCCGTAGGAACGGCCCTTTGGGGGTCGCAGAGCCAGATGGCGATAGTAGTGATCCAGGTGAGACGCTCCACTGGACTCCCGCCCCGGCCGCCGCGGTCACTGCTGCGACTTTTTCTTCGCGGCCTCTCGCTCCTGCGAGCGGGCGCCGCTCATCACGCCTTCGAGGCCGTAGTTGGCTTCGTGGCAGGCGTACTCGTACACCTGCTCGTCGGGCCCCATCGCGCGGAACTCCAGCTCGCCCGTGAACGGCGCCGTGAACGTCGTCGGATCCTCGACCGTGAACCGGTACTTCAGGGTGGTGGCATCCTTGCGCGTGAAGCGTTCGGTGACCTTCAGGTGTTCCCACGAGCCGCGGAAGCCGTGGTTCGGGTGGAAGTTGGTGGTCTCGACGACCAGCGTGTCGCCTTCCCAGCGGCCGATTGAGTCGCCGAACCACTGGCGGAAGCTCGGGGGCGGATGCGTGCCACCCATTCGTACCGTCCGCACGTCGTGCACCATCTCCGTGAGGATCATCACGTTGTCCTTCGTCTGCACGATGGTGTAGCTGTTGTTGTAGAAGTAGTTGGGCAGCATGGGCGGCCCCAGGTTGTTGCCGAACGACGTAATGCAGCGCTCGGCGAGCGGCCGCAGCTCGGGATGGTCGAACTCGCCGCCGGCTTGCTTGCGCGCGGCTGCCGCTTCAGCCATGCGCGCCCGCCCTTCGGGCGTCAGCGCGGGGACGCGGCCGTTCGGCGGATCGATCAGGATCGAGCTGCGTGGCTGGCCATCGACGCGCAGCACGCGATCGCCGGGATCCACCCAGAAGGAATTGTAGCCGCCGACCACGCCGGCGCCGGCCTGCCACACGCGCTCGAGGTAGGTCGGTTCGGCGTTGGGGCTCTTCCGTGCCTCGCCGCCCACCGGCGGGGCGCCGCGATTGGGATCGCTGTCGGCTTCGCGCGCATCGATTGCGTTCTGTGTCTTGCGTTCTTCGTCAGCGGCTGCTTCCTCGCTGAGCACGAGCGGCAGGTTCGCGCCCATGCGCTCGAGCGGCGTGATGGTGGCGTTGGTCCAGTTGCCCTGCAGGCTGGGACGGCCATCGCTGGTGCGAGGCATGGCGCCCGCCCGCGGCGCCGCGGGCTTCTGGGCGGCGGGCTGCTGGCCCGCTGCGGGTTTGGCCGCCGGCGCTTGCGCACCGGCCGCGGCCAGCCCGAGCAACGCGGCGGTCAAGGTCAGGCCGGCGAGTTTCATTTGATTGGCTCCTTGCGCAGGTGGCCGTACATCAACTCGGTGACGAACTCGACGCACTTGAACTGGCCGAGCCGCGCGCCCGGTTCCACGCGGCGGTACAGCGGCATGCTCATCGTCCATGGCTTGGAGAACGTGCCCGGGTCGGTGATGGTGGCCTGGTAGTTGATGTGGTCGGGGCCGGTCATGGTGTAGCGCTCGGTGACCGTCAGTTGTTCGGTGTGGTGGTTGCCGGCGCGGTCGAACCATGACTGATCGTTGAAGCCCGAGACCTCGACCACGAACGTGTCGCCTTCCCAGCGGCCGTACGACTGGCCCATCCAGCTGTCGATGGCGGCCGGTCCGGGATCCTTCATGTAGACGTTGCGCACCGCGCCCGCATATTCGTAGGCGATGAAGAACGTGCCATCGCCCTGGAAGATCTGGAACGGGAACGGCATGTAGGTGGCGCGTGGCACGCCCGGCAGGTAGCACTTGATCTCCGGATCGCGCGTCAACCAGTTGGCCTCGTTCTCTTCCTTTTTCTTGAGCGCTTCAGGCAGGTACGGCAGTTCGTTGCCGTCGACCACTCCGAGTCCGGCCGGCACGGCGCCCACGGCGCCGAAGGCCAGCACTTCCTTGGCCGGCACCGGCACGACCGGGCCGGGCCGCATGGCCAGCGCGGGCTTGGCCGAGTGCGCCTGGATATCCCAGTTGGCGGTGTTGATGGTTTGCCAGAGGCCGTTCAGATTCGGCTTGCCGTTCAGCCGGGGCACGCCCGCCGTGCGGGCCTGACCGGCCACCGAAGGACTAGAGGCGATCGTCACCGCTGCCGCGACGACACCGGCGATCACTGCCATTTTCAAGACCGACACCCAACGCATACCCATTACCCCCTGAAGGGCGGAGTATATCAGCCCTTTCTGACGGCCAGGCCGGGGAACATGACCGGCGTTGCGGGTTCGGAGGCCACCAAATGTGCACATTGAAAAATCAACACTCACAGTTGATAATTCAATATATGAATGTCGACCGCCGCCGCCACCTGGATCGCCTCCGGCGGCTCATGAGACGGTCCCCCGTCGTGGCCATTCTCGGGCCGCGCCAGGTCGGCAAGACCACCTTGGCCGGGGCCATCGGCAAGTCCTGGAAGGGCCCGGTCACGGCCTTCGACCTGGAGGACCCCGGCGATGTGGCCCGCCTGGCGGACCCGATGCTGGCCCTCCGGCCGCTGCGGGGCCTGGTCATCCTCGACGAAGTCCAGCGCCGGCCCGGGCTGTTTCCGGTGCTGCGCGTACTGGCGGACCGGCCCCGGACACCGGCCCGCTTCCTCGTCCTCGGCAGCGCCTCACCTGAGCTTCTCCAGCAGTCATCAGAGTCGCTGGCCGGTCGCCTGGCCTTCCACGAGCTCGGACCGTTTTCGATCGGCGAGGTTGGGGCCGCGCGTCTCGATCAGTTGTGGCTGCGGGGTGGCTTTCCGCTCTCGTTTCTTGCCCACTCGGGCCGCGCGAGCCTTGACTGGCGGCTTGATTTCGTCGGCACCTTCCTCGCGCGCGACCTGCCCCAGCTGGGCGTTGCGATCCCCTCCACCACGCTGCGCCGCTTCTGGACGATGCTGGCGCATTACCACGGGCAGGTGTGGAACGCCGCCGAGTTTGCGCGGTCGTTCGGGGTGTCGGACATGACCGTCCGGCGGTATCTCGATCTGCTGGCGGCGACGTTCGTCGTCCGGATCCTCCTCCCCTGGCACGAGAATGTTGGCAAGCGCCAGGTCAAGTCGCCCAAGATCTACATCGCCGACAGCGGCGTGCTGCATGCGCTGCTCAACCTGGGTGCGCGAGAAGACCTCGAGCGGCACCCGAAGGTCGGCGCCTCATTCGAAGGTTTCGCCATTGCGTCGATCGTCGACCGACTCCGCGCGCGGTGGGACGAATGCTACTTCTGGGCGACCCACGCGGGCGCGGAACTGGACCTGCTGGTGGTCCGTGGCCGGACACGCATCGGTTTCGAGATCAAGCGAACCGTGGCGCCGGCGGTGACCCCGTCAATGCGGACCGCGATCAAGGACCTGAAACTCTCGCGCCTGGATGTGATTCACGCCGGCGACCGGACCTTCCCGCTGGCGCCGCGAATCCGTGCCGTCGCCCTGTCGCGCCTGCTGGACGACGTGCCGCCGCTCGACTGAGGACCAGGGCGCCGTTGGTCGAGGCCGCATCGACGTCGATGTTGCCCGCCTACTGATGTGGTTACGTTCGAGCGGACCGGCGATCCCACGCAGCTTGATGTCGGTGACGAGTTGGCCATTGCTATTCGCCTGGCTGGCGCGTGCCGTGTCCGAGTGGTGCATCGCGACGCGTGCAGCTTGACGCTCGCGACGCTGCAGGGTCATCCCGAGGCCGGCCGCATTACCTTCGGCGCATATCGCAACGACAGCGGCGATGTAATTTTCCAGATTCGCAGCCGCGCCCGGTCCAGCTCGCTGCTCACCTACATCGGCTTCCTGTTCGGCGGCGATCCGATGCAGACATCGACGTGGACCATGTTCATCGACAACGTCGCCAAGATCTGCGGCCAGGGGGTGCGCGGTGAAGTGCATGCGAGCACCCAGCCGATCGCCGAAGACGAGTGGCTCGACGGCGATCGCACCATGGATAGACCGACCTTCATTGCCACAGGCGATTGATGGCGGAATGGCGTTTTCTCCGCGGCTGGAGTGAAGAAGAGTTGCGCAGTCGTCTGACCGCGGCGCGCCGCCTGCGGCCGAATTTCGCCGATGACGAATTGACCATGACCCCGGAGCGCGGCTGGAGTCGCCACTACTCGCGGGCGACCATTGCCAGGGAGGCCGCCGGACCGCCGCTGCCGGACGGTCCGTTCGCGCGGGCCTGGGAACAGGTCGGGCGCTACAATTTCTCGGATCCGCGCATTGTCCGCGCACACTTCGACCCTGCGGCACCCTTGGACGGCCGCGTCATGCTGGTCGAGGTGCTGATCCTCGGCCTGCGCTATCTCAATCCGGTGCTGGTTTCGCGCGTCCGAAGTGTTTCAGATGAGGCGCACTCGATGCGCGGATTCCGTTACGACACGCTCGAAGGCCACTTCGAGCGCGGCATGGAGTGGTTCATGTTGTCGAAGGACCACCAGACCGGCGACGTGGACTTCACGGTGCATGCCGGATGGCGCGGCGGGCAATTGCCGAATTGGTGGTCGCGCATCGGCTTCCACTTGCTGGCGCGCCGCTATCAACGTGCGTGGCACCGCCTGGCCCACACCCGTCTGCGCGTGCTGGTCGGCTCGGTGGGTCTGCCGCGGTTGCCGCGTGGCAGCCGGTTGGTGCACTCAGGTCCGCCTTTACCCGTGTTCACCGTGCAGCAGGCTGCGACCGGCGAACCGCCGGCGCCGGTTACGGTCGAAAAGGAACGAACGCCCGCCTCTGCTGACGAGGCGCGGTGCAACGACGATCACGCGGCGCAGGCGCCCGCAAAGGAACTGACATGAACGACCTTAAGATAAGTCTCGCCCTTGGAGCATTGAGCGGATCACGCAGAATGCTCGGACCGTCGGTCGCCGCGGATCATCGGTTGCCGGGGATGGCCGCCCAGGTCGTCCGGATGCTTGCGGCCGGTGAACTGATCGCCGACAAACATCCGTCGATGGGGGCGCGCACCGATCCAATTCCGTTTGCAGGCCGAATCGCGACCGGGGCCATCGCTGCGGTTGCGGCCTCCCGGCACCACCGCAGCTGGTTGCCGATCGCCGCCGCAGGCGCCGCGGGCGCCGTCGCGTCGACGCTGCTGCTCTATCATTTGCGCCGTGAAATCTCCCGCCGTTACGGCGTGTCGAACGTCACCGCTGGAATCGTCGAGGACCTGGTCGCCTTATCGGCCGCGACCTGGGTGTCACGCCGTTTGGCGCGTTGATGCGCAGGGTCAGCCGCGGCGATTCTTGAAGAATGTCTGCATCACCTCGCGGCAGTCGGCCTCGAGAACGCCGCCGAGGCCCTCGAGGCGATGATTCAGCCCCGGCAATTCATTCGCGCGCGTCATTGAAACAAGCGCGCGTCGGCGCGTTCGGAAACTGCGCCAACACTGCCTGACTCCCGACCACCACCGGTGCGGTCGCACGCCGGCGCTACATCCGAAGAATGCCGCGGAACGTCGGCGCCTTCACCTGGTAGCCGGGGAACACCTCGGCCGCGGTAGCGGTGGAAGCGCCGAGATGCTTGACCACCACCTCGCTGAACACGTCGCGGAAGTCGGTGGTCACGGCGAGGTCGCGACCCTCGAAGCGTTGATCGGCCTTCAGGCCCGGCCACCTGCCGTAGACCTCGCGGCCCTTGACGCTGCCGCCGATCACGAACATCGCGTTGCCGTGGCCATGGTCGGTGCCGCGGCTGCCGTTCTCGGCCACTGCCCGTCCGAACTCCGACATGGTCAGGATGATGGTGTCGGCCATGCGCTCGCCGAGGTCCTGCGCGAGCGCGGCAATGCCGCGAGAGAAATCGTCCAGGCGGTTGGCCATCTGTCCGGTGGCCGCGCCCTGGTTCACGTGGTGGTCCCACTGCGTGCTCTCGGCAAAAGCAATCTCGAGGCCGACATCCGACTTGGCCAGTCGCGCAATTTCCTGCAGCGCTTGTCCGAACGGCGACCGCGGGTACACCGCCCCGTTGGCCGGCCGGTACTGCCCCGAGGTCTTCTTTGCCAGCGTGCGCATGGCGTCGAACGCCTCACCGCCGGTGCCGTTCAGCGATTTGTCCTGCGTGGCCTGGTAGATCTCCTCGAACGATGTGCGCGCGCTCATGTCGGCGACCGCGAAGTCGGCGGTCTTGCCGACCGCGAGCGCCGGTGCCCCGCCCTGCAGCGTGCGCGGCATCTGCGAGGTGAGCGCGACCGCCCGCAACGGGTTGCGGCCCGCGGCGACCGCGGCATCGTGCGCGGCGGAGGCAGACAGGTAGCGGTTGAGCCAGCCGTCCTTCGTGCTCTTGACCCCGGGCGTCCCCGACTCCATGTAGTCCTGCGCGTCGAAATGTGATCGCGTGGTGTCGTGCGATCCAGAGGCCTGGACGATGGCGAGCTCACCACGATCCCACAGCGGCTTGAACGCCGACATCCGCGGATGCAGGCCGAAGAACCCATTGAGATCGATGGCGCCGCCGGCGGCGCCGGGCCTGGCAATGGCAATGGATGGCCGCGCCTGGTAGTAGTCGGCCTCGCCGTACGGCACCACCATGTTGAGGCCGTCAACCGCACCCCGCTGGAACACCGTGATCAGCAGCTTCTTGCGTGTGCCGGCCGCCGTCGCCGTTCGGGCGAGGAACGATGGGGCAAAGCCCATCGTGATCATCGCCATGGCCCCGCTCTTGAGGAACACTCGTCGTGACGTCATGACCGCCTCACTGTCTCTGGAACGCGGGTGAACCAATCTCCCGGCCTAGGTCGGCGGGAGGATTGGCAATCCGGACGCCGCGGATCTCGTTCTTGCCGAGTGCCACGGCGAAGTTCATGCGGCTGACGAGCGCGCCGGCCGACACCCACGTTGTTGCGGTGTCGTCGTAGCCGGTCGGCGGCTGGCAGAAGTAGAGCGGCATGCCCATGTCGCGTAGCTCGCGCGCCAGCGGCAGCGCCGTGCGCACCTCGGCGCCGGTGGCACGCAGCGCGCTGGCCACGAATTCGAGCGGCGTCTTCACCTTGGTGCGATAGGCCTCGGGCGCGAAGAACTCCGGCGAGGTGATGATGGTCCGCACCACTTCGCGCAGGTTGCCCCTGGTCGCCGTGAACCGCGCCGCGGCGCGATCCACGAGCGCGGCCGGTGGCGTGTCGCTGACGAAGCGAATGACCAGCTTGGTGGCGATGTGGCGCGCGGTTGACGGATGCGCGGCCAGGATGTCGAGGGTCCGTTCGAGGTCCTGTTCGCCGCCGCCGGCTTTGATGGTGTGGCCGAGCATCGTCTTGGCCTTGTCGTCGTGGAGGCGTGGCACGAACATCGTGCCGGACCCTTCGCGCGGCTGGATGGTCCAACCGGTCAGCGCTCGCGCGACATTCTGGACGTCGGCCTGCGTGTAGCCACCATCGACTCCCAGCGTGTGGAGTTCCATGAGTTCCCTGGCGTAGTTCTCGTTGATGCCTCGCTTGGGGCGCGCCCCTTCGGGGCGCGTGGGGCTCGCGGCTGCGCCGCCTGTCGGGCTCGGCGCTTCGCGCCTTCGCAGGGGTCGACGCTGCGCGTCTCCTGGGGACGGGGAATCCGCGCTTACGTTCTGCCAGTTATCCAGGTAGAACAGCATCGCGGGGCTCTTGGCGCTGGCTTCGAGCATGTCGCGGAAGTTGCCGAGCACATGCGGGCGAATGGCTTCGCGTTCGTATTCGTTCAGGTAGTTGCGCGTGGCGCCTTTGCCGGCGAACACGTTGAAGTGATTGAACCAGAAGTCCACCAGCACTTCGTGGAGTTGCCGTTCGCTCTGGATCGCGCGCAGAAGCTTGGCCTCTTCGATCTCGGCGATCACCTGTCGGTCTCGTCTTTGCGTGTCGCTCATCACACGCATCGGCGTCATGTCAGGCGCGCTCGTGTTCTCGGCCCTTCTTTCGCGCCGCTCCACCCTGGCCGGGCCCGAGTAGTCGCGCTGGATCATTTGCGAGTCGAGCGACAACGTCGCCAGCCGGGCCAGCGCCGCGGTGAGCGCCGCGTCATCAATCCGCGACGGGTCGAGCTGCCGGTCGATCCACGCCTGCAGCCCCAGGGCCTTCACGCGCGCGACGTCGCCGGGACGCGGGCCAAAGGTCAGCCGGTTGAGCGCGTGCGTGACGGCGTCATCACCTGACGGCAGTGCATCGGGCGCGCCCGCGTGCGGGTGGCCGGCCGCCACGGCGAGCATCGACAAGACGGCAAAGGTACGGGTCCACATGAGTTAACCTCTTACTGACTGATTCGACCCGCCGCGTCGAGCATTCGTTTAATCCATGCCATTCCACGTCATTCCTGCCGTCGGTGATGTCCTCGAGCGCGTGCTCGACGACACCTTTCCTCTCTGGAGCGACGGACTGACCCGCGCGCACTACGGCAAGAGCTGGGCGGCGCAGCTCAAGACGCCGTGGGGCGCCGCACACCTCGATCGCGTGGCGATGGTTGACGGCCCTCACATCGTGTCGAGCGCGAAGCGCTACGACCTGTCGCTGCGTCTCGACGGCCGCATTCGCCGGGTGCTGGGCATCGGCGCCGTGTTCACCGCCGAGGCTTATCGCGGCCGCGGCGCCGCGCGCGAGCTCATTGCCCGCATGCTCGAGACCGCCGTAACCGAGGGGCAAGAGTTCGCGATGCTGTTCTCGGAGATTGCCCCGGCGTTTTACGAACGGCTGGATTTCGTCCCGGTCCCGCTGACCGAGTGGGTGCTTGAAGTCGATCGGAAGGGTGGCGGCGCGCCGGCGGTGCTGGTGCGCAGCGGCGACGAGCGCGACTTGCCCAGCATTGTCGAGATGTCGGCCATTCGCGCTGCCAGCGCGAGGCTGGCCCTCGATCGCAACGAAGACTTCATTCGCTTCGGGATCACCCGCAAGCGCCTGCTCTCGGGCCTGTCACCGGCCGGCGTGCGGACGACCGAGTTCCTGGTGGCGGAAGAGGGTCACCAGGCAGTGGCCTACCTGGTCGCCACTGAACAGGACGGCCGGTGGATGATTGAGGAGGCCGGCGATCGCGATCCGGCCGGCGCCCGCCTCGGCGCCATGCTCCAGGTGATGCTGGCGCGCTACCCGAGCGAACGATTGCCCGAGATTCGCGGCTGGTGGCCGCAAGCGCTGGTGCCGCCGCAGCTGAAGGTGGCGGCGACGATGCCCACCCAGGAAGTGCTGATGATCCGCCCGCTGCGCGACCGGATGTTGCCCCTGCCGCCACTGGCCGCGGCAGAAGTGGTCTATTGGCACGGCGACTATTTCTGATCCCGACGAGAGTCGGGAAGTGTCATGCCTTGCGCGCACCCAGGTCGAACACGCCGGAGCGATCGCCCACCTTCAAGTAGTCACCCAGGCATTCTCGCGAGCAGAAGACCCCTGCGTCTTCCATATTGATGTTCGACGTCATGCTGTCCACGTCGATCGGCGCCACGTGCATCCGGCGCACCTCCCACAAGTCGTACGGCTGACCCTTCGGAAACGACTCCGCGCACTGCTTGCATCGCATGCTCATTCAGTCCTCACTTCGGTGCGGAGAGTTTAACGTCAACCGCCTTGGTTTCACCGTCGGCCAGCGTGAAGTTCGCCGCCGCGTCTTTCACCGCTGCCAGGAACTCGGGGTCGCCGGCCTGGCCGTCTTCAAGGCCCTGCACGGCCACAACCAGGTAATCCGCTGACGCGGGCAGGCCCGCCACGCGGTAGGTGCCCTCCTGGTCAGGCCGCGCCGCTTTGATGAACCGGGACTGGAACGTCCACAGCTGCTCGTTCGCGGGAAACACCACGACGGTGGCGTCGAGGAGCGGCCGCCCGCCCGCGTCAGACACCACGCCCGACAGCGTCGTCGTCTTCTTCGTCAGCACGATTTGCATGCCCGACACCGACTGGCCCGGCGGCAGCTCCGTGGGCACATCGGTGATGTCCTGGCCGTTCAGGGCGACCGACTTCAGCGTCCAACCCTGCGGTGCGTTGACGCGGAACAGGCGGGGGTCGGTCAGGCCGCGCAGTTCGAAGGTCCAGTTTGTGCCGACGCGACCGGCACCGCCGCCGCCGGGACCCTGCATGTCCGCGCTGGCGGCGCGGGCCGCGACCTGCAACTGCTGAGCGGGGAAGTCGAACGGCTCGCCGGTATCGCTGACCACGAGGCCGGTGACAACGGCCCCTGCTGCGGTCACCATCGTCACGCCGGCGACGTCTTCGGAACCGACGACGAGGTCCATCTTCGCCAGTTCGCCATCGCCGCCGCGGCCGCCGCTGCGGGCCTGGACCTGGTAACGTCCTGGCGCGACGTTGGCAATGGTGAAGGCGCCGCTCCGATCGACCCGTCCGCCGCCGCCTTGCTGCAGCTGGATGCCCCGGCCCGTGGCAGTGCCGCCCGGTAGCAACAGGACGTTACCGCCGGTGGCGGGCTCGCCAGACGAAGTGAGCACCTGGCCCGAGACCCGCACCAGCCTGGTGGCAATCAGCCCGAACGACACGGCGGTGTTCTCTTGCGACACCGCCAGCGTCACCCGCGCCGCCTCGTTCAGGTTCGGCGTGCCGGGAAAGTAGGTCGCGGCATAGCCCGACACTTCGCCGGTGGGATCGGCGGCCTCGGGTCCAGAGCGCAGGGTCGCGCTCACGAAATACTCGCCTGGGGGCAAGCCGAACAAGCGGTAGTGGCCCTGGTCGTCGGTGGTGTCGCGCGAGTTGGATCCAGGCGCGGCGGTCAGGCGCCGGCCGCCGGCGGCATAGCTGTAGCGCATCGCGATCACGCTGGCGTTGGCCACCGGCTCGCCAAACTCGTCGGTGATGCGGCCGCCGAGCACGCTGCCGCGCGGCAACGCGATGGTGAGCTTATCGAGCGTCTGTCCATCGCCCAGCTCGATCGGTGTGCCCGATTCGGATGGACGCCGCTGGCCGTACTGCAGCGTGACGAAGCCCGCCTTGCTGGCATTGATGGTGTAGCGGCCCGCGGGCAGTTCCTTGACCTCGAAGCGGCCCTGCGCGTCGGTGGCCGCCACGCGGCTTTCGCGGGCCTCGGGCGATGAAACACGCACCTGCGCCCGGCGAATCGGCGCACCAGTGTCGGCGGCGACGATCTGTCCGCGAATGACGGCGGTGCCGCGGGGCGCTTCGTCACGCAGCGGCGTCGCTCGCGCCTGCCCCCGCAGCGGCCCCTGGCCGCCGCCGGGTGGCAGTTGCCCGCCGCCCTGGGCGAGCGGACCCGCAGAAACCAGGCCCGCGCACAGAAGAGCCAGTAGCTGTTGCTTCACACCTACAGCATACGAGTGCAGCGCCTAAGGCGTTAACTTTGAGAGCTTGGCATCGACCGCTTTCGTTTCCCCTTCATTCAACGTGAACGGCCGGGCCTCGTCGCGGGCCCGCGCCAGGAACTCCGGGTCCCCACCCTGGCCCGACTCGAGATTCTGGACCACGATCATGAGGTAGTCGTCCGAGGGCGGCAGCGACCTGAAGTTGTAGCGTCCGTTGGTGTCGGGCCGGGCCGTGCGCAGGTACCTGGACCCGAATGTCCATAGATCCCGGTTGGCGGGGAACACTACGACCGTGGCATCGAGCACCGGCCGGTTGCGGTCGTCGGTCACGAGGCCCGACAGGTCGGTGGTCTTCTGCGTGAACACCACTTCCAGTCCCTCGTACGCGCGGCCGGGCGTGAACTCGATGCCCTTGTCGGTGACGTCCTCGCCGTCGTACAGCGCCGCCTTCAAGTACCACCCTTGCGCCTGGTCCACCGACGCGCGCAACAGCCGCCGATCGAACAGCGCCACGAGCTCGAACGTGAAGTCGTCGTTCACGCGCGTAGGCCCGCCGCCGATCATGTTCATGGTCATCTCCGCGGGCTGCGCGAAGATTTGCACTTGATGGGGGCGGAACGGCGGTGCCGTTCCGTCATCGGTCGTCACGAGGCCCTTGGCGGTGGCCCCAAGCGTCGTCGTGACCAGCAGGTTGTCGATGTCCTCGTTGCCCACGGTCACCGGCAGCACCGCGAACTCCTCGTTCGCGCCCGGCATGCCCATGGGCCGGACGTTGAGGTTGTAGCGGCCCGGGGCCACGTTGGCGAACTGGAACGAGCCATCGGGTCCAACCATGGCGTTGCTCATGTTGACCGTGAAGTTCATGTTCATCATGGGATCGGCTGGCGTCAGCATCAGCATGCTGCGGCCTACCGGCTCGCCGCGTGAGTTGAGGGCGCGCCCACGGATGCGCGCCATGCGTGCGACCACGAGGGCGAAGTTGGCGCCGCTCATCTCCTGGCCGGCCTTCAGGGGGATCCGCGCGGCCTCACCTACGCTCGGAGTGCCGGGATAGTAGGTCGGGGCGAAGCCGTCGGCTTCGGTGTTGTTCACATCTGCCTGCATCAACAAGCCCTGGCGATTGTTGGCGCTGACGAAGTAGTCGCCGGGGGGAAGGCCGAAAAGGCGGAAGCCGCCCTGATCGTCGGTGCGGTCGGTGCTGCCCTCGCCGCCGCCCGGCACCAGCCGCCGCGTGCCGGCCATGGACTGAAACCGCATGGCCGAGACCTGCGTACCGGACACCGGGTCGCCGCCATCGTCGAGAATGCGGCCGCTGATTACGCCGCCTCGCGACAACACGAAGTTCACCTTGTCGGCGGTCTGCGCATCGACCAATTCGATCGGTGTGCCCGGTTCGCCAGGCCGTCGCTGGCCGAACTGGCCGGTGACGTAACCGCCCTTTGTTGCGGTGATCGTGTAGCGGCCGGCGGGAAGCTCCTTGATCTCGAAGTTGCCTTCGGCGTCGGTGCTCGTCACGCCGCCCCCACGGGCGTCCATCGACATGGCCCGCACTTGCGCGCGACGCAGCGGCCCGCCGGTCGCCGCGGATGTCACTCGTCCTCTCAACACCGCCGTGCCCTTGGGTGGGGTCTCACCAGGGCGCAACGGCCGCGCGGGCATTCGCTCGGGTTGTCCGGGCGTCGCCTGTCCCGGCGCGACCTGGCCGGGCTGTGATGATGGTGGAGCACCTGGCAGCGGTGCCTGGGCTGAGGGCGATGACGTGAGGGCGACGAGAAGAATAGCAACGAGGACGCGCATTTCAATCCTCCCAACATCGAATAACGGCGGCAGGTCAGGCTGCCTCAGTAAGACGACGTTGTAAGCGCGTTTGTCTGGAGGGTCAAGCCAGTTCGCGCGCCACCACCGCCGCGGCGTTTGCGCCGGATCCCCCGGTCAGGCCTGTCCCGGGGTGCGAGCCCGAACTGCACAGAAAAAGACCGCGAATCGGCGTGCGATGGCCGCCAAATCCCAGCACCGGGCGCATGGTGAAGAACTGGTCGAGCGACAGCTCGCCATGAAAAATCTGTCCACCGGTCAGCCCCCAGCCGCGTTCGAGGTCCAACGGCGTGAGCACCTGCCGGGCGACGACGGCGGTGGCGAAGCCCGGCGCGTACTGCTCGAGGGTCGAGGTGACGATGTCGCCAAGGCGATCGCGTTCGGCGTCCCACGTTGTATCCCTAAGCTGATACGGAGCGAACTGCGCGTACGCCGAGAGCACGTGCGCCCCTTCGGGCGCCAGGTTCGGATTGTCGATCGAGGGCACGGTGAACTCGATCCACGGATGGGTTGAATAGCGCCCGTACTTCGCGTGATCGAACGCGCGTTCCAGGTAGTCGAGATCGGGCGCCAGGCGGACACGCGCCGCGAGCAGGTCGCGCGTGGCGCCGGTGAACGCCGGCAGCGACGACAGCGCGAAGTTGACCTTGGCGAGCGTGCCGCGCGAGCGGTAGTGCGAGATGCGCCACGAGAACTCCGGCGGCAGGTGGTCGGCTTCGCAGAGTGCGAGAAAGGTGCGCTTCGGGTCAACGCCGGATACCACGGCGCGTCCCTCGATGTGTTCTCCGTTGGCGAGCGTGACGCCCGCAGCGCGGTCGTCCTTCACCTCGATCCGCGCCACGGCTGCGTCGGTGCGGATCTCGACGCCGTGCCGCTCGGCCGCGCGGCGCAGTGCGCGCGCCAACGCGGCGGGACCGCCGGCGACCACGTGGCCGCCCGGCCAGGCCACTGATCGGTTGGCCGCTGCCAGCAGCAACTGCAAGCCGCTGCCGGCAGACCACGGCCCGATCATCGCGCCGAAAATGCCGTCGGCGGCCAGCGTCGCCCGCAGCAGTTCGTTCTCCACCGACTCGCTGACCAAGTCGGCCACCGCCATGGGTCCCCATCGCAGTAAACGCCACTGGTCGGCCTTGGGCAGTCCGCGGAAGGCCGACAGCGTGTGCATCAGCGCGAACAGGTCGCGCGCGTTGGGCGCATCGATCGAGGGGGGCGCCGACTGGAACAGCGATCCGATCAACCCGCCGAGCCGCCCGAGCGACTGGTGGAACGCCGGCCACGCCTGCGCGTCCTTCGCCGACCACGCGGCCAGTCCCTCGGCCGTCTTGCGCGGGTCGTTCCACAGGGTCAGTGTCCGCCCGTCAGGCGACAGGCTGCTGACGTCCACCGCCGTGTCGAGAAACGTCAGCCCATGCAGATACAGATGCAGGTCTTCGACGACATCGCGGCGCACCGGCCCTGCCGCGTGTGCCAGCGTCGGCACGCGAAAGCCAGGCGCGATCTCGCTCTCTGCGGCGCAGCCACCGACGTCGTCACGTTGCTCGACGAGCACTGTGCGCACGCCCGCCTTGCCGAGCAAGGCCGCGCAGGTGAGTCCGTTCACGCCGCCGCCGATGACGATCGCGTCGTAGCGAGTGCGAGCGCTCACCGCGGCATCTCCTTCAGGATGCGCGTGGCCGCATTCCGGCCCGGCGCGCCCATGATGCCGCCGCCGGGGTGCGTGGCTGAACCGCACATGTAAAGGCGATCGATCGGCGTGGCGTACTGCGCGTAGCCAGGCACCGGCCGCAGGAAGAACAGCTGCTCGAGTGTCAGCTCGCCCTGGAAGATGTTGCCTTCGGTGAGGCCGAACTCCCGCTCGATGTCGAGCGGCGTGAGCACCTGCCGGTGCAGGATAATGTCCTTGATGTTGGGCGCGTACTCGGCGATGGTGTTGATCACGGCATCGCCAAACGCCTCGCGCTGTCGATCGTCCCAGACGCCGTCGCGCAGGTGATACGGCGCGTACTGCACGAAGCACGACATCACGTGCTTGCCCGGCGGCGCGACCGACGGATCGGTCAGCGACGGAATCACCATGTCCATGTACGGGCGGCTCGAAAACTTCCCGTACTTCGCATCGTCGTAGGCGCGTTCCATGTAGTCGATGCTGGGCGAAATCGAGATCGCGCCGCGCAGGTGCGGACCGGCGCCGGGCAGGCAGGTGAAGCTAGGCAGCGCATCGAGCGCCAGGTTTACCTTGCCCGATGAGCCGCGATACTTGTAGCGCTTCACGCCCTCGACGAAGTCGCCCGGCAGGTCCCGTTCGTTCATGAACTTCAGGAACGTCAGGTTCGGGTCAACGCTCGACACCACCACTTTTGCGTGAATCTCGTCGCCGTTGGCCAGCGCGACACCGGTCGCGCGCCCGTTCTTGCTGAGAATCTGCGCCACCGTGGCTTCGGTACGGATCTCGGCGCCGAACTCGCGGGCCGCCGCGGCAATGGCGTTCGACACCGCGCCGGTGCCGCCGCGCGACAGGCCCCACGAGCGAAAGGCGCCGTCGATTTCGCCCATGTAGTGATGCAGCAGCACGTAGGCCGTGCCCGGCGAACGGACCCCCAGGAAGGTGCCGATGATTCCCGACGCTGACATGGTCGCCTTCTGCACGTCGGTCTCGAACCATTGATCGAGAAAATCCACCGCGCTCATGGTGAGCAGCTGGACCTGGTTCACCTTGTCGTGGAAGCCCATGTCGCGGAACCGCTTGCCCATGCCAAGCAGCTCGAGCAGGCCGCGCGGGTCGAGCGAGGTCGGGTCGGGCGGCAGCATGCCCATGATCGGCTTGGCGAACCGGCCCATCTCGACCATCGCCTTGCCGTACTCGTCGTAGGCCTCGGCGTCGAGGCGCGAGTGGCGGGCAATTTCGCGGCGGGTCTTGTCGTGATCGTTGACGCGCCACAGGTAGTCGCCGTTCGGCATGGGCGTCATGGTGCCGTCGAGCGGCAACAACTCCATGCCGTGGCGCGGCAGGTCGAGCTCGCGAATGATCTCGGGCCTGAGCAGCGACACCACGTACGAACAGACCGAGAACTTAAAGCCTGGGAACACTTCTTCGGTGACGGCGGCGCCACCGAGCACGTGGCGGCGCTCGAGCACCAGCACCTGGCGGCCGGCCCGGGCGAGATAGGCGGCACAGGTTAGCCCGTTGTGCCCGCCGCCGATTACGATCGCGTCATACACAGTGTTGTTTACCTCGCTCCCAGCGTTGCCTTACCTCGCTCCGCTCGGTAGCCCGCCGAAAGTATACTTTCGCCGTGCCCGTTGGTTCCGCCTTCCACGCCCGTACCCGCGAACTGTGCGAAAGCCTCAGCTACCGCGACTGGGCCGGCTATTACGCCGTCAGCGCCTACGAGACGCACTACGAGCACGAATACAACGCCCTGCGCAACGCCTGCGGGCTGATCGACATCTCCCCGCTGTTCAAGTACCACGTGGCGGGGAAGGATGCGACCCGCCTGGTGAACCGCATCATCACGCGCGATGCCGCGAAGATGGCCGTGGGCCAGGTCTACTACACGCCGTGGTGCGACGACGATGGCAAGGTGATCGACGACGGAACGGTGACGCGGGTGGCGGAGCAGGCGTATCGCTGGACAGCGGCCGACCCCAGCCTGCGCTGGTTGACGCAGAACGCGTCGGGCCTCGACGTCCAGGTCGAAGACGTCTCGGAACAGGTCGCCGCGCTGGCGTTGCAGGGGCCCACCTCGGCGGCACTACTGCGCCGCGTCAGTACGGCCGACCTGGGTTCGCTGCGCTACTTCCGCGCCACCAGCGGGACCATTGCCGGCATTCCGGTGGACATCTCCCGCACCGGCTACACCGGCGATCTCGGCTACGAGATCTGGATGCCGTGGGATGCCGCGTTGCAGGTCTGGGACGCGATCGTGTCGGCCGGTCCCGCCTTCGACCTGCACCCGGTCGGCATGCTCGCGCTCGACATCTCGCGCATCGAGGCCGGCCTGTTGCTGATCGACGTCGACTTCCATGGCAGCCGCAAGGCCCTGATCGAGTCGCAGAAGTACACGCCGTTCGAATTGGGCATGGCTCGGCTGGTCGACATGAAGAAGGGTCCGTTCATCGGCCGAAAGGGGCTGGCCGACGAGATCCGCCGCGGGCAGGCGCGGCAGATCGTCGGGCTCGAGCTCGAGTGGACGGATGTGGAGAAGCTCTACGAGGCGGTTGGACTGCCACCGACCGCACCCGCCGGCACATCACGCCTGGCCGTACCGGTCTACAAGGGCAGCACGCAGGTGGGTCGGGCGACCTCGACCGCCTGGTCGCCGGTCCTGAAGAAACTGATTGCGCTTGCGACCATCGACGCGCCCCATTTCGCCATGGGGACGCGCCTGGAAATGGAAATGACGGTGGATGCCGTCCGGCATCGGGCGAAGGCGACGGTCGTGCCGACGCCCTTCTTCAACCCGCCTCGGAAGACGGGACTACCTGCCTAGCCGCGCCTTGCGGGCGGCGATGAACGACTGCACGCCCAGGTAGACGTAGACGATCAACAGCGCCGCCATCACGAGCTGCGACAGCACGGCGGGCCTGGTCGCGCCGCCGTCCATCACCGCCGGAATGGCACGCCCGAGCGATGCCAGCGCGCCAATCAACCCGACCGCCACGGCGGCGTGCATCGCGTGCTTGCGCATGGACTCGGTCCTGGCAAGGAGTGCGCAGATCACGAAGATCGCACCGAAAATGGCGGGGATGAGCGCGGTCACGCTTGTCCGTCCGGTCGCCACGTAACTGGAGATGCCGAGCACGATCAGGATGAGGCCGAAAAGGCGTGTGGTCGATGGCATGGCAAAGCCATAATACCCGACAAGACGTGCCCGGGATAAGCTGGCACGATGAAGATTGCGCTGATCCAGCAGCACGCCAGTAGGGACAAGACCGCCAACGTCGCGCGCGGTCTCGCCGCGCTCGACACCGCCGCTCGCAACGGTGCGCAGCTGGCGTGTTTCGCCGAACTGGCGTTCGAATGGTTTTACCCGCAGCGCCCGGCCGAACTCGGGTTCCGCGAGCTGGCCGAGCCGCTCGATGGCCCGACCGTGAAGGCGTTCCAGCAGAAGGCTCGCGAGTTGGGCATGGTGGTGGTGATCAACCTCTACGAGCGAGAGGGCCACAGCACCTTCGACAGCTCGCCGGTGATCGACGCCGACGGCACGCTGCTCGGTGTGACCCGGATGATTCACATCACCGAATACCCGTGCTTCCACGAGCAGGGTTACTACACCCCTGGCGACAAGGGCGCGCCGGTCTTCAAGACGAAAGTCGGCAACGTCGGCGTGGCGATCTGCTACGACCGTCATTTCCCGGAGTACATGCGAGCCCTCGCCGTGAACGGCGCGGACCTGGTGATCGTGCCGCAGGCCGGGGCCGTGGACGAGTGGCCCGAGGGGTTGTACGAAGCTGAGATGCGCGTGGCCGCTTTCCAAAATGGCTACTTCACCGCGCTGTGCAACCGGGTGGGGAAAGAGGAGTGCCTGGACTTTGCCGGCGAGTCGTTCGTGTGCGGCCCCGACGGCGAAGTGCTCGCCCGCGGCGCAAAGAGCGCCGACGACATCGTCTATGCCGAGATAGATCTTACGGCGACCGCCGACTCAAATGCCCGCCGGCTGTTCCTGAAGCACCGGCGCCCCGAACTCTACGCCGGCTGGATCAAAGAGAAATAACAGGAGATCAAGAGACAAGGAGCAGGGTCTTTAAAGTCCTGTTCTCTTGATCTCTTGATCTCCTGTGATCCGTTTCACGACGAACTGATCAAACTCCCACAGTTGCTGTTCGCGCGCAGAGTAGGGGCCCGGCTGGTAGCCGCGTGAGCTGATGCCCTGGTAGGACTGCTCCGAGATGGCCCAGTCCTCGCGATTGGTACGGTCCCAGAATTCGATCGCGTCTTCGTACACGAATCCCGGTTTCGCGATCTCGTCGGGATGGAAGTGCCACTCGGCCACCAGCCGGGTCCGGCCGGGGCTCTGCGGCCAGATCGTGATGGTCATCATGTAGTCGGGATGCAGCGTCAGCAGGAAGTTCGGGTAGATCGCGAAATAGTTCACCACGCCCCGCTCTCGCTCGCCGAGGCCCGGCAGCACCGCGCGGCGGCGCTGGCCGTCGGTGCTGAGCGTCTCGACCCCATCCTTGAACCCCATGGCCCCGCCACAGTAGGTCTCGGTTGACGGCACGTTCTCGGCGCCAAGGTAATGGTGCATCCGGTTCAGCAGCGGGTGAATCACCGGGCAGTGCAGGCATTCGTTGTAGTTCTGCACCACCAGCTTCCAGTTCGTCGCCACGTCATACTGAATGCGGTGGACCATGCGCAGGTCCTGCATGCCGTACGATGCAAAGCGCTCGGGCAGGCCGTGGATCTGTTCGCCGAGCGGCGCCGGCGCGTCCGAGAGGTTGATGAAGATGTGCCCGTCCCACGTCTCGCACGCGGCCGGGCGCAGCGGGTAGGCGCTCTTGTCGAACCCGGGTGCGGCGTCCATCTGTGGCGCGGCCAGCAACGCGCCGTCGAGCCCGTAGGTCCAGGCGTGATAGGGGCACTGGATGCTGCCCGCGAACGTCCCTTCGCCTGTCACGCACAAGCGTGTGCCACGATGACGGCAGACGTTATGAAATGCCGTGAGCCGGCCATCGGCGCCGCGCACCACGATCACGCTTGCGCCGGCGATGTCGCGGGTGATGAAAGCGCCCGGTGGCGCCAGCTCGGGCGCGCGGCCGACGGCCAACCACATCCGCGCGAAAATCCGGTCGCTCTCGGACTGGAACCACGCCGGATTGGTGTACGCCGCGGCCTCGAGCGTTGTGCGCGGGCGGCCCGGGGAAGTGGTGCTCATTCGGGAATCATGATACAACCGGCGTTCAATCCTTCCAGTTTGCCCGTGCCACGTTCAAACCGTCATCGCGGACACCTGATGCTCGGTCTCGCCGGTGGCGTGATCATGCGGGCCCTCGCTGCCAGGCTGTCCGGAACGGAGGAGCCCGATGGCTGGAACGGCTGAGACACCTGCCCTCAAGCGCGCGCTCGGGCGCTGGGACCTGACCGCGATCGGCGTGAACCAGGTCATTGGCAGCGCCATCTTCCTGCTGCCGGCCGACGTGGCGCGGCTGGTTGGTCCATGGGGGCCGCTGGCGTTCATGGCGGTTGGCCTGCTGTCGCTGTCGATCGCCCTGTGCTTTGCGGAAGTCGGCAGCCGCTTCGAGAAAACCGGCGGGCCGTACCTGCCGGCGCGCGCGGCCTTTGGCCGCTTCGTGGGATTCGAGGTTGGCTGGATGATGTGGTTCACCCGCGTCACCAGCCAGGCATCGGTCGCCAATGGGCTCGCCCTGGCGCTGGCGTTCTATTGGCCGGCGCTGGCTGCGGGCCTGCCGCGCATGACGCTGATCGCCGGGCTGACCATTGCGATCACCTGGATCAACGTGCGCGGCATCAAGCAGTCGTCGTGGGTGGTCAATGCGCTGACCATCGGCAAGCTGGCGCCGCTCGCCATCTTCATCATCGTCGGCATCTGGTTCATCGACCCGGCGCGGTTTGCGGAGATGCCCACGGTCACGCAGCAGCAGCTGTCGAGCGCGCTGATCCTGCTGATTTTCGCGTATGGCGGCTACGAGGTCACCGGCGTGCTGGCCGGCGAGGCGGCCAACCCGCGGCGCGATGTGCCCTTTGCCTTCGTCGCCACGCTCGTCACCGTGTCGGTCGTCATGTCGCTGACGTCACTGGTGGCGACCGGCGTGCTGCCGGACCTAGGCGCCAGCCGCACGCCGCTGGCCGATGGCGCGGCCATTTTTATCGGCGCGGCCGGCGCGCTGATGATCGCGATTGGCTCGGCGGTGTCGATGACCGGCAACAACATGGGGCAGATCCTGAACGGGTCACGCACCCTGTTCGCGTTGGCCGAGAACGGCGACCTGCCGAAGTGGTTTGCGAAGGTCCACCCCGCGTATCTCACGCCCTCGAACGCCATCCTGTTCACGGCGGTCGTGGCGCTGACGCTGGCGCTGACCGGTTCGTTCGTGGCGCTGGCGGCGGTGTCGGCCATCGCGCGGCTAGTGATGTACCTGGCGGTATGCGCCTCGACGCTGATGCTCAGGAAGCACGATCGCGAGATTGCCGCGCAGGTAGGGTCACACTTCAGCGACCTGGATGGGGCGGTCGCCCCCGCAAAGTTCACCGTGCCCCTCGGCCCGGTGATCCCCGTGGTTGCGTCGATCGTGGCCCTGGGAATCCTGGCGGGTGCGAGCCAGGCGCAGCTGACGGCCGGCGCCGCCGCACTCGCCGCCGGCGCGGTCCTGTACTTCGTCGCGACGCGTTTGAAGTTGTAGGTGTGGAGGCAACCCTTTAGGGTTGCCTTTCCGCTACTCGACCGCGTACCCCATCGCGATCGCGTTCTCTCTGACGCGCCGGTCGCGCGTCACAACAGCAACGAGGGCTGGCTCCGCTTCAATCGTCTCAATGGTGCCCAGGTGAATGGCGTCCAGCGAGCGGACAGGCTCCACCGGGAACGGACGGCCTAGTCGAGCCAGAACCGACGAAGATACGTCGACGATTTCGCAGACGCGTTCAAACCGCGCGAGCCACGCCAACCGCGAGCGAAGGTTAGGTTCCATGGCGGCTCGGCCTACTTGTCGCCGCGAAGCCAGTCGAGAATGGCCAAGCCTTCCCCAGGCGCGAGAAGTGCCGGCAGCTCATCGTCCTCGAGTGGACCGCCTACCTCGATGGCTGGCCGAATCAGGCCTTCGGCGACGAGCTGCTCGTACCGGCTCAGCTTCGCCTTGCTGCGTTTCTTCGTCGTGGGCGTTTCTGGCGGCACCAGCTCAGCGACGACCCGTCCGTGCGTGGTCACCGAGATGCGCTTGCCGCCCTGAGGGACGTAGTGGCTGAGGTTGTTCTTGAGCTCGCGAATGCCAATCGGCTCCATATCCGCCAGCGTAGCCACATGTGGCCACAATGGCAACGCTACTCAGCCAGGAGAAAGTGCGCCTTGCGCGACGCCGCCTCCGCCGGGATCAAAGGCTCGTTCAGGAACTTCACCAATGGCGACAGCGTTTTGAACGTCGCCAGCAGGTTCTTGTAGAAGTCCTTCGACGTCGCGAACGTGCCGGGCTCTTCGCGGAAGGCCATGAATTGCTTGTGCATCAAGTAGCGGGCGGCCGGGTGGTTCTTGTCGAACCCGCGCGGCACGCGCGTGAGCGTGTCGCCCCGCAGCCCGCCGAGCTTCTTGAACGCCGGTGCGTTCACGATGGTCTCGAGCCGGCGGTAGTTGGCGGCAATGTGCTCACGGAGCAGGTGCAGCTGCGAGGTGTCGGGCCGGTAGACGCCGCCGCCAATCCAGACGTAGTCAGGCCCCACCTCGAAATAGAAGCTGGCGCCGTTCATGCGGCCGAGCGCGCGGTGCGGAAACGTCGCGGCAATGTTGGTCTTCATGGGCGTCTTGTCGCCGCTGAACCGCGTGTCGCGAAACTGCCGGAACAACGACTCCTTCGTCCCGACCAGCAGTTCCGGCGCGAACGAAGGCATGTCGAGGGCCAACCGTTCGACCACTTCGATCATCGGCGCGCGGCAGTCGGCCTCGAACCGATCGCGGTGCGCGTGAAACCACTCCCGCTTGTTGTTGCGCTTGAGGGACTTCAGGAACGACAGGGTCTTCGGTGTAAACATGGCAGGCACTTATAATGTCGTAGTGATCGACGATCTCAAAAGTGTCCTGGGCGACCGCGTCTCGACCGCCGAGGCGGTGCGCGAACACCACAGCCACGGCGAGTCGTGGCACGCCGCCGGCATGCCCGCGGCGGTGGTCTTCCCGACCTCAACCGACGAGGTCAGCGCCGTCGTCAGGATCTGCGCCGGGCACGGAACGCCGATCGTGGCGTTTGGCATGGGCAGCTCGCTCGAAGGTCACGTCAACGCCATCCACGGCGGCGTCTCGATCGACATGACGCGGATGGCGCGGGTGTTGCGGCTCAGTCCCGAGGATCTCGACATCACCGTCGAAGCCGGGCTGACGCGATTGAAGCTCGATGCTCACCTGAAGAACACCGGCCTGATGTTCCCGATCGACCCTGGCGCCGACGCCACCATTGGCGGCATGACGGCGACGCGCGCCTCCGGAACGACGGCGGTCCGCTACGGGACGATGCGCGACAACGTGCTGGGCCTCACGGTGGTGCTCGCCGATGGCCAGATCATCAAGACCGGCGGCCGCGCCAGGAAGTCTTCGTCCGGCTACGACCTCACGCGGCTGTTGGTCGGCTCCGAAGGCACGCTGGGTGTGATCACCGAGGTGACGCTGAGGCTCTACGGTAGGCCCGAGGCGGTCCGCGCCGCCGTGTGCCCGTTCGAGTCGATGGCCGGGGCCGCCGCCACCGTGATCCAGACCATCCAGCTCGGCATCCCCGTCGCCCGCATTGAGATCGTGGACGAAGCGCAACTGCGCGTGGTCAACGCCTACTCCAGGACCAGCTACCCGATTGGGCCGACGCTGTTCTTCGAGTTCCACGGCATCAGCGACGTAATGGTTGACGAGCAGATCAAGGCGGTCGAGGAAATCGCGCGCGAGCAGGGCGCCAAGGGATTCCAATGGGCCTCGACCCTCGAGGACCGCAACACCCTGTGGACCGCGCGCCATAACGCCTACTACGCGACCGTGGCATCGCGCCCCGGCGCCCGCGCCTGGACCACCGACATCTGCGTGCCGATCTCGCACCTCGCCGAGTGCATTCTCGAGACCCAGGCCGACTTGAAGGAGGCCGGCGTGGTCGCGCCCCTGGTGGGTCATGCCGGCGACGGCAACTTTCACCTGATCTTCATGCTCGACGCCAACGACCCGAAAGAGTTCGATCAGATCTCGCGGTTGAACGAACGACTGGTCGAGCGCTCGCTGAAGTTTGGAGGCACCTGCAGTGGCGAACACGGCGTCGGCATCGGCAAGCTCAAGTACTTGTCGAAAGAGCACGGCGCGTCACTCGACGTCATGCGCGCGATCAAACGTGCTCTCGATCCCGGTAACCTGATGAATCCGGGTAAACTGATTCCGGACTAAAGTTCAAGCGACACAGGAGGTCAGGAGACCAGGAGAATACTTTTCATGGACCACTGACGAGTTGCTCTGATCTCTTGATCTCTTGTTATTCTGGAGCAGCTTGGCTAAGCGAAAAGAACCTTCCCTGTTCGATCTGCCCGACAACGACGACGCTGGAACGCCCCCGCCGGCGGGCCGCGGGGGATTTAGTCCCAGTGGCGGCGATGGCACCTCGAATGTCTCGCTGCACGAAGCGGCGCAATCCCGGTACCTGAACTACGCGCTGTCGGTGATCACCTCGCGCGCCTTGCCGGACGTGCGCGACGGGCTGAAGCCCGTGCAGCGCCGCATCCTGTTCACCATGTGGCAGCAGAACCTGACCGCCGACGCCAAGCACCGCAAGTGCGCCAAGGTGGTCGGCGACGTGATGGGCAACTTCCACCCGCACGGCGACAGCGCCATCTACGAAACCCTCGTCCGCATGGCGCAGTCGTTTTCGCTGCGCTATCCGCTCGTCGACGGGTCGGGCAACTTCGGTTCGCTCGATGGCGATGGCGCCGCGGCCATGCGCTACACCGAGTGCCGCCTGGCCCGCCTGTCTGACGAAGTGCTGCAGGAGATCGAGCAGGAGACCGTCCCGTTCCGTCCCAGCTACGACGGCACCAAGGTCGAGCCGGTGGTGTTGCCATCGCGCGTGCCCAACCTGCTGATCAACGGCAGCACCGGCATTGCGGTGGGCATGGCCACCAACATCCCGCCGCACAACCTCAATGAAATCATCACGGCGTTGATCAAGTTGCTCGACAATCCTGATCTGACGACGCTGCAGTTGTGCCGCTGGGTGAAGGGGCCGGACTTTCCGACCGGAGGCCAGATCCTGAACTCGCCCGATGAGCTCAAGGAGATCTACCGCACCGGCTCGGGCTCCATTCGCTTGCGCTCGACCTGGGAAGCGGGCTTGGCGTCGCGATCCGAAAAGAAGCTCTACATCACGAGCATTCCCTATGCCGTGAACAAGTCCCAGCTGGTTGAACAGATCGGCGACGTGGTACTTAGCCGCAAGATGCCGTACTTGGTGGACGTCCGTGACGTGTCCACCGACGACGTGAGGATCGAGCTCGACGTCAAGACCGGCGCCGACGACAACCTGGTGATGGCGTACCTGTTCAAGCACACCTCGTTGCAGACGACGTTTGCCGTGAACATGACCTGCCTGGTGCCGACCGAGAACGCCGAGGCCGGACGCCCTGAGCGTCTCGATCTCAAGCAGATGCTGTGGCACTTCCTCCACTTCCGCCTGGAAGTGGTGACGAATCGTCTCGAGCACGAGTTCGAGCAACTGAGCCGCCGCATCCACATTCTCGAAGGCTTCGAGAAGGTCTTCGATGCGCTCGACGAGATCATCAAGATTATCCGCAAGTCGGACGGCAAGGCCGATTCCGCGGAGAAGATCATGGCGCGGTTCTCGCTCGACGCCGAACAGACCGATGCCATCCTGGAACTGAAGCTGTATCGACTGGCGCGCCTTGAGATCCAGGTGATTCAGACCGAGCTGGCCGAGAAGCGCAAGCGCTCGCGGCAGATTGCCGGCCTGCTCAGGGACGAAGAAGGCCGCTGGAAGCTGGTGCGGTCGGAGTTGGAAGAGATCCAGGCCAAGTACGGCAACCCGAAGATCGATCCGCGCCGCTCGCTGATTGAAGAAGCCGAAGACGTCGAGTACTCCGCCGAATCCTTCATCGTCGAAGAGGACAACGTCGTCATTGTCTCGCGCGATGGCTGGGTCAAGCGGCAGAAGGAAGTGAAAGACCTGACCACCACGCGCCTGCGCGAGGGCGACGGGGTGCTGGCGGCGGTGATCGGCAGCACCCGCGCAACCATGGCGTTCTTTACCAACTTCGGCGTCGCCTATACCAGCCGCATTGTCGACATCCCGGCCTCGACCGGCTACGGCGAACCGGTGCAGAAGCTGTTCAAGTTCAAGGACGGCGAGAAGGTGATTGCGGCCTTCAGTCTCGATCCGCGCGTGGCGAAGAAGATCGAGGCGAAGAAGGAAGGCGACGTGCCGCCGGTGCACGCCGTCGCGATCACGAGTGACGGTTACGCCATGCGCTTCTCGCTGCAGGGGCTGGTTGAGGCCAGTACGCGCTCCGGCCGCCGCTACGCGCGCACCGCCGATGGCGCCGAGGTGGTGACCGTGGCGCTGACGACCGGGGAAGAGACGGTGATTGCGGCCACCAGCGCCGCTCGCGCGATGCTGTGCCCGGTGGAGGAAGTGAACTTCCTGTCGGGCCCGGGCCGCGGCGTCATCCTGATCAAGATCGACTTCCCCGAAGACAAGGTGATCGGCGCGCTGGTCTCGACGGGCGACCGTGACCTGTTAACGGTGGAGACCTCGCGTGGCGCCGAACAGACCATCAGCACGACCAAGTACGAAATCGTCGGCCGCGGCGGCAAGGGCCGCGAGTTGATGCAGCGCGGCCAGTTCACCCGGGTGGTGCCGAACGAGGTGCCCCTGCCGACCTTGGAAACCAGTTAAAGGAGACTTATGCCCCAGTACCTGATCGAACGAAACATTCCCGGCGCCGGCAAGCTCACCGGCGAACAGCTCCAGGGGATCTCGCAGAAGTCGTGCGCCGTGCTGAACACGCTCGGGCCGACGATCCAGTGGGTCCACAGCTACGTCACCGACAACCAAATCATGTGCGTCTACCGTGCGCCGAACGAAGACATCCTGCGCGAGCACGCGAAGCAGGGCGGCTTTCCGGCTGACAAGATCTCGGAAATCCGAACGACGATCGATCCGACCACCGCCGAGTAGCTCGATGACCACCCTGCGCGCCTGGATGGTGCTGTCCTTGATGCTGCCGGCCCTCGCGGCGGCACAGGGGCAGCCGTCGCGCAGCCAGATCCTGGCCGGCGGTCGCGACATCATCCAGAAAGCAGGCTACTGCTCGTTCATCACCGCCGGCGATGGCGGCCACCCGCAGGCGCGCATTGTCGATCCGCTCGGCCCGGACGAGAACTTCATTTTCTGGATCGCCACTAATCCGCTGACCCGAAAGGTCGATCAGGTCCGTCGCGATCCGCGCGTCACGCTGCTGTGCTTCGACGCCCCTACCGCGAGCTACGCGACCGTGCTCGCCAAGGCCGCCATCGTCACTGACGCCGAGGAGAAGGCGCGCCATTGGAAGGCGGCCTGGACGCCGTTCTACCCAAGTGGCGCCAAAGGCGACAACGTCGTGCTGATTCGGCTGACGCCCTCGCGCATGGAAGTGGTCAGCGAGGCGCGCGGCCTGACATCCGATCCCAAGACCTGGCTGCCGCTGGCGGTGACCTTCCCCTGACCGGCGGCGCCATCCCCGCATGAGTCGTGGCACAATCACGTCATGGCGAACGGCGGGTGGCTGCAGCGGTGCGCGGTCGCGTTCAAGCGCACGCATCCCATGGTCTGGATCGGGATGGGTTCCGCGTTCCTCGCTTTGGGAACCTTCGGACAATCACCCGTCTACATGGGGCTCGGCGGGGCGTTGCTGGCCGTTGGCCTGACCGCCCACAAGCGAAGTCGCTCCGAGTGACCCGCGAGCGCTTGGCGCGACCCCTTCACTTGCCCGGCGCCAGCGCCTCGGCAATCACGCGACGCGAGACGTCCTCGTGGTTGGCCGCGCCGGGCACGCCGCCGCGCCGTTGGATGATCCCGACGAAGACGACCTCGTTGGCAGGGTCGATCCAGAACCAGGTGCCCGCGATGCCCCACCACCAGTAGCTGCCCCTGCCAACCTGACGCTTCGCCGCCACCGGATCGAGGACTACTGCGAAGTCGTAGCCGAAGCCCTGGGCTGGCGAGAACTGCGCCTGGCCGATGCCGGATTGCGAATTGAGCACCTGATCGCTCAACACGTTCGTACGCATCATGTCAACGGTGGCCTTCTTCAGGTAGCGCCGGCCATCGAACTCGCCGCCGTTGAGCAACATCTGCGCAAAGCGGAAGTAGTCGGCCGCCGTCCCGTAAAGACCGCCGCCTCCGGAAGGCAGGCCCGGCGCGCTCGTCACGGTGCTCTCGCGAGGCGCCGGCGCGAGCCCGGCCTTGGCCTTGTCGTATGCGTAGACGGTCGCGAGCCGCGACAGTTTGTCAGCCGGCACGTAAAAGGCGGTGTCGATCATCCCCAGCGGATCGAACAGCCGCGTGCGCAGGAACTCGGGGAACGTCTGGCCCGAGAGCTTCTCCACCAGGTATCCCTGGATGTCAACCGACACACTGTAAACCCAGCGGCTGCCGGGCTGATAGAGCAGCGGCAGCGTGACCATCGTGTTGATGAACGACTTGAGGTCGCGCTGTCCCAAGGATTCGCCGCCTGGTACAACTTGTCTACCGGCGAATTGCCGAACAGTCCATAGGTGAATCCTGCCGTGTGCGACATCAGCTCGCCCATCGTCGGCGCGTGTCCCGGCGCCTCGAGCATCATCGCGCCGTCTTTCTCGCCGGCATACACCTTCAGGTTCGCAAACTCGGGGATGTGCCGGGCGATCGGATCGGTAGGCTTCCACTTGCCGTCCTCGTACAGCATCATCATGGCGACGCCGGTCACCGGCTTGGTCATCGAGTAGATGCGGGCGATGGTGTCGGTGCGCATCGGCGTCTGCGTGTCGAGATCCTGATAGCCGTACGACCGGTGCTGCACGACCTTGCCTTGGCGCGCCACCAGAGTCACGACGCCAGCCAGCTGCTTCTTGTCGACAATGTCCTGCATGCCGGCGTCCATCCGGTCGAGGCCGCCGGCGGTGAAGCCAACGGCTTCGGGGGCAGCCACCGGCAGCGCCGGGGCGGTGGCCACCGCCGTACGGCGCTGGGTGTAGACGGCGGTCGGCGCCAGCACCGCTGCGACGACGGCCGCGGCGGCAAGGGATGAAAGCAATCGAGTGCGCATGTTTCGCAACTGGCCCTCCAAGTCGACGTGATTATCGACGCTTGGCCTCCGACCCGCAAGAGGCGCGGCGCCTTCGCGCGCTTGCTGCCGGTGGCTGAGTACAATTGACGAGTCTTGATGATGGCGACTCATATCGGCCTGCTTCGCGCGATCAACCTGGGATCACACAACAAGGTGTCGATGTCAGACCTAAAAGCCTTGCTGGCGGACCTGGGCCTGAAGAACCCGCAGAGCATCCTGCAAAGCGGCAACTTGGTGTTCGGGAGCGCGCCGCGTGCCACTGCGGCACTCGAGACGCTGCTGGAGACCACGGCCGCCAAGAAGCTGGGCCTCCATACCGACTTCTTTGTGCGGACGGGCGCAGAGTGGCAACAAGCCATCGCCGACAACCCGTTCCCGAAAGAGGCGAAGCTCGATCCGAGCCACACGGTGCTGATGTGCCTGAAAGACGCGCCGCCGCCGGCCGCAGTCACGGCGCTGCAAGATGCGATCAAGGGGCGGGAGGTGGTCAAGGCGAAGGGCCGGCACGCCTACTTTGTCTACCCTGACGGCATTGGCACGTCGAAACTGACGATGACGCTGATTGAGAAGAAGCTCGGCACGACCGGCACGGCCCGGAATTGGAACACCGTGCTCAAGCTTGGTGCGCTTACGGAGAAGAGCTAGCCACAGAGGACACCGAGGACTCAGAGCAATCTTTGGAAGAAAGACTTGGCTCTGTGTTCTCGGTGTCCTCTGTGGCCCACGTCTAGAACGACATCTGCATACCGAAACGGATGTAGCGCGCGTCCATGATGGCCGTCGGCCTCATCCACGCGTTGGTCGCCGGATTGGCGCCATACGTTTCGTTGACCCTGGTCACGGTGCCCGCGTTCAGGATGTTGAAGAAGTCGGCAAAACCCTGGATGCGGGTGCGGCTGCCGACACGGAAGGTGCGGCCGAGACGCAGGTCCATTTGGTTGAAGGTCCCCAGGAACACGGTGTTGGGTTGAACGAGGTTGACCCCGATCGTGGTTGCGCCGGCGGTCGAGCCAACGATCGGCCGGCCGGCGATGCCGGCGGTCACCGTGTAGTTGGCGGCGACGCTCGGCCCCGGCCGCGACAGGAACGAGCCGCTCAGCTGGAACTCATACGGCAGCTGATACGCGGCCGACATCTTGAACGTGGTGCGGAAGGGCGGCACCGCGTCACAGAAGCGCGCACTGTTCGGGTTGTCGCGCTCGTCGCACGAGGTCGTCGCCCGGCGGTCGGTGGTGATGCCGCCAAACAGCAACAGCTTGGTGAACCGCGCGTTGGCGCTCACTTCGAATCCGTTGTAGACGGAGGTGTTGATGTCTGAGAACGTCCTGAGGTTGTCAGTCGCCACGCCGATCTTATTCGCGTTCAGCGAGTGCATGGTGATGGCCGCGCCCGAGTCCGGCAGCCGCGGGTCGGTCGGGGTGGTAATCGAGAACGGCGACCAGTCGGTGACCGCCAGGTTGGTGTTGTCGGTGACATCCAGGTTGTAGAACTGGCGCCGGTAGAAGCCGGCCGTCATCGACAGGCGATCCATCAGCTGGTGCTGCAGTGTCGCGTTGTACTCCCAGTTGTTGCCGCGCAACAGGTCCGGATCCGGCCGGCTGGTGATGCCGCCGAAGTTCGACGTGCCGCCGAACACCTCGCCGGTCTGGACGTTGCCGGCCGCATCGAAGAGCGACTTGTTGCGGTCGAGGTCGATCCACGCGCGCACCTGGGTCGAGTAGGTCATGCCGTTGAAGATGGCGGCGTACCCGGCCGCGGCTGACGCGATGTACTTGCTGGCGTTTACCTTGATCGCGGTCTTGCCGTTACCGAACACGTCGTACGCCGCGGCCATGCGCACCGACCAGTCGTTCCAGTTGGGCACGTCCTTGATCTCGGCAAAACTGCGCGCCTGGATCCACGTGCTCGCCGGCGCCGACTGGGCGGGGACACTGGCATTGAATTTATCGTAACGGCCCCCCAGGTTAAGGGTGAGCTTGTCAATCGTCCACGTGTCCTGAACGAAGAAACCGAGATCGGTGTTGACCTTCTGCTCGGCCGTGGTGGGGCCGTTATGCACCGCGACGCCGATCGGGCAGGGCAGCGCGGTGCACGGAACCGGGTTCGTGGCGCTGGCCGGCGCGCCCAGCAGGCCGTTGTTGAACACCAGCGTGTTGATCTGGGCGTTCGACGAGAACGTCCTCGAGTTGGTGCCCCACTGCATGGTGACGCCCGTCTTGAAGGCGTGCGAGCCGGTGATGTAGCTGGCCGACGCCGCCGAACTGTAGCTCTTGGTCCAGCTCGTGTACGGCGGAATGGTGTTGCCGCAGGCCACGGTCAGCCGGCCGGTGGTCTGTTCCAAGCGGGGCAGGTCGGTCGGGCCGACGCTTTCACGGCAGTTCTGTTCGTAGTCCTGCGTGTAATACGAGATGCCGGCCTCGAGCAGCAGCCTGTTGGTGGTGGCCTGCGTCCACTTGAGCTGTGGCACCCAGCCCAAGCCGAACGCGTCGGTCGAGGCTTCGGGTGACGTAGTCGGCAGGGTGTTGAAGCCGTTGAAGAACTCGCCGTTGTACTGGCGGTCGAGATAGAAGCGAATCTTGTCCTTCTGCGACGCCTGCCAGGTCAGTCTCGTCACGGCGCTGTAGTTGCCCATCGCCTGGCGATACGCCCGGCTGCCATCCTCGAATGCGGAGCTGGCGACGTAGGTCTTGTTGTCCTCGTACTTGTAGGTGAAATAGAACCACAGCTTGTCGCGCTTGATCGGACCGCCAAACGACGGGTTGATCTGATAGGTGTAGGCGATGCTCGGCTGCGGCACGCCGGCCGCCCTCACCTCGTCCGAGCGGTTGTCAGCCTGCAGGCCACCGTTCATGCCGTAGGCGAAGAACGTGCCCGAGAATCGGTTGCCACCATCTTTCGGCGTGCTGTTGATGCGCAGGCCGCCGTTCTGCATCTCGGCCGACTCGGCGCCGGTGGTAAAGGTGACCTCCTGGATGCTGGCGTCGTTCATGTAGAAGCCGCTGTACTGGCCGCTGCCGCACAGGTTGTTGACGCGCAAGCCGTCGATCGCGATCACCATGTCGGCGGTGTTCGAGCCGTGCACGCTCATGCTGTACTGGCCGAGCACGAACGGCGTCACGGTCGTGCCCGGCAGCAGCAGCGCGCGGGCCGGCGTGTTGCGGATGGGCGTGGGAATCGAATCGAGAATGTCGCGATTGACCACGAACTGGGTCCGGTTGTTGGTGACGTCAACCGTCGGCGTGGCGCCGGTGACGGTGACCGACTCCTCGAGCGCGCCGACTTCGAGCCCGACGTTGATCTGGGCCGAGAAGGCACCCTCGAGCACCACGTCCTCGCGCCGCACCGTCTTGAAACCGGGGAGCGTGAACACCACCTGGTAGGTTCCCGGGCTGAGGTCGACAATCCGGTACTGCCCGGACCCGTCGGTCACGACGCCGCGCGTCTTCTCAATCAGCGCGGGACTCGATGCTTCGACGGTGACACCGGGCAATACGGCGCCGGACCCGTCGCGGACGACCCCGGCGATGGAGGCCTGCGCGCTGGCCTCCCGTGAGGTGATGAACAACGCCAGACACAGGACTACTGCGCACAAGACAACTCGACGCATGTTCGACCCTCGGGTTCGATGGATTGACAGAAGTGATGCCGTGCATCCGTCGCGGACATTAAGGGGTTCTGGCCGTGGTGTCAAGACATTTGGAGACAGCCCGCCCGGATAAGATCGCCCGGCATGACACCCCTTGCGCCCTGCGACACCGCGCCCCTCTTTCGCCCCCTGGCGCGCGAATTGGTTGGCCTGTTGCGGGGCCTGTCGGCCGACGAGTGGCTCCGGCCAACGGTCGCGGGCACCTGGCGGGTCCGCGACGTGGCGGCCCACCTGCTCGACGGCCAGTGGCGGCGGCTCTCGGCCTCGCGCGACGCCCATCTCACGCCGCCCGACCGTGCCATCCAGTCGGACCAGGACCTGGCGCAGTTCATCAACGCGCTCAACGCGGACGGCGTGGCCTATAGCGCGCGCCTGAGCACCGCGGTGCTGACCGACCTGCTCCACCACGCGGGCGAGCAAGTGGCCGACCTGATGGCCGGCCTCGATCTCCATGGGCCGGCAATTTTCGCCGTGAGCTGGGCGGGCGAGCAGCAGTCCGAGAACTGGATGGACATCGGGCGCGAGTACACCGAGCACTGGCACCACCAGATGCCGATCCGCGACGCGGTCGGCCGCCCGCGGTTGCTCGCGCCGCGATGGCTGGAGCCGCTGCTCGATATCTCCGTGCGCGCGTTGCCCTATGCCTATGCCGGCGTACCCGCGGAGGCCGGCACCACCATCACGCTGGCGGTCACCGGCGAAACAACCGGCAGTTGGACGCTCGCGCGCGACGGCGACCGTTGGCACGTGTGGCGCGGCCGGCCGTCGGCACCCGACGCGATGGTCACGATCGCGGCCGACGATGTGTGGCGGATGTTCTACAACGCGCTGGCGGGAGACGCGCTGCGACGGCGCGTCACGGTGGCGGGAGATGCCGACCTGGCCGCGCCGTTGCTGCGGGCCAGGTCGGTCATGGTGTAGTTATTTCTTCTTCGCGATCTTCAGTTCGCCGAGCTTGGCGACCATGTCGGGACCGGACGAAGCGGGCTTCACCGCGGTGTCGATGTGGAGGATCTTTCCGTCCGGGTCGATATAGAACGTCCACCGTCGCGCCATGCCGGTTGCGCCGAGCACGCCGTACTTGGCGCCGATCTCCTTGGTGACATCGCTGAGGATTGGATAGTCCGCCTCGTGCATCTGGGCGAACTTCGTGTTGTCCTCAATCGTGTCCACGCTGATCATGTAGTACGCGACGTTGTACTGCCGAATGAGATCGCCGCTCTCACGGAGCGACTTGCATTCGGCCGTTCAACCACCGGTAAAGGCTTTCGGGAACCACGCGAGTACCACCGCCTGTTTGCCTTTCGACTCGGCCAGCGTGTGGGTCTTACCATCCGATCCGGGTGCCGAGAACGCGGGGGCCGTGTCACCAACCTTCAATTCCACTGGTGCCTGGGCCATGCCCGCCGCGCTCGTCACCAGGCTCAAGGCGGCGCCGAGGCCGATCTTGAACCATGACTTCATACGCATGAGCTGATCCTCCACAGGCGAATGGTATCCCACTTGCAACGCTCAATGGAACGTGGCTCGTAGCCGCGGGCGGGCCGTTCCGTAGGAACGGCCCATGAATCATGGTCGAGGTGTCCTGCTCATTGCGGAGATCCGCTTGAGGCGCTCCATTAGAATCGAGTGGTGAGGGTTTGGGTTCGGCGAGGCGTGATTTGGCCGGTGGCACTTGCCGCCGTGGCCCTCGTGGTCGCGCTATTACTCATCCATACCCCGTGGGCGCGCAGTCGCGCCCTGGCTTGGGCCGGCGATTTTGTCTCCCGTTACGACCTGGTACTCGGCGCGAACGACCTCAGCTACAACGCACTCACCCGCCGCATTACGTTCACCGACGTACGCCTCGCGGCCAAAGGCCACGACGACCGGCCATTCCTGGTCGCCCAACGCGTCGAGGTCACGCTGCCGTGGATGGTGTTGCGTGGCCGCTTCGCCATCAATCACCTCAGCGTCGACAACGGCATTGTCGACATTGTTCGCGACCAGAACGGCGTGACCAACCTGCCGCCGGGCTCTGAGCGGCCCACGCCCGAGACGCCACGGAGCATTGATCTCCGCAGCCTGACGCTGCGCGGCCTCGACGTGCAGTACGCCGACATGGTCCGCGACTGGGGCGTCAAGATTCCGCAGATCGAGTCGGCGCTCTCTGACGGCGCGCTCGGCACCGAGGGCGCGTTCGCCGTGCGCGGCCCGCTCGCCGTGCGGCTGCGCGAGCGCATCCTGACCATTGCCCCATTCGACACGGTCATGACCTTCGACGGTTCCGACGTGACCTTGGCCGACGCCCGGCTGGTCTCGTCGGAACTGAATGCCTTCTTGAGCGGCACCATTCACCGCGTGCTGGATTCGCCCAGCCTCGCCCTCACCCTCAAGGGCACCGTCGATCTCGAGCACGCCGCGAGATGGATTCCGCCGCCGCCCGTGCCGGTTGGCGGCCTGGTCACCATCGACGGCACCATCGCCGGACCGACCGGCGACATCGTCACGACGCTGCGCGCGTCGAGCAACACGCTGGCGGTCGGCCGCGAGCGTGATCTCACCCTGTCGGGTCCCGTGCTGGTCACCTTCGAATCGTTTTCAGGCACCGCGCTTGCGATCACGCCGCAATCGGGCGGCGAGATCCGCGCCGACTTCAACGTGCCCTGGGGCGGCGCCGCGGTCAGCAGGGCTACTGCGTCGTGGCGGGCGCTCGACGCGCAAACCGCGCTCGACATGGCCAACGTCAGTCCCCAGGCGATTGCCGCCGGCTTCGACGGCAGCGGCACGTTCGAGTTCGGCGAACCGCGCCGCTTCGAGATCACCAACCGCGCGACCGGTCGCGCCAAGCGGAACCACGTGGCCATGACCGGCACCCTCCGGGCCACGATCGTCGGCGATGACTACCGCTTCGACCACGATCACCGCCTGCCCGGCGTCGACATCGAAGGCCGCATGGCGGGCCGCATCAATCGCGGCTCGGCGCTGCTGTCGACCATGACCGGCCCCGCGCATGCGCGGGCGAGCGACGTTGCCACGGCGGCCCGAAGCCTGGCGACGCTCGGCTTCCCCGTCCCGGAGATTGCCGCCGACGTGCACGGCGCGATTGACGTGCCCATGACCCTCGCGGGTTCCTACAAGTTCCCGCAGATCGAGACGCAGGTGTCCGGCGACGATGTCGACGTACCGCTGCTGGGCCGCGTTCGTCTTGCGACGCACGTGACCGCCGATACCACGCGCGCCGACATCACGAATCTCGAGGTGCGCCAGGGCTCGTCGACCATCACCGGCCACGCCGTCGCCAACATCACCGATCGCCTGTGGACCGGCCAGTTCAACGTCGATGCGCCCCGCGCCGAAGAGTTGCAGGCCGATGTGCCCGAGGAGTGGCGCGTGTCCGGCCCGCTGAAGGTCGCCGCGACGCTCGGCGGCACCTTCGACGTCTACCGGCTCGACACCACCATCACCGGTTCGGCGCTGACCTGGGCAGGGCAGGCCATCGACAGCGCGAACGCGAAAGCCGTGGTGACGCCCGATGCCATTGACGTCACGTCGCTCGAACTGCGGCAGGGCGTGGGCTTTCTCGATGGCCGCGTCCGCTACGCGTGGGAGACCGGCGCGTACGACGCCAGCCTGAAGGGCGATCGGCTGTCGTGGCAGGGCACGTTGCTGGCCCCGAACGACACGCAGGCCTTGTTCTCGATGCAGTTCGACGGCAAGGGCACCAGCGCGCAACCGCGCGGACAAGGCCGCGTGGACTTCTCGTTGACCGGCGGCGAAGCCGGCACCCTGATCGGCGCCGGTGAGATGACGGCGGATCTGATGGGCGATCAAGCGCGCATCGTCGTGCGGCTGCCCTCGATCGGCGCGCTGGTCAACGCCGACGTGGCCACCGCCTCGCCCTACGACTACAAGGCGACGGCTCTGCTCGATCGACTCGAACTGGCGAAGCTCGCGCCGTTCCTCGGTGCCATTGAATCCGAGATTCTGGGATTTGCCAGCGGTACGGTTACGGCGTCGGGCCGCCTCGCCGACGCCCGCGACCGCGTGGCGATCGTCAACCTCACTGAACTGGACGCCGGCATTGGCGGCGTGCCGGTGACGCTGAACGCGCCGGCCAACGTCGTGTTGCGCGGCGACGACGTGACGCTGAAAGATCTGAATGTGCGGATCGGCGCGGGCCGATTAGTGGCCTCGGGTGAGTGGAACACGAAATTGGACGGTGCCTTCCAGGGACAGTTCGTCGGCGAGTTCCAGGACGCCATCCGCATGGGCCGCGCCGTGGGCGTGCCGGTCACCTTCGACGGTTCCGGCCCATTGTCGCTGGACCTGCGTTCGAACGGCAGCCGCGCCGGCACGCTCGCGACGTTGTCGCTCAAGGCCGGTACCTTCAACTGGGGCGGTGGTCCGCAAGCGGTCACGAACCTGAACATCGATGCGGTGCTGCAGGGCGAGACGTTGACCGTATCGCGGCTGTCCGGCGACGTCGCCAGCGGCGGGGTGGTGGGGAACTTCGCCGCCACCGCGCAGGCCGAGGTGCCGGTCCTCGAACTGTCGGCCCTCGCCGGCGAGCTCACCGTCGATGCCGCGAAGTTCACCTTTTCGGGCATCCCCGTCGAACAGCAGCGGCCGTCGCGGATCGAGTTCGCGCGCGGCACATTGGCGGTTGCCGACATCTCGTGGTCGGTGGCCAACAACCCGCTGGTGATCGACGGCTCGGTGGGCTTCGCCGCCGAAGACCCGCCGCTCGACCTGTCGGTGCAGGGCCTGATTGACCTGCGCGTGCTGTCGGCCTTCGTCAGCACGCTGGCCTTCGACGGCGACGCCAACCTCAACACCCTGATTGGCGGCACCGTGTCGCGCCCGCTGTTCGACGGCGAGGTCACACTGCGGGACGCCGAGGTCGCGATCTCGGAACCCCGGCTGGTGCTGTCCGACCTCAACGGATTGATCCTGCTCGATGGCCAGCGGGTGGTGCTCGACGGCATTCGCGGCCTCGCCAATGGCGGAACACTGGGCCTTGACGGGTCGCTGCAGGTGTCGGGCGTGGACGCCATCGACGGCGTCGTCAACATCCAGGCCCAGGGCGTGGCGATCGAGCTCATCGACGGCCTGCGCAGCGAGCTCGATGCGCTGGTGACCTTCCGGCCCGATCCGAAAGGGCCGACCGTGACCGGCGACATTCGCGTGGTGCAAAGCGCCTACACCGACACCATTACGCTGGCCGCGCTGGTCCGCCGCGCGACGCTGCCGGTGGCGCCGACGCAGGACCAGCCATATCTCGACCGCGTCCGGCTCAACCTGGTGGTCACGACCAGCGACGACGTCACGGTCGACAACAACTACGGCCGGCTCGCGGCGGCCGTCAACGTGCGCGTCACCGGCACCGCCGCGGCGCCGGGGATGGACGGCCGCATCACGTTGCGCGAGGGTGGCGAGATCTTCCTGGCCGGCCGCACCTTCCGGATTACCCGCGGCGACATTTCGTTCACCGATCTCCGCCGCATCCGGCCCGAGTTCAACATCGTCGCCGAGGCGCCGCTCGGAGGCGGCGACATGGCCACCCTGACGTTGACCGGCACGCTGGAACGGCCGTCGATCGACCTGACGTCGGAAGACGGGTCGAGCACCCCGGGCGAGCTGGCGGCACAACTACTGGGCGAGACCAACACCGGGACGGCGCTGACGCTGCTGTCGGCTGACCTGCTGGGCGTAACCGGGCGCGCGATTGGCCTCGACACCTTCCGCGTCGAGCGCGGCGAGTTCGAGGATCCCGACTTCCGCGATGACCCGTCGCTGATCGGCAACAACCGCACCGACCCGACGACGCGCTTGACGCTGTCGAAGCGGTTGAGCCGCCAGGTCGAATTCACGGTGTCGCAGAACCTGCGCGAGAGCGGCAATACCACCTTCGTCATCAGCTACTACGTCACGCCGACCATCGAGATCCGGGCGCTGTCGCGTGACGACGACACTGCCAGCCTCGGCATTCGCCATCAGATCACCTTCGGGGGCGGCGTCGGACGCACGCCCACGGAACTGCGGGTGAAGCCCAAGGTCGCGGCGATCACGTTCGTGGGGGTGGAGCCCGCCATCGAGCAGGAGGTACGCGCCGAGATCTCCCTCGACCCCGGAGACGATTTCGATTTCCTGGTGCTGCAGCGCGACGTTGATCGGGTCCGCGATCGCTTCAAGAAACAAGGCTACTTCGAGGCGCGCGTGCGGACGCGCCGCACGGAGCAGCCCGAGGCCGGCACCGTCACCCTGGAATACACGGTCGATCGCGGTCCGCGCACCGTCCTCGAGATCATCGGTGCGACCCTGCCGGCGAGGCTGACCGCGGAACTCGAGGAGGCCTGGCACCGCAACGCCTTCGACCAGTTCCTGATCGACGATCTCACGCACCGGGTTCGCCGCTACCTGGTCGGCACCAACGAGTTGGGCAGCGTCGTGGTGGGCACGATCGATCGGCCGCGGCCGGACACCAAGCGGTTGACCATCGAGGTGACCGAGGGCGTGCGGGTCAGCGACCGCGAGATTCGGGTCACCGGTCACCAGGCGCTGGACGGGGACCGGCTGCTGGACGCGATCGTGGCGCAAGGGTTGGACGTGGAGGCGTGGCTCAACCGCAAACCGGTGGAGGAATTGCTCGTCAGCGCATACAACGCGGCCGGTTACCTCAAGGCCCAGGTGACGGGCGGCCCGTTGACCATCGACGGCGACACCGGCGTCCTGCCGATCACGATTGTCGAGGGCCCGCAGACGCAGGTGGTGAGCGTCCAGTTCGAGGGCGTGCCCGAGGGCCGCCTGGCGGCAATCCAGGAGGCAGCAGCCTTGGACACACCCACGCCGTACCTGGCTACCGCGGTCAGCGCCGCCCGGGTCCGGGTCGAGGAGCAGTACCGGCGAGACGGCTTCAATTCGGCTGACGTCGAGGTGCTGCCCGACGTGGCGGCCGACGACACCGTTCGCCTCACGTTCGCGATCACGGAAGGGCCGCAGCAGGTGCTGCAGGAGGTCGAGACGAGCGGTCTCGAGATCACGAGCGGCGACGTGATCACCGGTTCGCTGCGCTTCGAGTTGGGCCAGCCGGTGGATCTCGACGAGTGGGCCGTGGCGCGCAAGCGCCTGTACGACACCAACGTGTTCCGGCTCGTGGACATTCAGGCGGTGCCGGTGGGCGAGGCGGTCGATGGCGTTCAGCCTGTGAAGGCCATGGTGGTGGTGCAGGAGTACCCCCAATGGACGTTCCGCTACGGCTTTCAGCTGGAAGGCAACCGCGAGCTCGAGCTGGATGAGTTCACGAGCACCCGCAATGCCGGCGTGGTGGCCGAGTTGAAGAACCCGAACCTGTTCGGCCGCGCACTCACCTTCGGCGCGTTCGGCATGTACCAGTACGATCGCCAGGACGCGACGCTGTTCCTGGCGACGTCGCGCCTATTTGGCTGGCGCGCCCGGTCAAGCCTGTACGGGTTCTACTCACGCGATCACATTCGCGACGATGACGGGCAGGAGATCGTCGCGATTAACGACGTCCAGGGCTTCAGCGCCGACCAGCGCTGGCGCCCGCGCGGCCTGCAGGTCGTCTACGGCTATCGGTTCGAGCGATCGCGGACTTACGATCCTGAGCCCGGAAACGACGTGGTGCCGCTCGACTTCGTCAGCAACCTCGCCTCGCTCAGCAGCGCGGCGCTGTGGGACCGCCGCGATGATCCGCTGGCGCCGGTCCAGGGCACGTTCTCGTCGGCGTCGATCGATCACGCGGCGTCGTGGCTTGGTTCCGACGTCAGCAATCGCAAGCTGCTGCTGCAGCAGTACACCTTCGCGTCGCTCGGCCGGGTCGTCTTCGCGTCGCGCGTGCAGTGGGGCAAGAAGTTCGGACCCGACCCGCTGCTGCCGAGCGCCCGCTTCAACGCCGGCGGCGCGACCAGTGTGCGCGGCTACGGCGAAGACAGCCTGGGACCGCGTGACTTCTTCGGCCTGCCGCTCGGCGGCGAAACGCTGCTCGTGCTCAACCAGGAAGTGCGCTTTCCGATCTATCGATGGATCAATGGCGTGAGCTTTGTCGATGCGGGCGACCTGCTGGGGAGAGACGAGGCGTTCAGCTGGAACGCACTCAAGATCGGTTACGGCGGGGGACTGCGCTTCTCGACCCCGGTCGGCATGCTGCGGGTCGACTTCGGTATTCCCGGCTCGACCCTGCCCACCGCGGCCGCCCGGAAGCCCAACAGCCTCAGCGGAGGCCGTTGGTACTTCGGGATTGGGCACATCTTCTAGGTCACGCGTCGATTCCGCCGGCACTGAAGTGCCGGCCTTCTGGCACTACAGCGCCGGCACTAAAGTGCCGGCCTTCTGGCACTACTTCAAGCTGCGCATGATCGCCTGCACGGCCTGGCGCTCGGGCGCTTCGGGGGCCAGGCGCAGGAACGCTTCGAAGTGCTCGGCCGCCGTCGGCAGCTGGCGTTGGCGCTGGGCGGCGAGGGCCGCGTAGTAATGCGCATAGGCCAGGTCGGGCTTCAGCTCGAGCGAGCGGTTGAACGCCGCGGTGGCGCCGCCCCAGTCGCTGCCCTTGCTCGCCGACAATCCGAGTTGATAGAACGCGAACGGGTTCTCGCCGTCGGTCTCGGTGGCCCGGCGCGCGAGTTCGACCGCGCGACCGGCGTCGTTGGCGGCGAGTGCTTCGCCCGACTCGCCGATCAGGCTCCAGCCGGGACCGTTCCCCTTGAGGCGCGCGAACTCGGCCGCCACCCCATCCATGCGGTTCAGCTTGAGCAACGCCTGAGCCGCCAGGTAAGTGCTCGCCGGATCGCCATCGCGCGAGGCCTCAACGACCTGCTCGTAGCTGCCCGACTGGAATAGCCGTTGGACCTCGGGCTTCTGCTCAGCGGACAGAACTACTGACGAGCCGGGAAGATTCCACACAACCAGGGCTACAATTGCTGCGAAAAGCGACCGCTTTCTTGTGCACATTGACTTCATTTGACTACTCCACCATTCCCTACTGCAACCAGCGTGCCGACAGGTATACTGTCACTACACCTCCCCGGGTGCCCCCTCGGAGGCCTGCAGACTTGGTGGCTTGCAACATCTAGCCACTCCGGCTACGCGCCAAGCCTCCACGCCCCCAAGGTTTCTCTAACTCGAAAGTAACGAAACTACATGTCAGATCAAAGACTGAAGATTGCCGTTTTCATCGATTTCGACAACGTCGAGATCGGCGTGAAGACGACCCTCGGCCTGCCCTTCGATATCGGCGCCGTGCTCGAGGCGATCAAGGAACGCGGTGAAATTATCACCAAAGTCGCCTACGGCGACTGGAAGCGCTCCGGTGACTACGGCCGCGCCATGGCGCAACACGCCGTGCGCCTGGTGCAGCGCGTGCCGACGCCCGGAGGCGACAAGAACGGCGCCGACATCAACCTCGCGCTCGACGCCCTCGAAATGGCGTTCACGCACTCGCACATCAACGCCTTCGTCATCGTCGGCGGCGACAGCGACTTCATCACCCTGGTCGAGAAGCTGAAGCAGTACGACCGCAAGGTGTTCGTGGTTGGCGGCCGCGCCTTCACCAGCCAGGTGATGCAGAAGAACTGCACCGAGTTCATCGCCTACGAGAACGTCGTGCCGGATCGCCGCCCCAGCCAGCCGCGGCCCGAACGCGGCGGCGGCGAGCGGCAGCCGCGCCAGCACGGCAGCGCCACGCAGCCGATCGAGCAGTCGGTGGCGCTCGTCAAGCGCGCGCTCAAGGTGCTGGCCGACCGCGAGGTCTCGCCGCAACTGGGCCTGCTCAAGAGCACGCTGCTGCAACTCGACTCGTCGTTCTCGGAACGCGACTACGGCGTCGGCAGCTTCCGCGACTTCGCCGACAAGCTGGCCAAGCAGGGCATTGTCACGCTGAAGCACCAGGGCCGCAGCACGCTGGTGGAGCTGAATGAAGGCGAGGCGGGGGTGGTGGAGACCGCGGCCCCGGCCCCCATAATCGTGCTGACCGATGCCTCGAGCGAGACCATCTCCGCGTCGCGCGAGGCCGGCCGTCGCGCCGCGCGCGAACTGCTGGAGCAGCCCGATTCGGCACCCGGCGCGGCCGACCTGGACGACGAGAAGGAAACCCGTCCGGCGCCGACCGAGCCGGCGTCGCTTGGCGACGGCGTCGCCCTGGTGCGCCGCCTCCTCGCCGAGGCGGCCACGCCGCCGCGCTGGCCGATGTATCCGCGGCAGTTCAAGCAGTTCCTCAAGGCCGCGCAACCGGACTTCGACGAGCGCCGCTATGGATCGATCGCCGACCTGATGCGCGCGTGCCAGAAAGACGGCATCCTGCGCCTCGAACGGGATCGCCAGGGCGGCCTGCGCGTGTTTGCCAACGGCGCCACCGCGCGCGCGACCGTGCCGCACGGGTGGGGCCTGGTCGTGAACAACACGCAACCGGCCGAGTCGGTCGAGTCGATCGAGCCGTCGCTGCTGGTCGAGTCGCTGCCACCGGCGGTGGCCGAATCGAGTGCGGAGCCGGTTGAGGTGGACGGCAACGTCGAAGCGGCGCCGAAGTCCGCCGCCAAGGCCAGTAAGACGACTCGGGCCAGGAAGACCGCCACGCCTGCCGCGAAGACCGAGAAGAAGAAAGCCGCGCCCCGCAAGAAGAAAGCGTAGTCAACCTCGAGGAACCTGGAGCGCGCTTCAGGTTCCCTCTATAATCGTCCTTCGCGTGTCTACCACCTACACCGCTAAAGACATCACCGTCCTCGAGGGACTCGAACCCGTACGTAAGCGCCCCGGCATGTACATCGGCGGCGTTGGCAGCACCGGGTTGCACCACCTCGTCTGGGAGACGCTCGACAACTCGATCGACGAGGCCATGAATGGCCACGCGTCGAACATCCGCGTGACGTTGCACAAGGATGGCTCGTCGATCACCGTCGAAGACGATGGCCGCGGCATTCCGGTCGATGCGCATCCCAAGACCAAGAAGAGCGCGCTGGAAGTGATCTTCACCGTGCTTCACGCCGGCGGCAAGTTCGAGGCCGGCAATTACAAGACTGCGGGTGGCCTGCACGGCGTCGGCGCGAGTGTCGTCAATGCCCTGTCGCGCGAACTGGTGGCGACGGTGCGGCGCGACGGCCACCAGTACGAGATGACCTTCAAGCAGGGCAAGCCGCAAGGCAGCCTGAAGAAGATCGGCCCGGCCCGCGGCAGCGGCACCACCGTGTTCTTCAGGCCCGACCCGCAGATTTTCCCGAAGGTCGAATTCGAGGCGGTACTGATTCGCGAGCGGCTCGAAGTGGCCAGCTACCTGCATCGCGGCGTCAAGGTCACCTTCGAGGACGAGACCACCGGCCAGAAGGACGTGTTCCAGCACGAAGAGGGACTCGTCGACTATCTCAGGAAGATCGTGACCGAGCGCAATTCGAAGCCGGTGCACGAGGCGCCGTTCACGCTCGAGAAAGATGGCGCCACCAAGCTCGAGCTGGTGTTGCAGTGGACTGAGGCGACCGACGAGAACCTGCGCAGCTACGTCAACGGCATTCCCACCGCCTCTGGCGGCACGCACGAGAGCGGCTTCCGAGCCGGCCTGGGCAAGGCGGTCCGCAACTACATCGAGACGCACAACCTGTCGCCCAAGGGCGTCACGCTCAACGCCGAAGACATTCGCGAGGGCCTCACCGGCATCCTGTCGGTCTTCATCCAGGAGCCGCAGTTCCAGGGCCAGACCAAGGACCGCCTGAACAACCCCGAGGTGATGTCGGCGGTTGACGGCCTGGTGCGGCCCGGCCTCGAGCACTGGTTGAACAACAACCAGTCGATCGCCGAAGCGATTGTCGCGCGCATCATCCTGTCGGCGCGCGCGCGCGAGGCAAGCCGTGCCGCCGCGTCGGAAGTGGTCCGCAAGGGCCCCACCGCCGGCCGCGTGAACCTGCCCGGCAAGCTGGCCGACTGCACCCATCCCGGCTCGATCACGAGCGAACTATTCGTGGTCGAGGGCGACTCGGCCGGCGGCTCGGCCAAGCAGGGCCGCGATCGCGCGCGCCAGGCGATTCTGCCGCTGCGCGGCAAGGTGTTGAACACCGAGGGCGTGTCGACGGCGAAGGTGCTCGAGAACAAGGAGCTGTCCGACCTGGTGACGGCGCTTGGCTGCGGGGTCGGCAAGAACTTCGACCTCAACCGCATGCGCTACGGCAAGGTGATCATCCTGGCCGACGCCGATTCCGACGGCCACCACATCGCGACGCTGCTGTTGACATTCATCTTCCGGCACCTGCCGCAGTTGATGGCGGCCGGACGCGTCTACCTGGCGCAGCCGCCGCTGTACCGCATCGACATCGGCAAGGAAACCTTCTGGGCGCTCGACGAGCAGCAGAAGGAGCACATCCTGAAGAACAAGACCGGCCGTGCCAACCCGGAGATTACCCGCTTCAAGGGCCTCGGCGAGATGATGCCGAAGGTGTTGTGGGAGACCACGCTCAACCCCCGCACGCGCCGGCTGCTGAAGGTCGAAGTGGCCGACCAGCTCATGACGGACCGCGTGATCAACGAACTGATGGGCAAGGACGCGTCCGCCCGGTTCCGCTTCATCATGGACCGGGCCGAGGACGCCGTGGAGCTCGACGTTTAAGGGTAGAATTCAGGCTGGTTGTCTGATTCTCCGCCGAAGAAGTCGCCGTTCGATCGATCGCTCGTCGAAGGCCCCATAGGTCCCGCCGTTTGGAAGCTGGCCTGGCCGACCATGCTCCAGAACGTAATCGCCGGCCTGCAGGGCGTGGTCGATCACATCCTCGTCGGTCATCTCATCGGCTACGCCGGCAACGCCGCCATCGGCGTCAGCTGGCAGATCTTCCTGGTGGTCATCGTCTTTATTGCGTCGCTGTTCACCGGCCAGGCCGTGCTGGTGGCGCGCTTCGTTGGCGCCGGCGACGAAGACCGGGTCAACAAGACCGTGCAGCAGGCGTTGCTGACTGCCATCGCCATGTACGCGGTGATGGGCCCGGTCGGTTACTTCGCCGCGCCGTACCTGCTGGAGATGGTCAACGCCTCGGGCGAAGTCAAGGCGCTGGCCCTGCCGTTCCTCCGCATCAATTTCGCCCTGAGCTTCGGCATGCTGTCGTTCTTCATGCTGACCTCGGCCTTGCGCGCCGCCGGCGACACCAGGACGCCGCTTCGGCTCGGCGTGACCATGACGGTGTTGAACGTGATCTTCAACTTGATCCTGATCCCGGGGCTCGGCCCGATCCCCGCGCTCGGCACCGCCGGCTCCGCGCTCGGCACCGCCATCGCCTCGAGTTCGGTCAGCGCGTTTGCGCTCTACCAGCTGTTCAAAGGACGGCTGGTGTTCAGGGTGTCGCGCCACATGGACTGGCGTCCCGACTGGCTGATCATCCGCTCGCTGTTCCGCTTCGGGCTGCCCACCGGCGTGCAGGGCATTGCCATGAACGTCGCCGGCGTGTTGATGCTGCGCTATATCGGCTCGCTGCCGCAGAGCGCGGCGGCCCAGGCGGCCTTCACGATCGGTTACACGGAACTGTTTTCGATGATCACGTGGACCTCGGTGGGCCTGATGGGCGCGGCGGCGACGATTGCCGGCCAGAACCTCGGCGCCGGCCAACCCGAGCGCGCCATGCTGGGCGTGCACGCGGCCTCGCGGATCGGCCTGGCCGTGGCGGCGTTCGTCGGGCTGCTCTTCGTGACGATTCCACAGGTCCTGCTCGGCGCCTTCGGCGCCACCGAACCGGCCGTGGCGGCGCTCGGCCAGCAGCTGCTGCAGTACCTCGCAGTGTCGGGCTTCTTCATCACGCTCGCGCTGACCTACACCGGCGGCCTGCAGGGCACCGGCGACACCCGCAGCCCGCTGTTCATCACCCTGGCATCGCAGGTGGCGGTGCCGATCGGCATGTGCTCGATCATCCAGGCGGCCCGCCCGCTGGAGGCGGGCGACATCTGGCTCGCGATCGTCCTTGGCCACTTCACCCGCTGCGTGCTGACGGTGGCGCGATTCCGGCAGGGCAAGTGGCGCAACATCGTCGTCGCGCATTAACAAGAGATCAGGAGCTCAGAGAACCCAGAATCGATTCTCTTGACCTCTTGAGCTCCTGTCAAGCGATCGGGAGGGTGAGCGTGAAGGTCGCGCCGTCACCCTCGCGCGAGGCGACGCGAATGGCCCCGCCCTGCTTCTCGGCGAGCGCGCGGGCGATGGTCAGCCCCAGGCCGGTTCCCGAAATGCGACGCGTGTCGCTGCCGTCCAGTTGCGTGAACGGCTCGAAGATGGAATCGACCTTGTGGGCCGGGATCCCGGGCCCGTGGTCGCGGACGGCGATCGCCATCATGGTGCCCTCGCGCTCCGCCGACACGTCGATCTGCGAGCCGGCCGGCGCGTGCTTGATCGCGTTCGACAGCAGGTTGACGAGCACCTGGATGCAGCGGTCGTGGTCGGCCATCACGTCGCCCAGGTCGCCGGTCGGCGTCGCGATGGTCACGCCGGTACTGCGGGCGAAGCCTTCCACCGTTCGTGCCGAGTCGTCGATGATTGGTCTGAGCGGCGTGCGCTTCACGGTCGCCAGCATCTCGCCGGCCTCGATTTTCGACATGTCGAGAATGTCGTTGACGATGCGGATCAGGCGATTGGCGTTGGCGAGCGCGACCCGCACCAGCTGGTCGGCGTCCTCGTTACCGGTCATCTCTTCCGCGATCAGCAGCTGCATCGAGGCGCGGATCGACGTGAGCGGCGTCCGCAGTTCGTGGCTGACCATCGACACGAACTGCGACTTCAGGCGTTCCAGCTCCCGGGTCGCGGTCACGTCGATGCCAATGGCGATGACGAACGCCGAGTGTCCCTCGCGATTGCGCAGGGGCGCGACCGCCCACTCGATCATGCGGTGCGCGCCGGTGTGATCGATCCAGATCCGGTCGACGCTGGTGGTCGAGCCGTGCTCGGCGTAGCCGACGACCTGCTCGCGCATGTCGGCATGGTCCGGTTCGACCAGGAAGGGCAACTCCCAGAACGGCTTGCCGAGCACCTGCTCGGCCGCGAGGCCGGTTAGCTGCTCGCACGCGCGGTTGAAGCGCACCAGGCGAGAGTCCTGATCGAATACCGTCACGAGCACCGGCGCCATGTCGAGGATCGCCGACACGAAGTCTCGCTCGGCGCGCAGTTCGGCCTGGGCGTTGACGCGATCGGTGATGTCCCGGGCCATGCCCTGGTAGCCCTCGACCTGACCGCCCGCCAGGATTGCGCGCACGTGCTGGCCGACCCAGAGCTCGCTGCCGTCCTTCCGCGTGACCGGAAACTCCAGGTACGACGCTTCGCTCGCCCGCGCCGACTTCTCGTAGAACGCCATGGCGCGCGGTACCCAGTCGGGCCGCATCAGCTCGAAGTACTTCATGGCCAGCAGTTCGCTCTCGGCGTACCCGAGAATGCGCGTCGCCACCGGATTGACGAAGGTAAACCGCCCGTACGGGTCGGTGCGGTAGATCATGTCGCTGGCGTTGTCGACGAGGTCGCGGTAGCGGCGCTCGGTGCGCTCGACCGCCTGCGTGCGGGCGCGCACCTGCTTCTGCAGCGATCGGTTCCAGGCCGTGCCGCCGGCCACGAGCAACAGCACGCCGCCTCCGGCCAGGCTGAGGATGATGGCATACCGATCGAGCCAGGTGCGCCGGCTTGGCGCGCTCAGTTGCGCTTCGACAATGCGATCGAACTCGCCGGTCGCCTTGAGCCGATCGAGCGCCACGCGCAGGGGCGCGACCGCGAGGTCGCGCCCCTTCAACACGGCCATTTGATACGGACGCGACAGCAACGGCACCTCTTCGGCGCCGTCGGCCAGCGGCCCCATCAGGAAGCGGAGGGTCAGGTGGTTGCCGGCCACGCCGTCGACCTCGCCCCGCTCGAAGGCGCGAATCGCGTCGCCGCGAGTGGCGACCACCTGCAGCGTGGGTCGCTGCGCTTCGGGCAGGCCGCCGAGCAGCAGGTGGTTGATCGAGCCGTCGTCCACTGCGACGCGCACACCCCAGAGGTCGTCGAGGCCGCGCGGGTAGCGGGGCAGGCCCGGGCGCATCATGACGACCTGCGCCAGCGTCCAGGTCTGGTCGAGCAGCTGGTAGCGGGCCGCGCGCTCGTCCGAGTACGACAGGAACATGACGTCGGTTTCGCCGGCCTCGAAGGCGGCGATGCGCTCGTCGCGGGTCCCGAGCCGAATCTCGATCGCGACGCCGGCCTCGCGCGCCAGGGCGCGGATGAGCTCGACGTTGAAGCCCTGGGGCTTGCCGGTTTCGTCGAGGTATTCGTAAGGTGGGAACTCGCGGTCGCCGCCGAAGATGAGCGCCCTCGGCTCCGCGAGAGGGTTCTGCGCCGCGGCAGGCGTGGTCAGCACCGCGAGCGTCCCGACTACGAGCAGGAACCTGAGTCGGCGCACAGCCACGGCAGATTGTAACGCCCTTCGATAGAATAGGGGCTCGCCCTCATTTCAAAGGAAGCGCGCACATGTCTGACGTCATTGCCGGCCGCCGCCGGGTTCCCCGCCCCGAGAACGATCCCAACCTGACCTACGCGCCGGGCACCCCAGCCCGTGCCGAGCTCAAGGCCCGGCTGGCCACCATGGCCAGCGAAACCGTCGATATTCCGATCGTGATCGGCGGCAAGGAGATCCGGACCGGCGCAACCGAGCCATCGGTCATGCCGCACAAGCACGGCCATGTGCTGGGGCACTTCCACAAGGCGACCGCCGGCCACGTGGGCCAGGCGGTGGACGCCGCGCTCGCGGCCCGCAAGGAATGGACCAGCTGGTCCTTCGAGGATCGTGCCGCGGTGTTCCTGCGTGCCGCCGAATTGCTGACCACATCGTGGCGCTCGACGATCGTCGCCGCGACCATGCTCGGCCAGTCGAAGACCGCCTACCAGGCCGAGATCGACGCGGCCTCGGAGCTGGTGGACTTCTGGCGTTTCAATGTCGCCTTTGCACAGGATCTGCTGTCGGAGCAGCCCGACAGCAATCACGCGGTGTGGAACCAGATGGAGTACCGGCCGCTCGAAGGCTTCGTGTACGCCATTTCACCGTTCAACTTCACCGCCATCGGCGGCAACCTCGCCGGCGCGCCCGCGCTGATGGGCAACACCGTGGTGTGGAAGCCGGCCGGCACCGCGATGCTAAGCAACTACTACGTCATGAAGCTGCTCGAGGCCGCCGGCTTGCCGCCCGGCGTCATCAACTTCGTGCCGGGCAATGCGGTCGAGATTTCCAACGTGCTGCTCGACCACCCGGAGCTGGCGGGCATCCACTTCACCGGTAGCACCGCCGTGTTCAACGGCATGTGGCAGCGCGTCGGCCAGAACCTCGGCAAGTACCGCGGCTACCCGCGCCTGGTCGGCGAAACCGGCGGCAAGGACTTCATCGTCGTGCACGCCTCGGCGGATCCGCAGGAGGTCGCCGTGGCCGCCGTGCGCGGCGCGTACGAGTACCAGGGGCAGAAGTGCTCGGCCGCCAGCCGCATGTACGTGCCGAAGTCGCGCTGGCACGACATCCGCGACCGCATGGTCGCGATGATGAAAGACATCAAGATCGGCGATGTCCGCGACTTCCGCAACTTCATGGGCGCCGTGATCGACAAGAAGGCCTTCGGCAAGATCAGCGGCTACATCGACGATGCGAAGAAGAATGCCAAGGTCATCCAGGGTGGTGGCTGCAAGGGTGATGAGGGCTACTTCATCGAGCCGACGCTGATCGAGGCCAGCGACCCTGCTTATCGCTCGATGTGCGAGGAGATCTTCGGCCCCGTGTTGTCGGTGCACGTGTACGACGATGCGAAGTGGGCCGAGATGCTGCAGATCGTGGACCGCACCTCGCCGTATGCGTTGACCGGCGCGGTGTTCTCCCGGGATCGGGCGGCCGTGCGCGAGGCCTCGGCCGCGCTCAAGAACGCCGCCGGCAACTTCTACATCAACGACAAACCGACCGGCGCCGTGGTGGGCCAGCAGCCCTTCGGCGGCGCGCGCGCATCGGGCACCAACGACAAGGCCGGCTCGAAGACGAATTTGGTCCGCTGGGTGAGCATGCGGACCATCAAGGAGACGTTTGCCCCGCCGACGGACTATAAGTATCCGTTCATGATGGAGGAATAGGGCTCGAGTCTCCCCACGAAGGCGAAGCCGAGCCCGACGAAGGCGAAGCCGAGCCCCACGAGCGAAGCGAGCCCCATCCTAGAACCGAAACAGTTTCGTCACTTTCACCACCAGGCTCCGGTTATCCAACTCAGGAAAACCGGGGCCTGTGGTGTTTCGGCCGTCGCTGTAGACCACGAACAACTCGCTGCCGGGTTGATACTCCCAGCGGAACCGGGCGTTGGTGCTGACGGCGGCGCTGGCCGACTGATATTGCACGAGCGCCGACGCGAACATGCGCGGCGTCAGCGTGTAAGTGAGCCGCGAGCTGATGATGTTGGCGTCGCCGTCGCCAAACGGCGTCGCAAATAGGTTGATCGAGACGGTCGGCTCGGCGTAGAAGCGCGGGCCGAACTCGACCCGGCCTCGCCAGGTCAGCTCCCGCAGCGTGCCGCCATAGAAACCGCCGTAGGTCAGCGTCAGCGTTCCCGAAATGGGCCGCTGCGGCGAGCTGGTGAAGAGCAGCTTGGCCTGCTGGAAGTGGTAGTCGCCGGCCGGCACGACCACCCCTGGCGTCACCTGGAACGGCGCTTCGAGGTGCTCGAACGCCTTCGAGTACTCGGTCGCCCACTGGTCGCCGTTGGACAGCTCCAGGCGGTACGCCGCCTGGGCCTCCCGCGACTCGGGCCGGCCATGGCGGTCCTCAAAGTAGTCGTAGCTGGCCTCGTAATACAACTTCCGCACCGTCGTCCAGCGCGCCGGCCGCGGACTATAGCGGGCCTGGCCGTAGCTGCGGCGGAACGCCCTTCGGCGCAGAAAGCCGATCTCGGGATTGAACTGGTCGCCCAGGAACAGGTGCTCGGCCTGAAACCCGGTCTGGTCGGCATTCCACGTGACGTTGGCGCGGTAGCTGCTGCGGTCGTTGGCCGACCCGGTCGTGCCCGAGGTTCCCGCCCAGTAGGTATTGATCGACAGCTGCTCGAGCGGGTGGATGCTGCTGTCGACCCCGTACGAGTAGCCTTCGTCATCGCCCGAGGCGCGGGGCGCGCGGCGCGTCGCAATCATGCCGACGCGGCTGCGCGTGAGGATGTCGCGGTTGACGCGCAGCACGGAGAAGTCGCTGGCGGGGGCGCCGGCGGCCTCGATCTCTTCCGTCCGCATCTGCAGCGCGCCGACCTGGAAGCCGTTGCCGCGGCCCAGCAGGCGGGCGCCGCCCAGGATCGGAACCACCTGGTTGCCCTGCAGGCCGATGCGCCGGCTGAAGAACACGATCGGCGTGACGTTGCTGGCGCCACCACCACCCATGTTGATCGCGCTCGGCCCCTGGCCGCCACCACCCTGGTTCGAGCCGGCGCCGGCAAAGTTGAACACGTCCTGGCCTTCGAGAAAGAAGTCGCGCTTTTCGGGAAACAGTACGCTGAAACGCGTCAGGTTGACCTGCGCTTCGTCATCCTCGACCTGGGCGAAGTCGGTGTTGTAAGTGAAGTCGGTGACGACCGACTGCGTGATGCCCCACTTGGCGTCGACGCCGAACTCGGCGGCGCCTTGATTCGACAGTGGTGGCGTCGTCCGGTGGTTGGTGGTGGTCGAGCCCAGCCCGTACGGCTTGACGTCCAGGTTCCTGAGCTTGCTGGGCGACTCGAGGCCGACGAGCGTGCCGACCGACGACACCTTCGACAGCCCGCGGCGTCCCCACGAAACGGGCACCTGCGACAGGAAGGTCAGCTCGTTGCGCCAGCGGACCATGCGGCGAACGTTAATACCCCATTCGCGGCCGCCCTCCTTGAAGCGCATCGACCGGAACGGGATCACAAACTCGACCGTCCAGCCCTGGTCGAAATCGGCGGTCTTCACTTCCCAGAGGCCGTTCCAGTTGTTGCTTGGCTGCTCGTTGGTGACCTGCCAGTCGAACATGCCGCCCTGTGCGTTCGACGAGAACCCGAAGCCGTTACGCCGATCGTCGAACGTGTCGAACAGCACCCCGAGGTGGTCGTTGTTGTACAGGTTGCTGGCGTCGCGCCGCATGTCGCTCGTGACGCGGCGATCGGGATGCGTCTCCCACAGGCGGGCGCCGACGTAGATGTTCTGGTCGTCGAAAAACACCCAGAGCTCAGTCTGGTCGCTGGCCGGCGCGCCTTCGGTGGGTTCCTGCTGGACGAAGCCAGACGCCGCCGGCACCAAGGCATAGATCGGATCGTCGAGACGGCCGTCGAAGGTGAGCGGCGAGGTCAGCCTGGTGGTTCGCAGGGTCGCGTGACCCTGCGCATCGCGGGTCACGACCTCGGGCACGACGGGCGGGTCTTGCGCAGCAACCGGCGTAGCGAGCAGGAAGAAAAATAGAACGGGTCCGAGGCGCCGCAACAAGCCTTGCATTATAACGGGAGCGTGCGACTGCCCCCGTCGGCGCAAAATCTGATCACGAATACGTAATCACTTGAGCCGTTTTGGAACAGATCGAAGCGCCCGAAGTGTCCTTGGGCTGCCACAATGTCATCTTCGTCAACGGGTTACGGTGAAGCAACTCCGGTGGACTAGTCCTTGCTATCTTTCGGGCATGCGTTCAGAACGCGGCTATACGCTCTTTGAGCTGATGATCGTCGTCGGCCTGATTGGCGTGGTCACCGCCATCTCGATTCCTGTGTTCTCCTCGTCGAACCAATTGACCGACGTCTGGACCAGCGCCGAGCGAGTGGGCGCCCTGATTCGCCAGACCCGGCTCAAGGCGATCTCTCAGAACACGACCTACGTCATACGTTTCTCCTGCCCAGCCTCCGGTCAGCTTCGCGCGCTGCGTATCACCGGTGACGCGGCGATCGACGATTTTTCCGTCAACCCCGATCGCTGCACTGAGGTGCAGACCGGCGATTCGGAAGTCGTCGTGATGGCGACCGGCGTTAACTACGCCACGGACGCAGCTATTGGCCTGCAAATCACCGGCCGCGGCGTGTTCAGCGCGCTCGGCGATTCAATTCCATTGATTGTCAGCGTGACTTCAAGCGGTTCGGCGCGTCGGTATCTTTCCGTCAGTGCCAGCGGCCAGATCTCGTTCAGCGACACCGATCCTCACGTAGTAGAAGAATGATGAAGAACCTTAGGACGGACCAGAGCGGCTTCACGCTGGTCGAAGCTGTCGTAGCCATGATGGTCTGCACCGTCGGCCTGGTCGCGATGGCCGAGCTGATGGCGGTGACCCTGCGCCTGCAGCAGCTCGGACGCAATTCGACGAGCGCCGCGCGCCTCGCCCAGGACAAGATCGACGAACTCACGACCTTGCCCTTCAATCCGGCGGCCGCGAACTACAACGACGCCATCGCCTGCGGCGGGTCGATCGACGTCGATGCCGCCCCCTACAGCGACATCCCGATGGAAGACAATGGCACGCCCGATGACCTCACCGACGACACCGTCCGCAAAGGCTATACGCGCCGTTGGCTCGTGGGGCCCGGTCCCGACAATGATCCCGACCTCCGGCAGGTCACCGTTCGGGTGATTCCAGACGTCACTGATCGCCGGACGTCGTCGCCTTATGACCTCACGACCTTCATCCGTGGATTCGGGGGCGCCGTGTGTCCATGATGATTCGCGACCAACGCGGCTTCACACTCGCGGAGTTGATGGTCGCCACGCTGATCACCACCCTGGTGCTTGGCGGTGCGGTGGCTATGACCTCGCAGGTGCAGAAGAGCTTTCGCGGCCAGATCGAAGATTCCGCCGGCGAACAGGAAGGCCGTTACGCGCTCGAGTGGGTGAGCCGCTTGATTCGCGCCGCCGGCAACAATCCATACGACTTGCCGGCGCTGAACGATAACGGCACCCCCGCTGACGCCACGGACGATACTCCGATCCTGGCCAACTGTCCGACGCCTAATACGCCGTATTCGTGGGTGGTCATGAATCCGGATGGCATCAATGGCAACGACGATATCCGGCTCCAGACCGATTCCAATCCGCCGGACGGCATCCTGGGGGGCGCCGCTTGCGACCAGAAGGACGAGGACGTCACGATCTCCTTCGATCCGGTGACGCGCAGCATTACGTTCCTCGACAACAACATTGGCGGCACCGCGACGGTCCGTACCGACGCGGTGATCGAAAGTCTGCTGTTCGTATTCAAAGACGTCAACCACCAACCGACGAACAACGCGGCCAACGTTGTGTATATCGAGACACAGATCACCGTGCGCACCCGGACTGTCAACCCGAGCACGGGGCTGCCGGAAACCCGTTTGCTGACGCAGGAAGTGCGTTTGCGCGGGCGTAATTTCTAAGGGGCGACCCATGACTATGCATCCCATGAATCCCGTTCGTTCGGAAAAAGGCGTTGCTCTCATCATCGTGCTGCTGCTGCTGGCCGTGATGGCCGGGCTTACGACCGGGCTGACCTTGAACGGCCACACCGAAATCACGATGGCGCAAAACGAGACCTATTACGCCGGCACGCGCGCCGCGGCCGAGGCGGGCATGAACCGCGCGACCGAGCAGATCATCAGCGAAACCATTTTGAACCTGGTCGACACCAAGGCAGTCCCGAATATCGGCAACGGTCCGTTCGCCCTCACCACCGAGTATTCGTACAGCTTCGAGATTCGCGACGATGACGATCCCGCCCTGTACGGCGGCGCCGCCCTGACCGGCCCCAAAGCGACCGCCGGCACCCAGCTCAACGCGATGAACGAAAATGGCGATCCTGATGATGATGACAACAACCGGATGATCCTGCGCGCCATCGCCACGGGACCCCGCGGCACCACCGTGACGATTGCCCGCATCCTGGAGACCGTCGCCATTCCGGACCTTCCCAGTGTCACCACCATCAATCCTGCCATCCTGGTAAACGGTGAACTCGACCTGAATGGCAATGGCCTCGTGGTCAACGGATCGCAGGGTAACGTTCATGCCAACGGCGATATCACGGGTGGCCCGGCCACCGGCATCACCGGCAACGTCACGGCGACCGGCGCCGTTGCCGATAATATCGAGCCGGCTAAACTCAAGTCGGGCGGCATGCCGCCCGTTCCTGTTCCCGAAATCAAGGCGACGGACTACTTTGGTCTTGCCGATTGGGTGTTGACCAACGCCGGAGCCATTACGACGCCCGCCGGCGTTGCGTGCGGTTCAGGAGGAGCCCCGGCTTGCCCAACGGGATGGACGTTTACCAGCGGCACCGGCACCTGGAGCGTGTCCGGCGCGATGCCTTCAGCGGCCACCTACTACGTCCAGGGCCATGCGGAAGTCCACGGTACCGGTAAGTCGACGGCAACGGCGGTTTCGATTATCGCGGAAGGCAATATCAAGCTGACCGGCAACAGCAAGTACCTGCCCGCCAACACGTCCGGAATCATGTTTGTGGCCAATGGCGACTTCGAGTTCGGCGGTTCCGTCGATGGTGACCCGGATGTCGACTTGGACGGCCAGGTCCTGGTTCGCGAGCAGATGAAGCTCTACGGCACGTCAAGCTTCCAGGGGCGCGTGATGGTCGAGGATCGGGACAGCGCCACGAACGCTTACGACGCGACCACCAATCCGAACGGGCGCCGCGGCGCAAGTTCCATTAACGCGAACAGTGTGGCTGGCAACATGACAGTCACCTATAACGGTTCGCTGGGTGGCATCAACGTGTCCGTTCCCGGTGGTCCGGATACGTATTCGAACACTATCTCCGGGTGGATGGAGCAGCAGTGACGCGACTCGAGCCGGTTCCGACCTTCCGGGACACCAAACAGTAGCGAGGTCGCTAGCGCGCGTCCGTTCGCGCTCCGAACGCCCCGACAAACGCCTCGGTGAATAACGCCGGCACCCCGCCGGTGTGCAGGAACACCACGGTCTCGCCGGCCGTCAGCGTGCCGTCACGCACGTGCGCGACGAGCGCCGCCATGCCCTTCGACGTGTAACAGGGATCGAGCAGGATCGCCTCTGATCGGGCCAGCAGATCGATCGCCTCGAGTCCGCCGCTCGTCGGGATGCCGTACCCGTCGCCGATGAACCCTTGATCAGTGGTGAGGTCTGGCAGATCGAGGCGTTCGGGCAGATCGAGCCTGGCGGCGGCCTCGTTGGCAATGCGCCTGGCGCGTTCAATCTTCTCGGGCTCGCCGGCGCTGACGGCGACGCCGTAGACGCAGTACGGGGCGTCACAGAGAAGCGCGCCCAGCGTCAGGCCGGCCTGTGTGCCGCGCGATCCGCTTGCGTAATACAAGCGCGACGGCGTCACCGCCATGACCGCGAGCTGCTCCACCAGTTCCGCGGTGCCACCCACGTATCCCAGCACGCCAACGCCGCTCGAGCCGCCGACCGGAATGACGTACGGCTTCCGGCCGTGCCCCTCTTCTTCGGCGACGAGCTCGGCCACCATGGCCTCGTCCTGGCCGACCGCCAGCATGGGATCGATCGATGGGACCAGGCGCACGACGGCGCCGTACAGGTGATCGAGCAGCAGGTTGCCGGCGAGTGCCGGCTCATGGGTCGTCGTGGTCAAGACCAGCACGCAGCGCATCCCGGCCACGCACGCCGCCGCCGCGGTCATGCGCGCATGATTGGATTGCACGGCGCCGGTGGTGACGAGCGTCGTCGCACCCTGGGCTTGCGCATCGGCGACGAGGTACTCGAGCTTGCGCGCCTTGTTGCCGCCCAGGCCGAGCGCGGTCAGGTCGTCGCGCTTGATCAGGATGCGCGGGCAGCGGTGCGGGCCGCCCAGCGCTTCGCGCAGCCGGACGGCGTCATGCAGTGGCGTCGGCAATTGCGCCAGCGGCAGCCGCGGCTGGCGGGCCAGGGCCGATTGAACGCGGCGAACTGCACTCGAAGGCATGGCAGCTACGGACGGCTCGACGCCGCAGAGGGCGCGCAACCGGCCGGGAGCGGGGTCCCCACCGCCTTCGCCACCTCGCACCGCACGTACGATACCCGCGCCGGGGTGAACGCCAGCATCGTCTCGCCGTCAGACGCGTGTTCGGCGTTGGTGTACGGCTTCTTGGTGTCTTCCTGCATCGCGGCGGCGATCATCGTGAGTGTTTCATCCACAGCTCCCCTCGCTGCAGGACGTCGGGATTAAAAAAGTCGTCGGAGGTCTGCGCGACGGCGTGGCCGGTCGTGCAGACCATGACCAACATGGCCACGAGGCATCGCCGCATCATCGGCATCGCGCCATCCTGCACCGATCAGAAGACAACTTGCAATCTCAGGACGCCCGACCAGTAGGATGCCACGCCCGCCTCAGGCGCCCGCGAGACATCGTCAAAGGTCTCGTGGACGGCGTTGGTGACCACGCGGACCCAGCGGATGGGCATCCAGCTGACGCCGAAAGTCCACACCTGGTCGGAATTGGGCACCTGGTAGTCGGCGCGCGGGTTGGTGAACGGCGTGCCGTCCTTGCTGGCGCTGTCGAGTTCGAGGGCATCGAATCGCACCCCCAACTCGACGGCGCCGAGGCCGCCCTGAAACAGCGGCCGGCGCGGGTTGATGTTGTCGTCCTTGTCCTCACCGGTCACGAACCAGGTGCCACTCACGTACCAACCCGTGGTGAGGAAATCCGACAGGTCCTCGTTCCGGTTGCTCTGGCCAAGGCGCTGTTCGCGCGACTGCATCCACTCGGCCTTGAGGCCGGTTGGCCCCGGCGTCCAGTCGAACTGCACGCCCATGCGCTGGCGCCGGCCCTTGACGTAGACGCGCTCGAAGAAATCCGCGCCCCACACGGCCTCGCCCTTCAGGCTGTTGAGCCCTTCGGGCACGTAGGCGTTGGTGTAAGCGAAACCGAAGTTCGCGCCCCTGATGAGGCCGGGAACGGGCAACGCGCGCAGTAGATCGACGGTGATGCGGCCAGCGAAGGCGGGGCCGACGCCCTCCAGGTCCTCGCCCTCAATGGCAAACCGCTCCTCTTCAAGTTCGGCATTGTCGCCGTCATCGTCGAAGACGCCGGCCTCGTAGGCGATTCGTCCGGCCTGGCCGTAGACCATGACGCCGCGATCGCGGCCTGGGGCAATGGTGGTTGATGCCAGGCTGCGGTAGGCAAAATCGGTCTCGGTGGGACCGGTGTTCTGCTCGAGGCCAAACGGCATCTTGAAGCGCCCGGCCTTGACCCGTACGGTATCGAATGTCTTCCACGCCAGGTAGACATCCTTCCACGCGCCAAACTGGGCCTCGCGATCGATTTCGCGTTCCACTTCGTAGCTGAAGTGCCCGGTCAGGTCGCCCTGGATGCCGACGCGAGCCGTCCGGAAGTCGAAGGTGGCCTGATCGATGTCGGGATCGAACTGCCGCCAGTCGAGCTGCAGCCGTCCGCGGATGCCGATGGTCACGTCCTCGCCGAAGACAATGGTCGGGCGGTCGTCCCACACCAGTCCGCGTTTCCCCGCGGTCGCCTGGCCGGCGTTAACGGGCTGGTCCTGCGCCGCAGCGCCGGCGGCGCCGGCCGCCACGAGCAGGGCTGTCAACAGGATCGTCCTCATGCGGTGCGGTCTCCAGGAAGGTACGCGGCGGCCTTGCCGGCTCGCGCGCTCAACGCTTGATACGCCACGTTCAGTTGCTTGACCAGCGCCGGCTGGTGAATGACCACCGAGACCTCGCGGCGGAAGTCGAGGCTTAAGGTCGACAGCGCCGTGCTGCCCAGCACGGCACGCTGTTCGTCGATGATCATCATCTTGCCGTGCGGCTCAATCCTCCCCATGGGGTGCTTGCCAATGACCGAGACAATGATGCCTTCGCGGCGGCGTTCGCGCAGTAACCCGATCAGGTCGGGATCCGACAGCTTGTGGTCGAGAATGCGGATGCTGTGCTTCGCGCCGGCAATGAGCGCGCGCATCTCGGCCCGCGACCGCTCGGGGCCGATGATCAGGCGGCGGCTGATGGGCCGCCGCGACGGCAGCGGCGCGCCGGTCGTGTCGGCGCGGAACAGCGCCAACAGTCCGCGTACCAGCGAGGCATCCTCGGTCACCAGCACCGCATCCCAGGTTCGCGAGAAGCACTTCCGGGTCGGGTTCAGTGTCGTGACAATCGCCGTCGACTCGTCGGCGACCAGGTACTTGGCGTGGTACTTCACCACCGGATCGCCGTAGCGGGTGACGATGGCGCCCATTTCCTCGAGGGCGCCCCATAGTTTCTTGAGCCGTTTCTTGCCGCCCTTGGCGCGCTTGGTCAGGATGGCCTCGACTTCGCAGCCGCGCTCCAGGGCGCCGGCCAGCGCATCGAGCACCGTGAAGTCGTCGCAGCGGAACAACGACAGCACCAGCCGCCGCCTGGCGCTGGCAATCACCCGCAGCAGCGCCGCCTTGCGTTCGGCCGGGTCGAGAACCAGCGTTTCCTTGCCGGTGACGGCCGCCCGGCGGACCGGTGCGCGCGTCTTACGCGCGCTTGGGAGGCGACCAGGAGACATTTTTGATGCCCTTCTTGCCATCGCCAATCAATTGGCCGCTCAAGTCCTCGAGCGAGTCGGTCGGCTTGAGCGTGGTGAGGTACTTCGCGGTGGCCTCATCGCCCTGGGAGACTTCACGCGGTTCGAACAGGATGCCGTTCACGGCGAACACGTGGTGCACGTGCGCCATCGGGAAGTCGCGATCCTCGGAGACGATCTCGACCATCATCGTGCGCGGCCGCTCGGAGCTGAACAGGTTCAGGATCGGGATCATCGCGCACAGGAACAACGTGCCCATGCCCGCAACCGCCAGCGCGCCGAGGCCGGCCGCCATGCCCAGCCCCATCAGGATGAACAGGATCGTGATGTCGCGCGCGTCTTCTACCGGCGTGCGGAAGCGAATCACGCTGGCCGCGCCGGCAATGCCGAATGCGCGCGCGATTGAGTTGCCGATGATGATCATCATCAGCGCGCCCGAGATACACAGCAGCACCTGCGCCTGGTCCAGCGTCGGATTGGCGGTCTTGTCGGAGCGATACTGGCGATGCACCACGGTGACGAGCATGCCGATGACCGCGGCCGCCACCAGCTTGGCCAGCTCGAAGAACGGATTGGCCATGCCGCCCGGGGAACTGGATGGCGCGACGCCGGGCAGCGCGTTGCCCGTGATGAGCGTGTTCTCGAGGCCCAGGTTCGGCCAGGTGACGCCGACGCTGACGAGCGCAACGCCGACGAGCGCCACGGCGACGCCCGACCACACGCGCTCCCACGGAATGGTTCGCGTCTTGGCGTCGACCAGCGAGTCGACAACTTCGAGCACGTTGGTCAGCAGCGACAGCTCGAGCAACTCGCGCACCGGCGGGTTGGGTGACACCAGCGTGAAGCGGCGGTTGAGGCGTTGCGCCGAGGTGTGGCCGCGCACCAGGGCGCGAATACCGGCGCTGTCGGCGTTCGGCACGCCACGCAAGTCGATGACCACGTGCTCGTAGCCCGACTTGAAGACTTGCTGGATGCGGCGCTCCAACTCTTCGGCCCGGCCGCCGGCCACGAGCGGCTCCTGGGGCGACAGCAACAACCGGTTCGACTTGGCGCTCGATTCAGAGGTGGTCATGGGCCCCATGCGGTTAGGGTGGCAAACGGTAACACGTCTGTTACGCACTTTTCACTTTTCACTTCTACCCTGCACGGTCCACCATACGGGGATGATTCGTCTCCTTTCGACCGCATTCCTGGCGCTGGTGACCGCGGTGTCGCTGGCGGCCCAACGGCCGGCGCCGACCCCCGTGCCCGCTCCGGCAGACGTCGCCACCCCACCCGCCGACGCGGCCAGGACGGCCTCGGGCCTGGCCTCGAAGGTCCTGGCCGCGGGGAAGGGCACGGCCAAGCCGGGACCGACCGACCTGGTCACCGTGCACTACAGCGGCTGGACCACTGACGGGAAGATGTTCGACAGCTCGCTCTCGCAGCCGGCACCGGTCACGTTTCCGCTGAACCGCCTGATTCGGGGCTGGGGTGAAGGCTTGCAATTGATGGTGGCGGGCGAAAAGCGCCGCTTCTGGATTCCCCAGAACCTTGCGTATAACGGCCAGCCCTCGCGCCCGGCCGGCATGCTGGTCTTTGACGTCGAATTGATTGAGTTCAGCGAGGCGCCTGGTGCGCCGCCGCCCGACGTGGCCGCGCCCCCCGCCGACGCGAAGAAGACCGCGTCCGGCCTCGCGTATAAGTCGTTGCGGCCGGGCAAGGGCGGACCATCGCCGGTGAAGAGCAACTTTGTGACGGTGCACTACACGGGCTGGACCACCGACGGGAAGATGTTCGACACCTCACGGGACAAGTCGCCCGCGACCTTCGGGCTGGGCGAAGTCATCGAGGGGTGGACGGAAGGGGTTCAGCTGATGACGGTCGGCGAGAGCATGCGCTTCTGGATTCCCGAACGCCTTGCCTACAAGGGCCGTGAGCCTAAGGGCATGCTGGTGTTCGACGTCGAGCTCATCGCGATCAAATAAGACAGGGATGCCCAACGTGCCTGAGGTCCTCGGGGGCCTCAGGTACCTCGGGCACCTCCTGCCCACTATTTCCCGCCGCTTCTCACCCTTTCGTGTTCCAAAATAGAGATCGCCATTCAGGACGGAACACGTCGAATTAAACCGTTTAATTACAATAATTTAACGGTTCCATTGCCGGCTGAACTTCGATCTTGATGAGCTATTTGGGAACAAGCAGCTTCCTGTCTTCTCCCGTCGGCCTAAAGTCGAAACTGTAATTCTGTTCCAAAGTCCCCAGAAAACCGCATGAAAATGACTCGATATGACAAAGTTGACCAAGCGAGTCCTTAAACAGATTCTTGGCAGAAGTATTGCTATTTCGACTGTTGAATGCAGGCTTCAACCTCTACCATTGGTACGAAAGCTGTCTGGGGTCGAACGGCGATCCTGACCGCAGCCTTCGCCACACTGTTGACGGTTCCAACCGTCGCACAAGAGCCGGCGGGTCGAGGCCAAGTCGACGAATCGGTGCGCCAGTCGGTCGATGCTGGCGAGTCGGCCCGGGTGATCATGCAGTTCGACACCACGGCCGAGCGCGACGCCGCGTTCAACCGCCTGCTCGATCGCGGCGCCGCGGTTCGAACCATGGACACGGAGGGCGGCCCCGCCCTCAACGTGGTCTCGAGTGCATCGGCCCTGTCGAGTGAACTGCAGAACGCCACGCAGGTGTCGGTTGACGCCCGCGTGACGGTGTTCGCGGTCAAGAAGGCGGTCAACAAGGTGACCCCGGCCCGGGCGCTGAGGGCCACCGCGCCGACGAACACGAAGAGGCCGGCGCCGGTTCGCAGTGGCATGACGGTCGCAGTCATCGACTCCGGTTTCCAGCCGCAGGTGGACCTGCCGGTCACGCATATCCGGGCTTACGTGGACTTCGTCAGCGGAGGTACCAGGCCGATCGACAACTGTGGCCACGGCACCCACGTCGCGGGAACCATCGCCGGCAGCGGCGCGGCGTCGGGCGGCGAGTACGCCGGTGTCGACCCGTCTGTTGACTTGGTCGTCTTGCGGGTGCTCGGCAACGACTGCTCGGGCAACACCAGTGACGTGATCGACGCACTGGAATGGGTCGCGGCTAATCATCTCACCTATAAGATTCGGGTCGTCAACCTGTCGCTCGGCCACCCGGTGTTCGAGTCGGCCGTGACCGACCCCCTGGTGCAGGCTGTTGAACGGCTGTCGCGCAAGGGCATCGTGGTGGTGACCGCGGCCAGTAACATGGGCATCAATCCGCTGACCAGCCAGCCTGGTTTTGGCGGCGTCGGCGTGCCCTGCAACGCCCCGTCGGCGGTGTGCGTGGGCGCGCTCGACACCAAGGGCACCGTTGAGTTCGCTGATGACCGGGTCGCTGACTTCAGCTCGCGCGCGCCGACGCGTTTCGACCTGCTGGCGAAGCCGGAGTTGGTGGCTGAGGGTGTCAACGTGGTGTCGCTGTCGGCGAAAGGCAGCAAGCTCGCCGGTAACGTCAACCGCCTCGTGAAGGGCCGCCACGATCGGCGCGCTTCCTCCTACCTGGTGCTGTCGGGGACGAGCATGGCGTCGCCGCGCGTCGCGGGTGCCGCGGCCTTGATGCTGACCGCCAACCCCAAAATGTCGGCGAACACCGTCAAGATGGCGCTGCAGTTCACGGCGCGCGACCTGCCGGGCTTCGACACGCTGGCCCAGGGCGCCGGCGCGCTCAACGTGGAGGGCGCCGTGCAGATGGCGACCATCATCAACCCCGTCGCGGAAACGGGCACTCGCTGGCTGACGGCGGAGACCATGCCGACGTCGAACCTCGACAAGAACAGCCAGCTCGTGAGCTGGGGGGCCCAGGTGGTTTACGGCGACCGTTTCATGCCGGAGGCCAAGGCCTCGGTGCGCATGGCGCGCTGGGAAGACAACATCGTGTGGGGCTTCGACGCGCTCAACGACAACATCGTCTGGGGCAACGCCTGGGACAACATTGTGTGGGGCAACAACATTGTCTGGGGCGACAGCCTCGCATTGGGCAACGACGTGGTGTTGGGCAACTGGGCCGAGAACATCGTGTGGGGCTTCTGGGACGAGAACGTCGTGTGGGGGAACGTGACCCGCTCCAACTGGGATGACAACATTGTCTGGGGCAACGACTGGGGAAACATCGTCTGGGGCAACTGCTCGAACGCCAGGGTGCGGGAAGACAACATCGTGTGGGGCAATAACGACGACAACATCGTCTGGGGCAACAACATCGTCTGGGGCTTCAACGGTGGCGACAACATCGTGTGGGGCAATTGCTCGGCCGGCAACGCCAACGGAGGCAGGTAGTCATGGTGGCCCCCAATCAACCCGTGCTGAAGCGGACCGTTAAGATGCTGAACTCCCCCACGACGACCACCGTCACGACGAGTGACTGGAAAGCGGGCCTGCCGGAGATGGCCGGCAACGGCTGCACGCTGCGCGAACTGCGCCTCAACGATGCGGCCTCGCTGCTGGCGATGCTGACCACCGAGGAAGTGTCGCGCTTCATCTCGCCGCCGCCGACCACGGTCGAAGGCTTCGAGCGCTTCATCCTGTGGGCGCAGCGCGAACGCCAGGCCGGCAACTACGCCTGCTTCGCGGTCGTCCCCTCCGGCATGGACACCGCGATCGGCATCTTCCAGCTGCGTTCACTCGAGCCGGGCTTCGCCTCGGCCGAGTGGGGCTTCGTCCTTGGCGCGCAGTACTGGGGCACCGGCGTGTTCGTTGAGGGCGCGCGGCTGGTGCTCGACTTCGCGTTCGACGTCGTCGGCGCCCGCCGCCTCGAAGCGCGCGCGGCGGTGGCCAACGGCCGCGGCAACGGCGCCCTGCGCAAGGTTGGCGCGGTGCAGGAGGGCGTGCTCCGCCGGTCGTTCCTGCGGCACGGCCAGTATCACGATCAAGTGCTGTGGGGCATTCTGGCGGAAGACTGGCGCTTGCAGCGCCGTACGCTCGCGCTCACTCCCGTCGTGCACTAACCGCTTTCGTCTCAGCACGACCTTAGGCCCGGACATTTCCAGGGGTGTCCGGGCCCATGTTTTGTACGTCTGATCCCTTCAGCTCAAACGTTCCGAATTGAGATTTAGTGTTCCATAAAGGAACTCTTGCCATTAACTTGCACTTAATAAACGACTTATTGTAACAAATCTCATTACTAAAGCCTGCGCAAGAGCCAATACAGAACACTTAGTCCATTCACTAGAGACCGTTCAAGGGGTCTTTAAGTCCTGGATCAGAGCATGAAAAACGCTTAATATGTGCGTAATCAAGTGACTTAATAGGACATTGAGTCACTGTTGAATCGTTGTTAAGTCATATTGGCAATCGGATTGCACTAAGAGACACCATGAGCCATCGTTCGAGTCACACGATTTCTAAGAAGTTCACATGGGGACGGACCGTTCTCGTCGCC
>JBBQSP010000009.1:0-72471 GCA_038213735.1 Vicinamibacterales bacterium | reverse complement strand
GTGCTGAACGAGATCACGCCGATGATCGCCAAGCCGTTCAGCCCCGGCAACGCGTTCCCGGCCGAAGAGGTAGCGCGCGAGCGCATTGTGTTCGACAAGGCGATGATCGGTTCGTGCACCAACGGCAGCTACGACGACCTGCTCTCGGCCGCGCTCGTGCTGGTGGCGGCCCGCGCGAAAGGGCTAACGAAGGTCCAGAAGGAACTGGTGGTGTTTCCCGGCTCCGGCGGCGTCAAGTTGCTGATCGAGCGACCGGACCCGCGGTTGGGCGGCGAGTCGATTGCCGACGTGTTCCGTAACGTCGGCGGCCAGATCCGCGCGTCGTGGTGCGGACCGTGCTTCGGGCAGGGCAGCGATGCCCTCGAGAAGGGCCAGCGCGCGATCACCTCGTTCAACCGCAACTGGCAGAACCGCATGGGACTGGGCGGCGAAGGCTACCTCGCCTCGCCGTCGGTCGTCGCCGCCTCGGCATTGGCGGGCTTCATGGCCCCGCCGACCGAGCTCGGGTTGCTGTGGGATCCAGAAAAGTACGGCGTTTAAGGGGTCCTGAGGTCTTGCGGACCTGAGGACTTGGCTGCCATCCAAGCCTCAAGACCTCAAGACCTCAAGACCTCGGTTACTTTCTCTCCCCATCGGCAAATCTTCTAACGTGAAGAAACCATTGCTGCTCCTGCTGCTGTTCGTCCCCACTCTCAACGCACTGCAAACGACACCTCAACAGGTCGTCGATGAACTGCTTGCCGCCGACCGCGCCTTTTCGGTGGCGAGTGGTAAGTCCGACGTGGTGAATGGCCTGTCGGCGATGTTCGGCGACGACATCCTGCTCACCCACGCCGGTGGGATTGCGTCGGGCAAGGCGAACGCGATTGAAGCGTTGCGCCAGAACAAGGCGAATGCCGGCGCGACGATCGAGTGGACGCCGCTGCGCGCCGCCATCTCCGGCGATGGCCGCCACGGCTTCACCGCCGGGTTCATGAGCCTGCGGACCGCTGACGGCAAGGAAACGCCGCTCAAGTACCTGGCGTACTGGCAAAAACAGGCGGCGGGCTGGCGCGTCGCCGTCTACAAACGCGGACAGGCCAAGGCCATGCCGCCGTTGACGCCAATGGCGAACGTGCTGCCGGCCGCGATCGTCGAGCCCACGAAGGACGCCGCACTGATCGAGCAGTATCGAAAGAGCCTCTCCGACGCCGAGACGGCGTTCTCGGACGCCGCCCAGACCATGGGGATTGGGCCCGCGTTCACGAAATACGGCAGTCCAGACGCGATTAACCTGGGCCCACCCGACGTGCCGGTGTTCATCGTCGGCAACGACCGCATCGGCGTCGGCGTCGGCGGCGGCTCGCAGGCGCCCGGTAGTCCCGTCAAGTGGGGCGCCGACCTCAAGACCATCGTCGCCGCCAGCGGCGACTTCGGCGTCACCATCGGCCACATCGTCCCCAACGCCCCTGGCGCCGACGGCAAGCCGCAACCCGGCCGCCCGTTCTTCACCATTTGGCACCGCGCGAATCCGTCGGCGCCATGGCGCTACATCGCGGAGTGAGTGTTCATTTCACCGTTCGCGTAAAGACGTCTTTGACCTGCGCGTAGGTCTGCGCGCCGCGCAGCGTGTAGCCATGCTGGACGGCGACCATTGATTCCACCGTCATCTCGGTGGCGGTGGCGTTGAGCGTTCTCACGGCCCGAACCGAGACGGTCTTTCCCTGGACGTTGCCGCCCCCTTCGGTCACCAGCTTCGGGCCGTCCCAATACGCCCGGCGCGTGCCGGCGCCGATCATCCCGGGCGTGTCGGGTGCCGGCTCGATCACGAACTTCATGGTCTCGACCCGTTCGCCGCGCCTGGTTTCGACGACGAGCGTCCAGGCATCGGTTTGGCTGATGACCACGATCATTGGGCTGACATACCGCTCCTGGTTCGCTGAATCGCTGCGGCGTTCATCCAGCGTCCAGGTCCCCGAGAAGTTCGGCACCACGGTGCCGGCGGGCTGCAGCAACACGGAGGCGAGTGCGAGTGCGAGAGGCGCGACAGTTGTCATGGCGTGATCTCCCGCCCAGAGCGTAACAGAGGCTGGGCGCGACACGGATGAGCTGAGGCCCCCTACTGCCGGAGTGTGGTGATCGGGTTGAATTCACCACCTGCTCCCTTCCCTTCCTGGTCAGAACAGGGGGTATACGTTGCTGAACAACACCAGGCCGAGCGTGAAGAAGAGCACCGAGCCTGCGATTAGCCACGAATGCCGCGCCTCGCCTTCGAGGCCGCCGATCAGCAGGGGGAGGGGGAACAGCACTGCGCAGTAGCGGCCCAGGCCCTCGTACTGGCCGGATGACAAGGGCAGCGCGATGCCGAGCAGCACGATGAGCGCATAGCCGGCGCCGAACCGGCGCCAGATCCACGGTGTGGTGGCCAGGGCGAACATCGCCGACATCGCGTTCAGCGTGTCGTACGGCGCCATACGCTCGCTCAGGAAGGTCATGGGCCGCGTCAGCAGCGCATGGCCGATGGCGTACAAGCCGCTGGCCGGATTGCCGCCCGGGTGGTAGCCCCACCGCGTGATGCTGGCGTACCACTCGAACGGATTGCCACTGAGCTGGTAGTTGTAGACGCAGTAGCTGCCGATGCCGGCCAGGCTGAGGGCGACCGCGGCGATCGCCCATCCGCGGTCGCGCCAGCGAGGCTCGGCCGAGGTCCATGCGATCCACGCCAGCGCCGGCAGGAACATCACGCCGTTGACCCGGGTGGCGGTCAACGCTGCACCGGCCACCATGGCGAGACCCCAGTGCCGGGTGCGTAGCGCCAGGACAGCGCCCACCAGCGCGAGAAGAAACAGGCTCTCGCTATAGACGACGCCAAAAAAATAAGCCGACGGAAACACCGCCGCCAGCGTCGTCGCCCTGAGCGCCGCCTCGCGAGACAGGTCGAGCCGTGCCAGGCGGAATAGCAGTGGCATGGCGGCAGCGAACGCGAGCCACGAGATCGCCACGCCCGCGAGGTAGAAGTGCTCCTGGGCGCCGCCGAGCAGACGGCCGCCGACGCCCATCAGGACCGGGTACAACGGGAAGAACGCCAGGTTGCTGCGCCCGCCCTCGACGAAGGCGTAGCCCGCCGACGCGATGCCGTAGTACCACCCGGAATCGTACCGTGCCATCGAATCCCAGAACAGGTGCGGCGTCGAGAACACCGAGAACTGCTGTTCCTGGTAGACCGGAATGGTCACGTTGCTCAGGAAGGCAACAAATGCGGCGACCAGGCGAAAGCCGAGCGCGACCAGCACAATGCGAGCCTCGATCGGTAGCCAAGGCCGCTGATTGGGGGGGGGGGGCTCCATCCATCGGACACCCTATTCTCATCCAGCGCGACCACTCGGCGTCAGTAAATATCAGGAGATCGCGGGCGTTAGCCGCAAGGGAAGGCCCCCCTTTACTGCCGCAGCGTCGTAATCGGATCCACGGAGGCAGCGCGCAGCGCCGGCATCAGGCACGCGAGCAGTGCCACTCCGCCTAACAACGCCGGCACCGTGGCGAACGTGAGCGGATCCAGGGTGCCTACGCTGTAGACGAGGCCGGCCAGCGTTCGCGTCAGCACGACCGCGCCGGCGAGGCCAAGCCCGAGTCCGGTGAGCGTGAGCCCGAGGCCCTGGCCGAGAATCAGCTTGAGGATGTTTGCGCGCTCGGCGCCGAGGGCCAAACGGATGCCCATCTCCGGTGTGCGTTCGGCTACCAGCAGCGAGATGGTGCCGTAGATCCCGATAACCGCCAGCGTGAGCGCGATGGCCGCGAAGACCCCGAGCAGGAACGTCACGAATCGCGGCTGCGACAGCGCTTCGGCCGTGACCGCCTCCATGGCGCGAATGTCCGAGACCGGCAGGTTGCGATCAACTGCGCGCACGGCGTCGCGAACCGCGCCGGCCACGGCCAGCGGGTCGCCGTTGGTCCTGATGGCCAGCGTCATGCCACGCGGCGCCGATCGAATATGCGCCGGCAACTGCGCGTGTGCCACGTACATCTCCGCGCGCGGCTCCTCGACCACCGCGTTATGCCGCACCGTCTTCACGATCCCGACGATAGTCAGCCACGGCTTGTCGTCGGTGCCCATCATGAACTGCCGGCCAATCGCGTCTGCACCAGGCCAGTAGCGCGCCGCCATGGTCTCGTTGATGACCACGACCGGCCGCGCGTCCTCGCGATCGGCGGCGGTCAGGAACCGTCCGCGCGCCAGGCCCAGGCCCATCGCCTCGAAGTAACCGGGGGTCACGGACTGGAAGTCGCCGCTCGGATTCTCCTCGGGCACATGCGGCCGGCCCTCGATCTTGATCGACCAGTCGCCGATGCTGCGCGACAGCGGCAGCACGCGCACCGCACCCGCCGCGCGAACGCCGGGGATCTGCAGCAGACGCTCGTCGAGCTCTCGATAGAAACGCACCACGTCGGCGGGTTGTGGATAGTCGGTCGCCGGCACCTGCAATTGCGCCGTGAGGACGTTGGCGGGACTAAATCCCAGGTCGATGCGGTTCAGCTCCACCAGGCTGCGAATCAGCAGGCCCGCTGCCAGGGCCAGCACCACGGACGAGGCCATCTGCAGCACCACCAGGCCGCGGCGTGTGAGCTGGCGCGAACGTCCGGCGGTGCCACTGCGTCCGCCGTCCTTCAGGATGCTCGTCACATCGGGACGTGACAGTTGCAGTGCGGGCAACAGGCCGAACAGCGCTCCGGTAGCCACCGCTAGCAGCGCCGTGAGGGCCAGCACCGTGGCATCGAGCCCGGTGTCTTCCACGCGCGGCAGGTTGGCGGGCCGCATGGTGATCACGATGCGCAACGCCGCCCACGCGACACCCAGGCCCGCCGTGGCGCCGGCGATGGCCAGCAACACGCTTTCGGTGAGCAACTGCCGCACGATGTCGCCACGAGCCGCGCCGAGGGCGGCACGCACCGCAACTTCGCGGCGCCGCACGTCGGCGCGGGCCAGTTGCAGGTTGGCGACGTTGGCACACGCGATCAGCAGCACGAACGCGACCGAGCCCATCAGGATCCACAGCGCGGTGCGCGATCCTCCGGTGATGAAGTCCTGCACCGTCACCGCCCGCCGCGCGAGGCCGCCCAGGCTGCCATCAGGTTGCGCGCGCACGAAGCCGGCCTTGATCCAGCCATCCGCGATCGCTGCCAACTCTGCGGCGACCGCCGGCGGCGACACATCGTCTCGCAGGCGGGCCACGCCGGTGAACGACCGGTTACCCCAGGCGCCGAGGTTGGCCTCAGTCACCACCAGCGGCATCCACGCCTCGGTGGGCCGCTGCGCCAGGTAGTCGCCCGGCAATCGGAACGACGCGGGCATGACGCCCATCACCGTGCGCGCGGCGCCGTTCACCTGGATGGTGCTGCCGACGATGTCGGCGGCGCCGCCAAAGCGCCGCTGCCACAGTCCGTGGCTGAGCACGATCACGTCGCTGACGCCGCCCTCCACATCTGCGGCTGTAGCCGCTCGGCCAAGCGCGGCCGGCACGCGCAGCACCTCGAACAGGTTTGGCGTGACCGATGCCGCTCGCACGCGCTCGGGTTCCTGACCGCCGGTGAGGTTGGCATCGACTTCCTGGTAGCCCGACATCGCCGCCAGGCTCCGCGACTCGCGGCCGTAGTTCACGACCTCCTGCAACGACAGGTGTGTGGTTTCCGAACGGTCCGGTCCCCACACGACGACCACCTGGCCCGAATCGCCGTAGGGCAGCGGACGGAGCAGCACCGTCTGCACCAGGCTGAACACCGCGGTGTTGGCGCCGATCCCGAGCGCTAGCGTGATGATGGTGATGGCCGCAAACCCGCGATCGCGGACCAAGCGGGCGGCGGCGTGGCGAAGGTCCCGGGACAGGCGGTCCATGACCGCCTTTGATGCGCTCCGGCTGTAAAAGGTTGGCAGCTGTGGCGTCCGGCTTTAGGCGGATCGGATGGACGGCTCGCAACGAACGGGGAAGTTCACCGAATTAGCCACGAAGCACAGGTGGTGCGCCTTCTCGTGAAGCTGCGCCGCCAGCGCAGCATCGCTGCCCGCCCGCAGCGTTGCCACCGGCCGCAGGATCACTTCGGTGAAGTGACCGCCGGTCTCCTTCACTTCGACCATCGTCCCCACCGCGTCATCTACGTACTCCGTCACCACCACGCCGGACTCGGCGCAGAGGTGGAGATACCAGAGCATGTGGCACGACGACAGCGACATGACCAGCAGTTCTTCCGGGTTGTAGCGCGTGGCGTCGCCGCGGAAGGCGGGGTCTGACGAACCGGGAATCACGGGTTTGCCCGGCACCGAGTACTCGTGGGTCCGCTGGTAGCCCTTATAATGCGCGGTTCCCGTGCCGGTGTTACCCGTCCAGGTCATGCGGATTGGATAGAGGTGCGCCATCTCCTGATTATCCGCCACCTTCGCCACCTTAGGCCCCTCAGGCACCCTGATCCGCTAAGCTATGCGGCGTGCGATACGTCGGCGTCCTCGTGCTCTCGCTCGTCCTCGCAGCGCCCGCGCTTGCGCAATCGGGCGGCCTGCAGACCCTTGTCACGTCAGCGGGTAAGGAGTTTCCAGGCACAGCCGGCATCTGGGTGAAACACCTCACGACAGGCGAGACTGCCGGGGCCGGCGACGGTGTGCTGCTGAACAGCGCCAGCGTCATCAAGATCCCGGTCCTGGTGCTGGCGTTCCAAATGGCCGAGCGCGGCGAGCTCAAGCTCGACGAGCGTGTCACGGTTCGCAAAGAAGACATCCGCGGCGGCTCCGGTATCTTCCGTCACCACGACGCGGGCCTGCAGCCGACCTTCCGCGACGTGCTGTTGCAGATGATTATCACGAGCGATAACACCGCCACCGACCTGGCGATCGCCAAGGTGGGCGGCGTCGCGCGCGTCAACGCGTGGCTGGCGCAACAGGGCTACGACGGTGGCTTGAAGTTGACGCAGACCACCGGCGAGCTGTTTGCGAAGTACAACGCACTGAAGCCCACCGACGACAGAAACGGCAAGACCAATAGCGACCGCGCCTACTGGCTGGGCGAGATCAGCGCGCGGGCCACGGGCCAGATGCTCGAGGCGATCGAAAAGAAGACCATCGCCTCGGCGGCCAGCTGCGACGACATGTTGCGGATGCTGCGCGCCCAGCTGGCCGGACAGCGCCGCCTGAATCACTACCTCTCGGTGCCCGTCGCGCACAAGACCGGCGACTTCCCGCCGGTGCTGGCCAACGACGTCGGCATCATCTACGCGCGTTCCGGGCCGATCGTCGTGTCGTTCCTGGGCAACGCGATCACGGGCAACTACGGCGAGGCTGAAGACCGCCTCGGCCGCTTCGCACAGCAGCTAGTGGAGTACTTCGACAAATGAGCAGGCGTCTTGTCTTTAGTGTTTTGGCTCTGTGTTCTCTGTGTCCTCTGTGGCTGACGTCCGCAACAGCGCAGGAACCAGCTCTGTGGCCGGGCGCGAAGTATGACCCGGCCATCCCCACGATCAAGCAGGTGCTGGGGCACGACCACGGCGAGGTGATCACGCCGCCGGAAGGGGTTGCCCAGTATCTGCAGGCCCTGCAGAAAGCGGCGCCGACCCGCTCGCGGCTGATCGAGTACGCGCGCAGTTGGGAGGGGCGTGCGCTGTGGCTGATGGTGATTGGCAGCGCCGATCGCATTGCGAGGCTCGAGCAGGTGAAGACCGACCTGCAGCGCTTTGCCGACCCGCGCGGCGTGGCGCCGGCAGAATCCGATCGGCTGGCCCGCGAACTGCCGGTCGTGGTGTGGCTGGTGCACGGCGTGCACGGCAACGAAATCTCTTCGTCCGACGCGGCGCTGGCCGAGGCGTATCACCTGTTGGCGTCACAAGGCGACGCCGGAGTGGATGCGGTCACGCGCGATGCGTTGGTGCTGATCGACCCGATGCAGAACCCGGATGGCCGCGCCCGGTTCGTGGCTCAGAACCTGCTGGGCCGCGCCGCCTCGCCCGATGCCGCGCCATACAGTGCCGAGCATGACGAGCCGTGGCCCGGCGGGCGCAGCAATCACTACCTGTTCGACATGAACCGCGACTGGTTTGCCCAGTCGCAGCCAGAGACGCGCGGCCGCATCAAGATTGGGCTCGAGTACGTCCCGCAGGTCACCGTCGACCTCCACGAGATGGGCGGCGACAACAGCTACTACTTCGCGCCGCCGGCCGATCCACTGAACCCGCACATCACCAAGAGCCAGATTGCGGCGTGGGAACTGCTCGGTCGCGCCAACGGCGCGCGCTTCGACGAGCGCGGCTGGGCCTATTACATCCGCGAGGTCTACGACGCGTTCTATCCGGGCTACGGCGATTCCTGGCCGACCTTTCAGGGCTCGATCGGCATGACCTACGAACAAGCGTCGGCGCGCGGGTTGGCCTTTGCCAGGAGCGACGGCGACACGCTGACCTATCGCGACGGCGTGATGCATCACTTCAACGCCGCCATCACCACGGCGATCACTTCGGCCCGCAACCGCGAGCGCCTGATGCGCGATTACCTCGAGTACCGGCGTAGTGCCGTCGCCGAGGGGGAGAAGGGGCTGATTCGCGACTACCTGATCGTGCCGGGACACGATCCGTCGCGCGCCGATCTGCTGGCCCGCAACCTGGCGACGCAGGGCATTGAAGTCCGCCGCGCCGAGGAACCGATCAAGCTGGCGTCCCGCACGCTGCCCGTCGGCACCTACCTCGTATCCAACGCGCAGCCGACCGCGCGCATGGCGCGCAACCTGCTGGATCCGAAAACCGACATGCCGGCCGAGTTCGTCCGCAAGCAGGAAGAGCGCCGCAAGATGCGCCTGAACGATCAGATCTACGACATCACCGCGTGGAACCTGCCCATGCTGTTCGACGTCGAGCTGGTCACGAGCCCGACCGCGGTGGCTGTCAAGACCACGCCCATGCCGTCGCAGTACGGCGCACCCATGCCGGCGCGGACGCTGCCGGCGGCCAAGGTCGGCTACCTGATGCCGTGGGGATCGGGCGCGGCGGCGGTGGCGGCCGACGCCTTGAAGCAGGGCCTCAAGATTCGCAGCGTCGGCGGCCCATTCACGCACAACGGCCGGCGCTACCCGATTGGTACTGCGTTCTTCCGCAACATCGAGAATCCGGCCGACCTCAACGCGAAGCTGACCGCGCTGGCGCAGCGTCACAGCGTGGAGTTGGTGCCGATCGATTCATCGTGGGTAGACGAGGGAACGTCCCTCGGCAGCAACGACGTGCAGGCGTTGAAGGCGCCGAAAGTGCTGCTGGTGTGGGACACGCCCACCAACACGCTGTCGGCCGGGTGGACGCGGTTCACGCTCGAGCGGCGCTTCGGCCAGAACGTCACCGCCGTGCGGACCAGCTCGCTTGGCCGCGCCAACTTCAACGATTACGACGTCATCGTCATGCCGTCTGGCAACTTCGCCGGCACCATTAACGACGCCGTGCTGAACCGCGTGAAGGACTGGCTGCGCGGCGGCGGCACGCTGGTGACCATGGCGGAAGCCACCCGGTGGGCGACCGGATCGAGTGTCGGGTTGTTGGACACGACGGGGCTGCTGAAAGACGGGCGGCCCGACATCCCGCCGCCCAGTGGCGCGGGTGCCTCAGCTGCCTCGGGTGCCTCAGGTGCCGCGCCGAAACCCGGTGAGGCGTTTGATTACGACAAGGCGATCCAGCCGGATCGCGAGCGGCCGGCGTCCCAGCCTGGCGCCATCCTGCGCGTGACGCTCGACACCAATCACTGGCTCACGGCCGGCAGCGATGCCGAGACGCAGGTGATGATCGAAGGCAACCGGGTGTTCGCGCCGCTGAAGTTGAACAGCGGCCGCAACGTCGGCGTCTACGCCGCCAAGGACCAGCTGATCGCCTCCGGCCTGATTTGGCCCGAAGCGCAGGACATCCTCGTGCAGAAGGCGTTCCTCATGCATCAGCCCTTCGGGCAGGGCCACGTGATCGGCTTTGCTGAAGATCCGAACTATCGTGCGTTTACGGAGTCAACGATGTTGTTGTTCATGAATGCGGTGCTGCTCGGGCCCGGATACTAGAATGCCTCGCACGGAAACACGAAAACACGGAGACCTATCTATGACGTTCGCAATCCGACGCATTCGAAGCCTGGCACTTGGAGTCTTGGCGCCGTGCTTCTGTGCTTCTGTGCTTCTGTGGATGTATCTGGCGGCCGCGCCCGCCGCGCAGACCGCACCGTACTATCCGCCGGCGGGCACGTGGGAGAAGAAGGCGCCCGCGGAGTTGGGCCTCGACCCCGCCAGACTGGCCGAGGCCGTCGCCTGGGCGCAGACGCGCGAGTCGCGGCGCGAGATGGACTTCTCCGACCAGGAGAAGATCTTCGGCACCCTGCTCGGTTCGGTCCCGACCAAGCGCGCCACGACCAACGGCCTGGTCATCTACAAGGGCTACGTCGTGGCCGAGTTCGGCGACTCGACGTGGGTCGATCCCACCTACTCGGTGGCGAAAAGCATGATGGCGACCGTGGCCGGCATCGCCATCCGCGACGGCAAGATCGCCAACCTCGACGCGCCGGTGGGCGCCACCATCAAGGACGGCGGCTACGACTCGCCGCGCAACGCGCAGGTCACCTGGAAGATGCACCTGCAACAGGAAACCGAGTGGGAAGGCGCGATGTTCGGCAAGAACCACGACTTCGTCGGCGCCGAGGCCTTCGGCGACGGTGAACGCAAGCCGCGCGAGCTGAAGCGGCCGGGCACGTTCTACGAGTACAACGACGTTCGCATCAACCGCCTCGGCATGTCGTTGCTGCAGACCTTCCGCAAGCCCGTGCCCGAAGTGTTCCGCGACGAGGTGATGAGCGTGATCGGCGGCTCCAACTCGTGGAAGTGGGTGCCGTACCACAACAGCTACGTCACCATCGACGGCCGGAAGATGCCGTCGGTCAGCGGCGGCACGCGTTGGGGCGGCGGCGTCTGGATTAACTCGTGGGACATGGCGCGCTTCGGCTACTTGTGGCTGCGCGGCGGCAAGTGGGGTGACCAGCAGATCCTGCCGCCGGCGTTCGTGAAAGAGGCCGTGGCACCGAGCAAGGTGGCCAACAGCCCTGACTACGGGTACCTGTGGTGGCTCAACACCCAGGGCAAGAACTATCCGGGTTTGCCGTCGAACGTGTACGGGGCGCGTGGTGCGGGCAGCAACACGATTCTCATCTCACCGGATCACGACCTCGTGGTGGTGTGGCGCTGGCACGCCGGCAACGAAGGCGAGTTCGCCAAGCGGATCATCGCCGCGATTAAATGATTCCCTTCCTGTATTAGTTCGTCCCAGCCTTTTTGAGGGCTCTTGTTGACATTCGACAAGAGCCCGGCGCATTCTTCTGTCGAATGTCGACACTACTCGTCGCCCTCGCCGTGGTGGCGGCCACCACACCCGGCCTGCTCGTCACGCCGGCCGAATTGGCCGCGGCCCTGAAAGATCCCGCGGTGGTCGTCCTGACCATCGCCAACACGCCTGCTGATTTCGAGACGGGCCACATACCCGGCGCCCATTTCATCCGCTATGGCGACATTGCCATCGACCAGCCAGGACTGAGATCGGAGCTGCCGCCGGTTACACGATTACGGGAGACCTTCGCGTCGGCAGGTGTCACGGACACGTCGAAGGTGATCATCTACGGTTCGCCCATGCCGGCGTCGCGCCTGTTCATCACGCTCGACTACCTGGGCCACCGACAGGTGCGGATGCTGAATGGCGGCATCACCGCCTGGAAGGCCCACGGCGGAGCCACCGAAACAGGGCCACCGATTAGACACAGATTGGACACAGATACCTCGCCTTCTTCCTCGGCCCAGCATCACCGGGTCGTCAACGCCGACTGGCTCACCGAACGCCTGTCCACCCCACGAATGACTTTGCTCGATGCGCGGCCCGATGCCGAGTTTACCGGCGCCGATGGCGGCATGGGCGGGATGCATGTCGCCGGCCACCTGCCCGGCGCGCGGCAACTGGTGTGGAACACCTTGTTCGACAGCACCGGCAAGTTCCTGCCCGACGCCGAGCTCGAGAAGAAGTTCGCGGCGATTGGCGCGGCGAAAGACACGCCGCTCGTCAGCTACTGCATGGTCGGCATGCGCGCGTCGGTGACCTATTTCGTGGCGCGTCACCTCGGGTACGACGCCCGGATCTACGACGGCTCGATCGAAGACTGGACCAACAAGAAACTTCCCGCCCGGACCGGACAATAACGTGGCCAAACTCGATCTGCTGCACGGCACGCTCGACCTGCTCATCCTGAAGACGCTGGCGCTTGGCCCGCAACACGGCTGGGGGATCTCGCAGCGCATCCAGCAGATTTCCGACAACGCGCTGCGCGTCAACCAGGGCTCGCTCTACCCGGCGCTGCAGCGCCTCGAGACCGCCGGCTGGATCGACTCGGAGTGGAGCACGTCCGAGAACAACCGCCAGGCCAAGTTCTACCACCTCACCCGCACCGGCGCCCGGCAGCTCAAGGACGAGACCGCGCAGTGGGAACGAATGACCGGCGCGGTGGCGAAGATTCTCGCCAGCGAGGCATAGGGAAACGTATGTGGAAGCGGCTGCACGCCCTGTGGCGCGGCGATCAACTCGATCGCGGCCTGAATGCGGAGGTGCGGTTCCACATCGAGATGGAAACCGAGAAGAACATCCAGCAGGGCATGAGTCCCGGCGAAGCGCGCACCCGCGCGCTCAGGAGTTTTGGGCCAATGGAAAAGCACAAGGAAGAAACCCGCGACGCCCGCGGCGTGAGCTGGCTCGAGACGCTCGTCGCCGACCTGCGTTACGGCGCCCGCGCGCTGGTCAAGCGCCCCGGCTATGCCGCGCTGGCGGTCATCACCCTCGGTCTCGGCATTGGCGCCAACGCCGCGATTTTCAGCGTGATCAACGGCGTCCTGCTCAAGCCGCTGCCGTACGAGCACGGCGACCGCCTCGTGGTCCTGCAGCAGTCGCGTCCGCTCTCGGGCCAGCCCACCGTCGGCGTGGCGATCGCCGAGTACTACGACTACCGCCAACGCGCCACCGACGTGTTCGACGGCCTGGTCGAATACCACCAGATGAGCTTCGACCTGCTCAACCGCGGCGAACCCGACCGCGTCGACACCGGCGTCGTCTCGGCCAACTTTTTCGATCTGCTGGGCATCAAGCCGATCGTCGGCCGCACCTTCGTAGTCAGTGACGATGTGGAGGGCGCCGAGGCCGTGCTGGTGCTCAGCCACACCTATTGGCGCACCAAGTTCGGCGGCGACCCCAACATCGTCGGCCAGGTGTTCGAGATGAACGACCGGCCGCACCGCGTGATTGGCGTGCTGCCCAACGTGCCGCACTACCCACAGGAGAACGACGTTTACATGCCGGTGCTGGCGTGCCCGTTCCGCGCCAACGGCGAGCGGCAGATGGCGCAGAACCGCCGCGCCTTCGGCGCGCTGAACGTGTTCGGCCGGCTCAAGCCGGGGGTCGATCCCGCGCAGGCGGCCAGCGCCGTCGGCGCGATCTGCCACACCTTCACGCAGGACCACACGCAGATCTACCGGCCCGAGACCTCGGGCTTCCGCGCGACCGCGGTACCGGTGCGCGATGCGCTGACCAGCGGCGCGCGCGAGTTGCTGCTGATCCTGCTCGGCATCACCGGGCTGGTGCTGCTGATCGCGTGCGCGAACGTCGCCAACCTCACTCTGGCGCGCATGCTCGGCCGCGACCGCGAGCTGGCCATGCGCGCAGCCCTCGGCGCCGGCCGCGGGCGGCTGGTGCGTCAACTGCTCACCGAAAGCATGCTGCTCGGCGCTTTCGGCGGCCTCGTCGGCGTCGGCTTCGCGTGGGTCACCATCGGCATGCTGACCACGTTCGTCGGCCGGTTCACGTCGCGGACCGGCGAGGTCACGCTCGACCCGGTGGTGCTGCTGTTTACGCTCGGCGTGTCGGTGTTGACGGGATTGCTGTTCGGCACGCTGCCGGCGGTGGGCAGTCGCGTTGACCTGGTCACGGCGCTCAAGCAGGGCGGTGGCCAGGCGGGCGAGACCGTCGGCCGCCGCCGCATCCAGGGCGCGCTGATCGTGGCGCAGGTGGCGGTGTCGGTGATGCTGCTCGTCGGCGCCGGGCTGCTGCTGGCCAGCTTCTATCGGCTGCAGCGCGTCGAAACCGGCTACCGATCGGACGGCGTCCTGTCGGCGCAGATCTACGGCAACTTCTCGCGCTATCCAACTGTGAACGAGTTGCGCAAACTCTACTTGCCGGTGCTCGAGCGGCTGCAGGCCGCACCCGGGGTCAGCACCGCGGCGATCACCAACGCGGTGCCGCTCGGCGGCGGCGCCCCGGGCACCATCCGCTTCGACATCGAAGGGCGCGTCAGCGATGATCCCGAGCGGCGTCCCACCACCGACGTCCGGGTGGCGAGTTCGCAGTACTTCGCCACCATCGGTGTGCCACTCGTCACCGGCCGCGCGTTCAACGACCTCGACACCGAGGAATCCATGCGCGTCATCGTGATCAACCAGGCGATGACGCGTTACTGGGAAGGCACCGACCCGGTGGGCAGCCGCATCGCGTTGCCGGTGCCCACACCGCGGGGTGTTCCCACCGGCCAGACCCAGTGGTTCACCATCGTCGGGGTGGTCGGCGATGTGCGCCAGTTCGGTCTCGCGCAAGAGACGGTAGCGCAGGTCTACGTGCCGCTGGCGCAGTCACCATTTGGCTTCCCCGGCCAGGTGCTGGTGCGCATGGCCGGTGACCCTGCCGCTTTCGGCACCACCCTGCGCAGCGTCATCCACAGCGTCGATCCGAACCAGCCGATCGAGGAAGTGCAAACGCTGGACGATCTGCGTGCCGAGGCGCTGGCCGCACCGCGCCTTACGGCGACGTTGCTGGCCGTGTTTGCGGCGCTGGCGCTTCTGGTGACGCTCGCCGGCATCGGCGGTGTGATTGCCACCTCGGTGACGCAGCGCACCAAGGAGTTCGGCCTGCGCATGGCGCTTGGGGCGCGGCGCGAGAGCGTGCTGATCATGGTGCTGCGCCAGGGCTTGACGCTGGTCGCGATTGGCCTGGCGATTGGGATTGCCGGCGCCCTCGCGGGCGGCCGCGTACTGTCGTCGTATCTCTACCAGACGGCGCCGCGCGATCCGATCATTTTTGCGGCGGTCGCCGTCGTCTTTGTACTGGCAGGCGTACTGGCGTGCCTGATCCCGGCGCGCAAGGCGACCACGGTCGATCCGTTGATCGCCCTGCGTGCGGAATAGGGCCCCGGGCGACCGCAGGGCTCGCTTCGCTCGTGGGGCTCGGCGCTTCGCGCCTTCGTCGGGCTCGGGCGCTGTCGCGCCCTCGGAGGGGAACCCGTCCCCACGAACGAAGTGAGCGCCACGAAGTCGCGAAGCGACGAGCCCAACGAGGGCGCCGGCCGAGCCCTACTTGCCGTCGAGTTCCTCGATGGTGGCGGTTGACGGCGCTCGGGACTTCTGCAGCCGCGCTGCCACTGCCTCGGCGCCTTTCATGACGCGCAACACGTTCAGCCCGAGGATTCTCCTGACGTCGTCGTCTGAGTAGCCGCGCCTGAGCAGTTCCGCGGTGAGGTCCGGGTACTTCGAGACGTCCTCGAGCCCGCTGATGACCGAGCTGATCCCGTCGAAGTCGCCGCCGATGCCCACGTGATCAATGCCGGCGACCTTGCGGATGTGATCGATGTGGTCGGCGACCTGCGACAGCGTCGCCGTCGGCGGCGCCTGCCCCTTGCGCTCGGCTTCCGGCTTCGCGTCAAAGTCGGCAACCGCCTGGGAAATGAATCCCGGCACGAACGTCACCATTACCACGCCGCCGTTCTCGGCGGTGAGTTGCAGCACGTTGTCGGGGACGTTGCGGGGCACGTTGCAGATGGCCTTGGCTGACGAGTGGGAGAAGATCACCGGCGCCTCGCTGACGCGCAGCGCGTCTTCCATGGTTCCAGGCGACACGTGGCTCAGGTCCACCAGCATCCCCAGCCGGTTCATCTCGCGGATCACCTCCTCGCCGAACTTCGACAGGCCGCCCACCGCCGGTTGGTCGGCGGCGGCATCCGCCCAGCGCAAGTTGCCGTTGTGGGTCAGCGTCATGTAGCGTGCGCCCAGCGCGAAAAACATGCGCAGCGCCGGCAGGGAGTCGTCGATCGAATGGCCGCCCTCGATGCCGATGAGCGAGCCGATGCGACCGGCCTTGAACGAGCGCTCGATGTCGGCGGAGGTGTAGGCCATCTCGAACGTCTCGGGCCACCGCTTGGTCATGCGATGCACGATGTCGATCTGTTCCAATGTGACGCGGACCGCTTCCTGGCCCTTCATCGTCGACGGGGTGTAGACGGACCAGAACTGCCCGCCGACGCCGCCCTGGCGCAGGCGCGGGATGTCGGTATGCAACGATGGCACCGGCTTGGAAATCTCCGCCTTGCTGAAGTCACGCCCGGGATCGAGCCCGCGCAGCGCCCACGGGTAGTCGTTGTGGCCGTCGATCAGCGGCACCTGCTTGTGCAGCGCCCTGGCGCGTGCGAGCGGGTCCTGCGCCGAGGGGTGGCTGGTAAGCGTCATGATGGCGAGCGTGGCCAGTGCGAGAAAGGCTAGGTATCGATGCATGGCGCCATCCTGCCACAAGACTGGGGCCTGGGGGGCCTGGGGACTTGGGGACTTGGACGTCCCGTGGGGACAAACCTTTAGGTTTGTCCATCTCGCATCTAAATCCTGAGCAGCGTGTCGCGCAGGACGCGCGACTGAATGCGGCTGACCGCCAGCGTCTGGCCGTTCGCCATCTGCACCTGGTAGGTGCCACCCGGCATCGGGCTGACCTTCTGGATCTGATCCACCGCGGCCAGCGTGCCGCGGCTGAGGCGCACGAACCGCCGCGGGTCGAGCCGCGCTTCGAGCGCGTGCAGGCGATGCGAAATGGTGAAGCGCTCGTTGGCCGCCGTCGTAAGGTGCAGCAGGTCGCCGTCGGCGACGACCGACGCGATTTGCCGTACCGGAAGAATCACCGTTTCATCGCGCCGCCGCACCGGAATGCGCTCGAGATACGCGGGGCGCACGGCCGTGTCGAGCGCCGCCGACGCGGCCGCCAGTCCCTGCGCGCGCTCGGGCTCGCTTGCGGCAGCGCGGGTCCGCGCCCGATCCAGCGTTGTCGCGAGCCGGTCGCGGTCCACCGGCTTCAGCAGGTAGTCAATCGCGTTCAGCTCGAATGCCTGCACCGCAAATTCGTCGTACGCCGTGACGAAGGCAATCGACGGCGTCGCCCCGGCCGTCACCAGCCGCGCCACGTCGAGCCCGCCGGCCTCCGGCATGTTGAGGTCGAGCAGGGCCAGGTCAGGCTTCAGGGTCTCGATCAGGTCGATGGCGTCGGTGCCATTCGCCGCCTCGCCCACCACCTCGACATCCGGGAAGGTCTTGAGCAGGTTGATCAGGAAGCGGCGGGCCGGCCGCTCATCGTCGGCCAGTACGACCCGCAACAGCTTGGGCATCACGATCGTCCTTGTCTAGTTCAGCAGCCGCGGCGAGCGGCACCACGAGCTCGGCGACCGTGCCACGGCCCGGCTCGGCGGTCAGTGTCAACGTGGCGTCAGGGCCGTAGTGTCCCGCCAGCCGTCGCCTGACGTTATCGACCCCCACCTTCGCCCCTTGGGCTACGGTGGGCAGGCCCAAGTCGCGCAACGCGCCTGGCTGCAGCGGTGCACCGGTGTTGTGAACCACGATGTGCAGCCGTTCGACGCCGGCGTCCGCCTCAAGCCTGGCCGTCACCTCGACATCACCGCCGGTCGTACTGGGCGCCACGCCGTGCTTGATCGCGTTCTCCACCAGCGGCTGGACCACTAGCGCGGGAATGCGCCAGTGCCGCAAGGCCTGTGGCACGTCCACGCGCACGCGCAGGCGTTCTTCGAAACGTTCGTGTTCGATCTTCAGGTAGTGCTCCACCAGTTCGATCTCGCGCCCCAGCGTGGTGAAGTCGCCCTCGGACCGCAGCACGCCGCGCAACAGCGCCGTCAGCTGCATCAGCGTGTTCATGGCGCGTGGCGGGGCTGATTCGATCAGGTAGCCGATGGTGGTGAGCGCGTTGAACAGGAAGTGCGGATTGACCTGGGCGCGCAGCGCCTTCAGCTCGGCTTCGGCGGTCAGCTTCTGCATTTCCTCTTCGCGCAGCTGCACTTCGTAGCGCTCGTGCGTGAGCCGAATCTGATCGATGCGGCGCGCGGCCGCAGCCACCACCGTCTCGACCAGCGCCAGGTCGTCCGACAGCAACCGCCGGCCGCCGGTCAGCTCGCCGACGGTGACCACGTAGCGGGGCAGGTCGGTCGCCGGCACCGTCGCCTGCGTGGTCCTTGGCGATTCGCCCGCGGTGGTGGCGCCGTCTTCCTCCCACCACACGCGCCGCGCATCGAGTGCCGGCGCCAGCCGTTCGGCCACCATGTCGAGCACGCCGTCGATGGTGCTGCGCGCCTGTAGCGCTTGCCCGATGTCGGCCGCGAGCGCCGCGTAATCGGTGCGGCCGAGCAGCGAGTGATCGACAAAGCGAACGATCCGGCGGTGGAGCCAGGGCGAGACGAGCGAGGTGGCGACCCACAGCGCCATCAGCAGGCCGGCGGCCAGCGGTCCGGCCGGCAGCAGCGTCGCGAGGCTGTAGCCCGTAAAGGCGATGGCGACGAGCGCAATCAGCGTGAGCGCGCGCTTCAGGAACAGGTCCGCGAGCGCGAAGCGATAATCCTGGTAAAGGATGGCGAACGCCAGGGGAATGGCGGCGTGGTGGCCGACGAGCTCCACCGCCCAGCCGTCGGCGGCCGCGTGGAAGCGGCCCAGGTGCGAGGCCGACACCGCGAACAGCGCCAGCGCCAGCACCCACAGCACCCGCTGGCCGTTCGCCTGCGCCCGGGTGAGTACGCCGAGCGCCAGAATGATCAGGCCGTAACAAATAGTCAGGATCAGGAACGCGAGTGACGAAGGTTCCGGATCGCCGGTGAGCACCGTCTGCAGGTGCAGCACCGAGGCGACGATGCTGCAGCCATAGGCGATCACGGTCAGGACGAAGCCGTGCGGCAACGCCCGGGCAACCGAGTGCACCACCACGGCGGCCAGCAGGCCGAGGGCCGGGAACGATATGGCCCACAGGCCAATCGACTCGTTGAAATAGCCCAGCCGCGGCAGGGAATAGGCGGCCAGTTCACCAAGGTTCCAGATCAGCCCAAGCACGCCGGTCGCGAGCGGCAGGTATTGTGGGGGCAACCCTCGAGGGTGGCCCTTGCTGCCTGGGGAACCGCGCAGGACCAGGGCCAGCAGCATGGCGTACAGCGCCGTGCCGGTGACGAAGCCGACGAGGTTGAGCACTTCCGCCGCGTTCGGCGCGATCACGAAATCGATTCTAGCTTAGCGGGGCGGGATGAACTGGCCGGCCACCGGATAGTGGTCTGAGCCGTAGCGCGCGTCTCCTCGGCGCGCCTGCGCCTGCCATCCCCCGGCAAGCCGAAAGAACAGGTAGTCGAGCCGTCCCATCAAATGCGTCCGGCGGCGATCTTCTGCGGCCAGGCTGGTCGACCATGCGCGCACCATCGCGTATGTGCTTTCATTGTCGCCGCTTCTGATCGTGTTGAAGTCGCCGCCAAGCACGACACCCGCCGATGGGGTGTCCGTCACGCCCGGCATCGTCAACCCCGACAGGATGGCGCGCACCTGCGCCGGCCGCGGGTCGTGGAACAGCCACAGCGTTTGTGGCGAGCTCACCGGTTCCAAGTGCGCGTTCCATAAATGGAGAAGCTCGCGGCCGCGCCTGGTACGAACCGCGACCGCGGCGCCGGTGGCGACGCGCCGCTGACGCGCGAGCGGCAGCTCCAGTGCCTGTGGCGCGCTCAGGGTTTCTGTGGAGACAATCGCGCTTCCGCGGTCTTCGGGCATCTCGCGTCCGTTCCGCATCGCCGGGACATACCAGACCGCCAGCCCCAGCGACACGGCCTCGGCGATCGCGTCGGGTCCGTGCGGATCGCGAGGCACGATCCCGAACGCCGTCCGGCCTTCTTCGGGGAACGGCGGCACGGCGGCGCCTCGGCGATACGCCTCCTGGATTAGCAGCACGAAATGTTCGACGGGCGCACCGCCGGTCAGTGCCCCGGAACGCAGTGCGCGCACGAGCTCCGGCAGCCGGCCTTCGGCCAGGTGGGCGTTCCACGTCACCACCACGAGATCCTCGAGTGCCGGAGGAGAGTCGGGCAAGAGCGAGCCCGGCTGGGGCACAAGAATTGGCGGACCCACTGCCTGGCACCAGCGGTCCAGTTGGATCGCATCGTCTGTGGGGCCTGGATGCCACGTCACCGCCTGGCCGTCGATCTGCGCCGCTCGCGCCAGGCACCGAGCAGCGGAGCGCTCAAAAACGGCAGCCGCCTGGCAGCCGAATGAGACAGCCAGACCGGCGCACGCGAGAACCAGCGAGAAGTAGCGCATTCAGTACAATGGCCTCTGCATGTCGCGTACCACTGATGCCACCCGTCTCACCGGTCTCGCCAGCCGTTTCGCCGCGTTTGTCGCCGAACGCCATCCCTTCGCCCTCAAGCTTGCCCTCGAGGCATTCGAGGCCTCGGGCATTGGTGACATCAAGAATCGCGACGCCGTAAAGCTCGATGCGGCGCGCACCCCGTTTCGTCGCGCGCTCGCCAAGTCGCTGTACGACCAACTCGCCGCCCCGGAGGGCATTGCCGAGACTACGCCTGGCACCTCGGCCATCAAGCGGCTCGAGCAGGCGCGGGCTGAAGTCGTCGACGCGTGCGACGGCTTCCTGCGGCGGGCGGCGATCGAAGCGTCGCTGACCAAGGCCGAGCGCAAGGAGATTCTGAAGGGGATGTGTCTCACGCGCAGCGTGGACAACCGCCTGAAGCAATTCTTCATGGGCGGCGAGGTGCGCTGGGGCGAGATGGCGTTCCAGGGCAAGGGCTTCCGTTCGCTGGGGCAGGAGGCGATCTATGCCGGCGCCATTCGGCTGCACCGCGGTGCGAGTTATCGCAAGGCCGACGGCACCTGGGGCGGCGACGTGCTGGCGCCCGTGATTCGCGATCTCGGCATGACGCTGGCGATGCGCCACGACGAAGAGGCCGTGGCCATGGTGCTGCGTGCCCAGATGGGCAAGTCGGGCCCGCCTATGGACGGCAAGGACCTGCACACCGGCGACTTCGAGTGGGGTGTGCTGCCGGCCGCGGCGCCGCTCGCCGTCGGCTCGCTGACCATGGCCGGCATGGCCATGGCCTTCGCGCTCGAGAAGAGCGATCGCATCGCGCTGTCATTCATTGGCGAGGGCGGCTCATCGCTGGGCGAATGGCACGAGGCGATCAACGCCTGCGCGGCGGCCAAGCTGCCGGCCGTCTTCTGCCTGCAGAACAACCAGACGGCGCTGTCGACGCCGGTGCGCGACAACTCCGCGACCCGCGTGTTCGCCGACAAGGCAGCCGGCTACGGCATTCCCGGCGTGACCATCGACGGCACCGACCCGGATGAGGTGGCCGCCGCCTTCACCTGGGCCGCCGAGCGCGCCCGCGCCGGCGAGGGCGTCACCCTGATCGAGGTCGTGGCGATGCGGATGTGCGGCCACGCGCACCACGACGACATGCTGTACCTCGGCAAGGATCAGCCGCCGTCGTGGGAGTATCACCAGCTGTTCGAGACCGGCTACGCCAACCGCGAGCTGTACGAGTACTGGGCCAAGCGCGATCCCATTCCGATGTACGCCCGCCGCCTCGAGAGCGAAGGCGTCATCAAGGCGGGCGAGCTCGACGCGATCAAGGCGTGGGCCGACGAGCTGGTCGGCCGCCAGGCGCAGCTCGTGATCGACGCGCCCTGGCCGCGGCCGGAAATGGCCGGCGTCGGCGTGCACTACGACGAAGCCCCGCGCGAGCGCATTGAGGTGCTCGAACCGGCGCTCCGGCTCGCGGTGCCGACCATCGCCGAGCTGCCGGCGCTCGAGCCGGGCCTGCCGGTCGACAAGAAGGGCAACACCTTCCTCGAAGCGGTGATGCTCGGCGTCGGCGACGCGCTGGCGGCCGACCCGCGCGTGTTCGTCTACGGCGAAGACGTCGGCGGGCACTACGGCAACGCGTTCCTGTTGCTGCGTCCGCTGCTGAAGGATTACGGGAGCCGCATCCGCAACTCGCCGTTGGCTGAAGGCGCGGTGCTCGGCGTCTGCGTCGGCGCGGCGTTGGCCGGGCAGCGGCCGATCGGCGAGATGCAGTTCAACGACTTCGTCGCCACCGGCTTCAACCAACTGGTCAACAACGCTGCGAAGATTCGCTACCGGTGGGGCGGCAGTGTGCCCATGGTCGTGCGCATGCCGTGGGGCGGCCTGCGCCACGCCGGCCCGTACCACAGCCAGAACACCGAGCCCTGGTTCTACCGCACGCCCGGCCTCAAGATCGTTGTCCCCTCGACACCGCAAGATGCCCGCGCGCTCATGGCGGCGGCGGTGGCGGATCCGGATCCGGTGCTGTTCTACGAGCACATCGCGCTCTACCGTGATCCGCGAGTCAAGCAGGCGCTCCCGTCGGACCCGCCCGCTCCGTGCGAAATCGGCAAGGCCGCGTTGCGCCGCGCGGGGTCCGACCTCGTGATGATTTCGTATGGCGCTTACGTGCACCACTGCATGCGGGTGGCCGAGAAGCTGGCGGCAGAGGGCATCGAAGCGTCGGTGCTCGACCTGCGCAGCCTGGCGCCGCTCGATCGCGAGGCCATCCTGGCCGTGACGCGGCACTGCAACCGGGTGCTGATCGTGCACGAGGATTCGCGCACGGGCGGCATTGGCGAAAGCCTGGCGGCGATCATCCAGGAAGAGGCATTCGAGGCGCTCGATGCCCCCATTCGCATTCTTGGCGCGCTCGACACGCCCGTCCCGTACTCGCCACCGCTCGAAGAGGTATTTCTGGTCAGCGAAGCGGAGATCCTGGCGGCGGCCAAGCTGCTGACGAGCTACTAGGGCCGAGTTTGCGCCGGCGCCCACTCGCGCTAGGATTATAGGCGAGGTCATTGCCATGATTTGCGCCCGTCTGAGTGTGTTCATCCTCGTCATCTCCGTCGCGACCGCGTCGGTCAGCGCCGACGTGCGTACCGATCAGCGCGTCCGGTTCCAGCTGGGCGGCGCCATCGGCAAGATGGTCAACATGTTCGGCGGCAAGGGCGCGCGCGAAGGCGTCACGTCGATGGTGGCCGTTAAGGGCGATCGCAAGGCCACCATGTCGGACGCGACCGGCCAGATCATTGACCTGGCCGAGGAGAAGATCTACGACCTCGACCTCAAGAAGAAGACCTACAAGGTCACGACCTTCGCCGAGCTGCGCCAGCAGATGGAAGAGGCGAAGCGCGAGGCCGAGAAGAATGCCCGCACCGAGGCCAGCGAGCCGTCGCAGCCCGCCGAGAAGGATCCCAACGCGAAGGAATTCGAAGTCGACTTCGACATCAAGAACACGTCAGAGACGCGCACCATCAACAGCTTCAACACCACCAAGAGCGTGGTCACCGTCACCGTCCGGGAGAAAGGCAAGACCCTCGATGAGTCTGGCGGGCTGATGATGACGACGGACATGTGGATGACCGACAGTGCCCCGTCAACGAAGGACTTGGTGGACTTCGACCGGCGCTACGCGCAGAAACTCTATGGCCCTATGGTGGCCGGCGCGTCGGCGCAGGACATGGCGATGGCCGTGGCCATGTATCCGCAGATGAAGCCCGCCCTCGACAAGATGCGCGCGGAAGGCGGAAAGCTTTCCGGCACCGCGATTCTGACCGAAGTGAAGATGGAGTCGGTGCCGCCCGGCACCGCTGGCCAGGCGGCCGCGGCGCCACCGCCGCCCGAGGAACCCAAGAAGCGAGGCGGCCTCGGCGGCATGCTTGGCGGCTTGAAGAAGATGGCCCAGGCCGCCGAGAAGGGTAGCGGCACACCCGCCCGTGCCGTCATCATGACGACGTCGGTGGAAATGCTGAAGTTGACGACCGACGTCGATGCGGCGTCGGTCGCGTTGCCTGCGGGTTTTACCCAGTCGAAATAAGAAGCAGGCCGGCGCCTACTTCTTCTTGGCGGTGAAGTCGGCCTGGCCCATGCCGAAATCGAGCATGCCCGTGATCGAGTCGCCCTCGACTTCGCCGTTCACCTTGATCTCGAGCGGGCCCTGCGGACCGTCAACGCTGAACATCAGCGCCAGCGTCTTGCCCTTGAGCGTGCCCTTCACCGGTACCGTGCCCTGCGGGCTTTCGATGGTGCCGGTGACTTCCTCGCCCGCCTGCTGAAGGTTGGCGGCCGCTGTAATCGGGCCCTGCGGCCCGTTGATGCTGAGGTCCCACGCGCCCGTCAGAGAACCCTGCGCCTGCGGCGCGACCCCGAGAACGACTGCGAACGCCACCGCCAACGACAGAACTCGGAACATGTAAGCCTCCATGAAAGTAGTCGAACGAGCCTAGCAGATCAGTCGGCCAAGCGGACGGCGATTTCGCCGTCCGGCACGCGGACGTCATGCCGCGACACGCCCACCCGCAGGTCCCGCACCATGGTTAAGCCAGGCGACCTGGCCGACGCTCACCCAGGAAGTGGTGTCGGTCACTATTACTTGCGGGCCGCCGGCGTCAGCGACGTCTCCCGCTTCTCGCCGCCGCGCAGGTAGACGACCTTCGCCGGCTGGCCGATCTTCAGCAGCTCCAGCGCGAAGGTGTAGTCGTAGATGTTGGTGATCGACTGGCCGGCAATCTCGATCACGAGGTCGCCCTTGGCGAGCCCGGCCTGCTCCGCGGGTCCGCCGCCGATCACGCCACCGAGCAGCAGTCCCTTGACGTCGGACGCGTAGTCGGGAATGGTGCCGGTGAACAGCCGCAGGCCGGCGCGCCCGCCGGTCTCGGTCTTCTGCTCGACCTTGGTGAAGAGCGGCGCCTCGGCCGAATCCATCAGCCGCCGGACGACCCCGCCCGCCAACTCGCCGACACGGACCAGGTCCTCGTAGTTGATCTTGTCGGCGGTGTCGCTGGGCTTGTGGTACTCCTGGTGCGCGCCGGTGAAGAAGGTGAGGCACGCCACGCCGGCGGTGTTGAAGCTGCCGACGTCGGTCGGCTGGTAGGGATCCTCCTGCAGGACCAGGTCGAACCCGGCCGAGATGTTCGCCTGCTCGAGCAGCCGCGGCCACATCGCGCTGGTGCCGGTGGCCTGCACCGTCAGCTTGTTGTCGGCCACGCGCCCGACCATGTCGAAGTTCAAGTACGCCGCCATGGTCTCGAGTGGGAAGGGCGGCTTGGTCACGAAGGCATTCGACCCGAGCAGGCCGAGCTCTTCGCCCGACCAGAAGGCCAGCACCAGGTGGCGCTTGCGCGCCTGCTGGCTGAACGCCTCACCGATCGCGAGCACCGTCGCCGTACCCGAGGCGTTGTCGTCGGCGCCGTGGTGGATCTGGTTCGCCTCGTCCTTGCCGGCAAGTGAATTGCCGGCGCTGCCGCGGCCGAGGTGATCGTAGTGCGCCCCCACCGCCACCCATGGCTTAACGACGCCGGTCACCGGCGTCGTGGCAGGCAGGTAGGCGACCACGTTGTTGCCGGTCTGCTGCTGGCGAATCACGTTGGCCTTGAGCGTCACCGTGAGGCCGGGGATGGCGAAGCCCGACACATGCGGATTGCCGCTGTCGAACTCCTTCTGCACCGCCTCGAGCGACTTGCCCGCCGCGACCATGATCGGGGCGAACGCTTCGCCGCTGACGCTGGCGGCGGCAATGCCCGAGCCGGCAATCGCCGTGTCGAAGCTCATGGGCACGATGGCACCCGCGTTCGGCGAGCGCGGGCCGGTCACCACGATCATGCCCTTGGCGCCTCGCTGGCGCGCCGCCTGGGCCTTGTAGCGCAGGTCGGCGTAGCGCGCCAGGATCGCGCGCGTCTTTTGGTCCGCGTCTTCCGGGAAGTAGCGGAGCACCACGACGATCTTGTCCTTGACGTCGAGGCCCACGTAGCTGTCGTAGCCGAAGTTCTGCGCCTCGGGCACGACCAGCCCATAGCCGGCGAACACGACCCGTCCCGACGCCTCGACACTGTCCGAGAACGACAGCGCCTGCACGTTGGCCGCGCCCGTCACCGCCTGCGGCGTCCCGCCGTCCTTGGTGATCGTGAGCGTGGTGCCGCCGTCTTTCGACCCGGCGGTGAACGTGAACGGCATGCGGAAGTCGGTGAGGCCGGGCAGCGGCTGGGCGCCGATGCGTTTCAATTCGCTGATCAGGTAGTCGGCGGCCAGCTTCTCGCCGGGTGAGCCGGTCAAGCGGCCCTCGAACTTCGGCGAGGCCAGCGTCTCAACGTGGGTCCTGGTGCGCGACTGAACGGCGGTGGCCGTCTGCGCGTGCGGGGTCGCAACGACGGCCGCGGTGGCGACGATGCCAAGAATCAGGCGGAATGTGTTTTTCATGATCATGTCTCTAACGCCAGCACTGAAGTGCCGGCCTTCTGGCACTACTTGCCGCTGGCCTTGCGGGGCGGCGCCGCGGTCAACGCTGCCATGGCCGCCTGGTGATTCCACTGCGCCAGGTAAATTTGTCCGGCGGAGCCCACGCCGCCGCCACGCGCCGACGTGAAGGCGATCTGCGTGCCATCCGGCGACGGCACCGGCAGGCCATCGAAGCCGTCGGTGTAGGTGATGCGAACCGGCTCCTTGGCGCCGTCCTTGTCGACCATGAAGACCTCAAAGTTTTCGAAGCCCAGCTTGTTCGAGGCGAACAGGAAGTACTCACCCGACGGATGCTCGTAAGGCGCCCAGCTCATGGCGCCAAAGTCGGTGATCTGCTTCCGGTCGGTGCCATCCGGCTTCATCGTCCAGACATTGGCCACGAGGCCGTTTTCCTCGAAGTGCCGCCACACGATGCGGCCGTCCTTGGTGAAGAAGGTGCCGCCGTCGTAGCCGGCCCAGTCGGTCAGCCGCTTCTGCTCCGAACCGTCGGCCTTCATGATGTAGACCTCGGCGAAGTACGAGGCGTCGAGTTCGAGCTGCTTCTGTTCGGCGGCCGACAGCGTGCGGTTGTAGGCATCGCGCATCGACGAGAACACGATCCATTGGCCATCGGGTGAGTAGCCGCCTTCGGCGTCGTAACCCTTCGCCGTGGTCAGTTGCTTCATGCCGCCGGTCTTCTCGTCGTAGGCAAAGATGTCCATCTCGGCGTCGTAGTCCCACGCATAGCGCCGCTGCTTGCCCGAGGCGCGGAAGTCGAGCTCTTCCTTCTGGTACTGCTGCGACTTGGGATCGAGGTGTGTCGAGCCGAACATGATCTCGCTGCTGCCGGGCCTGAAGAACGCGCACGTCGTTTTGCCGACGCCGGGCGAAATGCGCTTGGTCTCGCCGGTCGCGAAGTCGAGTACGAAAATCTGGTAGAACGGGTTCGCGGGATCGCGTTCGCTCTGGAACACCAACTTCTTGCCGTCGGGCGACCAGTAGCCCTCGCCGGCGCGCTTGCCGTCCACGGTCAGGCGGCGCACCCGGCTCAGGAACGACCGCTCTTCCGACAGCGTCTGGCGAGCTTCGGGCACGGCCGACCACAGCAATACGGCGGCCGCGCACACCGATACCGCGGTAACCACTCTATTCGTCAAGGCGTTTGGCATTTGGTCCCCACAAACCGGAGCCCTTCATTCTACTGGCCCCGGGCGGTGGGGCGAAACGGGAGTTGTCTGGCCTAGAATCGGGCTATGAAACCTTGGCTGTGGATGCGCTTGGCAGCGTTGACGGTGACATCGGTGGGTGCCGCGCCCGGCGAGGTCAAGATGATCGAGGTGACCGGCGAGGGCGCCAAATATTGGTCGCGTTGGCGCGGGCCGTCGGGGCAGGGCCAGGTGCCCGCCGGGCAATATACCGACCGCTGGTCGGCCACGACCGGGGTGCAGTGGAAGGTGGCCATACCCGGCAGCGGCAACTCGTCGCCCATCGTGTGGGGCGATCGCATCTTTCTGACCACCGCGCGCGATCAGGGCCAGCGGTTGTCGATGCTCGCGTTCGCGCGCAAGGACGGCGCGCAGTTGTGGGAAACCGACATCCCGCAGAACGGCGTCGAGTACCCGCACGCGAAGAACGGCTATGCTTCGGCCACCGCCGCGACCGACGGCGAGCTGGTCTACGCCTCGTTCGGCCGCCACGGCCTGGTGGCCTTCGACTTTGGCGGCAAGATCGTGTGGCACCGCAAGTTCGGGATCATCGACAACTACCACGGCCCGGCCGGGTCGCCGGTGCTCTACAAGGACCGGGTGTTCATTTACCAGGATGCCAACCCGGCGCCGGGGCAGCGCGCGTTCGTCGGCGCCTTCGACAAGAAGACCGGCAAGACCGTTTGGGAAACGCCGCGCAGCGAGACCGTCGGGTGGGGCACCGCCGTCGTGCTCAACACCGGCGAGCGCGACGAGCTGGTCGTGAGCAGCCAGCGGCGCGTCGCCGCGTACGATCCCGAGTCAGGCAAGGAACTGTGGACCGTGCGCGGCATGACCTTCGAGGTCATTCCCACGCCGGTGGTCGCTCATGGCCTGGTGATCGCGTCGTCTGGGCGCGCGGGTCCGACCATTGCGATCCGTCCCGGGGGCAGCGGTGACGTCACCGCCACGCACGTCGCGTGGAACTCGCCCAAGGGCTCGCCGTTCGTGCCATCGGGCATCGTCGTTGACGATTTGCTGTATCTCATCAACGACATGCAAAGCATTCTCACGGTCTACGAGGCTGCCACCGGCACGCTGGTCTACCAGGAACGCCTGGGTGTCGCGCAGCGCGAGGGGTTCTCGGCGTCGCCGGTGCACGTGAACGGCAAGATCTTTTTCACGAATGACGATGGGCAGACGTTCGTGGTGCAGAAGGGGCGCAAGTTCAACCTGCTGCACGTCAACGAGATGGGCGCGCGGACGCTCGCATCGCCGGCGCTGGTCGATGGCACGTGGTACTGGAGGACGGACGAGGCGTTGCTCGCGATTCGGTAAAGCCGGCAGAGGTCGGGTGGCACGGGCAGCTAAAGTGCTGCCCCTTCTGGCACTGCCCTCTGGCACTATTTCATCTGCACGGCGACGTCGGCCGGCTTGCCGGCCGTCACCGTGATCTTCTGCGGCGCGCTCTTCAGCGACTCGTGCCAGATCCGCAATTCATACGTCCCCGGCGGCACGTTGTCGATCGTGAACCGGCCGTCGGCGCCGGTGATGGCCGCGGCCTGGTCGGTGACGATCACCCAGCCACGCATCCAGGGGTGGGTGTTGCAGCCCAGGCGCACGGTGCCCGCCGCGCCAACTGGCTTGGTGATGGTCAGGCCCGGGATGGGCAGCGCGACGTTGAACAGCGTCCGCCCATTCTCCAGTTGCGCGTTGGTGGTGTGGAGCACTGGATCGTTGCTGGTCGTCTTCACGTTGCCGTTGGGGCGCACGATCTGCACCCGCGGCGCGAAGGCGCACTTGTCGTTGGTGACCGTGGTGTCCGCCGCGGCGACCCGCGTGACCCCCATCAAGACAACGACGGCGTTGGCGAGATGGCCCTGGCCGTCAACGACAATGGCGTGATCGGGCAACTCGTTGCCGCACACCTTTTGATCGATCGTCACGCGCACCGGCGCCAGGCCTTTGGCCGTCGTCGTGATCGTCCCGGTGATGCTGCCGGTTTGAGCTAACGCCGGCGCCGCTAGCGCGCCGCACGAAACGGCTCCAAGAATTCCCAGAGTAAGTAACCGACCCATGACACAACCTTCTCGCCTTGGTATTTGAGTGGAATCGAGACGCCGAGCGACGCGGCCAGTGCGCCCGTGCCGGTGAGGCCCTTGCGAACCTGCGGAGTGATCCATAGTTCCCGATTCTCTCCGTTCAGCTCTGCGCCGAGCGTCCAGGTATTCGGTGCGGCACTCGTGTCGCGCCCGACGTATAGATTGTAGAGATACGCACGATCGACCAGCGTGTCCGCGGGCAGTTCGGCCTTGCTGCTGGCCTGGACGTACCAGTCGCCCAGCATCGTGCCGGCGGCGACGAACGGTTCGAACACCACCGTGCCCTTGCCGAACTCCTTGTAGACCTGTCCGGTGGGCAGCGTCGCCTCCAAACCGAATGAGACAATCCGAGGCGTGGTGCTGCTGGCGTAGGCGGCGTACTTGAAGGCCACCGCGACGTCGCCGATCTCCGAGTCGCGCTCCGTTTGGAAGTCCCAGTTGTAGAACGGGACGGCCACTTCGTACATGCCCCGCCGGCCGACGCGGCGTTCGTAGACCGCGACGAGGCTGAAATCGGTGGCCGATGCCGACTGCGGTTCCGACTCGTGGCTGACGACGGGCAGCAGCAGGAACTCGTTCTCGAGAAATGCCTTACCGGTGATGATTGGCCGCGGGAAATTGTTGTTACCGCTCGGCCAGCCCGTCTCCTTGCAGAAGCTGCGCATGTGCGAGACGAACCCGGCGATCTGTTCCGGTGTCAGCGAGTCTTCGAACGCCGGCATCTCTGACGAGAGGCCCACGCCCGGTCCACCCTTGGCGATGGCGCGTTCCCAGTCGGCGTCGGGTTCCGGCGAGGTCACGCGGCAATCGGTAAAGTCCATCGGCTCGACCGTGATGGTCGGCTCCTTCACCTTCCCGCTCCCATCGTCCGCATGGCAACGCGCGCACCAGGCGCTCCACATTTCAGGAATGGTAGTCGGTGCGCCTGCGCCGGGCTGTTGAGCCGCGAGCGCGGGCGAGGACGCCGCCAGGGCGGCGGCGAGAACAAACGGAATCACTGGCCTGACTATGCCGCATCGTCCGTGGATTCACCAAAGGTGAGACTTGTTCTCAGCCTTCCTATCACTCCATCAAGTCAGAACGCGCCGACGGTCGAGCCCAACACGAGGACGATGGCCAGGGCCGCCAGCGGGCCGACCACCGACACCATGAAGATGTCGAGGTACGATTCGCGGTGGGTCAGGCGGCAGATGCCGAGCAGCGTGATCACGGCGCCGTTGTGCGGCAGCGAGTCCAACCCGCCAGAGGAGATCGCCGCCACGCGATGCAGCAGTTCCGGGCTGATGCCGGCCGCGGCTCCGGCCGCGGCGTAGGTCTCTCCCAGCATGCCGAGCGCGAGGCTCAGTCCGCCGGCGGCCGAGCCGGTGATGCCGGCCATGATGTTCACGGCCACCGCCTCCGACACGAGCACGTTGCTGGAGATTGCCATCACCGCTGCCTGCACCGTGGCGAACGCCGCCAGCGACGCGATGACCGCACCGTAGCCAATCTCCGACGCGGTGTTGAAGATCGGCAGCAGCGAGCTCATCGTGCCCTGATTCACCGACCCTTTCAGGTCCCGCCACCGCGTCCAGTGAAGGGCGATGGCGACGAGGATGGCGAGTCCGAGCGAAGCGACGAGTGCCCAGATGCCACGGACGTCATTCACGCCGCCGCCGCCGAACCTCGGCTCAGCGAGGTACGCGAGGTCCATCGCCGGAATCACCCACCAGGTCATCACCAGGTTGACCAGCAGCACGATCACCAGTGGGACGAGCGCGATCACCAGGGGCGGCTGATGCGGGCTGAGCGACGCGTCGATGTCGTGCGGATGGTCGCCGTATCCCTCGCCGGCCGCCACCGCCCGGCGCGCCCGCCGGTTGAGCCACCACATGCCCAGGATCAGCATCACCAGGCCCGCGACGCTGCCGAGGCCCGGCGCCGCAAAGCTGTCGGTGCCGAAAAACGGCATCGGGATGGCGTTCTGGATCGAGGGCGTGCCCGGGATGCCGCTCAGCGTGAAGGTGGCGCCGCCGAGAATGATCGCCCCCGGGATCAACCGCTTCGGCGTGTTGGCGGCGCGAAACAACTCCACCGCTACCGGGTAGGCCGCAAACACCACGACAAACACCGACACACCGCCGTAGGTCAGGATGCCGCAGGCCAGCACGATCGCCAGCAGCGCCTGGGAGGGACCGAGCCTGGCCACGATCGCACGAGCGATGCTGGTGGCCGAACCGGAGTCGCTCATCAGCCGGCCGAAGATGGCGCCGAGCAGGAACAGCGGGAAGTATTTCGCCACGAACCCGCCGAGGCTGATCATGAACACCTGCGTGTAGATGGCCAGCATGCGCGGGTCGCCGCCCAGTAGCGCGGCCAGCAGCGACAACAGCGGTGCCAGCACCAGCACGTTGATCCCGCGATAGGCGAGATACATCAGCAGAACCAGGGACAGGAGGATGCCGGCGACGCCAATCATGCGCGGCGAGGATGCCGCGCCGGGCCAGAAAGTGCAAGGAATTCGAGACGGGCCGGCGGGCTGTCGCAAATGGCGCGAACGCCGGTGGCGCCCAGGTGAAGGCGCCAAGTCTGGCGCTCGATTGGCTCGCGCGACGTGAAGGCGGTGCAGGTCAGCAGCGCGATGTTCTGTCCACCGTTCGGATCGCGGACCGAACGATAGCGAAGGGCCTGCACGCCGGCCGCGCGCGCGGCGTCGGCCAACGCCTGGCACGGTTCGTAGTTGCTCGGATCAGACCAGAGCGCCGCATCGTCATCGAAGGGAGGCTCGGTTAGGTCGAGTCCTGCCCGAACGCGAAACCGCACCGCGAACGCCGTGTGCTCGGCGGCGTTGGCGGGCCACGGCGTGCCGGGCGACTCCGCGAAGAACAACTGCCGGTGAAACGCGACCTCCGCCATGGCGGTGGCCGGCGACTGCGAGGCGTAGAACACCCCCGGCGTCAGGCCGGCGCGACGAAAGCGCGAGCCCCTGGGATACGGTGCGCCGTAGCGAAACGGCGTCGCCAGCAGGTAGTGAAGATGGCGACACTCGGATGGGACCGGCGGCTTGTGCGCTTCGAGCAGTTGCTCGAGCACGGCCTGCTCGGCCAGCGTATCCACCAGCTTCATGGTCGACACGACATGCTGGGCCTCGACGACGCGCCAGCACCGGCCGCTCAGGCCGCGCGCGCTAGATGAGAGCGCGGCGGGCGTCCAGGTAGCCAACGACTGTCACCAGGCCCGTCAGCGATTGGATCAAGATGGCGGGCGAACCAGCCAGCGTCGTGTGAGGGTTCTTCAGCCAGGCCCGCGCCACCGCCTCGTCGCCGCCGACAATGGCATCGAGCGCCCGAAAGAGCCGCAGGAAGAGGATGGCTACTTCAAAAGTCTTGTCCGCCGGCCGCAACTCGTAGGCGCCCGCGCCCATTCGCGAGATGCTCGCTTCGGAGAGTCCCAGGATCTTCGCCAACGACTTGTTCGAGACGTCAAGTGCCCCGGCGGCACGGATAACCGCCTTGGTCACGACTTCCCCCTGCACGGGGCTGGAATCGGCCGAGCTGGAGAGATTGAGCATGTTGCTATGGAAATACTAGCACACGAAAATTTCACATGCAATCAAGCTGAACACGCCAGCCGGCGTGACCCACGCGGGGCTCACGTGTCCCAGCCGGCCCGTTCATAGGCCCGAAACAACCATTCACCGGCCTACAGGCGACGGCAGGTGGGAATTGGTAGCCGTGCCATGCCGCGGAGGATAGCGTGGCAAGGTCATGATCCGTTTCTCAGCTCTTCTTGTCATCGGCGCCTTGATCGTCTCGGCCGTCATCGCACCGACTGCCTCCGCGCAAACCGGCACCACCCTCCGCGGCAAGGTCACGCAGGGTGAGACCAACCTGCCCATGGCCGGCGCGCTGGTCGTGATCGACGAGTTGCGGCGCGAAGTGCGCGCGGATGAAGACGGCAATTACGTGTTCGACGCGGTGCTGCCCGGGCAGTACCACGTTGGCGTGCGGGCCGAGGGCTACACCACCAGGCGAACCGAGGTCACCGTGGGCACCGCGCCGGCGACCCTGAATCTGTCGATCGATTTCGATCTGCACTTTGCGGAGGTCCTGTCGGTCAGCCCCCAGGCGCGGCCGCAGTTCGAGTCGTACCAGCCGACCTCGGTATTAGCCGGCCAGGACCTGGCCAAGCAGCTGGAGTCGACGATCGGCGCCACGCTGTCGGAGTCGCCGGGCGTGGCGATGCGTTCGCTTGGTCCGGGCCCGGCGCGGCCCGTGATCCGCGGTCTCGACGGCGACCGCGTCGTCGTGCTTGAAGACGGCCAGCGCATGGGTGACCTGTCGAGCCAGTCGGCGGACCACGGCGTGCCGATTAATCCTGCCGCGGCTAAGCGGATCGAAGTCGTGCGCGGCCCAGCCACGCTGCTGTACGGCGCCAATGCGATTGGCGGCCTCGTCAACGTGATCACCGATCAGATCCCAACCGAGAAGACCACGAAAACGACGGGCGACTTTACCCTCGACTTCGGCAGCAACGGCGGCCAGGCCGGCGGCGCCGGTGACGTGCACGTCGGCAATGGCACGTTCGCCTTCCACTTCGGCGGCGCCAGCCGGCGCTCGGGCAACCTGACGACGCCCGAAGGCGAGGTCGACAACTCCCAGTCGCGCATGGCCATGGGCCAGGTCGGTGGCGCGTGGACCGGCGACCACTCGTATGTGGGCGCCAGCTACGGCTACGACGACACCAGCTACGGCATTCCGGTCGTCGAAGATGGCCAGATCAGCCTGACGCCGAAGCGCCACGCGTTCAGCGCGCGGGCGGGGGCCTCGGAGATGGGCGGTTGGCTGCAGTCATACCGCGCCACCCTGGGCGTGCGTCGCTACGAGCACTCCGAGGTGGAGGGCGACGAGGTCGGCACCACCTTCAACAACGACTCGCTCGAGGGCGAGGTGCTGCTGTCGCATCGTCCGACCGGCCGCCTGGTGGGCAGCGTGGGCGGCTGGTTCCTCGACCGCGCCTTCAAGGCTACCGGCGCCGAGGCGTTGTCGCCGCCGGTTGACCAGCAGAGCTTCGCGGCGTTCCTGTACGAAGAAGTGAAGTGGTCGCATGCCACGCTGCAGTTTGGCGGTCGTCTCGACCAGACGAACTACGAACCCGGTGGTGTGCTGCCGGCGCGTGACTTCACGGAGTGGTCGGGATCGCTCGGCCTGCTGATCCAGCCGGAAGCCGCCAGCGACAACTTCGTGATTGCCGCGAGCCTGGCCCGCGCCGCCCGCGCGCCGGCCCTCGAGGAACTGTATTTCTTCGGGCCCCACCCGGGCAACTTCTCGTTCGAGATCGGCAATCCAAACCTCGAGGCCGAGCACGGCCTCGGGTTCGACCTGTCGCTGCGTGGCCGGTCAGAACGCTTCGAGGCCGAGCTCACGTTTTTCCGCAACGACATCAAGAACTACGTGTTCCGCAATCCGGTCAGCGAAGAAGAATTCGAGGAACGCGAAGGGGAGTTTGACGGGCGTTTCGGGATCGACGACGAGGCAGACGGAGAGGATGGCGGTCACGACCACGGCGAGTTCCCGTTCGTCGAGTTCGTCGGCCGCGACAGCGTGCTGATGGGCGTCGAAGCGCACCTCGACCTCAAGCTGTCGAGCCTGTTCACCCTCGAATCGACCGCCGACTGGGTGACCGGTGAGCTGAAGGATACCAGCGAGCCGCTGCCGCGGATTCCGCCGTTCCGGGTGACGACGGGACTGAGGTATCAAAAGAATGCGTTCCAGTTGGGTGGCAGCGTCACGGCGGCGTCGGACCAGACTCGCGTCTTCGGCGAGGAGACTACGACCGATGGCTACCTGACGGCGCGGCTCTACAGCTCGTACTCGATCGCGCGCGCCGGCGCCCTGCACACCTTCACGGCCCGGCTGGACAATGCCGGGAACGAGTCGTACCGCAATCACCTGAACTACTTGAAGGACCAGTTGCTCGAAGCCGGCCGCAGTTTCAAGGTCGTCTACACGCTGGGCTTCTGACAGGGTAACGCTACTGCTTCAGTGCGGCTACGCCGGCCAGGGCCACCTGCGCGTCCTGCTGCGAGGTGACGCCACTGACGCCGACGGCGCCGATCACGCGTCCACCGAGCATCACCGGCACGCCACCCTCGAGCGGCGTCAGGCCCTCGATCGCCAGCATCACCGTGCGACCGCCCGCGACCGCGTCTTCGAGCGCCTTGGTCGGCCGCTTCATCCGCGCCGCGGTGCGCGCTTTGCCGATGGCGATGTCGATGCTGCCAACCTGGGTGTCATCCACTTTGTGGAAAGCAATCAGGTTGCCGGACTCGTCGACGACGGCGATCGCGACCGTCCACTTGTTCTTCAAGGCTTCGGCCTCGGCGGCGGCAAGAATCGCCTTGGCGCCATCAAGGGTGATGACCTTGCGGTCGGCCGTTTGCGCCTGAGCTGTTGCCACGCCGATGATCAGGGCGAGGGCGGCAGCGAGGGGAGTGAATCGAAACATGTGAGCTCCAGTCTCCGAGGGGCCAATGGCCAGTAGAACGCCATTATCGCCCACCTGCCACCCAAGCTTGCCGCGCCTGCTTGAAGTAGGTAAAATACCTACTTTATAGGAGGTACCATGAGCAAAGCTGTTTCGGCTGCGACCGCGAACCGAGACTTCTCCGCGCTCCTGCGCAAAGTGCGCGGCGGCGCGACGTTTACCGTGACGTCGCATGGGCGGCCCGTGGCTCGCATTGTGCCGGTGGCCGCCGGAGCCACGGTGGCGCGGTCGGCCCGCAAGACGTTGTTCGATCGCCTGGCCGCCACCCGCCCCGTCAGTGCCGGCCGCTGGATTCGTGACGAACTGTACGAGGACGAGCGATGAACGTGGCCGTCGACACGAACGTCCTCGCCTATGCCGAAGGTGTGAACGGCGCGAAGCATCGCGACGCGGCCCTCGGCCTTCTGCAGGCGCTGCCTCCGGAATCCACCCTGGTGCCGGTACAGGCGCTCGGCGAGCTGTTCACCGTTCTGGTCCGCAAGGCCGGCAAGTCTCGATCGGCCGCTGCGGCGGCGGTGCTCAGCTGGGGCGATGCGTTTCCGCTGATCGAAACCTCGAACGACGTATTGCTGGCGGCTACCGATCTCGCCGATGCGCACCAACTGAGTTTGTGGGACGCGATCATGCTGTCGGCGGCCGCCGACGCGCGGTGCCGGCTGTTGCTGTCCGAGGACCTTCAGGAAGGCTTCACTTGGCGCGGGGTAACGGTAACCAACCCGTTCTCCTCGCGCCGTCACCCCCTCCTCGACGCCCTGATCAGTGCCTGAGCGCCGCCTCAGCGGGGCGGCAACGGCCGTCCGGCCCGCAGCTCGCGCACCATGCGGTCGTCGCCGGTGAGCTCCCAGTAGATCAGTGACGGCGGGATCATGCCGGCTTGATTGATCTCGTCCATCACCCGCTGCAGCGTGAAGGCGTCGCCCAGCTGCCGTGCGCGTTCGGCGATGATCTCCTCCATCAACCGGCCCCCCGTGATGTAGCTGGCGCCGTAGCCGGGCTGTCGCAGGTAGAGGTGCTGCTCGAAGCCCAGTAGCGGATCGCGCCGCATCCAGCCGCGCGGGGTCCAGTTGACGTGGATGTCGGCCGCCTGCGCCATGGTGAGGTCGTTGGCGTGCGCATAGAGGTTGCCGAGGCCGCGCGCCGCGCGCGTGATCAGCATGATCCAGACGATCTCGCGCGACCGCGGCGATTCGTCGTACAGGCCCGCGTGCATCATCCACTCTTCCATCGCCGTGGCCATGCCCTCGGCACGGCTCATCCACACGTTGTAGAGCAACGCCTGGCGGCGGATCGGGTTGGCGTGCGGCGCCACCCGGATCCGCATGTTGTCCCACCAGTGATAGAGGTGCGTCCACAGCGGAATGGGATCGCGCTGCGTCGCCTGCATGAAGAAGTTGCGGTTTGCCTCGGTCGCGTACGGCGCCGTCCGCTCGCGCATGGCGCGCTCCATCCACGGTTCCATGGTCAGGATGCGGTTGTCGGCCATCCACTTCAGGTAGCGCGGGATCGCTTTCTCCTGCAACGCGGCATACGCCTCGGGCGTGTCGGCCACCGGCAACGGCGGCAAGTTGCGGTTGCGGTTCTCTTCGAGCCGCAGCGAGGCGTGCGCCCGGTTGAGCTCGCGTCGCAGGATCGTGACCTCTTCCTCCCACGACAGCGGCGCCAGCAGCACGTTACGTAAATACCAGGTGTACTGCTCCTTGCCGATGCCCGATGGCCCGGTCTTCTTTGGCGCCTCGGTTCGCAGCCAGTCGGCGAAGCCGTCGGTGGCGGCCCGGGCCGATTCTGCGGCGCTCGCCAGCGCGCCGTCACTCGCAGGCACGCGCATGGCCAGCGTCCGCAGGGCCGCGCTTTGGTCTTCAAAGGCCCGCACGCCGCCCACCCACAGGTCTTTGGCATTGGCCGCGGCGAGGTTCTGGCGAGCCGTGACGAGCAACGGGGCAATGGATCGCAGCTTCGTTGCGAGATCAGCTGACTGCGCGGCGGAGAGTGGTTGGACGACGTCCAGGCCCGTGCGCGGCCAGATCGGATAGTCGTACAGCTTGATCGCGCCGTGGATCACCGGCCCTTCCTTGGCGGGCGTGTCACTCTCGCCGGTGATGACCGACGCGTAGTACGCCGGATCGCGGGCGAACGGCTGCAGCACCCGCAGGTGATACTCGAGCCCGTTCATCTCGGCGCGCACCAGGTGGTGATCCACCTGCTGTGGGATCGACCAGCCGGCTTGATCGATCGCCTGCAGCCGCGCCTGCAGCTTGCCAAGCTCGGCCAGCCGGCGGGCGTTGGTGGCCGGCGAGTAGTCGGGAACACCGCCAGTCACGCGCGGCGGCTCTTCGAACGTGCGCCAGTCCGCGAACACCGCGAGGAGCTGCGGATAGGTTGAGGCCGGCGCCTGCGCACCAAGCACGCCGGCCGACAGGATCAGGATTGCGCCAAGAAGCCCTGACTTGATCATTCTCGAATCATACGCCCACGATCGCATCAGCTTCGACCTCCACCAGGTACTCGTCGCCAATCAACTCGGCGCCGACCAGCGTGTTGGCCGGCTGAATCCTGCCAAAGCGCTCGCCGTGGGCGCGCGCCACCACCTCCCAGTCGCGGACGTGCCTGACGTAGACGCGCGTCCGGACCACGTCGGTGAGCGCCGCGCCAAGCGACTGCAGCGCCCCCTCGATCTTGTCGATCGCAAAGTGCGTTTGCGAGGCGGCGTCCTGCCCGCCGATGGCCCGGTCGCCAAGCGTGGCGGTGGTGCCCGACACGGCAATGTGCCGGCCGTGGCGGATGGCGCGGGCAAACCCAGCGGCGGTCTCCCACACCGTGCCGGTCAGGCATCGGGACCGACCGTCGGCGCCAGTCACCGTCTCGTACGGTGGCGGCATCGACTGCAGGTGATGGCTGAGATCTCCCGACGCCGTCAGGAACGGCGGTGTCCGGTACTCGTCGCCGCAGTCACCAGGAATCGGCGCGAGCGTTCGGAGGGCGGCGCCAATCTCCGCGCGGTCTTCATCCGAGAGCGAGAACGAAAACAGCCGCAGTGTGTCGTCGATGTGGGCCCGCTCGCCCAGGCGCGCACCGACGATCACGCCGGCCACGCCGGGTTGATCGAGGATGTAGCGCGTCGCGATGTTCGCGATTGACACCCCGTGCCTGCCGGCGACCACCTTGGCCGACGCGAGCATACGCTGTAGCGCATCCCACCCGCCGGCCACGCGCAGGAAGCGGCCGTACTTCATCATCGACCACGTGCCGGTGCGCTCCCAGTCGGGCTCTGGTTGGCCAAGCCACTTCTCGGTCAACCAGCCGCCGGCCACGGTGCCGTAGGCGAGGAGGCGAACGCCGCTGGCCGCGCAGAACGGCGCCAGCCCCGCGGCTGCGCGTTGATCGAGCAGCGAGAACGAAACCTGGTTCGAGATCACGTCGATCCCGCTCGCCCGCACCATTCGCAGGTGAGCGGTGTCGACATTGGTCAGCCCGAGCTGTCCAATCAAGCCTTCCCGCTTCAGGTCCTGCAGATCGTAGAGGGTCTCGAGCCAACTGGGGTCGGCGTAGTTCCACGCGTGATACTGCAGCAGGTCGATCGACTCCGCGCCCAGCCGCCCGAGCGCCCGCTCGACCGCGGCGCGCACGTCGGCTTTCGACACGCGGCCGGGCTTCGGCACCCATTTCGTGAGGCACTGAACCGAGCCCGTCTGCCGCGACCGGAAGATCCCCGCCACCAGTTCCGCCGACCCATAGTGATCGGCCATGTCGAACGTCGTCAGGCCCGCATCCACATAGGGCTGCATGGCAGTTGCGGTGCGCTCGAGATCGATCGCGCGCCCGTCGCGTTCCATGTCGGCGAGTTGCCACAAGCCGGTGAGCACGCGCGAGATCGAAAGACCCGCCGCAAGATCAATTCTGGGAACCTTGAGAGACTGTGCCATCGACGGCCTACTCCGGCGGCAGTGCCGCAAAACGTGCCTGCAGATCCACGCCTGCGGCCTTGAGCTTGGCGACTTCGCGCCAGTAGATGACGGTGCCGGCCGCCATCACGGCGGCCCACAACCAGGTCGATCGGAAGTACCACGCAGCCGCCGGTGCCGTCAGGTCCTTGATGGTGTGAATCGCAAGGAAACCTCCGATCACGACCACCGCGAGCACCGCCAGCGGCACGCGTTGCGCCGGGTTGGGCAGCACCGTGACCGCGCGCGCGAGCAGCGGGTTCTGCCATGGCAGCGTCAGCACCGACACCGCCATCAACAGGAAGTTGACCAACATCGCCGTGACGAGAATGTCGACGCCGAGGAAGAAGTCGCCGGCGAGGTGACTGCCGAGGATGCCCACGGTCGCCATGACGCCGCTGGCGACGACGGCGACGCGCGGCGTGCGATGACGCGGATGCACCGCGGCCACGGCCTTGGGGAAGATGCCGTCCTCAGCCCACGCGAACATCAGGCGCGAGGTCGCCAGCAGCATGGCCGGCAGATCTTTGGCCAGTGCCACCGCCGCTGCCGACACGATCACCACCGTCCAGAACGGCGGCAACAAATACCCAAGCAGGCCCGGCGCCGTCACGTCGCGCCGCAACGCCTCGTCTGCCACGTACTGCCACGGCACCGCGTGATACACGGCGGCGGTGAACAGCAAGTAGAAAAGCGCGACGGAGCCGACCGCGAGGCCAATCGCGAGCGGCAGGTTGCGGCCTGGGTTGCGCGCCTCGCCACCAGCTTGGGCGATCGCATCAAAGCCGATGAACGATGCGAACAGCACCGCGGATGCCGACATGAACGGCCATAGCTGGAAGCTGCCAGGCAGATCGGGAATTGCGCGGCCCTCGCGGGCCATCAGGGCGGTGGAGAAGTCATTCGCATCGAACCAGAAGCCCGCCACGATCACCACGCCGCCGAGCGCGAAGGTCAGGAACATCAGCGGCACCACCAGCCGCTGATAGAAAGCGATGCCGCGCAGGTTGGCGGCGACCGCTGCCCACAGTACGCCAAGAGCGATGGTCAGGCGCACCGGACCGGTTTCGAGCGCGGCCGCCACGCCGGTCCATTCCGCGGCCACCGCGATGTCGCGAATGAAGGGCACCAGCACATACGACACCACGCCGATCGCGACGCACAACGCGAACCACTGCGAGAACGAGGCGACGAAGCCCAGGTAGGGGCTCAGCCCTCGGCTCGCATAGACATAACTGCCACCGGCACGCGGCATGGCCGACGCCAGGATCGCGTACGCCAGTCCGGCCAGGATGGCCGGCAACGCGGCGAACAGAAACGCCGGCAGCACGTACGGACCAATGCCCGGCACGTTGCGCTGGATCATGAACGGGATGATGTTGATGCCTTCGCCAACCAAGGCGCAGACGCCGGTCGCCGTCAGTCCCAGCACACCCATCTCACGGGCAAGCGTGGCCCGACCGGTACGTTCCGACATGAGGGCGCCAGTATAGCCGTTGTACTATTCGTCGATGTCGATTGCCTCGCGCTGCGTACTGTTCTCGTTCCTGCTCGTGCTGCCGGCGTTGGCGGCTGACGCTCAGCCAGCCGCACCGCTGACGCTGGAGCAAGTCACCACGCGACCGAGCGTGATCGGCACGCCGCCGGCCGCGCCCGTGTGGTCGCCCGACAGCCGGCGCCTGGTCTTTGCGTGGAACGATCGCGGCCTGCCATTTCGCGACCTCTGGATCGTCGCGGCTGACGGCAGCGGATTGCGCAGGCTCACCGATCTCGATCGCACCCATCCCTCGCCGCCACCACCAGACGGGCGGTCCACCGCGGCACTCGCGGCGCAAGCGGCGGCACGGGCACGCGGCGGCGTGGGCGAATACCTGTGGCTGCGCGACGGCCGCACGGTGCTCTTCACGTCGGCGGGTGCCACCTATCGCGTCGATGCCGACGGCGGCGTGCCGGCGCGGATCGATCTTCAGGGCGCCGCTTCGAACCTGGCAGTGTCGCCCGATGGCACGCGACTGGCCTTCCTGCGCGCCGGCGACCTGTGGCTGTGGCCGCTCGATGCCAGCGCGCCTCCGGCGCGGCTGACCGAGGTCGCGGTGCCGGGCATCGCGCGCGTGCCGCTCGGCACTTACAACCGTGCGGATGTGGAGATCGGTACCGGCATCTGGGGCGCGAGCTGGCGCCCGTTCGCGTGGGCGCCAGATGGCAAGTCGATCGTGTTGCACCAGGTCGATCGCCGCCACATCCGCCGCGTGCCGTTTCCGTCGTACCTGGGTGACGAGACCATCGCCAGCGAGTTGCGCCGCGGCTATCCCGGCGACGAGAACGAACGTCGCACCTTGCACGTCCTTGACCTCGCGACTCGCGCCATGCGGCCGATCGCGCTCGAGGCGCCCGGCCACCGAGCGGTCAGCGATTTCGCCTGGGCCCCCGACGGCCGCCTACTGATCGATCGGGTGTCAGACACCGGCACCGATCGGTGGCTGTCGGTGCTCGACGCAGGCGCGACGACGCCCCGCTTGGTGTGGCACGACCAGCGCGGCACGCGCATCTATCCTTCCTACGCTGCCCGCTGGCACCCCGACGGCCGTCGCATCGTCGTTCTGGCTGATCTGGTGGAACGCGATCACCTTTACACCATCGATACAACCGTGCCGGCGCCGGCGCCAGTCGCGCTGACCTCGGGCGCGTGGGACGTGACCGCGCTCGTTGAGATCGCGGCCGACGGCGCAGTGATCTTCACCAGCACGCAGAAGAGCGCATACGAACGACAGGTCTATCGCGCGACGCCGGGGGGCGCGGCGCCGGCCGCCCTGACGACGCTGGCGACCGGGCCGGTCGCCCTAACGACACTGGCCGGCACGCACGCGCCGGTGGTATCGCCCGACGGCCGCCACCTCGCCACCATCTGGACCGACGATGTGACGCCGCCGGAACTGATGCTCGCGGCAACCGGCGCGGCCAACGCGAGACGGGTCACCACCTCGCCGTTGCCGGAGTTCTCGCGGCACGCGTGGGCGCGACCGCGCTACGCCACCTACACCAACGCCGTTGATGGCTTCGTCGTCCATGCTCGCATTCTCGAACCGCCCACGCTCGACAAGACCCGCCGCCATCCTGTGATCTTCGGGCCGGTCTACTCGAACACGGTGCGCAACCGCTGGAACGGACTGGCCGGAACACTCCAGCAGTACCTCGTCCAGCAGGGCTACATCGTCGTGCAGGTGGATGTGCGGGGCAGCGTGGGCTACGGGCGCGCGTTCCGCGAGGCGTTCCTGATGGACTACGGCGGCAAGGATCTCGACGACCTGCAGGCGGTGGTCGATGGCCTGAAGGTGCTGCCGTATGTTGACGGTGAACGCATCGGCATCTGGGGCAGCAGCTACGGCGGATTGCTTTCGGTCTATGCGCTGCTGAAGCGGCCCGGGGTCTACGCCGCCGGGGTCGCCGGCGCGCCCGCCGTGGATCCGCATGCGTTTGGGCCCGACGACATCGCGATCACCCGGACACCGGCGTCGCATCCCGAAGCGTTCGTGCGGGGCTCGGCGCTCCATCTCGGCGACGAGTTGCGCGACCCGCTGTTGATCATCCACGGCCTGATGGACGATGTCGTCCCGTTCCGTACGACCATGGCGCTGGCGGAGCGGTTGATGCTGCTCGGCAAGGATTTTGACGTGGCGACCGCGCCCGCCGCAACGCACGCGTGGACGGCTCGGGAGCACTACGCGACGTATTTCTACCGCAAGCTCGTGCAGTTCTTCGACCGCCACCTGAAGGGACAGGTCCGCTAAAAGGGCCTGTTTTGGCTGCTTTTGTGGCGAATTGGCCCTCGGCGGGCCCGTGGCGCTTGCCTGTTCACATTTGGGGGCGTTGGCCGTAAAATTCCGGATTGAGGTAGCCAGATGTCTCAGACGTACGTCCGTCTCGTTAGGGCCGGGGTTCTCGTTCTTGTCGGTGCCGTTCTCGTCTCCGCGTCGGTCGCCCGACTGGCCGCCCAGCAGGCCGCCGCACCGGCGTCGGTGACCTTCACCAAGGACATCGCCCCGATCTTTCAACGCAGCTGCCTGCAGTGCCATCAACCCGACTCGATCGGACCGATGTCACTCAAGACCTACGCCGACGTCAGGCCGTGGGCGCGCTCGATTAAGCAGAAGGTGATGTTGGGCGAGATGCCGCCCTATCGCTACGACCGCAACGTCGGCATCCAGCAGCTCAAGGACGACCTGCGGCTGAGTGAGAAGGAAATCCAGACCATTACCACGTGGGTCGACAGCGGCGCGCCACAGGGCAACCCGGCCGACATGCCGCCGCCGGTCACGTTCGCCAACCCGAACGTGTGGGCGTTCGAAAAAGAAATGGGACCGCCCGATGTGATCGTCAAGACCAAGCCCTTCACGCTCGCGGCGCGCGGGCAGGACGTGTGGTGGCGCCCGATCGTCCCCACGGGTCTCACCAAGGACCGCTGCATCAAGGCCGTGTCGGTGAAGCCGTCGCGCAAGGGCCGCGCCGCCGCGCACCACGCCAATACCGAGTTCGTCGAGTTCGACGAGAAGTCGGGTAATTACGTGGAAACCCAGCGCGTGTCGGAATACGCCCTCGGCAAGACCGGTGAAATCGTCCCGGTCGACGGCTGCCGCACCATGCCGGCCAACGCGCTGGTCCGCTGGGACGTGCACTACTACCCGACGGGCGAAGAGATTAAGGACGATGTGATCGAGATGGGCATTTGGCTCTATCCCGAGGATCACCAGGGCAAGTACAAGCAGGACCTGAAGCTCTACTTGATGACCATGAAAGGCGGCGATCTCGAGATTCCGCCGCACGGCACCACCATGACGCAGGGGTTCCACACCTTCAAGACGCCGGTGCGCATCGACAGCTTCCAGCCGCATGGCCACTTCCGCCTCGTGGCCAAGACGCTCGAGATCTTTTACCCGGAGACCGGCCGGCTCGAGATGGTGAGCTCGGTTTCCAACTGGACCAACAACTGGCACACCAGTCATATCTATGCCGACGATGCCGCACCGCTCCTGCCGGCGGGCGCCGTGCTGGTAATCACCGGCTACTACGACAACACCGCTGCCAACAAGGGCAATCCCGATCCCGACCAGTGGGTCGGTCCGGGCAGCCGGACGGCCGACGAGATGTCGCATGCGTGGATCGCGGTCACGCACCTCGATGACGAAGGCTACGCGCGACTGAAGGCCGAGCGCGAGGCGAAAAAGAAGACCACGACCGACGTGGCTCCGCGGGATCGGCAGTAAGCGCGTGCGCGTGCGTTCCTTGCTGCTGGGCGTCGTCCTCGTAACGGCGGCGATCGGAGTTGTCGGTGCACAGGCGCCCAAGCAGTGGCCGCTCGCACCGACGCCGCCCGACGGTCAACGCGTCGTGCCGTTCTTCGACGGTTTCTACGAAAATGCCGACGGCAGCGTATCGCTGTCGTTCGGCTACTCGAACCTCAATGCGACGGAGGTCGTCGAGATTCCTCTTGGTCCGAACAACTTCATCGAGCCGAAAGAGTTCGACGGCCGCCAACCCACAACGTTTACCCCGGTTTCCGGCGGCGGGCCCACCGGCGCGCGCCGCGATCGCGAGCGCGGCGTGTTCACCGTGACCATCCCGGCTACGTACAAGGGCGACGTGGTCTGGACGCTACGGCACGCCGGTCAGGTCCACAAGGTGCCGGGCCGGACCAAGACTGGCGCCTACGGCCTGAAATGGCCAATGGCGATGGGTTCAATCCCGCCGGCGCTGCGCTTCGCGGCGACCGGACCGGAGGGCCGCGGCCCCATGGGCATCGAGAGTCCGCCCCTGCAGGCCACCGTGGGCACCCCGCTGCCGGTGACGATCTGGATCAACGACGACAGCAAGCGCGAAGCCGATACGATCCCGCTCAAGGCTCGCGGCCCGGCTCGCCCCGCAGTCAACGTGGTTTGGTACAAGCATTCAGGGCCGGGGCCGGTGAAATTCGATCCCGCCCGGACGGGCCTGACCGAGTTGGAGGGCACCATCAACACGACGGCCACCTTCACGCAGGCCGGCGTCTATATGCTGCGCGTGCGAGCCGACAACTTCGGCCGCCCCGACACGTCGGCCGGCAACCAGTGTTGCTGGACCAACGGCTACGTCAAGGTCACCGTGAAGTGACACTGGAAGTGCGTTAGGTTCTTCCTGGCTGCACCACCCGCAGGCCCTGCTCGCGGGCTGCTGCAGCCAGCCGGTCGTCGTAGGTGATGAAGTCGAGGTCGTCGTTGATCGCCAGCGCGGTGGCCAGGTGGATCGCGTCGAGCGATCTGAGCGCTGGCGATTTCAGCGTCCCGGCCGCAGCGCAGATCGCCGGATCGAGCCCCAGCAGAAAAAATCCGCGCATTGGCTCGGCCGAGGGTACCGCCGTCGCGCGAACACGCTTTAATGCGCGAGACACTTCGACCCCGGCGACGATCGAGGTCGAGGCTTCGATCTCCGCGCTGGTGAGGTAGTCAATCAGCGCCAGCGACTCGCGCTCGAGCCGCTCCAGTTTCACAATCGCCGAAGAGTCAAAGTAGGCGATCGTCACAGGCGCTCTTCACGCAGCTCGGCAATGACGTCTTCGCTCGCGAGCGCGCCAGGCAGCCCAGGCGTGGGTGCCGGCAGATCGCGCAGCGAGCGGGTGGGCGCTGTCGCCCGGCCTTCGGCCACGAGGCGTTCGAGCGTGGTGAGCCGGGCCGCCGGCAGCGGCGCCAGGATGGCTACGACCTGGCCGTACTCCGTGACGCTAGCGTTTCGCCCAGCTTCACGCGATCCAGGTAGATCGACAGATTCTGGCGGAGTTCTCGAACGCCGACCGTATCGGGGCCACGCCGCGCTACTTCGATGTTCATTATGTAGCACATCGGCCGGGCACCCGTAAGGGATGCCCGGCCGGTGTCGTTTAGAAGCGGTACTTCACGCCGAGTTTGAAGACCCGCGCGGCGATGATCTCGGTGGGCTGCAGGTAGGTGGAACCCACCCGATTGGTCTGGTCCGTGATGGTGTTGGTGTTCAAGGTGTTGAACAGGTCAAAAGTGCCCTCAATCGACTGGTTGCCGAAGCTCTTGAACCGCTTCGAAATGCGGTTGTCCCAGATCTTCGTCCACTCGTAGCGGCCGGCCTGCGGGTCGATGCGGATCGGAACGAGCACGTTGTTGCCGTCACGAATCTGCACTTCGCGGAAGTAGTAGTCGCCGCTCTGGGCCATCAGCGAGGTGGAGTACATGATGCCCCAGGGCAGGTTGTAGCTGCCGCTGGCGCGCACCGCGTAGTTCCACGACGGCCGGGCGAACTGGAAGTTCTGCACGCCGTAGTTGTTGCCGGTCACGGTGCCGGTGCCATACAACGCCTCGTTCGGATTGCGCGGGGTGTTGTCCGCCAGGTCGCGATAGTCGGCGTCGAACGACAGCAGGAACGTGTAGTTGTTCGACGACTGCTTGTTCAGCGTGGCGCCGAACGCGTGGTACTTGTTGTTGCCGGTGGCCTGCACGCGACGCTCGATGTTCTGCCCGAAGGTCGGGTAGCTGCGCGGCACCGAGTAGACAATCAGGGTCTGGTCATCGGCGGTGCCGGTGCGGTTGTCCGGGCCGGGGTCGATGCCGGTCGTGGCCACGGTATAGGCGTCGTACGGCAGGGCCTGGTTGACCGCCTGGTTGCTGTTGCCGTCCCGCTTGTGCACGTAGTTGAACTGCACCGTGAGCACGCGGCTCAGGCCCAGGTCGAGGCCGGCTGTGTATTCGTCGACGTACGGCCCCTTCAGGTCGAGATCGATCGATCGATTGGTGCCGCCGCCGCTGGTCGAGGTCAGGTTCGCCGGGTTTGGCACATAGGGAATCGTGCCGTTCCAGTTCGAGTAGGTCCTGGTGATGATTGCATTCGGGTTGAGGTCGGCCGCGCCCGGACCGGGGTTGGCATTCGCGCCCGAACTGCCGCCGACGTAGCGGCCGTAGCTGGTGCGCAGGGCCACGCGGCCCTCGCCGGTAAGGTCGTAGATCGCCGAGATGCGCGGCACCAGCGTCTGGTAGATCGGGTAGTTCTCTTCGCCCTTGGCGGCAAAGATGTTTGTCGTGGCAAACGGACCGGTGCCCGGGTTGCCCTGCTCGGGCAGGAAGCTCGAGTACCGATCGAAGCGAACGCCGACGTTCAAGGTCAGCTTGCGGCTGAGCGTGATCTTGTCGTTGAAGTACAGGGAATTATACCACTCGCCCGAGCCGGTGGTATTCGGGTAGTCATAGACCAGCACCGAGTCGGGTCGCGTAAAGCAGCCCTCGTAATTGGCGGCTTCGTTGCAACCCGGGTCGCCGGTCACGCTGCGGTAGCGGTACAGCTGCTGGTTCGGGTAGCCGATGTTCTCGGTGTCGGCGATGTTGCGCCAGCCCAGGTAGCCGCTCTTCAATTCATGGTTCCGGCCCCAGAAGTTGGCGAAGTAGGCGAACGTGCCGCCGTACTGCCAGCGCCGGGGAGCGCGATCAGTTTCGAGGAACGCGCCGCGGACCGCCGTGGTCGCCAGGTCGCTCTTGCGCACGTCGCTCGTCCACGGCACGTCGGGCCACCAGTAGCCGCCGCGCTGCAAGCTGGCGTCGAACGTTGCGCGCGACGACAGGATCGACAGCCACTTGAACGACGGGCCGATCAGCGACCACGAATCCTGGTTCTGCGTCGATTCCAGCGGCACAAACCGGCTGGCGGTGCGGTACGGCTGCCACTTGCGGCCGACCTGGAACATGCCCTCGAACTTGTTGTTCTTGGTCATCTGGTAGGTCAGCTTCAGGGTCGGATCCTGCAGCTTGGTGTAGAACTCCACCTGCTGGCGATCCGACAACTGCACGAAGCCCGGAATCAGCATGCCCGACGAAGCGTCGCGGTGACTGGCGTAGAACCACAGCCGGTCCTTCAGGATCGGTCCGCCAAGTTCGCCGTAGTAGTCGGTCTGCTTGGTGAACTTGTTGACGCCGGGCGCATAGCCCTTGTCGCGCAGGGCCTGGGTGATATTGTCGCTCTGGAAATCGCCCGACTGGTAATTGGCCGAGCCGAGGCCCTTGAAGGTGTTGCTGCCCGACTTGACCACCAGGTTCATGGTCACGCCCGGGTTCATCGCATCCGCGCCCTTGGCGGCCGTCGTGATCTGCGCCTCTTCGTAGGTGCCGAAGTCGCCGTAGGTCTGGTCCCAGATCATGCCGTCGTAGCTGACGACGCCGCCGCCGGCGCGACCAAAGGTGCGCGCGGCCGGGCCGGAACCCGTGCCGAAGCTCGAGCCGCCCACGTCCATCGAGGTGGCGTAGAGGCCGGGGATCATCGACACTAGCGCCGTCAGGCTGCGGCTCGATGGCAGGTCGTCGAGCTTCTGTTGGTCCCAGTTGACCGCCACGTTGGCCGACTCCAGGTCGATCGTCGGTGACTGGCTGGTGACGGTCACGCTCTCTTGCAGCGTGGCCACGTCCATCTTGCCGTTGATCGTGGCGGTCGCGCCGGCGTTCAGGTTGACCCCCTCGATGTTCAACGTCGCAAAGCCGGGCAGGACGAACGAGATGGTGTACTGACCGCCGCTCAGCAGCGTAAATCGATAGACGCCCTGCTCGTCGGTCACCGCGGTACGCGCCCCGCCGATCATATTAGGACTGGAAATCGACACGGTGACACCCGGGAGGGCACCCCCGCTGGCATCCGTCGCTCGTCCAGTGATTGCCCCCGTTTGTTGCTGCGCCTCTGCCGAACCCACGAGCGCCACGGTCAGCGCCAGTGAGGTCAGCCACATCACACTCCAGGTCTTCCAATTCATAAATGCTCCTTGTCGCGCTCTCTTCACGGGGACAGAGGGGACTGCTCCCGCCGACGGGCACGATGACCGGAACTTATAGCGCCTATGCGGACCCATAAGCCGTTACATACACAGACAGAAGCGCGTCCGCCGGCGCGCACCTATAATCAAGGCCATGCGGTCAGTTCTCACCCTCCTCTTGCTCGTCTGCGGTGCCCTCTCGATGTCACCTGCCGCGCAAGGCCGGCCGGCGTGGCTCGATGCGTATCGCGACAACGCCGACAAGCTAATCAAGGCCGCCACCGCCAACCAGTTCGCCTGGGACCGCGTGGCCGAGCTGACCGACACCTACGGGCACCGCATCAGCGGATCGGACAACCTGAACCGAGCCATCGCCTGGGCCGTGGAGACCATGAAGAAAGACGGTCTCGAGAACGTCCACACCGAGCGCGTGATGGTGCCGAGGTGGGTGCGCGGGGCCGAGAGCCTCGAGATTACCAACCCGCCGCATCACGTCGTGCCCATGCTGGGGCTCGGCGGCAGCATCGCCACCCCGCCGGCCGGCATCGAGGCCGAGGTCATGGTCGTCGGCAGCGGCGATGAGCTGACGAAGCGCGCGGCCGAGGCGAAGGGCAAGATCGTGTTGTTCAACGTCCCGTACACCAACTACGGCGAGACCGTGGCCTACCGCTCCGGCGGCGCGCGCATGGCCGCGCAACACGGCGCCGTCGCCGCACTGGTCCGGTCGGTTGGACCGGTCGGCCTGCGCACGCCCCACACCGGCAACATGAGCTACGGCGACGACACCGTCGCCAGGATCCCGGCCGCGGCGATCCCGGTCGAAGATGCGCTGCGCATCGAGCGCCTCGCCAACCGCGGCATCAAGGTCCGCGTCCGCCTCAAAATGGAGGCGCGTTTCGAATCCGACGCCGAATCGTTCAACGTCGTCGGCGAGATCCGCGGCAGCGAGAAGCCGGACGAGATCGTGCTGGTCGGCTGCCACTTCGACTCGTGGGATCCCGGCACCGGCGCCTCGGACGATGGCGTGGGGTGCATCGTGACGTGGGAGGCGGCGCGGCTCTTGAAGCAGCTGAACATCCGGCCGAAGCGCACGGTGCGCGTGGTACTGTTCACCAACGAGGAGAACGGCATGCGCGGCGGCAACGGCTATCGCGATCAGCACGCGACGCAGGCGCCCAATCACATCCTGGCGCTCGAGTCCGACTCGGGGGTGTTTGCCCCGGCTCGGCTCGGCTTCACCGGCTCCGAGGCGGCGCAGAAGATCATGGCCGACATAGGCACGCTGCTCGCGCCGCTTGGCTTGCAGGACATCGGGCCCGGCGGTGGCGGCGCCGACATCGGTCCCATCGCGACGCTCGGCAAGGTGCCGATGATGGCCTACCAGGGCGACTCGGATAAGTACTTCACCATTCACCACACGCCGGCCGACACCGTGGATCGCATTGCCCCCGCCGAGGTATCGAAGGCCGCGGCCGCGATCGCCGCCGTGGTCTACGTCGTCGCCGACATGCCGGAGGCCCTGCCCAAATGATCGCGCACCTGATTGCGGCGATCGCCGTTCTCGCGGTGGCGCAATTGGCGACCACGGCCGCCGATGCGACCGTCGTTCGGTCGGCCGCGTACGCGTCGGTTTACCTGACCCTGAACAACCCGTCGATGTACGACGTATACGTGATGTCGGCGACGAGCGAGGCCGCGGGGAAGGTCGAGCTCTATTCCGGCGACACGCCGGTGGACAACCTGACCGTCGCGGCGTACGGGTCGTTGGAGTTGAAAGCCGGTGGGATGTTCCTGCGCCTCTCGGAGCTGAAGCGCGAGCTGAAGGCAGGCGAGTCGATCACCGTCACGATGCTGACCGACGGCGGCGCGTCGATCGTCGCGGTTGCGACCATCAAGTAGGGCCCCCCTTTTAGGGGGGCCTACCCGTTAGCCTTTCTTGATGATGAAGCCGCTCTCGTCCTTGTCGCGGTACTTCGCGTGGCAGGCCTGGCACGTGCCACCGAGTTCCTTCATCGCGCCCATGATGCTTGGCGCGTCGGTCCCATTGGCGAGCGCTTCGGCGTGCTTCATGGCTGCGCCCGCCCATTCGGCGGCCTCGGCGTTGTTGCGCGCGGTCCAGAACGCCTGGGCATCCTTGAACAGGGCGACCATCTTCGTGGCTTCAGCCGAAATGCCGGCCACGTTCTGTTCCTTGGCCGCGGCGCGCGCCGCGCCGTTCGCCGCGCCCACCGCCTTCATCAGCTTGTCGTAGTCTTCGTCCGTCTTGGCTTGGGCCAGCGGGCCGACGGACATGGTGATGGCCAGGGCCAAGGCCATTCCGGCTGCCGTTAGAAAACGCGAAAAACGCATGGAGATCCTCCCGGGACGCGAGGGCAGCGGAATGCGGCCCAGTGCGCCGGAAGAATAGCACGAGGCTATAGTGTCCCGATGACGAAGACCCTGCTCGGCCTCGCCCTGGTCCTGGCCCTTATGGCCCCGCTTACCCCGGCTGCGCAATCGCGCCGCGCGCTCGTGCTGGACGACCATTCCCGCATCATCGGGGTGGGCGACCCGCAGCGGTCGCCCGATGGCCTGTGGGTGGCCTACACGGTCACGACCATCGATGCCGAAAAGGACCGGCGCAACACCGATCTCTGGATGGTGAAGTGGGACGGCAGCGAGCAGGTCCAGCTCACCTCCTCGCCCGACGGCGAGTCATCGCCGCGCTGGAGCCCCGACAACAAGTACCTGGCGTTTATCGCCTCGCGCGGGACCGAGGCAGAGAAGAAGACGGGCGGCCAGATCTGGTTGCTGCCCCGCGCCGGCGGCGAGGCGCAGCGCGTCAGCGACGTCAAGGGCGGCGTCTCCGACATCCAGTGGTCGCCTGACAGCACGCGCCTTGCGTTTGTCGCCAGCGACGAGGATCCCGCCGACGAGCCCGAGAAGATGGAGGGCTGGAAGCGCAAGACCGCGCCGCCGATCGTGATCGATCGCTACCACTTCAAGCAGGACCGCGAAGGCTACCTCAAGGACCTGTACCGTCACATCGCCATCTTCGACCTCGCGACCAAAACGTCGACGGTGATCACCAAGGGCAACACCGACGATGTGAGCCCGTCGTGGGCGCCCGACGGCAAGCAGATCGCGTTCCTGAGCAAGCGGGGCGCGGCCGATCCCGATCGCACCTCCAATGAGGATCTCTGGGTCGTCGATGCCACGCCGTTCGGCACGCCCAAGCAGTTGACGAAGACCGCGGCCGGCGAAGGCGGCCGGCCGGCGTGGAGTCCTGACGGCAGCCGCATTGCCGTGTTGATGGGCGACAACGATCAGAACACCGCTTACGGCATGAACAAGCTGATCGTCGTGCCCGCCAATCCTCCGGCCTCGGCCGGACCGGCGGCCACTCCGCCGGTCTACATGCCGACGCTCGACCGCGCCGTGTCAAACGTGTCGTGGTCGGCCGACGGCCAGCACCTCGCGTTCCTGTTGCAGGACGATCGCACCAATCACGTGGCCACGGTGCCGGCCGAGAATCCCGCCGGGACGGCGCAGCGCAAGTCCACCGGCCGCCGGGTGATCAGCGCGCTCAGCCCCGGCAAGGACGGCCACTTCGCCGTGCTGGCGACCTCGCCGACGCAGTTCACCGAGGTCTACGCGCTCGAGGGCGCGAACCTGCGGCAGCTGACCAAGCACAACGATCCGCTGGCCGCGCAGCTGCAGCTGGCGACCACCGAAGACTTCACCTCGAAGAGCAAGGACGGCGCGGTCGTCAACGGCTTGATCGTGAAGCCCGCGGGCTTCAAGGCAGGCACGACCTATCCGACCTTGCTGATCGTCCACGGCGGCCCGAACGGCCAGGACCAGCACGCCTTCAACTTCGATCGCGAGTTCCTCGCCGCCAACGGCTACGTCGTGCTCGCCATCAACTATCGCGGCAGCGCCGGCCGCGGCAACGCGTGGCAGAAGGTCATTCACGGCGATTGGGGCAACCTCGAAGTGGTGGACTTGCTGGGCGCGGCAGACGAAGTGGTCCGGCAGGGCATTGCCGATCCCAATCGACTTGGTATTGGCGGGTGGAGCTACGGCGGCATCTCGACCAACTACACGATCGCGACCGACACCCGCTTCAAGGCCGCCATCAGCGGCGCCGGCAGCTCCATGCAGTTCACGATGTACGGCATGGACCAGTACATCATCCAGTACGACCAGGAGATGGGGCAGCCGTGGAAGTCGAAGGACAAGTGGATGAAGGTGTCCTACCCGTTCTTCAACGCCGACCGGATCAAGACACCGACGCTGTTCATGGGCGGCGAGAAGGACTTCAACGTGCCGATCGCCGGCAGCGAGCAGATGTACCAGGCGCTCAAGAGCATCGGCGTTGACACCCAGCTCGTGATTTACCCCGGCCAGTTCCACGGCCTGTCGATCCCGAGCTACGAGCGCGATCGGCTGCAGCGCTACCTGAACTGGTTCAATAAGTACCTGCAGCCGGCAGCACCGGGGACGGCGCAACAGTAACTCTGGATAACTAGGTGGAGGCAACCCTCCAGGGTTGCCTTGGCCGTAGGTGTCGTTGCTCCTTAAGCCGGTCGGCCACCCACGAAGATTAGAAAGAGGGACACCAGTAGACATTGTATGACTTTATGTTCATACAGCTGGGCGCCGGTCCGACACTGCGGCACCTCCGCGGCACATGGGCCATAATTCGCCACCATGCGTCGCCCTTTCATTCCCGCCCTGATCCTGATTGCCATGACCACCGCTTCAGCGCAGCAGCCGGCCGATCTGCGCACGCGCGCCGAGCTCACCAACTACGAGGAGACCAGTTCGCACGCCGATGTGCGGCGGGTGGCGAACGGCCTGGCCGCGTCGAGTCCGCTCGTGCATGCCGAAAGCTTTGGCACGACCGAAGAGGGCCGCGAGCTGCCGCTGCTGGTGATTTCCGATCCGAAGGTGACGACGCCCGCGGCCGCGCGCAAGCTGGGACGGCCGCTCGTGTTCGTGCAGGCCAACATCCATGCCGGCGAGGTCGAGGGCAAGGAGGCCGTGCTGGTGCTGGCCCGCCGCCTGGTGTCGGGTGACTTGAAGCCGCTGACGCAGCAGCTGGTCATCCTGATCGCGCCCAACTACAACGCCGACGGCAACGAGAAGGTCAGCGTGCAGAACCGCTCGGCGCAGTATGGGCCGGTGGCCGGCGTCGGGACGCGCGAGAACGCCAAGGGGCTGGACCTCAACCGCGACTACATGAAGCTCGACTCGGCCGAGGCGCGCTCGCTGGTCGGGCTCATGAACAAATGGGATCCCCACGTGCTGGTCGACCTGCATACGACCAACGGTTCGTATCACGCCAACCACCTGACGTACTCGCCGATCCTGAACCCGAATGCCGACGAGCGGCTGATCGCGTTCACGCGCGAACGCATGCTGGCGCCGATTCGCGCCGCCATGTTGAAGGACCACCACTGGCGCACCTACTACTACGGCAATTTCGGGCCCGAGGACGGCAGTGGCCAGGGAAGCTCGCGGGTCGATCCCGCCAACCCCGGCGACGTCTCGTGGCGCACCTTTGACCACCGGCCGCGCTTCGGCAACAACTACGCGGGCTTGCGCAATCGCATCGCCATCCTGTCCGAGGCGTATAGCTATCTCGACTTCAAGGGTCGCGTTGACGTGACCGAAGATTTCGTCGCCGAGATCTGGAAGTCGGTCGCGGCCAACGCCAGGCAGATCCTCCAGCTCACCGCGCAGGCCGATCGCGAGTTCACCGCGCCGCCCACCGCCGATCCAGTGGAACTCGGCCTCGACTTCGAGATTCGCGCGCTGCCCGAGCGGGTGGGGATCTTCGTCGGAGACGTGACGAAGGTGCTGAACCCGCGCTCGGGCCGCGAGATGCTGGCGATGACCGACATGGCCGTGCCGGTGTCGATGAAGGATTACGGCGTGTTTGCGGCGACCCGCTCGGCGGCCATGCCCAAGGGCTGGCTGATTCCGTCCACCCCGCGCGTGGCGGCGGCGGTCGAGCGCCTGCGCTGGCACGGGATCCGGGTCCAGGAGATCTCGACTCCTGGGCAAGTGTCGGTGGAGCGCTTTGCGATTGCCGCCTACACGCGCGCCGAGCGCGTCTTCCAGGGCCGGCGCGAGGCCCGGCTGAAGGGGGCGTTCGAAAAGGCGCAGCTCACGGTCGATCCCGGCGCGCTGTTCGTGCCCGCCGACCAGCCGCTGGCGCGGCTGGCCTTCTATCTGATCGAACCGGAGAGCGATGACGGCTTCGTGACCTGGAACGTCATCGAAGAGGGACTGGCAGCCGGCGAGGCGTACCCGATCTACCGAGTCATGAACACCACGGCGCTCCGCTTCAAGTAGGGCTCACGTCACGGCTTGGCTGGCATCCTCGCCGGCCGCAGCTCGCGTTCGGCCAGCAACCAGAAATCCACGTCGTGCCGGTCGCTCCCCCGGTATTCAAGGGACAGAAAGTATGCGCGGATCCGGATGTCCTCGTCAGACACCACCACCGCCGGCTGGACCGCGTGCTCAGCCGATAACCCCTCGCCGGCAGGGCGCTTTCGGCGGGTGACGACGCGGCCTGCCGGTTTGGCGACCGCCTGGAACGGCTTCTTCTTTTTCTCTTCCAGCGGTTGGGCGGGCGAGGCTGACTTTGGGGATCGGGACGTCTTCTTCGAGACCACGGTCTTCATTCCTTGATTCTGTAGGCTGCCGGCGCGATTGCACCGCTACCTGAAAGTAACACGGGCCGGTGACGACCGCATAACGGCCAGGTGCGTGGCAGTGGAGCCGTCTACCGAGTAGCGACGGTGATCTGGTACAGTCGCGGCCACTTCTTGCCGGTCACGAAGATTCGGCGCGTGGCCTTATCGTAGGCGATGCCGTTCAGCACATCGGCGGGCGGTTGGCGCTGGCTGAGGGGCCACAGCGGGCCGAGGTCCACCCAGGCCTTGACGTCTCCGGAGACCGGCGAAATCCTCGCAATGCGATCGGTCATCCACACGTTGGCCCAAATCTCGCCCTCGATCCACTCGAGTTCGTTCAGCTGTGACACCGGCCGCCCGGCATCGCGCACGCGAAGCGTCCGGATCGAGGCCTGCGTCTTCGGATCCAGGAACGTCAGCGTGTCGCTGCCGTCGCTCATCACCAGTCCGCCGGCCGCGTCGTAGGCTATGCCCCAGCCCTCGCCCTTGTAGGCAAACGTGCGTCGTTGCGCGAACGTCGTGCGGTCGTAGACGAAACCTCGCTGGTGCTGCCAGGTAAGTTGCAGCAGTTCATCGCCGACGAGCGCCAGGCCCTCGGCGAAGTACTCCTCGGGCACCCTGATCTGCTGCAGCACCTTGCCGGACGAGAGCTCGACGCGCCTGACAGACGACTCGCCATTCAGCCCCGTGCTCTCGTAGAGCTGGCCATCGGCGAACACGAGCCCCTGCGTGAACGCCGCGGGATCGTGCGGATAGGTCGCGACCAGCTTGTAGCCCTGCACCGGCGCCGGCTGCCGCTGGGCGACGGTGGCGGGCGCGCAGGCGAGAACGGCCATCGTCATCAGGAGTGAACCAGCCCTCATGATGCCACTATAAGCTGGGCCGCCGCCGTGTCTTTGCGTCTTTTGTAGTACGGTCGTGTTCCAATCGACACGGCGCCCGCGTAGTCTCACCGCTGACATGCTAAGGAACCCCATGGACCGTCTTCGCGCGATCACAGGCCTCTTCGTCGCCGGGCTGGCGGGGGCTGTCTTCGCCCAGTCGCCGCCGGCCATCGTCCTGGTGACGCTCGATGGCGCTCGGATCGAGGAGGTGTTTGGCGGCATCGACCTGGAGATTGTGAAGGCCGGCCTCAAGCCGGATCAGCGCGTCGAGGACCAGCCGATCTACAAGCGCTTCTGGGCCGAGACGGCGGAAGAGCGGCGGGCGAAGCTGATGCCGTTCTTCTGGGGCACGCTGATGCGCGAGCACGGCTCGATTGCCGGCAACCCCGGCAAAGCAGAGCCGCGTGCACCTCTCCAACGGTCATCGGTTCTCGTACCCGGGCTACTCGGAGATCCTGACCGGCCGGGTGCACGATGACGTGATCAAGAGCAACGATCCGATTCAGAATCCGAATCCGACCGTGCTCGAGTTCCTGAAGAAGCACGCGGGGCTCACCTCGAACCAGGTCGCGGCGTTCGCATCGTGGGATGTCTTCAACGCGATTGTCGAACAGACCAGAGGCGCGCTGACCGTCAACGCCGGCTTCGAAGCATTCGATTCGCCGGATGAAGAGGTGCGCCGCCAGAGCCGGCTGCAGTTCGAAACGCCGACCCCCTGGGACACCGTGCGGCACGACGCTTACACGTTCCGGTTTGCCATGGACCACCTGTCACGGCACAAGCCGAGAGTGCTGTACCTGGCCCTTGGCGAGACCGATGACTGGGCGCACGACGGTCGCTACGAACGCGTGCTCGAAACCTATACCAGGACCGACGACTACCTGAGGCAGCTGTGGAGCTGGTTGCAGTCACAGCCGGAGTATCGCGGCCGCACCCACATGCTGATCACCACTGATCACGGCCGTGGCCACACGCCCAAGGATTGGAAGGACCACGGCAAGGACGTCACCGGCGCGAGCGAAACGTGGATGGCGTTCGTGTCGCCCTCGATGCCGCGCCGTGGCGAGTGGAGCGGCCACGCCCCACTGACCAACGCACAGGCGGCGGCGACGCTGATCAAGTGGGCGGGCGGCGACTGGAAAGCGTTTGATCCAGCCGCCGCGCCCCCTGTTCAATAGCCCTCTACGGCTTGATCAGATAGAACGTTTCCTGCCGCCCGTTGATCCAGTCCCACTGGCCGCCGGGCATGATCGCCGCGTCTTCTTCAAGGGCGAAGCGCACCGGCTGGTTGCCCCATTCCGGAACATTGTGCGTCACGTTCAGCTCGATCGAGTGCCACGTGTTGGGGCGGAACACATACTCCCCGCGAACGGGCACGCCCTGCTGGTAGTCGGTCATGCCAATGGGCGGCCCGGCGCCGTGGCCGTGATAGCCGACCGGGTGGCAATAAATCGACGGCACCATCCCTTCCTTCTTCGCGTGGGCCAGCGCATCCGCGAGCGCCTGGTTGCCGGTGCGTTCGAGCCGCGCGTACTGCATGGTCAGGTCCTGCAGGCGATTGGCGGCCTTGAGGCCGGCCTTGAGCCCCGCCGGCGCGTCCGTCTCTCCGGGCTTCAGCACATACGCGTTGTGCTGCGTGTCGGTGGAGAAGCCCATGTAGACGATGCCGAAGTCGGTGTGGAGCATGTCGCCCGGAAGAATCACGCCGCGCGGGTTGGTCTTCTCCCCCTGTCGGAAAATCGTCACCGACGGCTGGAACCACTTGCCCAGGCCGAGCTCGACGACGCGCTGGCGCATCCACCACACCACGTCTTCGTTGGTGGTCTTGCCCGGCGTAATCACCTTGTTCGAGAACGCCTCGCGAATCACCATGTGCGCCGCCTTCATGGCGTGGCGATAGGCGTCCAGTTCCTCCGGCAGCTTCACTTCGAGCCAGCCGACGGCCAGCATCTCGGCCGACTTGATCTTGGCGGCGTGCGCGGGACCCAGTGCCTCCACCAGTCGGCGCTTCTCGTTGGCGGTGATACCGTCGGCGTGCTGCCACGCATCCGATTCGTTGATGCCGATCACCGTGGGGTTCTTCTCGTCCACCAGCTTGCGCAGCGCCTCGTGCTGCCCATCGTTGGTCGAAGGCACCATCGGGAAGATGCCGTCATAGTCGAAGCGGCCGATCGAGAACCGTTCTGCCGGCTTGCCGCCGCCTGGGTTGTAGAACACCAGCAGCGTGCGCCGCCGCGAGGCGTAATAGGTCAGCGGCGCCATCGAGGCGAACACTGGGTCCTCGTTGTACTCGCGCGTGGGGATGATCCACATGTCGATGCCCTCGCGGGTCATCAGCGGCCCGAGCAGCGTGTCGAAGCGCTTCTTGATCCACGGCGTGACCAGCGCATTCTGCTCGCGATGCGTGAGCACGTGCTGGGTGGGATCGGGATACTGGACCGATTGTGCGTCGACAGAGAGCGTGGCGACGACGACCAGGAGGCTGGCGAAAGTGGCGATACGGCGATTCATGCCCGCTAGTTTAGATCACGAATCTTAGCCACAGAGGCACAGAGGCACAGAGCTGAAGTTCGCTGGGCGACGCCTTGCGCCGCAGGTCCGATGGCGACCCGAGAAAAACGAGTCTTCCATGCCGCAGCGGACTCATTTTGTCGCGGGTCGTCATCGGACCCGTCGGCCGGCCAACGGCCGGCCACCCAGCGAACTTGCAGTCCGGCTCGGTGTTCTCTGTGTTCTCCGTGGCCAAATCTGAGGTCAGCCGAGCACGTATCCAGCTCTGCTGAACGGCATCACGCGGATACGGTCACCGGTCAGGGCGGCGATCGCGTTGGCGACCGCTGGTCCAATGGGCGGCAGCGGCGGCTCGCCGAAGCCCGTGGGCCGCAGCCGGCTCGGCAGGAAATGCGACTCCATTACCTGCGGTGTCTCGCGCATGCGGATCATGCGGTAGTCACCGAAGTTCCTCGACGTGGCCCGGCCCTGCTCGATCGGCACCTCGCCGTAGAAGGCGGCGCCCAGGCCGTCGATGATGCCGCCCTGCATCTGCGCCTCGAGCATCGACAGGTTTACTGTTTGCCCGACGTCGGCCACCGACACCACCTTGTGGATGGTGACGCGCTTCTGGTGGTTCGCGCCGGCCGCCACCGACACCTCCACCACGTGGGCGCAGTAGGAGCCAAAGGTGAAGTGCATGGCAAGGCCGCGTGCCCGCTTTTCAGGCGCGCGCTCGGCGAGCCTGCCGCGATCGGCGGCGGCGAGCAACACCGCTTTCATTCGCGCCGGGTCGTACGGGCTCGGGTCGGTGTCGGTCTTTGGCACATCGCCGCTCTCGCCCAGGATCTCGAGCCGCAGGTCCACGGGGCTGCGCTTCGCCCTGGCCGCCAGTTCGTCGATCGTCGTCTCGATGGTGAAGGCGTTCACCACGTGTGCCGGCGCGCGCCAGGCGCCGGTCGCAACGCCGGTCAGCGGCGACCCGTAGCGCAGCCGGGCATTGGGAATGCGCGTCGGCTGCAAATCGGCATCCAGCTGCTGGATGCGTTGCACGCGGCCCACGTAGCTGCCGTAGGTTTCGGTGGAATGCTCGCCGCGCGGATCCTTGCGATACACGTTGCGCGAACAGCTCGCGATCACGTGGTCCCACGCCACGATCTTGCCGTCGGCATCGAGACCGGCCCGCAACTGCTGCATGGCGGCGGGACGGTAGTAATCGTGCTGCAGGTCGCCCTCGCGGCTGTCGATCACCATCACGGCGCCGCCAATCGCCCTGGCGACGACTGCCGCCTCGGCGGCGTAGTCGGACATCAGCCGCCGTCCGAAGCCGCCGCCGATTCGCGTGCACTGCACGTGCACCTTGTCGGCGGCAATGCCGGTCGCCCGCGACACGATCGACGGCACGCCCATCGGCATCTGGATGGGACCGCGCACCCACATCTCCCCATCCCTGAAGTCGGCGGTGCAGTTGTGCGGCTCGAGCGTCGCATGCGACACGAACGGGAACGAATAAGTGTGGTCCACGACGGTCGTCGCCGCCGCCAGCGCATCGTCCACCCGCCCGGAGTTGTGCAGCGTCGCCGGTGGCGCTGCCAGGAGTTTCTGGAACTGCTCCGTCAGTGATGCGTTGCTCTCGGCCCCGTACGGGCCTTCATCCCACGTGATGACCAGCGCGTCGCGTCCCTTGAATGCCGCCCACGTGGAGTCGGCCACCACCGCCACGCCGGGCATCAGGAGCGTCGGGTTGTCCAGGCCCTTGATCTCCACGATGTCGCGGACGCCGGGGACCTGGCGGGCCTTCGTGCTGTCGATCGTGAGCGGGCGTCCGTTGAAGACCGGGCATTTGGCAATCGCAGCGAACTTCATTCCGGGAACGCGCACGTCGATGCCGAATATCGCCTGGCCGGTGACGACCCGGTGGTTGTCGGTGCCATGCACGCGCGTGCCGATCAGGCGATAGCGAGAGGCGTCCTTGAGCGGCACATCACGTGGCACGGTGAGAGTGGCCGCTCGTGCGGCGAGCGCGCCATACCGCGTGGTGCGATTACTGGCGGCGTGACGCACCGTGTGCACCGCGGTCTCGCATTCGCTGGCTGGCACACCCCATTCGGCGGCCGCCGCGTTGATCAAGAGCGCGCGCGCCGTGGCGCCGACGCGGCGGAGCCGATCCCAGTCCGCGCGAATCGCATCGCTGCCGCCGACGCCTTGCCCGCCGTACTTCCTGTCCATCGGGGCATCGTCTACGCGCACCCTGGTCCAGTCGGCATCGAGCTCCTCGGCGACGATCATCGGTAGCGACGTCCGCGTGCCCTCGCCCATCTCGGGTTGCGCCGACCAGATCAACACGCGGTCGTCCGGATCGATCTGGATGTACTCGGAGGGGAAGCCGGCCGGTCCGGACGGCGTGGCCGGTTGTGAGCCGACGAGCTCAGCTCGCATGCCCACGATCAATCCGCCGGTGGCTGCGAGACTGACCGTGATGAAGGTGCGGCGGGAGGCCGGCGCCGCGAGTCCCAAGAGGGTGGGATCTTCGATGACGCCGGCCTTGGCGTCGCGGAGAACGTCGCGTCTCGATCGCATGATTATTCTCCGCGCCTGCGGGTGGCGGCCAGTTCGGTGGCGCGCCGGACGGCCTGGCGAATGCGCGCGTAGGTGCCGCATCGGCAGATGTTGCCGTTCATTGCCGCCGTGATCTCTTCGTCCGACGGATTGGGTGTGCGCGCGAGCAGCGCGGCGGCCGTCATGATCTGGCCGGCCTGGCAATAGCCGCACTGTGGTACGTCGAGCTCGAGCCAGGCTTGCTGCACCGGGTGGATCGGATCGACTCCCGAATCCCGACTTCCGGCTCCCGGCAGGTTCGAAAGCCCCTCGATGGTGGTGATGCGCCGGTTGGTGGCGGCCGACACGGGCGTGACGCAGGCGCGGGTGGCGGCCCCGTCGAGGTGAACGGTGCAGGCGCCGCAGAACCCGCCGCCGCAGCCAAACTTGGTGCCCACCAGGCTGAGGTGGTCGCGCAGCGCCCACAGCAGGGGCGTGTCGGGATCGAGGTCGAGCGAAACGGGGCGATTGTTGACGGAGAGTGCAATGACGGCCATGCCTGGTAATACGCCGCCCCCCGCGACTTGCTCCCGATCCCCACCCGATGTTCCGCTGAGGAATGGGGCCTGACCCCCAGAATCACCAAATGGTGGATTGGGGTCACTCGTCAACGGACCAAAAGTCGTCGCCTGTCACACCACTGGTCACCGAACGCGACTTTGCTCGCTCGCAGGGCTGACCCCAATCCACCATTTGGTGATTTTGGGGGTCAGGCCCCCACCTATACTCGGGAGCGTGGATGCATTTATTGCCGGAGAGTGGCAGATCTCGCCATCCCTGAACCGGATGTCGCGGGCCGGGGAAGAGGTGCGGCTCGAGCCGAAGGTCATGCAGGTGCTCGAGTGCCTCGCCGAGACGCCGGGCGAGGTCGTCAGCCGCGACGACCTGGTGGCCCGCGTCTGGCCCGGCGTCTTCGTCACAGACGATGTGCTGCATCGGGCGATTCGCGAACTGCGCCGCGCGTTCGGTGACGAGACCGCGAACCCCGCCTACGTGGAGACCATCCGCAAGCGCGGCTACCGGTTGATCGCTCCCGTGCGCGCGCTCGAGTCGGACCCGCCGGCACCTGCGCCTACATCTGTGGCGCCGCCCGGTGTCAATCATCCGCCGGCCGCGCCCACGCACTACGGCCGATTTGTCGCAGCCTCCGCAGCACTCGCGCTGACGCTGGGCGCCGTCGTCTATGCGCTGGCCTCGCGCCCCGCATCGATCGACGCGCCGCTCGCGTCGGTCCGCTTCGTTGCCCTGACCTCCAGCCCGCTCAACGAATCCGATCCGGCGCTCAGCGCCGATGGCGCGCGGCTGGTCTTTGCCATGCGGCCTGAGGGCTCGGACGGCCCGGCCGACATCTACCTCGCCACCGGCGCCGGCCAGGCGCCCGAGCGCCTGATCGCGCATCCCGCCGACGATCGATATCCCGCCTGGTCGCCCGACTCGGCGACCCTGGCGTTCATCCGCATCGATGGCACCACCTGCGACGTCATGCTGATGACGCTGGCCGATCGCCGCGAACGCCGGCTCGCCGCCTGCGGCAACTTCGAAGAGCCGCGCGTCAGCTGGTCGGCGAATGGCGAGTGGCTGGTCGAGTCGTTCGCCCCGGGACCCGATCCCATCCGGGGATGGCAGATTGCCCGTGTCTCGATCGAGAGCGGCATCCGCGAGCCGCTCACCCTGCCCGTGCCGGCGACGCTCGGCGATTACTCTCCCGCCGTGTCGCCGGACGGATCGCGCATTGCCTTCGTCCGCGGCATCAACGGCGCGACCGCCGACCTCTTCACCATCCCGTTCGACGGTGGCGCCGCCACGCGCGTCACCTGGGACAATCAGGATCTCGTCGGACTCGACTGGAGCGCCGACGGTCAGTCGCTGGTCTATGCCACCGATCGCGCCGGCGGCTACACCATCTGGCGCGTGCCGGCCATCGGTGGCGACTCGCAGCTGGTCGTTGGCGGTGCCGCCAAGCTGAAGCACCCCTCGGTTGCGCGCACCGACGGCCGCATCAGCTACGAGAGCTGGGGATACGAGATCAACCTGTGGGAGGCTCCGCTCAGCGAGCGACTGGATCTTGAAGGCGATCTCACGTCCACCATCCGGCCGATCGTGCAGACCTCGGACCAATGGAACCATTCTCCCGATCTGTCGGCTGACGGCACACGGGTGGCGTTCGTCTCCACCAGGTCCGGCGGCGCGGAACTCTGGGTCGCCGATCGCAGTGGCGCCAATGCGCGGCAGTTGAGCCAGTTCGGCCGCGCCTCCATGCGCCAGCCGCGCTGGTCGCCCGACGGCCGCCGCATCCTGATCAGCGCCGGCGTGAATGGACAGATGGATCTGTACGCCCTCGACGCCGCGACCGGATCATCGTCACGCCTCACCAACGATGTCGATGACGAAGTAGCGCCGGCGTGGTCGCGCGATGGAGCGTCGGTGATCTTCGGCGCGCGTCTCGCCGGGGCGTGGCAGCTGATCAAGCTGGATCCCGTTTCCGGCACCCGCACGCAGCTCACCACCACGGGTGGCTATTCGGGACAGGAGTCGCCGGATGGCACCAGCATCCTGTTCACGCGGCTCGAGGAACCAGGCGTGTGGACCATGCCCACGGCCGGTGGCACGCCGCGCCTGCTGGTGCCCGCCGTCCGCGCGGCCGAGTACGCCAACTTCCGCGTCACCGCCCACGGGATTTACTACGTCGGCGTCACCGCCGATCAAGTCGTCGTTCGCAAGGCGCCGATCGCCGGCGGCGCCGGGACCGACGTCGCGTGGCTTGGCAACTACTCCTGGCCCGGATTCGCAGTCACCCCCGACGGCTCGCGCGTGCTCTACGCGCACTGGGATCGGCGCGAGAGCAACATCATGGCGATCGATACGAAGTAGGGACGGCTTGCCCTGAGCGAGCAGGGCGAGTCGAATGGGCTGGTCCTGAGCAGGCACAGTTCCTGCTCTACGTTAGGCCGCGATGCCTTCTGCCCTCAATTGCGGTCACACACCTTGTTGATTCCTCTCCTTGTCGCTTCACTACTGTCTCTAGGACTGGACGGATCGGCTCAACCAGTGACGGGCCGTGTGACGGGCAGCGTCACCGAAGCCCGCACCGGTGCGCCGCTCGCTGCGGTACTCGTCAAGATTCAATCCACCGGCCAGCAATCGTTCTCCGATGCCGACGGCCGCTTCGAGATCGCGGACGTGCCCCCGGGACCGCAAACCGTGCTCGTGTCAGTGGTCGGCTATGGTCTGGTCCGACGCGACGTGACGGTCGTCGCCGGAGCAGGGGTCGATGTCACCATCCCGGTGGCGGAAGGCGCCAGCACCTACGTCGAGGATGTCGCCGTCTCGGCGAGTCCGTTCCGTGAAGCCGAGCCTGGCGTAGCGAGCCAATCGGTGCTCGGCAGCCGCGACCTGCTCGCGCTGCGCGGGCTCGTCGCCGACGATCCGTTCCGCGCGGTGCAAGTGCTGCCCGGCGTGTCCACCGGCGATGACTTTCGCGCCGAGTTCGCGCTGCGCGGCCTTGGGCCGTCGAACATCGGCATTGCCGTGGACGGCGTCGATAGTCCGCTCTTGTTTCACACCGTCCGCGGTGTGCAAGACGGCGGCTCGCTCGGCTTGATCAACAGCGACATCCTGGAGTCGGCCACGCTGATGGCCGGGCCGCATCCGCAGCGGCTGGCGTCCCACATCGGCTCGCGCCTCGACTTCACCACCCGCGACGGCTCGCGCGAACGTCTCGTCGTGCGTGGCCTGCTGAGCGCGTCGGCGGCCAGCACCGTGTGGGAGGGTCCGCTTGGCTCCGGCAAGAAGGCCAGCTGGCTGGTTGCCGTCCGCAAGAGCTACATCGACTGGCTGTTGCGCCAGATCGACTCCACCACCGACACCACCTTCGGCTTCACCGACGCCCAGGGCAAGTTCACCTTCGACCTGACGCCGCGGCAGACCTTGCGCGTGACCATGCTGGCGGGGCGGTCGGCCCTGCGCGAGCTCGAGGAGCCGCCCGGTGCCAACACGCTGGATCCGGCGACCAGCACGACCTTCATCGGCAACGTGCAATGGCGGTTCACGCCATCGGCGAAACTCTCAATCACGCAGCAGGCGTACGTGCTGCAGTCCGACTACCGCAACCAGGTGGCGGACGGCCGCACGCGCGAGGAGGGCGGCGACGGCGACTTTACCTGGCGTGGTGGCGGCGAGTGGAATCCAGCCGACGGTCACCTGATCGAGTTCGGCGTGCAGGCGCAGCGCCTGGACGCCAACCGGATCGATCGCCGCTTTGCGGGCCAGGCCGAAATGCTCGTGCAGGACACGTCTGGCGAGGCGTGGTCCACCGCTGCATGGGGACAGTATCGCTGGACGCCGAGCGCGCGCTTCTCGATCACGCCCGGGGTGCGGGTCGACCGATGGGGCTTGATCGATCAGGCGAAGGCCTCGCCGTGGCTCCTGTCCGAGTTCGTGTTTACCCCTTCACTGCGCGCCCGCTTCGGCGCAAGTATTCAGCACCAGGCGCCGGGGCTTGATCACACCTTCTACGCGCGGCCCGATGCGCAGCTCCGGCCCGAACGGGGACGGTCGATCGAAGGTGGACTCGAACAGCGCTTCGGCTCTGCGTGGCGCCTGTCCGCGTCGGTCTATCGCCGAGACGATGACGATCGGCTGCGGTTTCAGGATACGGACGTGCGCCTCGAGAACGGCCGCGTGGTGTTGCCCCGCAATCCTCACTGGGAGAACGCCCTCGAGGGTCTCACGAACGGCGTGGAGCTGACGCTGGAACGCAAGTCGGTCAACGGCTTGAACGGCTGGCTGTCGTACGCCTGGAGCAAGTCCGATCTGTCCGACCGTAGAGGCGGGTCCTTAGACCCGCCTGAAACATTCCCGGCCGACTTCGATCAGCGCCACACCGTGAACGCCTACGTCGCCTATCGCTGGTCGGGCCGCACCAGCCTGTCGGCGCGCCTGCGCTACGGCTCGAACTTTCCCATCACCGGCTACATCGGTGAAGACGCCAACGGCTACGTCTTGAGCGCGCAGCGCAACGGCACGCGTCTACCGGCGTACTCGCGCCTCGACCTGCGGGCCGAACGCGCCTTCACCTATCGCAAGAGCCGGCTGACGCTGTTCCTGGAAGTCGTGAACGCCACCAATCACGAGAACTACCGCTACGACAGCCCGGGCATCAATCTAACGACCCGCCGCGTCTTTGGACCGACCGAGGCGTTGTTCCCGCTGCTGCCGGTGGCCGGGGTCCTGATCGAGTTCTGAAGCGGCCTGCCTAGGTCTGGCTGAGGTGCTGTTGCAGCGCCGCGCGGTACATCCGGCTGAGGCCCAGCCGCTCGCCGTTGCGCAGCACCACCTGGTAGTCGCCGCCGCCCGCGATCAGCAGCTCCCGCACGCGCTCGACGTTGACAATGCGGGAGCGATGAATGCGAAGAAAGCGGTGCGCGCCGAGCCGCTCGACGACGTTGGCCATGGTGTCGCGGAACAAGTGGGTGTCGGCTCCGGCGTGAATGCGCACGTAGTTGCCTTCGGCCTCGACCCAGTCGATCTGGTTCACGTCGACGAACGACACCCGTCCGCCCGACTTGATCATCAGCCGATCCCCGACCGCCTTGCGCCCGGTCCGCAGCAGCTCGGCGAGGCGCCCGGCCATCTCACCCCGCCGCTCGCGATCCAGGTGCTGGCGCGCGCGTTCGAGCGCCGATTGAAAACGTTGCCGGCCGAACGGCTTCAGCAGGTAGTCCAGCGCATGCACCTCGAAGGCGCGCACCGCGTACTCGTCATACGCCGTCACGAACACCGTGGCCGGCATGCGTTCCAGCCCGACGGCTTCAATCACCTGGAAGCCGTCCATGCCTGGCATCTGCAAATCGAGAAACACGAGGTCCGGTGTGGTGGCGCGAATGGCCGCCACCGCCTCGAGCCCGGACGAGGCGGCCGCGGTGGTCTCCACTCCGGCTTCGGCCGCGAGCAGCGACACGAGCCGTTCGCGCGCCATGGGTTGGTCGTCGGCGACGAGCACACGAATCATGCGACGGCCTCCGACGCCCTTTGACCGAGCGCGTGAAACGCGACCTCGTCCCGGCGCAAGGGCAGGCGAATGTCGACGACGGTGCCGCCACCGGGCTTGTCGGAGATTCGCAGAACGCCCTCCTCCCCGTAGAGCCGATCGAGACGTGATCGGGTGTTGGTCAAGCCGACGCCGCTCCGTTGCGGCCGAGACGAGGGGTATCCCGCGCCATCGTCCTTGACCTGCACCACCAGCACGTCGCCGTCGGCACGCGCCTCGATGCTGAGCGTGCCGCCGCGCACCACGGGTTCAAGCCCGTGCCGGACCGCGTTCTCGACGAGGGGTTGCAGGATCAGGGTCGGGACCAGCGCGTCCAGCACCGCCGCGTCAATGCAGTACTCGACCCTCAGGCGATCGCCAAAGTGGACCTGCTCGATGTCCAGGTAGGCGCGCAGGTAATCGAGCTCCTGGGCCAGCTCCACTTCCTGCACGCCGACCTTGTGGAGCGTGACGCGCAGCAGGTCGCTCAACCGCTCGATCATCAGGTCGGCCTTGTCCGGATCGCGGTGGACCAGGGTCGAGATGGCGTGCAGCGTGTTGAACAGGAAATGCGGGTGGAGCTGTTGCTGCAGGGCCTGTAGTTGCGACTCCATCAGCCTGGCTTCGAGCAGCGCGGCCCGCTCGGCACGGGCGCGAGCCTGCTGGTGATAGTCGAGCGCGTGCTGGAGGCCGATCAGGGCCCAATACACCGGCAGCACTTGGTCGACCGAACGAAAGAACGCGTCGGTCACCGTGGCAAACCACTCGGGCTGGCCACCGCGCAGGGTCTGCAACAGGAATCGCCAGCTGCCCACCATCCCCAGGTGCATGGCGGTGATGACGATCGATGCCGGGACATGGAGGGCCAGGGCCCGCGGCCAACCGTGGCGATCGAACCGGAATGACCGGCCAAGCCAGAACACCGCCGGCGCCTAGATCGCCCATCCCACCCACATCACCAGGTTCATCAGGAGCAGCCACGGGAAAATGGCCACCGTATCTGGCCGAAGCGTCCAGCGCGACAGGCCGGACACGGACGTGAACCACACCGACACCAGCGACGAGAACACCGCGTAGGCGGTCCCCGCCGCCAGCAACAGCAGCCACAAGGCACGTGGTTCGCGCGTCACCCCAGCACTATGGGGGACCACCGCGACGGGGTCAAGGCTTGGTCACCGCGTTCGTCCCCGTGAGGTGCCGGTCGTCCCTCGGCCGGGCCACGATTGGATTCGCCTCCACAATGCGATCAGGCTTCGAAAGGGCCTACGGGCATTGTGAAGAATTGCTCTGCGTCCTCTGTGTCCTTTGTGGCCTATTGTTACGGGGCTTTGGCAGCCAACTGCTTCGCCATCGACTGGTAGTACTCCAGCCGCGATAACTGGTCTTTTGTTGGCGCGCCGGCCCAGCGGCCGATCGCGCCGTAGAGCGCCGAGATGCGCGACAGCAGCTCGCGCGACTGGCGCTTCAGGTCCACGACGTCGGTGCCGGTGCCGCCCATCTTCTGGATGCGATCGTTGACCGGCGCATACGTCCGGGCCAGTGCCGTCGCCTGCGTCAGCGCATCGGTCCACAGCTTGCGCTCCGCCGGCGTCACGTCGATGCGCGGATCCTCGCGCACCTCCACCTTCTGCTCCAGCGTGCGGCCGCCGGCGACCATGCGGATCACATATGCACCCGGCGCCACGAACGGACCGGGCATGCCGCCCGTCTGCGGAGCATCATCGTCTCCGCCGCCCCCGCCGCGCAGCGGCAAGTCGTTCTCCCGCAGGTTCCACACCACGCGGTTCACGCCCTTGCTGGCGGTCGCCCGCAGCGTGTTGATCAACTGCCCACTGGCAGAGTGCACCGTGATCGCCGGAGCCGTGCCCGCGGCACCCAACCAGTAATCCACCAGCGCGCCGTTGACGGGGTTCTCGCCGCGGTACCACATGTCGCCGGTGTGCGCCTTGAGGTTGGTCTGCCGAATCTGGTACGCGGACGCGACCGTGAACAGATGCGCGGGCGATGCGAACACCTGCGGCGTCATCTCCTGGAGCGCGTTGATCTTGTCGAGAATCCAGATGCCGCGCCCGTGCGTGGCCAGCACCAGGTCGTTGTCGCGCGGATGGATCACCAGGTCGTTGTGCGGCAGGGTCGGCATGTTGTTCTTCAGCTCGATCCAGTTGTTGCCGCCGTTCGGCGAGAAGAACAAGCCGATCTCGGTGCCCGCGAAGAGCAGGTTCGGGTTCCTCACGTCTTCGCGGATGGTGCGCACGACGCGGCCGGCCGGCATGTCGCCGGCAATCGCGGTGAACGTCTTGCCGCCATCCACCGACTTGTAGATGTAGTTGTTCAGGTCGTTGCTGCGGTGGTTGTCGACTGCCACATACACGGTGTTCGCGTTGTGACGCGACGCCTCGATGCCGCCGAACCACGACGACTTCGGCAGGCCGGGCAGACGATCCTGCAGGTCGGTCCACGACTTGCCGTCATCACTCGACATCCGCAACCGCCCATCGTCCGTGCCGACATACATCAGCCCGCGCGTCAGCGGCGACAACGCAATCGCGGTGGTGCCAGGGTAGAAGGGCACACCGTCGTCGACCGACAGCACGTTCTCGTCGGGTAGGCGGCCCATCACCGGCAGCGTGCTGCGATCAACGCCGGTGGTCATGTCGCCGAGGTCTTCCCAGGTGTTGCCGCGATCGCGCGAGCGGAAGAGGTGCTGGCCGCCCGCGTAGATGGTGGCGGAGTCGAACGGCGACAGGGCGATCGGCGCATCCCAGTTGGCGTAGTGCCACTCGTTGCCCAGCACCTGCTGAGGAACGTTCTTGCCCCAGGTGTTCCAGTTGCGGCGGTCGCCGATGGCGCCCTGCGGATCGCCCGGACGGATGTCTTGCGACGTGAACGTCCGCGTGTCGTTGCGCTGCAGGCCCAGGAACTGGCTGGCCGAGAACACGATGCGCGAGTTGGTGGGATCGGGCACGGTGAAGAACCCGTCGCCGCCGCACAGGCGCGACCAGTGTTCGTTCAGGATGCCGTTGGTCGTCCAGCTGGCGCTCGGGCCCTTCCAGCAGCCGTTGTCCTGCAGCCCGCCGTAGATGTTGTAGGGCCGCTCGTTGTCCACGGCGACGCGGTAGTACTGCGACACCGGGAGGTTCTGCACATACAGGAACTTGAGGCCGCGGTCGTACGAAATGCCGATGCCGCCGTCGTCCAGCTTGATCACGTGGCGCGAGTCTTTCGGGTTGACCCACACGAAGCGGTCGTCGCCGTGCAGCGTCTGGTTCGGCGTCGTGAACGACTCGCCGCCGTTGTCCGAGAACGAGTAGGAGTTCATCATGTAGACCCGGCGATCGTCCTGCGGATCGATCAGCGGCTGGCTGGCGTACATCGGCCGCGGGTTCCAGTTCGACATGAACCGCCAGGTCTTGCCCGCGTCGTTGCTGCGGTAGATGCCGCCGCGCCGCTCGGTGTAGGCCGTCGACGCGTTGTAGCGGAAACCCTGCTCGATGCTGACGATCAGGATGCGCGGGTCCTTGCGGTAGACCGAAATGCCGATGCGGCCGTACTCGCCGTCGGGCAGGCCGTTGCCGGTCAGCTTCGTCCAGGTCGAGCCGCCATCGATGCTCTTCCACAACGCGCTGCCGGGGCCGCCGCCGTTGAAGCCGAAGGCGCTGCGGCGCCGCTGGTACGACGCGGCATAGAGCACGTTCGGATCGAGCGAGTCCATCACGACATCCGTCACGCCGGTGTCCTCGTCCACGTGCAACGTGCGCTGCCAGGTCTTGCCGCCGTCCATGGTGCGATAGAGACCGCGTTCGCCGCCGGCGCCCCACACCGACCCTTGCGCCGCCACGTAGACAATGGCCG
>JBBQSP010000008.1:0-75220 GCA_038213735.1 Vicinamibacterales bacterium | reverse complement strand
GGCGGCAATATTGGTACTGGTTGACTTTTTCCATTACCTTGTATTTATATCACACCCTGCGCCGCGGTCGCCGTCGCGCCGGCGCCACGTTTCCCTCGCTCAGGGCGGGCCCAAGGCGGCCCGGGGCTACCTGCGCTCGATGACCGCGACCGCCCCCCCGTCCTGGTTGGCGTCCACCGACCGGAAGACGCCGGCGAGGGGCAGTCGCTGTTCGGTGGTGGCTTCGGTCAAGGTCACCAGGTGCTCCGAGGTCGTACCGTCGGCATAGGTCACGGTCACGGTCACCGGCACGTCGAACACCTCGTCGGCCTGCTCGAACCGCACGATCAGGTCCTGTCCGTCCTGGACCGAACTGAACCGCAGGCGGGGGAGGGCCGAGTCGTAGATCCAGCGCTCGAAGAACCGCTCGAGGTTGCGGCCGCTTTCGGCCTCCATGGCCTTCCGCAAGTCGTCGGTGCCCGCCTTCTGGAAGCGGTTGTCGGCATAGTAGCGGCGCAGGCCGCGGAAGAAGGCCTCGTCGCCGACGAAGCGCCGCAGCATGTGCAGCACCGCGGCGCCCTTGTTGTAGACCAGCGCGCGGAACACCCGGCTCTCGCCCTTGATGTGCCCCAGCCGGTAACCCAGGTAAACGGGACCTTGATCCGAGTACTCCACCGCCCATCGGCGGAACTGCCGGAGAATGTCCTGGAAGGCGCCCTCACCGCGCCGTTCGCGCGCGAACAGCGCCGCGAAGTACTGCGCGAAGCCCTCGCTCAACCACTGCTCGTGGTAGTTCTTCCAGCCGACCGCCTGCCCGAACCACTGGTGCGCCAGTTCGTGCGCGACAAAGAACTCCGGAAACCCCGAAAACGACGCCGGGTCGTTGCGCCAGTTGTGCTGGCTCACGGGCGGCGGGTTGTTGATCATGGCGAAATAGGCCGGCGCGTGGCCGCCCGGCAGGTTGTCCTCGACCATGGCAATAGTGAGCGCGTCGTACGGCACATCGCCGATCAGCGACGAATACAGCCGAAGGATCTCGGCGCCAAGCTCGACCGTGTCGCGCGACTTGCCCTCTTGGCGCCGATTGGCCTCGACCGCCAGCTGCACCGTGTTGCGCGCGCCGACCGCCGGAATGGCAAACGCCCGCGCCCGCAGCCTGGCGATCTGCTGCGCCAGGGTATCCCCCGGCACCGTCACCAGCGCGCGTTCGGCCGGCGGCGTCGTAATGTCGAGCGCCACCGTGGCTGCGTCCACGCGGTCCATCTTGCTGACGAGCACCGCCAGGTAGCGCAGCGGCTGCGGCGAACGGAACGAGTACGACACCCGCGGCACGCTGCGCCCGGAGTTTCCGATCACCGCCGGCTCGGCCGCCGTCGGCGAGCCCGGTTCGAGCACGCCCGAGGCGACCACTGCGTATTCGGCCGGCACCGTGAAGCGAATGTGCGCCGTCGCGAAGTCGGTGACCTGCGCCTGCGGGTGCCAGTAGCTGCGATTGCTCAGCAGCCATTTCGGCTCTGCCGGCACAAACGGCAGATCGTCCGGTTGCGAGTTGCGCTGACCCTGGTCCGACAAACCTAAAGGTTTGTCGCCACTGGGAATAGATTCGAGGTTGACGGATTCGTCCTGGAAGCTGGTGCGCATCAGCCGGCCGGAGTAATTCACGGTGAGCGTGATCGGAAAGTCGCGGGCCACCGGCGACGGCAGGTTGACGAGCACGCTGTTCTGGTTGCGGATGCGCAGGAACATCAGCCGCCCGAATTCGTCGCTCGTCACCGACGACACGTTGAGGCTGTCGGCAAAGCGCAGCGTCAGCACGCCGAGCGCATGGGCCCTGACGAGCAGCTTGATGCGCGTCGTGCCCTCCATCCACTCGCGATCGGGATAGTACTGCGCGTCGATGTCGTAGTCGGTGACGTCGTAGTCGATCAGGTCGTCTTCGTCGTAGAAGCGGCCGCGGCTCACCAGCTTCTGTTCCGACGCATACACCGAGATGTTGCGGCGGCGGGCGCGCTGGAACAGCGAGACGTCCTCAGGCTCGCCGCTCGAGCGGGCGTAGGTGATCGCGTCGAACCGGCGCGTGCGCACCTCGGCGACGAAGTCGCCGGGCTGCGGCAGCAGCGACCAGACCTCGCGGCTCAGGTCGCTCAGGTCGAGATTGAACGACCGGGCGACATCCTCGTCGAAGATCGCCTGGCCGCGCTTCAGCAGGCGCGGGTCCACCGGCACCGGTGCCAGCAGGTTCTCGGCTACGCGCTGCTCGAACTCGTACGGGTTGATGCGCACGAACGCGGCGGTGAACGGCGTCTTGAGCGTTTCGGTGCCGGCAAAAAGCCGCAGCTGGCCCTTCTCTTCCTTGGGCCCCGGCTCGAACACCATGGTGCCGTCGCCAATCAACACGAGCGCCGTCACGCCCTCGGCGGTCTCGGCCACGAACACGTCGCCCGCCGGCAGGCGCAGCGTGAAGTCAATCGCCTGCAACACCAGGTTGCGTGCCGCGTACTGTTTCCCGGCCTGCAGCGTCAGCCGGTGCAGGCCTTCGATCGACGCCAGCCGATCCTCGGCCTGGATGCGCCATGGCTGGCGGCCAACCTCGTCGCCGCGTGGCCGCCGGATGTCGAGCCGCCAGGTGGCGATGCGGCCGCGGTTGCCGCTCTCCTGGAACACTTCGAGCACCAGCCTGTAACCCTCGCCGGGCAGCGACCCCGGCAGCGGCGATCGGTCGCGTTCCTTGACGACGACGCGCGTGATGCCCTGGGGGACCATGGCGTCGAAGAACTCCAGCGATTGCTCGCGGTTGGCAAGCGGCGACAGCAGCTCGAGCCACCGGTTGCGGTCCATGGTCGAGACGGTGGTTTCGACCGCCTGCATGAAGTTCTGCAGGGACAGTTCTTCGGCGTCGGGTGCCCGGGCGGACACCTGTCCCGCGGCGGCGGGTGCAGCGCAGAAGACGATCAAGACAATAAGGGAGCGAACAAGCATTGCCAGGTGCCAGGGTGCCAGAAGGGCGGCACTAAAGTGCCGCCTTGAGCCGTTTCCCAATTAGACGCCGAAGGGACGAATCAGGCTATCGGAATCGCCAGCCGGCTGAGCACCAGCACCGTCAAGTCGTCGGCGAGCCGCTGGTCGCGGCGGTGACGCTCGACGGCGTCGAACACGGCACGGCCCAGGTCGCCGGCCGCCGATTGCTGGTACGCCCCGGCATATAACGCCAGCGTCCGCTCCAGCCCGGCTTCGTCGAACGGCGTGCCATCGGGGCTTTCGGCTTCGGTCAGGCCGTCGCTATACATCAACAGCGCATCGCCGGGGTTCAGTTGTACCTCGCCGGCCTCGTACTCGCTCGCCTCGAACATGCCGAGCGCGATGCCGCCGCTCATCAACCGTTCAATGGTTCCATTTTGCCGGCGCAGCAGCGGAGGTGTCTGGCCGGCGTTGACGAACTCGAGCCGGCCGGTCGCGGGCGTGTACGACGCCAGGAACAAGGTGATGAATCGCGACGCCGGCGCGTGCCGCGCCACCTGCAGGTTGAGGCGCTTGACCAGGGCGGGCAGCGGCAGGCCTTCATCCACGAGCGTGCGGAGAATGGCGAGCAGCAGCGCCATGAGCAGCGCCGCGGAGCTGGCCTTGCCGGCGACATCGCCGAGCGCGACCAACACCCGGCCATCGGGTTGCGGCAGGATGTCGTAGAAGTCGCCGCCCACCGTGTTGGCCGGCTTGGTCAGGCCGAACGCTTCGACGCCCGGGCCCGACCACGTGCCGTCGGGCAGCATGGCCTGCTGAATCTCGCGGGCGACCTCCAGGTCGCGCTTGAGCGAGAGCCGATCCGCGACCTCGAGCAGCACCAGCAGGTTCATCAGCAGGAAGCCCGCCAGCAGCCACATCGTGCCGTCGGCGAACACCGGTCCCGGCACCCGAATGTGCACGAAGAACAACGCGATCGGTACCGGCACCGAGATGAGGCCGAACCCGCGGAATAACTGGATCAGCCCGATCACCGAAAGGGCCAGCGACAGGCCGTACATCAGCCGGCGGGCGGGCGACAGGCGCATGGTAAACGCCAGGAAGAAGCCCTGCACGTATTTGACGGCCTTCTGGTACCAGGGCAGGCCTTCGAGTTCGGCCGTGTTGATGCCCTTGGCGAAGAAGCGATAGGCCTCCGGCGTCTCGCGCGTGAACAGTTTCCCCAACTCGTCGGAGGTGAGGTCGTGCGTGTAGCGCTTGAAGAAGGCCTTCGGCATGGTTTGTAGCTACGTAGCTCTTAACTCGGACGTTAGCCGATAACGCCGAGTTCCCTTCCCACCCTGGCAAACATGTCCAGGGCGTATTGCAGGTCTTCCTTGGTGTGGGTCGCGGCCACGATCGTGCGCAACCGGGCCTTGTCGCGGGCTACGGTGGGGAAGCCGATGCTCTGGGCGAAGACGCCCTGGGCAAAGAGTGCGTCCGACATCTTCGCGGCGGTGGCGGCCTCGCCCACGATCACCGGCGTGATGGGGCTCTCACTGAGGCCGGTATTGAAGCCCAGCGATTCGAGGCCAGCCTTGAAGAAGCGGGTGTTGTCCCAGAGCTGCGCGATCCACTGCGGCTCGCTTTCGAGCACATCGAGCGCGGCAATGCAGGCGGCGGTCACGGCCGGCGGATGCGAGGTCGAGAACAGGAACGGCCGCGCGCGGTGATACAGGAAGTCGACGAGCGCGCCGGTCCCCGCGACATAGCCGCCGAGCACGCCGACCGCCTTCGAGAGCGTGCCGACCTGGATATCCACGCGGCCGTGGCACTTGAAGTGATCCACCGTGCCGCTGCCGTTGGTGCCGAACACGCCGCTGGCGTGCGCGTCATCCACCATCATGATGGCGCCGTATTCCTCGGCAATGGTGCACAGCTCTGGCAGGGGCCCGAGGTCGCCTTCCATGGAGAAGACGCCGTCGGTGATCAGGATCTTGCGCTGCGTCGCGGGCAGCTCCTTCAGGATCTTGCGCGCCGCATCGGCGTCCTTGTGCGGAAACACCTTGATCGCCGCGCGGCTCAGCCGGCAGCCATCGATGATGCTGGCGTGATTCAACTCATCCGAGATGACCACATCGTCTTTGGTGAGCACGGCCGAGACCGTGCCGGCGTTGGCGGCAAAGCCGCTCTGAAAGACGACGACCGACTCGACGTGCTTGAACTTGGCGAGCCGCCGCTCGAGCTCCATGTGCATTTCCATGGTCCCGGAAATGGTGCGGACGGCGCCGGAGCCGACGCCGAACTTCGCCACCGCGTCGAGCGCCGCCTGCTTGAGCCGCGGGTGCGTCGCGAGGCCCAGGTAGTTGTTCGACGAGAGGTTGACGACCGACTTGTGGTCGAAGGTGGCGTGGGCCGCCGGCTCGCCTTCGAGGATGCGGAGCTTGCGGTACAACCCCTGCTCCTTCAGCGACGTCAGTTCGGCATTGAGGAATGACAGTGGGTCAGTGCGCATAGACAGGTTCAGGGGTTCACAGGTTCAGGGGTTCACGGGTTCAGGGGGTCACTGGTAACGCAAACAGTGTATCGCCGTCGGCGAACTGTTCGATCACTTCGGCGCCGTGGGTCATGAGCCACGCGCGGACCGCTTCGGCCTTGGCAGGCGCGGCAAAAGCGTTTGGGTGCAACACGACATGGGTGCTCTTGGAATCAAGCAACGCCTGCCAGGCAAGCTCGGGATTCACGGTGACGTCCCTCAAGCGCGCCACGCGGGCGCTGTAGTCCGGCGGAAAGCTGCCGCTGTAACCATTGGTGAGGGGCTGCCAGTGCGCGGCGGCGTAAAAGACGTAGCGGATCTCCCACGCGGCGTCGCCGAATGGGAACTCGGTGATGACCGACCCGGCCGGCAGTGCGGCAACGCGCGCATACACGGGTGGTGCGCCCGCCGCGGAATAGACACGCGACGGCGGCATGGCTTCGTTCTGTGCCCACGCGCGATTCATCTCCATGGGGACGGCGGCGCCCTCGATCAGGACGAATAGCGCGATGATGACTGTCGCAACGGTCCGGCTAAAGCCGGACGCTACATTTGGTGCCTTTACGCGACCCAACACTGCGACGCCGTAGCCCGCCAGCACCGCCAGGAACAACCCCGCGAGCATAGCGTAGCGCGCAGGCACGCGGACGCCGTCGAAGCCGGGCACGTAGTGGTAGAGCGCCGAGTAGATGCCAAGCCCCGAGACCCTCGCGTCGCCGGCGCTTGGCGCCGGACCAAGCGATAGCCAGATCGCCAGGATCGTAGCGACCGCGAAGAAGAAGACCGGCGTGCGCGCCAGCCGTCCCAGCACCGCGCGCGCGCGCGCCGACAGCGCCAGCACGAGTCCAGCGGCGGCGACCGTCTGCATCAAGAGCCGCTGTGGTGTCCGGGCGCTGATGGTGATGCCGAACGCCCGCACATCAAATCCCCCGAACGCCACGGCGCTGGCAAGCGCCACGAACTGGACCATGGCGAGCACCGTCATCACGACCAACAACACCCTTACCCAGCGATGCCGATCGCCTTGCGAGGGAGATGCCGCGACTTCACGGCGGACGAGCGCACTGCCGGCGATCATCGCCAGCAACCAGGGGATGAAGCCGAGGAACGTTTCGGCTTCGGGGCGGGTGTAGAACCGCAGCGCCTCGCCCCAGAGCCACACGTTCTCGGACGCGGTGAGATACGACCAGACGTTCGCCGAGAATCCCACCACTTCCCCGAATGGCCGTGCGAAGCCAAACACGCGCTGCGCCTCCAGGTAGGGCAGCAGGAACGGAAGCGTCAGCGCGAGCGTGATCACGGCACCGCCGACCAGCCCGACCCACGTCCGCAGGTCGGCCAGCTTGCCTAGCGTCCACATCCGATGCAACACGAACCAGGGCGCGAACGGCGCGAAGTAGAGCAGGTAATAACCGCACGACCAGTTTTGCATCACCAGTGCCGCCGTGCCCCCGGCGAGCGCCTTGGACGAGTTCGTCGTGATGAATCGATTGAGTCCCCACAGCGCAAACGGCATCCACTGCGAGCTGAGCACCTGCAGGTGCGGCACCGAGGCAATGCGATACGGAAGAAAGCCGTACACCAGTCCGGCGATGAAGGCGGCGCGGCGATCGCCGGTGAGATCATGCACGAGCAAGTACGCGCCGACCGCCGAGAGCACGAACGTGGAGAGGAACAGCAGGTTGTAGCAAAGAATGATGTTGCCGGTGAGCCAGTAGAGCGGCAGGATCTGCAGCACTTGCCCGAACAGGTGCTCTGACAACGCCAGCGAAAGCGGCGCCGGATGAAAAATGTTCGCGTCCCAGAACTGCGACCAGCTCATGGCGCCGGTCACCAACTGCGGCAGGTGCTCGGCGCCCCATGCCAGGATCCACATGTTGAGCAGCGAATCGCCCAGGTCGCCGGGCACGTCGCTGCCAACGCCTGCGGCCAGCGGCCACGTCAGGATCAGCGCAATTACGGAATACGTAAGAAATGCGAAAAGGGGAGCAGGTCCACTTTTCGTCATGCGTCTTCGTCGGCCAGCACCAGCTCTTCGAACAACACCTGCAGAATAGCGGCCGTCGGCACCGCCAGCAGCGCGCCGGCCAGGCCGAGCAGTGAACTGCCGATGATGAGCGCCACGATCACGGTGATGGCGCTCAAGCCGACCTGCTGACTCATCACCTTCGGCACCAGGAAATTGTTCTCGACGATCTGGACGGCCCAGCAGAACGCGGCCGTTGCCAGCCCCAGGGTGGGTGACACGGTAAAGGCGACGGCGATGGTGGGAATGGCCGCCAGCAGCGGGCCGACCATGGGAATCATCTCGCCGACGCCTGCGATCAACGCCAGCACGAAGAAGTAGGGCACACCGAGCAGCGCCAGGCCAACCGCCGACGTGATGCCGATGATGAAACCAAGCAGGATCTGGCCGCCCAGCCACGCGCTGACCTTCACCGACACCTCGGCCCCGACCTTCGAGACCCGCTCGCGCTGCGATGGCGGGAACAAGCGCACCAACAGGTTGAACAGGCGCTCTGAATCCACCAGCAGGTAGAACGTCAGCAGCAGGATGGTGACCAGTCCGAACACGCCGCCGATGAAGCCCCAGATGGTCAGCAGCACGGTGGTCACGGCGTCGCTGCTGCCCGAGACCGGGGCCTGCTTCAGCAACTCGGTGAATGACGTGCCTTCGGGCATGACGCCCCACTCCACCAGTTGCCGCTGCAGCACGTTGAGGCGCGACGGCAGGTCGGCCCACAGTTGCCGGCCCTGATCGATCCGGGGACGCACGACCGCTGCCCCCAACGCACCCAGCAGGCCCAGCCCGGTGGCGTAGAACAAGAGAAGGGCGGCGCCGCGCGGCAGGCGCCGCCGGCCGATCGGGTTGAGCCGCCATCGTTCGATCAAGCGAACGAGCGGCGCGAGCCCGATGGCAAAGAGCGCGCTGACATAGATCAAGAGGATCTGCGAGCGGACCAGGTACAAGGCCCACATCAACAGGATCGCGACGATCGTGCTCAGTAGGGCGTAGCGGACGATGGCGCGCGGGTCAGTAGCCAAGGAACGCTTTCGTGAACGCCGCCACATCGTCATAAATGGCGCCGAGCTGCACCGGTGGCGCCAGGAACACGATGCGGAAGAAGCCATCTTCCGGCGCGGTGCCGAAGCCCGAGCCGTATACGCACAAGATGCCCTTGGCGCGAAGCAGCCCGAGTACGAAGTCCACGTCGGTCTTGCCCGGCGGCAGATCGACCTTCGGCATGGCGTAGAACGCGCCGCGCGGCGCCACACACGACATGCCGGGAATGGCGTTCATGCGCGCCGTCGTCAATTCGGCACGCTCGCGCAACTGCTGCCGGAACGACACCTGGTGCGAGCGATCGCCGGTGAGCGCGGCGGTGACGGCAAACTGCATGGGGCCGGGACTGCACAAGCGTCCGTCGGCGAGCTTCTTGATGGCGGCGAGCGCCGGATCGAGACGCGGCGACGAGCCCACGGCCATCCAGCCGGCGCGCCAGCCGGGCGCCAGGTACGCCTTCGACAGACTCGAATAGGAAATGATCGCCGCGTCGTTGTCGAGCGCCGCCATGGCCGGCACCGGACCGTCGTAGGCAAGATCGCCGTACACCTCGTCGGCGAGAATGACCAAGCCGTGCTCTTCGGACAGGTCAATCAGCGCGCGGCGCATGGCGTCGGGATAAATCGCCCCGGTCGGGTTGTTGGGATCGATCACGACAAGCGCGCGCGTCTTGGGGCTGATCAGGCTGCGGAGGTGATCGAGATCCGGCTGCCAGTCGCGTGTGTGGTCGGTGCGGTAGTACACCGGCTGCGCGCCGATCTTCGCAAGTACCGCGGTGTAGAGCGGATACGTCGGCGACGGCACCAGCACCTCTTCGCCTTCGTCAACGATGCCGGTCAGCGCCAGCTCAATGCCTTCGGAGGTGCCCGACGTGATCAGCACGCGATCGGCATCGACGTTGACGCCGCGCGAGACGAAGTCGGCCGCCGCGGCGTCACGCGCCGGCGCAATGCCGGGCGACGGCGTGTAGCCGTTGTGTCCGTCGCGCATGGCCTTGGCCACGGCCTCGATCAAGTGCGGCGGCGTGAGAAAACCAAACTGGTTCGGGTCACCAATGTTCAAGTAGCGGACCGTCATGCCGGTCTGCTCGACCTTCTTCGCCTCGACCACGATGTTGCGAATGGCGTAGGTAAAGCGATCGACGCGCTTTGCGGTCCTGATTGGCGACGTGGTGACGGGCATTCGGTCGGATCTTATCAGTGCGCGGCGGCACGAAAGTGCCGCCCTTCTGGCACTCGTACGTAGTGTAAAAGCTACACGCTTACATCCCTCCAGAGCCTCGTCAAACTCATCTATATCAACTAAACTGCTGCATCCAAATGAGTTACCTGCTTGGCACCAAACTTGGAGATAGGTGTGGCATGCGGCGGTTCCTCCTAGCCCTCGCGCTGATGACCCAACCGGTTACCGGCTGGGCGCAGGAGGCACCCGCAGAATCGCAGGCGACGTTTCGTTCAGGTGTTGACCTTGTTACGGTAAGCGCAACGGTGCGCGATAGCAAAGGACGACTGGTGACCAATCTCACCAAGCAGGACTTCGAGGTGATCGACCGCGGCGAGCGCCGCGCGATCAGCGAGTTTCGCTCCGAGCGCGCGCCCTTGAGCCTGGCGATTCTGTTCGACGTCAGCGGCAGCATGGATGTTGCCGACCGTGCGACCGCAGCAAAATTTGCGGCCTTTCATCTGCTGAATTCGCTGGATGAAGGCCGCGACGAGGCCGGGCTGTTCGCGTTTGACAGCCGGCTACGCGAGGTGGCCCCGTTTACGGTCGATACGCGTGCCCTCAAGGGTGCGCTGGGGGAGGTCGATTCGTTCGGGGCCACCTCGTTACATGACGCGATTTCGGCGGCGGCCGAACGGGTGGCGACACGCCCGATGGCTCGCCGCGCTGTGGTGGTATTGACCGATGGCATCGATACGTCGAGCCAGTTGACGCCGGCGCAGGTCTCGGCGAAGGCGGCGGCCATCGACGTGCCGGTCTACATCATCGCCGTGGTCCAGGCAATCGATGATCCGGGGTCCGATCGTGCCACCCCGGGCTCACAGCGGCAGGCCCCCGCGTCGGTTGGCACCATTGAGGACCTCGCGCGCTGGACCGGCGGTGCGCTGCACTACAGCAGCACGTCGGCTTCGGCCTTCAAGGCGGCGCGCTCGGTGATCGACGAACTGCGCCATCTGTATTTGATCGCGTTCGAGCCGGGCGCGGTCCCGGGGTGGCACCCGCTCGAGATTCGGACGTCGCAGAAGGATTTTGTGGTGCGGACCCGTGGCGGCTACGTCGCTGGGTCAGGCAGTCGTTAGGTTGGGCAATTCATCTGGTGATTGGTTGAGCTTTGACTCGAAGTAACCGTTAAGGAGAGATGCATATGCGTAAGTCCCTGTTCGTCGTTGGCGTTATTACCATCCTTGGCGTCGCGCCGGCGTGCGCGACCAAGGGCTTTGTCCGCACCTCGGTCGGTGAAGTGAACGACAAGGTGGCCACCATGGGCACGTCGCTCGAAGAGACCCAGGAGCGCGTGCGTACGGCCGAAGGCAAGATCGTGGAAGTGGACGGCAAGGCCGTGGCCGCCAATGAAGCGGCTGCGAAGGCCAACGCTGCTGCGTCCGATGCGGCCAATAAGGCCACGGAAGTCGGCACGACCGCCGAGCGCCGCGCCGCCGGCATCGAAGCCGAGACGCGCAAGCTGATCTTCGAAACCGTCCTCAGCGAAGACCAGGGCAAGTTCCGGCTCGGCAAGGCTGACCTGCCCGATGACGCCGCCGTGGCGCTCGACGCGATGGTCAACAACCTCAAGGCCGACAAGAAGGCCGTGTGGGTCGAAATCGAAGGCCACACCGACAACGTCGGCGACGCCAAGTACAACGAACAGCTTGGCCTGATGCGCGCCGAAGCCGTGAAGCGCTATCTCTACGAGAAGCACCAGGTGCCGCTGCACAAGATCAACGTGATCAGCTACGGCGAAGAGAAGCCGGTGGCGCCGAACAACACCCGCGACGGCCGCGCCCAGAACCGCCGCGTCGTGATCAAAGTGCTCGCCTAGTTACTTCGGCGAGCACCGGCCGGGAGCGCACTCCTGGCCGGGAAGGCACCTCTTGTCGGGAGGGCACTTCTTGTCGGGACCGTAGTTCCGACACGAGGGCCTCCCGACAGGCATTTCCCTCCCGACAAGTAACCCCTCCCGACAAGAATTGCCCTCCCGTCAGGTTTCATGAGCTACACTTTTCTCCGCTCATGAAACTCAGCGTCGTCATGCCTGCCTACAACGAGCAGGCCACCATCCGCACCATCGTCGCGCGCGTGCTCGCCGTGGACCTCGGTCCCGTAGAGAAGGAGCTCGTGATTGTGGACGATGGGTCGAAGGACGGGACCCGAGACATCCTGAAGGAACTGGACGGCCAGGCCGGCGTGCGCGTGCTGTTCCAGCCGCACAACCAGGGCAAGGGCGCGGCGGTGTGGCGAGGCATCCGCGAGGCCACCGGCGACATGGTGATCATCCAGGACGCCGACCTCGAATACGACCCCAACGAGTACCCCGTGCTGATCCGGCCGATTCTCGACGGCCAGGCGGATGTCGTGTACGGCTCGCGGTTTCTTGGCCACGCGCGCGGCCATCGCGTGCTCTACTTCTGGCACTCGGTCGGCAACAAGATGCTGACGACGCTCTCCAACATGTTCAGTGACTTGAACCTTACCGACATGGAGACCTGCTACAAGGTGATGCTGAAGTCGTATGCAGATCGCCTCGACCTGCAGTCGAAGGATTTTGGCATCGAGCCGGAAATCACCCAGAAGATGTCGGCCATGCGCGCGCGCATTTACGAGGTGCCGATCTCGTACAACGGCCGGACCTACGAAGAGGGAAAGAAGATCGGCCTGAAGGATGCCTTCAAGGCGGTCTACACGATTCTGCGCTTCTGGGGCTGGAAGCCGAAGGACTAGGTCCTAGGGTCCTAGGGCCTTGACGACCCAACCCCAAGACCCCAAGACCTTAAGACCTACTGAACTCGCACAACCTGCCCGCGAATCTCGCCGCCGGCGTTGTTCGTGCTGTGCACGTTCACGTAGATGTTGCCAAGCTGCAGGGCCTGCAGGAAGTCCTCCCACGAGTTGATGCCCTGGGCGGCGCGCGGCAGGAGGTCGGTCGCCGACGCCGTGCCGGTGAGGCCGAAGTCGTTCGAAATGCCCGCCGACACCGCGATGTTGACCACCGTTGGCCCCGATACGCCGGGCGCGCCCACGTGGAAGTGCGCGGCGGTGGTGCCGACCGGCATGTTGTAGACGTCGACGCGGTAGGTCACGACGCCGGTGGCCGTGTTCACCGAAATCGTGGCCAAACCGGCCGCGCCGGTCAGAATGCCGGGGACTTCGTTGCCGCCCGACAGGTTCGCCGTGAAGTTCATTGTCTGGGCTTGCGCCTGGGTCGAAACCAGCAGCGCGAACACGCCCGCCATTGCCAGAGTCAGTACACGTTGCATCTCAATCGCTCCTTTGTCGCCAGGAAAAATTCTTGGCGCGCCGCGAGGCAACCCGGAAGGGTTGCCTCCAGAAAACTGGAAGCAGGATGCAGGCCAGCGGCTAAGCACTGATGAAACAGCGACTTACCGAAGGCAGCGCGACCGTGCCGGTTACGCGGCGCGAAAGCGGTTACGCGATGCGTACAGAAGAGGTCGATCGATCATATTGTGTGCAAACCATGAGACACCTGTTGTCGGTGGGTCCTCTGCCCTGGAAGGCCCTAGGCGTCTTTCCAGGCGACTGGCCCGACTGTGAGATTCACGAGGCGTACAGCGAGGCTTCTGGTCAGGCACCTGGAATGACACAGTAGCGGCATGGATCCAATCGGCAAAGTAGCCCTGATCACCGGCGGTAAGCGCATGGGCGCGGCCGTGGCGACGACGCTGGCGCGGGCCGGCGCCGATGTGGCGGTTGTCTACCACCGGTCTCGGCCAGAGGCGGAGGATACGGTCACTGCGGTTCGTGCGCTCGGTCGCCGGTCGATTTCCCTACAAGCCGACGTCTCGAGCGAGCAGGACTGCGCGCAGGCGGTCGAGGCCACGGTGGCCCAGCTTGGCCGCCTCGACATCCTGATCAACATGGCGTCGGTGTACGGCTCGAAGCCGTTCGACCAGCTGACCGCGGCCGATTGGGATCGGCAGATGTCGGTGGACCTGCGCGCGACGTTCCTGTTTTCGCGGTCGGCGGCGCTCGTGATGAAGCGGGTCGGCGGCGGCCGCATCATCAACTTTGCCGACTGGGTCGCGGCCAGCGGCCGGCCGCGATATGCGGGCTACTTGCCCTACTATGTCGCCAAGGCCGGCGTGAAGGCGCTGACCGAGGCGCTGGCCCTCGAACTGGCCGGCGATCAGATCCTGGTGAATGCGATCGCCCCCGGGCCGATTCTCGCCCCGCCCGACATGAGCACGAAAGAGACCCAATCGGTTGAGCAGAGCACGCCGCTTGGCCGCTGGGGCGGCGAAGCCGAGATTGCCAAGGCGGTAATGTTTCTCGTGCAGTCCGAGTTCGTCACCGGCGAGACCATTCGTGTTGATGGAGGGAGACACCTCAAGTGAACCTGCCGGGAGTCGGGAGTCGGGAGTTGGGAGGACCGAGATGGCCACAGTCTGGGATGCGTCGACTCGTGAAGCGCTAACGGGCCGCGTCGCGCGGCTCACCGCCGATGCCCGGCCGGCGTGGGGTACGCTGAACGCGAGCGGGATGCTCGCCCACGTCAACGACAGCTACCGCATGGCGCTCGGCGACCTGTACGTGAAGCCGAAGAACCTGCCGCTGCGCTATCCGCCCCTCAAGCAGTTCGTCATCTACGCCATGCCGTTTCCCAAGGGCGCGCCCACCGCGCCTGAGCTGATCGCCCGCTGCGCGGGTGCCAGCCTGGCCGAAGAGCAGCAGGCGTACGCCGAGCTGCTGACGCGCCTGGCCGCCGTCACCACCGGCACGAAGCTGCAGGATCACCCGGCGTTCGGCCGCCTCACGCATCGCGCCTACGGCGTGCTGATCGCACGGCACACCGACCATCACTTCAGGCAGTTCGGACTGTGATCAACCTGAACCGGCGCGACGTCTCTCGCATTGAAGGGTTCAGCGACGCCGTCTTCGGCTTCGCCCTGACCCTGCTGGTGGCCTCAATCGAGGTCCCGCCGGACTTCGCCGCGCTCAAGCAAACTCTCGAGGGCTTCGTACCGTTCGCCCTGACGTTCGCGCTGGTGTGCTGGATCTGGTACCTGCACTACTCGTTCTTCCGTGAGTACGGGCTTGAAGACCGGCTCACCATCATCCTCAACTGCGTGCTGTTGTTCGTGATCTTGTTTTTCGTGTACCCGCTCAAGGTCATGGCGAACAACCTCGTGAGCGACGAGGGCCAAAGCAGCTTCCAAAATCTGAGTGACTACGACAACCGCTTCCTGATGGTCGCCTACAGTTCGGGCGTGGTCGCGGTCTTCGTCGTGTTTTTGCTGTTGTACTGGAACGCCTATCGCCACCGGGAACAGCTGCGGCTGTCGCCGGCGGAGATCTTCGACACGTTTACCGGAATGCGGGCGCATGCGATGAGCGCCTCGCTGGGCGTCACATCGATCATCCTGGCCACCACGTTACCGATGGACTGGAGGTTTTCGTTCGCCGGCTTGATTTACGCCCTGGAGGGACCCCTCCAGGGCGTCAACGGCTGGCTTAGCGGGAGCCGACGCGAGAAAATGTTTCCTTCATCGACGCCAGCGCCCCAGTGAGCTCTTCGCGGCTGCGGCCGGTGCAGAACCGCATGTAGCCTTCGCAGTCGGCACTGAAGTCCACGCCTGGCACGCAACCGATGCGGCCGTGCTTGATCAGGTGCTCGGCCATCGCCCACGACAGCGACTCGCCGCCAATGCCCGCGTCCTTGGCCCAGGCGGCGTTGATCTTCACAAACGCGTAGAACGCGCCATCAGGCGGCGTGCCCGAGAAGACGCCGGGCGCCGAGGCCTCGAGGCCCTTGTAGAACAGGTCGCGGCGGGCCTTCAGTTCGGTGCGGAACTCCGTAATGCAGTCCTGCGATCCCTCGAGCGCGCCGACGGCGCCGTACTGCGCGATCGACGAGACGTTGCTGGTCGTGTAGAGAATGATCTTGAGGGCGCGGGCCAGCAGGGCCTGGTCGCGAATGGCAAAGTAGCCCACGCGCACGCCGGTGATCGCGTACGACTTGCTCATGGTGTAAACCGGGATGGTCCGTTCGTACATGCCCGGCAGCGACGCGATGCTGACGTGTTCGCCGGTGAAAAGCAGGTCTTCGTAGGCTTCGTCCGAGATCACCCACAGGTTGCGCTCCTTGGCGATCGCCGCGAGCCGCTCGATGTCGGCGCGGGTCAGGATGCCGCCGGTCGGGTTGTTCGGCGAGTTCAGGTACAGCACGCGCGTCTTCGGCGTGATCGCCTTCTCCACCTCGTCGATGTTCCAGCGCCAGCCGAGCTCTTCGCGCAGCGGCACCTGCACCGGCACGCCGTGCGCCGCCTGGCAAATCGCCATGGTCGGTGGCCACTCGGGACCAGGCACGATCATCTCGTCGCCGGGCTCGAGCAGCGCGTGGATCACGGCATACAAGCCGTGCGTGCCCCCGTTGCTGATCAGCACCTCATCGTCTGATCCGACGGGGATGCCGTTCTTCTTCCGCATCTTCTCGGCCACGGCTTTGCGCAGTTGCGGAATGCCGGACGTCGGCAGGTAATGCGTGCGGTTGTCCTTCATCGCCTGGGCCACCGCAACCTTGAACGTGTCGGGCGCGTCGAACGACACGTCGCCCTGATCGAGCCGGAACGGATCCTTGACGGTGTACATCATGTCGCGGATGCGGACGATGGCCGAGACCGGGACGGAGTCGTAGAATTTACCCATAGCCAGAAATTATAACCGCTGATGGGTCGCGGGTCATTAATGCAAGCCACAGATTAAACACAGATTAGACACAGATAGATCTGGGCCCGCCGCGCCGGCTTCGCCGGCGCGTGGCGATGAGGCAGCACGTCGAACTTTGTGTGAGCCTGGGCGGTTATCTGACCGCTCTGTCAGATTCGCCGTGCTGCCTCATCGCACGGCCGTAGGCCGTGGCGGGCCGGTGTCTTTCAGAATCGGTGTTTAAACAATCTGCGGCTGGATTTCTAACGTGACGTGGCCGTCACGCCGGCCTTTTCCAGCACCGCGTTCAGCGTCGCGGCGGTCTTCTTCGTTGGCAGGTTGCTCACGTAGAAATGCCTCGCGCCGAGGTCGATTAGCGATCGGATGGTGCGGGCACAGACATCGACGGGCGTGGCCCCGGCCGCGAACTCCGCCTTCAGCTCCTCGACCGGCACGGGCAGGAACTGGCTCAGCATCTCGAGCGTCTTCGTGTTGGCGCTGCGGTAGTAGAACACGCCAAACACGCCGGGCATGGTGAGCCCGCCGGCGCGGCCGGCGGCCAGGAACGCGCCGACGTGGCCCGCCTGGTGGTGCGAGACGATCTGCGTCAGGTAGAAATCGGCGCTGACGTGCGGGTCCAGCAGGAAATCTACCTGGCCCCGCGGATCGGCAATGGGATTGGCCCAGCCGCCCAGTTCCAGGGCCGGGTGACGCTCGCGAATCAGCTGCCGCAACCGCCAGGCATGCTCCAGACAGCGTGGCCGGCCGACGTGCTTGTCGCCGCCAAGCACGACCAGCGACGGAAAGCTGTTCTGCGCGGTCTGGTCGGCATAGGCGAGGCAGAACTCGAGCGAGTGCTTGGTGGTGAGAAACGGGATGATCTGGTGGCGGCCGACCGTGTCGCCCAAGTTGTTCACCAGGTGGCGCAGGTTGTTTTCTTCCTGCGCGCCGACCGCGCTGTCGGTGACCATCACGCGCACGTCGTGGCGCGTCAGCGAGCGAATGGCGTGGTAGGTGTCAATCCACGCGTCCATGCCCTCGGCCGACTCGAGCTCCGCCCGGGGCGGGCGAAGCTCGACGGCGATCACGCTGGTGGAGTCACTTCGCAGCTGCGCGAGGTAGGAAGACAAGCCTACTTTTGTTCCTTGATCTTGTAGCCGGCCGGTGGCGCGAAGAGTTCGGCGGCGAGCGCGCCGGTTTCGACCGAAGTCACGGTCTGCGTCGACGACATGGTGCCCATCTTCGCCATCACGCTGGCCATCGGTCCTTCGCCGCCCATCTTCATGTTGGTGACCATCTCGTACGGAATGCCGCCGGTGGCCGCGAGCTGGTTGTACATCTCGGCCATGGCCTTGGCCTGGCCGGGCGAGCCCTTGGCGCCGCGCGGGTCGCTGAAGATCCAGCCCTTCTGGACGGCGCCCTTGTAGAAGTTGATGTAATCGGCCGTGCCGGGCGCGCCCTTCACGATCCAGACCGGGCCGCTCATCGTAATGGTCATCTTCATGCCGCCGCCGACCGTCGCCGGCACGACCACTTCCATGTCGTAGCCGGCCGCGGTCTTGCCGAGCAGCTGCTTGGTCTGGCCGTTGGCCTTGATCGACGACTTCATGCCCGAGGTGTCGACCGCGCCCGAGATGCTCGCGCCGAAGGACTGCATGTCCCAGGCGTCAGCTTCCTTCTTCTTCGAGTCGAACGAATAGAGACGCTGGTTCTCGACGTCGAAGATCATCGTGCGGGTGGTGTCACCCATCACGGTGTCGCTCCGCATCTTGTTGCCTTTGATGTAGGTGATCGTGGTCATGTCGCCCGACATGCCCATGCCCTTGCCGCTGCCGGTGGCCTTGACCGTGACATCCGCGAATGCCGGGGCCGCAAGACCCAGCACCAGGACCGCCGAGAGGATAAGCCGTTTCATGTCTGTCATCTCCGGGGAGGAAGGAATCATTATAGGTGCCACGGTGCTACCTTATTTCTGCATCGAAGTGGTGCGCGGCTTCGCGCTCTTGCCCCACTCGTTAGCCCAGTTCAGCATTTCCGCGACGGTGTGCAGCACCGACTCGCGCGCGACGTAGCCGTGCGCCTCGTGCGGCAGGGTGACGTAGCGGACCGTGGCGCCGTGGCCCTTGAGCGCCATGTAGAGGCGCTCCGATTGAATCGGGAATGTGCCGCTGTTGTCATCCACCTCGCCGTGAATCAACAGGATGGGCTCGTTGATCTTGTGCGCGGAATTGAACGGCGACATCGCGGCGTAAATCTGCGGTACCTCCCAGAACGTGCGCTGCTCATTCTGGAACCCGAACGGTGTCAGCGTGCGGTTGTAGGCGCCGCTGCGCGCCAGGCCGGCGCGGAAGATGTCGGAATGCGCCAGCAGGTTGGCCGTCATGAACCCGCCGTAGCTGTGACCGCCGACGACCACGCGGGCGGCGTCGGTGACGCCGAGGCTGACCGCGCGATCGACCGCGGCCTGCGCGCTGGCCACCAGCTGCTGGATGTAGGTGTCATTCGCCGTCTCGCCCGGGCCGACGATCGGCATGGTGGGGTCGTCGATGATCGCGTAGCCCTGCGTCAGGAACAACAGGTGCGACGCGCCGCTAATCGACGTATAGCGATCGGCGGAGCCGGTGACCTGGCTGGCGTTGGCGGGATCCGTGAACTCGCGCGGATAGGCCCAGAGCAGCGTCGGCAAGGGCCCTTGAGCAGGCGTCCAGCCCGGCGGCGTGATAATCGTCGCCGACAGCTCGACGCCGTCGTTGCGCTTGTAGGTGACGAGCTGTTTCTGAATGCCCTTGAGCTGCGGCGCCGGATCCGCGTACGACGTCAGCGTCACCCTGGTGCCGGCCTTGAGATCGCGCACGTAGACGTTCGGCGGATCGGTCCGCGTCTCGTGGCGTGTGAGGATCTTCGACCCGTCGTCTGACAGGACGCCGATCACCGTCTCGTACGAACGCCCGGTGGTCTGAAACAGGCGCTCGCTCTTGAGCGTGGTGAGGTCGAGGCGATCGATGAACGGCCGTGCGCCTTCCGGCGCGGCGCCGGTGCCGGCGAGGAAAATCGAGTTGGCGTTCTGCTGGATGGTCGAGACACCGGACGCGCGATCGTGCCGCTGCGGCGCGCCGGGATTTCCGTAGGAATCCTCCTGGCTGCGGTCCCACAGCTTGCGCGGCGCGGCGCCGGGCTGGTCGATCACCCAGGTGCGCGTCCATCGCCGTGCGCGATCGTTCTCGGTCAACAGCATCGCGCCACCGTCGGTCCACGAGACGTTGCCGACACGATATTCGGTGCGGGCGATTTCAGACGGCGCGGCCGTGAACGGCGCGCTCATGGTCACTACCTTGTCGCGATGCGGCACCTTGGTCTTCGGGTCGCCGTTGTCGAGCGCCTCCGCCCAGACCACCGTCGCCGGCGCGAGCGGCTGCCACTGGAAGTTGCGCGGCCCGGCCGTCACGCCGCCGTTGGGCACGTTGTCGGCCACCGGCAACTGCACGACCTGCTTCACCGCCGCACCCTGCCGATTCCACACCTCGACGCTGGCCGCAAAACTCTGGTACGGCACCAGCCACGAGTACGGCCGCATCACGCGCCGGACCAGGATAAACTGGCCGTCAGGCGACGGCGCCGCCGTCACGAAGACCGCCGGGGTGCCGACCGCGGTGCGCTGACCGCTGGCCGCGTCTACAAAGGCCAGCTGGCTGGTCGCGTAGTAGTCGAAGAGCGACTCGTCGTACGCACTGGTCAGCAGATCCTGGTATGTGCGAACCGGCGCGGTGCCGCCGCGATGTTCCTGGATGTTGGGACCGGTCGGCACGCCCATCGCCGGCGTGGCACCGCGACCGGGCGAGACGAATTCGCAGAGCATCGAGCCGCCGTCGCCGACCCATTCGCAGGGCGCGCCAAGGGCCGCATTGAGTTGCGCCGGGGTCACCGACCTGGCTTGCCCAGTGGCGGAATCACCGATCCACAGTTCGATGCCATTGTCGCGCTGCTGCGTGAACGCGAAGCGCTTGCCGTCTGGCGAGAAACCGATCCAGGACAGCATGGGATTGGGCGGCGTCGTCACCCGCATCTCGCGTCCGTCGGCGATCGACTTCAGCGTGATCGCGCGTGACAGTTGCGCGCGATGAGGGCCGTTGGTTCGCGGGTTGACGCGAATGCCCGCGATCCGATGCATCGGTTGCGAGAGCTGCGCGATGGTCGGCATGCTCGCGCGATCGAGCAGCGCGACCACGTCGCGAGACGGACTGAGCACAACCGTCGGCGGCGGCGCCGCGTCGAGAATGTCAACGATGGCCTTGGGCGGAAGCAGGTAGCCCGGTGCGGGCGCCTGGGCGAACACCGCGATCGAGCCAACGGTCACGAGGGTGGCGAGCGCGAGCAATCGGTAACGCATGGAAGTTCCTCCGAACCGTCCGATTCTACCGCTGTCCCCCTTCTAACTTCCGACTTCTGACTTTTCACTTTTCACTTTTTACTTCCGACTTCTCTTCCAGCCGCCAGCCCGGCCGCACGGCCGGTCGCCCACGCCCAGGCGAAGTTGTGGCCGCCAATCGGACCAAACGCATCGAGAATCTCGCCGCATAAATACAGGCCGGGGCACCGTCGGCTCTCGAGTGTGCGCGGTTCCACCTCGTCCAGGGCCACGCCGCCGCCGGTGACTTCCGCCTTCTTGTAGCCTTCGTCGCCCGTGAGGCGTAACTCGCACGCCGTCAGCCGCTCGATCAAGCCCAGCCGTTCGGTTCGCCGCAGGGCGCTCGTCCGGCGGTCGGTGGGCACCCCGGCGTCGATCATCAGCTGCTCGGCGAGCCGCGCCGGCACGTGCCTGGCCATCACGGTGCTCACGAGAGCCGACGGCTCGTCGAACTCTTTCTCCCAAGCAGCGCCAGCCAGAGGTGACCACTGCGCCCGGATAGTCCGCCTAAAGGCGGACGCTACCTTGGAACGCGTCACCACATGAGAGATGTCCAGTACGCTCGGGCCACTGTAACCGCGATGCGTGAACAGGAATCCGCCGGACGTTTCGACCGTCCGGGCGGCGATCTTGCCGCGCAACCGCGCAATCAGCGAGACGCCGGCGAGCGACTCGTGTCCTGACCCGAGCAGCGGCGTCAGCGCCGGATAGGGGTCGATCATCCGGTGGCCCAGGCCGGTCGCGATGCGCAACCCGGTGCCGTCGCTGCCCGTGGCCGGCACCGACAACCCGCCCGTGGCCAGCACCACGCGCGTCGCGTCGATTGGGCCGTCCGTCGTGGCAATCGTGAACGCGCCGTCGGCCGCGGCGAGGCCGGTCACGCCGGTGCCAAACTGCATGCCCACGCCGCGCTCGCGCGCGAACGCGACGAGGCCGTCGCGGATGTCCCTGGCCCGGTTCGATCGTGGAAACAGCTTGCCCGATTCCGCTTCGAGCGCGAGAGGAATGCCCAGGTCGTGCTCGAAGAACGCGCGTTGCTCGTGCAGCGGCCAGGCCCGCAGCATGCCGCGCAGCAGGTGCGCGGGCGAATCGGTGACGAAGCGCTCGGGCGCCAACACCGATGGCAGGACGTTGCAGCGCCCGCCGCCGCTGATCAGGATCTTGCGGCCGCCATCGGCGGTGCGCTCGATCAGCGTCACATCCGCGCCGTTCGCCGCGGCAAACGCTGCCGCGACCAACCCGGCCGCCCCGCCGCCGATCACGACCACCGACACAGATGCCGAACCCAGGGCCGCAGATGACACAGATTACGCAGATCTCAAGAATTGATTCCCGACAACCAGTGTCCTCCCGGCAAGAGGTTCCGCCCCGGCAAGCATCACGGTCCCGTCCCTATCGAAAGAGGCTGTCAATCGTCACCTGGGTGACGGGACCCAGGTTGAGCGCGCGAATCGGTCCTTCGATCACTTTCAAGTCGCCGACGACGACGACGGCCATCTTCTCCGGCTGGACGAAGCGGGCGGCGGCGCGTTGCAGGTCGGCGGCGGTCACCGCGGTGACGCCCGGCACGAAGTCGCTGAAGGTCGCCTCCGGCAGGTTGTAGACGACCAGCTCTTCGAGCTTGCGCGCCATGTCGCCGGTGGTCTCGAACTCTCCCGGAAAGCCGAGCGCAACGTAGTTCTTGGCCTTGGTCAACTCCTCGGCCGGCACCGGCGTGAGAATGCCGTTCAGCTCGTTGAAGAACTCGCGCAACGCGTCCGCGGTCTTGTCGGTCTGGACGCCGGCGGCGGCCAGGAACGGGCCCGCCGACAGCCGCATGTCGAACCCGGAGCTGGCGCCGTAGGCATAGCCGTTCTTCTCGCGCAGGTTCTGGTTGAGGCGCGAGGTGAACGAGCCGCCGAGCACAGTGTTCAGCACCTCGAGCACCGCGTAGTCAGGCGTCGAGCGCGCCACGCCGACCCAGCCAATGCGAATCTGCGACTGCGCCGCCTCGGGCTTGTCCACCAGGTAAACCTGGCGCTTGCCGAGTTGCGGCGCGGTCGGCACTTGGGCGACGAGCGCCGCCATGCCGACGGCCTTCCAGCCGCCAAACGCCTTCTCCAGCATGGGCAGCGCGGTGGCCGGCGTCAGGTCGCCCACGACCAGCAGCGTCGCGTTGTCGGGACGGAAGTGCGATTGATAAAAGTTCTTCACATCGTCCGTGGTGAGCGCTTCGATGGTGGCGGGCAGGCCGTTGGCCGGCGTGCCGTAGCGATGCGTCGGGCCAAACACCATGCGCGGGAATGCCAGCTGGACGAGCGCGCCGACGTTGTCGCGCGCCTGGAGCAGGCCGGTCAGCCGTTCCGTGCGCAGCCGATCCAGCTCCGCCGCCGGGAACGTGGGCCGCAGCGCCACGTCGGCCATGAGCGGCAGCGCGTCGGCCAGCTTCGACACCGGTACCGACATGCGCACCGCCGACGAATCGAACGAGCTGGCGGTGGACAGGTTGGCGCCGAGGAACTCGATGGCGTCGGCCAGCTCGAGCGCCGAGCGCGAGCCCGCGCCTTCGTCGAGCATGGCCGCGGTCAGGCTGCCGACACCGTACTTGCCAATGGGATCGGCGGCGCTGCCCGATCGCACGATCAGGTTGATCTGCGCGAGCGGCACTTCATGATGTTCGACGATCCAGACCGCGAGGCCGTTCGACAGCTTGTGCTTCTGGATCGCGGGCAGCTTGAGCGCCGGGGCCGGGCCGATTGGCGGCGGCTGCTTGCGGTCGGCCTGCTGCGCCGAGAGGGAACCCGAGGTGGCGAGGGCCAGCGCGACGAGCAACGTCAGCGTCTTCTTCATTTCTTGTCTCCCGGAACGACACTGAGCTCGACGCGCCGATCCTTCGGCAGGTACCGGTCAACCGCTGCCTGTACTTCGGCCGCAGTCACGGCGCGGTAGCGCGCCAGGTCTTTCTCGAAGTAGTCGGGTGTGCCGGCCGCCTTGAAGTAGGCGTTCAGCTGATCGGCCTTGCCGCCGAACCCGCCGACCCGTTCCATGTTGCGGTAAAACGACGCCTCGGTCTGGTTGAGCGCGCGCGTCATCTCGCGGGCCGCGGGCGCTTCCTTGCGCAGCTTGTCCAGTTCCTCGTCGATCACCGCCTGGATCTTGTCGAGGCCCTGTCCCGGGCGCGCGGTGGCCATGATCACGAAGTTGCTGCCGAGCGCCTGCGACTGCTGGAAGGCCACGACGTCCTGCGCGATCTGCAGGTCGTACACCAGCCGGCGGTAGAGCCGCGAGTTCTTGCCGCTGCTCAGCAGGTTGGCGACGATGTCCATCGTCGCATCACCGGGCTTCAGGAGGCCGGGCGTGTGCCACGCCAGGTAGAGGCGCGGCAACTGCACGCGGTCGGTGATGGTCTTGCTCTTCACACCGTCGAGTACCGCCGTCGGCGGTGACAGCGGCTCCACGGGCTTACCGCGCGGCACATCGTCAAACCACTTCTCCACGAGCTTGCGCGTGTTCGCGAGGTCGAGGTCGCCGGCAATCACCAGGCTGGCGTTGTTGGGCACGTAGTAGGTGCGGAAGAAGCGCGCCACGTCCTCGAAGCTCGCGGCCGACAGGTCTTCCATCGAGCCGATCACCGGCCAGCTGTAGGGATGGCCCGGCGGGTAGAGCAGTGAGGACAGTTCGACGAAGGCCTGGCCGTAGGGCTGGTTGTCGACGCCCTGGCGCTTCTCGTTCTTCACCACGTCGCGTTGACCGTCGACTTTGCCGGGCGCCTTGTCGTCGAGCAGGAAGCCCATGCGATCCGACTCGAGGAACAGCGCCAGTTCGAGGGCGTTGGCCGGCAGGTCGATGTAGTAGTTGGTGCGATCGGTGTTGGTCGAGCCGTTGTTGTTGGCGCCGGCGGCCTCGAGCCAGGTGTCGAAGGCGCCTTCGGGCACGTGCATGGAGCCTTCGAACATGATGTGTTCGAACAGGTGCGCGAAGCCGGTGCGCCCGACGCGCTCGTGCGACGAGCCGACGTGGTACCACAAGTTAACTGCGACCACCGGCACGCTGGTGTCGCGGTGCAGGATCACGTTCAACCCGTTCGGCAAGGTGAACTGCGTGTAGGGAACGCTGAGCGCCTGCGCCTGGACCGCGCTGCCGCCAGCAGCAGACGGCCCGATGAGAACCAGGGCTGCTACGGCCAGGGATAGGAGTTGGGACGAGCGTGCACGCGTCATTCGCCCAGTCTAGCGCAGCGTGCTATTTCTTTCGCCGGGCCAGCATCTCGTTCGCGGCCTCGGAGATGGCCACCACTGCCGGGTGCTTCAGCCGCCGTTCCACCGAAATGGCGAAATAGCGCTCGCGCACGCTGTCGAGCCGGCCGACCGGCACCACGCCGTACTGGCGGCTCACTTCCTTCTCGATCACCGTCGGCGCCACGAACAGCCCGGCGCCGGCCTGCCCGAACGTGGTCAAGAGCGCGCTGTCGTCGACTTCGGCGACGACCCGCGGGCGAAGGCCCTGTTGATCGAACCAGTGGTCGAGCGTGCGCCGCAGCGTCTTGCCGTCGGTGGGCAGCAGGAACGGGGCACCGTCGAGCGATTGCGGGAAGTGCTTGCGGCGCGCGGCGGCCAGCTTGGCGGTGCCGAAGACCGTCACCGTGGTTTCGCCCAGCGGGTGACTGAACGCCTTGACCTTGACGGTCGGCGAAATCGGCGTGTCGGCAATCACCAGGTCAAGCGCGTGGGTCGCCAGGTCCGTCAGCAGGCGCTCGGACGCGCCGTCGCGGCACACGATCTGGACGGCCGGCGTCAGCCGCAACGCCGGTTCGAGCAGGCGGTAGGCGATGATCTTGGTGACTTCATCGGCCACGCCCACCTGGAAGCGCACCGGCCGCCCGGTGGGCCGGTCCTTCAGCGTGTCCATCAGCTCGCGGCCGATCGAGAAAATGTCGTCGGCGTAGCGATAGACGACGTGGCCGATCTCGGTGAGGACGAGGTTTCGGCCGGCGCGCTGGAAGAGTTTTTCGCCGAGCTGATGTTCGAGGGCGCGGATCTGCCCGCTGATGGTGGGCTGCGCGAGGCGCAACTCCTCACTCGCGCGCGCGATCGTGCCCTGGCGCGCGACGGTCCAAAAGTACAGCAGGTGGTGGTAGTTCAACCACTCCATCGGCCCTACGATATACTTTCTGTTTCCGTTATGACGGACAAACCACTGGTAGCAGTCATCATGGGCTCCACTTCCGACTGGGACACCATGTCCCACGCCGTGGAGATGCTCGAACGCTTCGGCGTGCCCTTCGAAAAAGAAGTCGTGTCCGCGCACCGCACGCCGGTGTGGATGGCCGAGTTCGCGCAGGCCGCCGAGGCCCGCGGCCTCCAGGTGATCATCGCCGGCGCCGGCGGCGCCGCCCATTTGCCCGGCATGGTCGCGTCGCACACCGTGCTGCCCGTGCTGGGCGTGCCCGTGAACAGCGCGGCGCTCCAGGGGCTCGACTCGTTGCTGTCGATCGTGCAAATGCCCGGCGGCATTCCGGTGGGCACGCTCGCCATCGGCAAGCCCGGCGCCATTAACGCCGGCCTGCTCGCCGTCGGCATCTTGTCGCTGACGCGGCCCGAGCTGCGCGAACGCTTGCGCACTTTCCGCGCCGAGCAGACCACCAAGGTCCGCCAGGACGCGCTTCCGTGAACCGCATCGTGCTGCCCGGCGCGACGATTGGCGTGCTCGGCAGCGGCCAACTGGGACGCATGCTCGCGCTTGAGGCCAGGCGCATGGGCTACCGCGTGCACACCCTGTCGCCCGGCGTCGATACCCCCACCGGCCAGGTGGCCGACCTCGAAGTCAGCGCCGAGTACGACGACCTCGAGGCCATTCGCGCGTTTGCCCGCGGCGTGGACGTCATGACGTTCGAGTTCGAGAATGTCTCCACCGATGCGGCCGATGCGGCCGCGGAGCTGGTGACCGTGCGGCCGAGTGGATCGGCGCTGCACATTACGCAACAGCGGGCGCGTGAAAAAGGATTTCTCGCCGATCGTGGTTATCCGGTCACGCCGTTTGCGAAGGCGCAATCACTCGACGAGCTTGCGGTTGGCCTCGGCCTGGTCCGCCTCCCGGCCATCGTCAAGACCGCTGCCTTCGGCTACGACGGCAAGGGCCAGCACCGCGTCGATCGCATTGAAGACGGCGATCGGGTGTGGGGTCTGATCGGTCACCAGGAAGCTATCATCGAGAGCGTCGTTGACTTCACCCACGAGATCTCGGTGGTGGCGGCCCGCGGCCTCGACGGCGAGTTTGCCCACTACGGCGCGATCGAGAACATTCACCGCAATCACATTCTCGACCTGTCGGTGAGCCCGGCCCGCGTGCCAGATGCACTGGCCGGCGAGGCCGTGCACCTGGCGCACCGCGTGCTGGACGACCTGGGCTACGTCGGCGTGCTGTGCGTGGAGTTCTTCGTCACCCGCGACGGGCGCCTGCTGGTCAACGAGATCGCCCCGCGGCCGCACAACTCCGGTCACTTCACGATCGATGCGTGCGTGACGTCGCAGTTCGAACAACAGGTGCGCGCGGTGTGCGGGTTGTCGCTCGGCGACACCACGCAAGTGAAGCCGGCCGCGATGGTCAACCTGCTGGGCGACCTGTGGGTGGACGGTGAGCCCGACTGGGCCGCCGCGCTCGCCGTGCCCGACGTGAAGCTGCACCTGTACGGCAAGGGCGACCCGCGGGTGGGCCGCAAGATGGGCCACATCACCGCGCTGGGAGATTCGGTGGACGAAGCCGCCGCGAAAGCCCTGGCCGCCCGCGACGTGCTCTGCTGATTACGTTGGCCGCACAGGACGCAGAGAACACAGAGTCAATACTTTCAAAATGCGAATCGGCAGCTGCGACGCTTGATCGCATTTCGAAAAGACTTCTCTGTGTCCTCCGTGTCCTCCGTGGCCAAAGTCATTCAGCGGAGATCACCAGCTTCGGATTGGTCCGCCACTTGCCGCGCGTGAAGTCGGGGAAGTCCACCGCGCGGCTGCGCCGGGCCGTCGAATCCACGCTCAAGCCGACCACCGCGCTCAGCGCCGCCGCGTCGTAGACGTTCATGTCGGTGGCCAGGCCGTTCCTCAAGCAGTGGATGAGGCGATGGTCTTCGATGAAGTCCATGCCGCCGTGACCAGCGCCGGCGGCGCGGGACTCGACCGCCGTCCACAGCGGGTGATCAAACTCCTGCCGCATGGCCGCGGCCTCGACCCACTGGTGCGGCTTGCCGCGCCCTTCGATGTAGACGCGATTGGGGTAGCCCTGGAACAGCCCCTTGGTGCCCTGCACCACGTGGATGCGCGAGTACGGCCGCGGCAGGTTGACGCAGTGCTGCACCATGATGGTCTTGCCGCGAACCGTCTTGATGAGGCTCGTGTTCACGTCGCCCTGGACGAAGCGCTCACTGCGCTCGGGCGCGCCCTCGGAAAAGTGCCCGCGGGCCCAATCCTGGAGACCACGTGACGGCCCGCTCATCGACACCATGTAATCGAAGCGATCGCCACGGTTGATGTCGAGGCAGTTGGCGACCGGGCCCAGCCCGTGCGTCGGATAGAGGTTGCCATCAAGCTTGCGCGACCAGGCGCGGCGCCACAGCCCTTCGTCCTTCTTCTCGAATTTGATTGCCCGCAGATCGTGCAGGTATCCGCCTTCGGCGTGCACCACCTCGCCCAGCACGCCCTGCTGGACCATGTTGAGCACCATCATCTCGAGCCGGTCGTAGTTGCAGTTCTCCATCATCACGGCGTGGCGCTTGTGCTTCTCGGCCGATTCGACGAGCGCCCAGCAGTCGTCCACCGTCATGGCGGCCGGCACTTCCGTGGCGGCGTGCTTGCCGGCCTTCATGGCCGCCAGCATCACCGGCACGTGCCACTCCCACGGCGTGGCCGTGAACACAAGGTCGAGATCCTCGGTTTCGCACAGGCGCTCGAAATCCCGGGGGCCCTTCGCATAGACCGCCGGCTGCGGATGGCCCGCGGCGACGATCGCCCGGCTCGCCCACGTGGTGCGCTCGTCACGAACGTCGCAGACCGCAGTGATGCGGCAGCCGGGAATCTTCAGGAAGTTCTCGAGATGACTGCCGCCCTGCAGGCCAATGCCGACCATGCCGATGCGTACCAGCTCGATCGGCGGAGCCGCAAGCAGGCCTTCGCGTGCCTGCTCATCAGCCATGTGGCGTCCGCCTTTCTTGTCCGCCGTAGCCTCGGCGAAGGTGGAAGGCGGACCAACGCCGAGGGCTGCTGCACCACCGAGCTTGAGGAAATCGCGCCGATTCAGGTCGCTCATCACGACCTCGGTGGGGTCAGCATCACGGTCGACACCGCCGGGCCGGGTAGAAACGGCGACGCCTCGCCGTTCAGCCACGCGCGATACTGATCGCCGTAGTGCGGCGACAAGGGATGCCCGCTCTGTCCGGTGGGAATGTGCAGAATGCCCTCGTGCTCGCGGCCGGGTGACACCACCATGCGCTGCGACGGCCCGGTGCGCGGCGACTGTGCGCGCGGCGTGTAAACGTCGCCCGGCAGGGGATCGCCCGGCATGTTCAGGTAGCGTCCGAAGAGTGGAATGCCCGAGGCGAGCGGATGCGCGAACTGCGCGCGATTGGCCTCGCCCCACGTGCGATCGGCGAGGCGTCCGCCGTCAGACGTCAACGCGACGATCGCCTGGTCCACCGACGCGAGCATCCAGTCCTCCCACGACGGGTACTTCGGCGCGAGCAGGTGCGCCGGCCGCTCGCTGATGAGCTGCCAGACCGGCCCCTCGCCCCGCAACGAGCGCGAGTAATCGAAGGCCGGATCGATTGCGGCGGCGGGCGCCGTCAGCGTGGTCATCACTTCGCGCACGAATGCGGTGCGGAACTCGCGCACCAGCCTGTATGCGGCCGAATCACGCGAGGCGCGGCCGGTCCAGGTCGCCTCGACCAGCCGCTTGAACTCGGCGCGCGGTCCCGTGGTCTCTGGTGCGAGCAGTTTCAGCACGAGCGTCCGCCAGCGTTCGAGATAGAGGGCCTTGTCTTCGAGCTGAATCGAGAGCATGTCGATCGGCGTGGCCTTGCCGAGCGCCAACAGCCGATCGCGAATCAGGCGCGCGCGAATACCGTCGGCGTAGCCACCCTCGCCGAGTACCGCCAGCCGATCGCCGTCCACGACCGGCGCGTTCGCCGTCCAGATGCGGCCGCCCGGCGGATCGACCAGGCGGGGAAAGTCGGTGGCGGCGAGGTAGCCGTCCCAGCGGCGCGTGCCGTCGGCCCACGATTCCGGCGTCACGCCGTCGAGCCCAATCCGCTTCGGAATGGCGCCGCCGACCGTCCAGGCGATGCGCCCGGTGTCGTCGCCCATGGTCACGTTCTGGTTGGGCATGCCGAGGCCGGCAATCGCGGCCAGCAACTCGTCCACCGTGTGCGCGCGCTCGGGCGCCATGATGTCGGAGGAGAGCAGCGTTGCGTCGTGCGCCACCCAGTGCTGCGCATACTCGCGTCCGCGCGCGTCGGTCCAGACAATGGGCCCCCACATCGTCCAGCGCACGGGGACCGTGACGGCGTCGCCGCCCTTGACCGCAATCGCTTCCTGGAACACGTCGAAGCGCTTCGCGCCATCGGGCGTCAGGTACTTGCCGGCATCGCGCGGATCGGGCTCAATGCGGACCAGGTCGCTCCAGTCGCCGCCGGTATTGGTAAAGCCCCACGCGACGTGGCCGTTGCTGCCGACGACCAGGCTCGGAAGTCCGGGCAAGGTGAGGCCGGTGACCTTCTGCGGCGCGCCGTCGGCCTTGGGAAACGCCATCGACGCGCGATACCAGATGATCGGGACGCCGATCGACAAGTGCATATCGTTGGCGACCAGCGCCTCACCGGATGCCGTGTGCGCGCCAGCGACCGCCCAGTTGTTGCTGCCGATGATCTCCGCGGCCTCGAGATCCATTGATGGCCACGGAGACACGGAGGCACAGAGAAGACAATCTTTCAGTGCTGTTGTCTTTGCATTTAGAGAAATGGCTTCGAGTCTCTGAGTCTCTGCGGCCGTTAGTCGTCGTAGATCAAACACCTCGGGTCCGGGAACCGGCGGTCGCGGCAAGGGTCCGCCTTCCACGGGGGCGTCCCACTCGGACCCGACGGCCGAGAGAAAGCGATAGAGCGGCTCAGGCAGGGCATCGCGCATGGCGCCGATGGTCTGCTCGAATTGCGCCTGCCGGCCTTGCAGCGTGTTGAACATGGCCAGCACGGTGAGAATGGTGTCTTCGGGCCGCCACGGTTCCGGCGTCGCGCGCAGCACCAGGTACTCCGGCGGCGGGGCACCGAGTGCCTGCAGCCCGGCGTTGACCCCGCCCGCGTAGGCCTCGAGCACCGCGCGATACGCCGGCGCCGCGCCCTCGACGGCGCGGCGGGCGACCTCTCGCAGCCGGTGTCGCCGCGACTCCTGATCGACGGCCAGGGCGCGCGAGCCGACCAGCGCCGACAGCTCGCCGGCCGGCTGGCGGCGCTGCAGATCCATCTGGAAGAAGCGATCCTGGGCGTGGACAAAGCCGAGCGCGCGGGCCACATCTTCGCGTGAGTCGCCGACGATGGTGGGGACGCCGAGGGCGTCGCGATCGATGCGGACGGGTGCATCGAGCCCGGCAATGGCGGCTTCGCCGCTGACCATGGGCAGGCTGGCCCGCACCCGCGCCCGCGCGTACACGCCGCCGGCGATGACGAGGACCACGAACAGGATCAGCGTCGCGATCAGGAAGCGAAGCAGTCGTCGCACGTGCTGATATTACATCCGGGGGCCTGACCCCCATTTCCACCAAATGGTGGATTGGGGACAGCCCCCACAATCACCAACCGGTCAGGGTCGGCTATCATCCGTCGCATGAGAGTGGTCGTCATTGGTGGGACACAGTTCATGGGTCGCGAGATCGTCGGGCGCCTGGTCGCGAACGGGCACGATGTCTCGGTGCTGCACCGGCGCGATCAGCACGATCTCGGTCCGGAGGTTCAAAACCTGCAAGCCGATCGCGCCGATCTGGCCAGGGTGTCAGACCTGCTGACCCGCGGACGCTTCGAGGTGGTGTTCGACCTGGCGTACGACTGGCAGCATGGCACGACGGCCGATCAGGTCGAGGCCGCGGCGCAAGGGTGCGGCGATCAACTGCAGCGCTACATCTTCATGTCGAGCGTGGCTGCCTATGGCCCCGGGCTCGATCATCGCGAGGCCGATTCGCTGGTGCCGGACGATGAGCCGAATCCGTATGCGCAGCACAAATCGTCGGCCGAACGCCGGCTGTTCGGCATGCACGCCACGTCGGGTTTCCCGGTGTCGACCATTCGACCGGTCTTCGTTCATGGACCGCGCCAGCCGTTCTATCGCGAGCAGTTCTTCTGGGATCGCCTGCTCGATGGGCGTCCGATCATCCTTCCCGATGCCGGGTTGACGGCCACGCAGTGGGTGTTTGTTGATGACGTCGCAGAGACGTGCGTGCGCGCCATGGCACGGCCCGAGGCTGTCGGGCAGGCCTTCAACGTTGGCCATGTCGAGCCGATGACCCAGCGCACTTTCGTCGAGTCGTTGGCGCGGGTGGCCGGGTGCGAGCCCGAACTGGTCAGCGTGCCGCGGGCCACGATTGCGTCGGCGGGAGGTCAACTGGTCGGCGGGAACCTGTATTTTGGCGAGTTCCTCGATCTACCCCCGCACACCGTGAACGTCAGCAAAGCCCGTCAACTTCTGGGCATCGTCCCGACGCCCCTGGACAGGGCACTGCAAAGCGGATTTGAGTGGTACGCGACACAGCCTCGGCGGCCGTCGGACTACGCCTTCGAAGACCGCCTGCTCAGCGCGGTGTGATTCGCGAGGGCTGTCCCCAATCCACCATTTGGTGGAAAAGGGGGTCAGGCCCCCATCCAGGCCCCCATCCACCCCCATCCGCTTCTGATCGCAAGCGACGGATCGCGGCGGGGGTGGGCACTGGCGTAACTTTCACCCATGATGCAGCATGAACTCGTGGCCCGCACCTCAGGCACCGGCGCCAGTGGGCTGGATCCTCGCTGGGCGGCCCTGGCTTCTCGTGATTCCAGGGCCGACGGGGCGTTTGTGTACGGCGTGACCTCGACTGGAATCTATTGCCGACCCAGTTGTCCCAGCCGTCGGCCCCGCGCCGACCGGGTGCGGTTTTTCGATACGACCACCGACGCACGCCAGGGCGGGTTCCGCGCCTGCAAGCGCTGCCGGCCCGACACGGTCGGGTTGTCGCAGCCGGGCGTCGAGGCGGTGCGCCGCGCATCCGCTTACTTGTTGTCGCATGCAGATCAGCAGGTGACCCTGGGGCAACTCGCGCGAGTCGCGGCCATGAGCCCCCATCACCTGCAGCGCCGCTTCAAGGCGATTGTGGGCCTGTCGCCACGCGAATTCCAGGCCGCGGTTCGGGCCGCCAAGCTGCGCACGAGCCTGCGCGATGGCCGCGATGTGACCACCGCCATCTACGAAGCCGGTTACGGTTCGCCCAGCCGGGTGTACGAGGCAGCGCCCACCGGCAAGGGCATGACCCCCTCACGCTATCGCCGTGGCGGCGCCGGCCTGGTTGTCGGCTACTCGACGGTGTCGAGTCCGCTCGGCCACGTGCTGGTTGCGGCCACGGCCGATGGCGTGTGCGCGGTCAAGCTCGGTGATTCGGAAACGGCCCTGGTTCGCGACCTGCGGCGCGAGTATCCCGCCGCCGACATCCGCGCGAACCAGCAACCCCGAACGGACTGGGTGAAAACCATCGTGCAGCACCTGCGCGGCACACAGCCGTCGCTCGACCTGCCTATTGACGTGCAAGCCACCGCGTTCCAGTGGAAAGTCTGGCGGGCCCTGCAGCGGATCCCGTACGGCGAGACGCGCGCCTATTCCGAGGTGGCGAAGGCGATTGGCCAACCCAAGGCGGCCAGGGCCGTGGCCCGCGCCTGCGCCACCAATCCCGTCTGCCTGGTTGTCCCCTGCCACAGGGTGGTCCCTTCCGCAGGCGGAACCGGCGGCTATCGGTGGGGAGCCGCACGGAAGGAACGGCTTCTGGCTAGGGAGAGCCGCGGGGTCAAGGTGCCTAAGGGTGCCTAGAGGTGCCTAGCAGGCTGCTGAAAAACGAGTGTTTACGAACATGTTGAGACCGTCGGGACAGCGGCGATTGCCGCGAGGCGATCGGGAGCGAAGCTCCCGTATCGTCGGCCGGTCAGGCGATCGCCCGGGTCAAGGTCCGCAGGCGGACCAAGTTGTAGGTCGCGGCCACGAAGAGGAAGTGCCATTCGACGCGCGCGGTGCCACGATGGCGCAGCTTGCGCAAGCCGCCGATCGTCTTCATCCAGCCGAAGATTTCTTCAATGCGTTTGCGGAGCCGTTGACTGACCGTGTAGCCCGGATGGCGCGTGGTGCGGGCGTCGATCGCGCTGTGCGGGGCTTGCGCCACATGCGGCGTGACGCCGATCGCGCGTGTGCCCTCGACCCACGCGCGGGTGTCGTAGGCCTTGTCACCGCCGACGGTCGCGCCGGCGGCCGGCACGCCTTGCAGCAGCGCCATCGCCGCCTCCCGTTCGGCGGTACCGCTCGCCTGGACGACGCAGGCGTCGATGACCAGGCCCGAGCGATTCTCCATCAGCACTTCGCCGACATAGGCCAGTTTCGCTTCTTTGCCCGGCCCCTTCTTGGCCAGGCGACTGTCGGGATCCGTCGTGGACTGGTGCGTCGTATTCGAGCGACGCTCCCCATGAAAATTCACGGTCGGATTGCCCGGATCGTCGTCACCGGGCCCGGCACTCGTGCCATCGCGTCGGGTGAAACTCTTCTGCCCGGCCCAGGCCTCGAGCAGCGTGCCATCGACGGTGAAGTGCTCATCCGACAGCAGGCGGTGCGCCTGCGCCTGCGTCCGCACGGCGTCGAAGAACTGCCGGGCGATGTCCCCGGCGAGCAGGCGGTCGCGATTCTTGGTGAAGGTCGTCGGGGTCCACACGGCGTCATCCATGCCCAAGCCGACGAACCAGCGGAACAGCAGGTTATATTCCAACTGCTCGACCAACAGCCGCTCGCTGCGGACCGTGTAGAGCACCTGCAGCACCAACGCGCGGAGCATCTGCTCGGGCGGGACCGACGGCCGACCGGTCTGGCGTAGATCGCCTCAAACTGGGGCGACAGCTGCCGCAGCGCCTCGTCGGTCATCTGCCGCACCACCCGCAGGGGATGATCCCCCGGCACGCGTTGCTCCGGCGACAGATAGCTAAACAGGTGCCCACTCTGCTGATCGTCTCCGCGCATACGGCCTCCGGCCGGCAGTGTAGTACGACGATCGGCATCATGGGTACCCCTTTTTCAGCAGCCTGCTAGGGGGCCTAGGGTGCGCTTGTTTGGTGCGAAGGCGTGCAAAACTGTGCCGCACCTTAGGCCCCGTAGGCACCTTGGGCACGTTAGGCACCTTGGCGAGTCTGAGGCACGTTAGTATTTGGGTCGTGGCTCAGACTCGCTATGGCATCTCCCCCTGGCTCGATGCCGTTCCCGTAAAGAAGCGGCCCGAGTTTCCGGCGTTTCGCGGCGTCATCACTCATCCGGTGGTGGTCATCGGCGGCGGCATGGCCGGAGCCATGGCGGCCCAGGCGTGCGCGGCGGCCGGCATGAAGGTGATCCTGCTCGAAGCCGGGCGCGTCGGCCAGGGCGGCAGCGGCCGGGCCACGGGCCTGATTTCGAGTGAAGCCTGTGGCTCGTATAGCGAGCTCGCCGCGCGGGCGGGCAAGCGGGCTTCGCGAGCGCTGTTCGAGCACACCGAGAGGGCACCGCGCGAGCTGGCGGCCGCCGTCAAGCGCCTGGGCATCAAGGCGGGTCTCGAGCTGCGAGACGCCGTTCGCGTGCTGCCGCAGGGCGCGTCCGACAGGCAGCTGCAGCGCGAGCTGGCCGCGCGCAAGCAAGACGGGCTGACCGCCGCCTGGATGTCGCCCGCCATGGTGCTGCGCCAGACGGCGTTGGCGTCGGCCGGCGCGGTGAAGCTGCCCGACTGGGGATTTGTCGATCCCTACAAGCTCACGCTCGGCTTCCTGTCGGCTGCGATCAAGAAGGGCGTCAAGGTCTACGAACGCTCGCGCATCACCAAGATCACTTTCAATCGCAAGAACGCCACCGCCTTTCTCGACGGCGGCGCCATCACGACCGAAAACCTGCTCATCTGCATTGGCGAACCGACCGGCCTGTTCAAGCCGCTCATGCGCCACCTGAAGCACGAAGACCGCTATGCCGTGCTGACCGAGCCGCTGCCGGCCGGTGTGCGCGCCGAACTGGGGCAGCAGGCGGCGCTCTTGACCGACACCGAGGCGCCGCCACACCAGCTGTGGTTTACCGCCGACCACCGCGCGCTTTTCACTGGCGCCGACCAGAAGCGGCCGGCCGATCGGCTGAACAACCAGACGCTCGTGCAGCGCACCGGCCAGTTGATGTACGAGCTCACGCGTCTTTACCCGGCCATTTCAGGGGCGCGACCCACGCATGGTTGGGATGTGCCGTTGGCCCATCCCGTTGATGACGTGCTGTATGCGGGTGCGCACCGCAACTTCCCACACCAGCAGTTTGCCTTCGGCACCGCGCACGATCCGGCCCGCGCCTTCCTGGCCAGCCGCATCATCCTGCGGGCGGTGCAGGGAAAGCCCGATAAGGAAGACGTGCACTTCTCGTTTGCGCGGAATCTGTAGATTTCGAAATAGGAACCATGGCGGAGTCAGGCATTTTTCGCATCAATCCCCTGCAGGGCTGGCAACGCGACGCCCCGGGCCGACCGCCGGGCCCGCGAGCGGCACACCCGCGGATAAACAGCTCATCACAGAAACTGCCAGGCATCCCGGTCACGCAGTTCAGCGTGACCGCGTACCCGGATGTCATTAATTGCGTCAAATCTCCATGTAAGGGTCCCAGGCCCCGGGGCGGGGTCTATACTGGCATTTGTCACTTTGTTGTTACTTTTTTGGAGGCGTAACTCCCCATGCTTCGCACCATCACCGCGTTCCTCTTGAGCCTGGCGCTCGTGTCGCCGGCTCTCGCGCAGTCCACGGCCATTAACGGCACCATCGAAGGCACGGTCAAAGACGATCAGGGGGCGGTCCTCCCTGGCGTGACGATCACCGTGTCGAACCTCGACACCGGCGACCAGCGCGTCGTGGTCTCCAACGAGCGTGGTCTCTACCGCGCGCCGCTGCTGTCGCTCGGCACCTACCGCGTGGTGGCCGAGTTGCAGGGCTTCAAGACGTTCGAACAGACCGGCGTTTCCCTGCGCGCCGGCCAGACCGCGGTGATTGATGTCGGCCTGACGGTCGGCGCGCTCTCCGAGACCATCACGGTGACCGCCGACTCGCCGCTGATCGACCTGGCCAAGATCGAACAGGGCCGCACGCTGAGTGAGGAAGAAATCAAGACCTTGCCGCTGACTTCGCGCAACCCCTACAACTTCGCGCTGCTGCAGCCCGGCGTGGTGGGCTTTGAAACCAACGAATTCGGCGTGCCGCGCATCACCGCCAACGGCGCGCTGCTGCGCGTCAACTACCAGGTCGACGGCAGCAACAACACCCAGAAGGATCGCGCCGGCCTGCGCCAGATGCCGATGTCGGAAGTGATGATCCGCGAAGTGAAGGTCGTGACCAGCGGCTACGCGCCGGAGTTCGGCCAGACCATGGGCCTGGTCTACAACGCCATCACGCCGTCGGGCACCAACACCTTCAAGGGCCAGGGCAGCTACCGCCTGCAGCGCCAGTCGATGGTGGAGAAGCCGTTCTTCACCGCCGCTACCGCGCCCAAGCCGCCGACCGACGTCAACGTTTACACCTTCGACCTGGGCGGTCCGCTGGTCAAGGACAAGACCCACTTCTTCGGCGGCTACGAGCACACCGAGCGCGACCTATCGGGCTTGAGCGTGATCACGATCTCGCCGGCCAACCAGGCCCTGCTCGGCCTCAACGAGCCCGCCTACATGCCGCGCGGCCTGAACACGGAGTTCGCGATCGGCAAGATTGACCATCAGATCAACGGTGCCAACCGGCTGTCGGTGCGCTACATGTTCTTCGACAACTTCATCACCGCCAACGTCGGCGGCGGCCTGGTCTCGGTGCAGCGCGCCAACGACTTCGCCGATCGCCAGCATTCGACGGCCGGCCAGCTGATCTCGACCCTCGGCTCGAACCTGCTCAACGAGCTGCGCGTGCAGTACGCCACCCGCGCGCAGAGCCGCGTGGCGAATGCCCAGTCGGGCACCGGCCCCGCCATCAACGTCGCCGGCGTCGCCAACTTCGGCGGCTCAGTGGCGGCCACCTCTGATGTCGGCTTCGGCTTCACGCAGAACGTGATGCAGGTCAACAACAGCACGACGCTCCTGCGCGGCAACCACGCCTTCAAGGCCGGCTTTGACCTGCAGTGGGTCGCCGATACGCGCCAGGCGGGCGCGGCCCAGCTCTACACCTTCCCGAACGCGGCCGCGTACCTCGCCGCCCAGAGCGGCGCGAACCGGTTCGGCTACACCAGCTTCACGCAGTACTTCGGGTTGCCCGGCCTGGAATACAACACGGCGCAGTACGGCCTGTTCATCCAGGACGACTGGCGCGTGACCCCGGATCTCAAGGTGCTCTACGGCGTCCGCTACGACCTCTACGGCGTGCCCGACGGGGATCCCAATGCGCCGATCGCAACCTCGCGCGAGTTCCCGACCTCGACCAACAACTTCGCGCCGCGCGTCGGCATTGCGTGGAGCCTCGGCGGCGACAAGAAAACGGTGCTCCGCGCCAACACCGGCGTGATGTACGACCAGACGCTCAACGCCATCTACGAGCAGTCCTTGGCCAACAACGGCACCAATGCCCGCGCCTCGGCGTCGTTCACGCCGACCCAGGCCGGCGCCCCGGCGTTTCCGCAAGTGCTGACCGCCGGCTCGGGCGCGACGCCGAATTTGGCGTGGACCGTTGATCCCGACTTCAAGGTCGCGCGGTCCTGGCAAAACAACGTGCAGCTCGAGCGCGGCCTTGGTGACCACTACTCGATGGCCATCGGCGGCTCGTACGTCACCGGCTACAACCTGCCGGTGGTCACCAACATCAACCTGATCAACCCGACCGGCACCACCTCGGACGGGCTGCCGGTGTTCGCCACCGCCGTCAACGCCGGCACCCGTGTCGATCCGCGCTACAACGTGATTAACAGCGTGCAGTCGCCCGGCGACTCGACCTACAAGAACATGACCCTGCAGTTCACGCGCCGCACCTACCGGGGTATTGGCTTCGACGTGGCCTACACCCTGGGCAAGAGCGAAGACAACGCGCCGATTACCGGCCAGCTGTCGGTGCAGGGCGATCCCGGCCGCACCGACGTGACCAACCTCGATCGCGATCTCGGACCGAACGTGCTCGACCAGCGCCACACGTTTGTCGCCAGCGTGGTCGCCATGCCGACCTTCGAGATCGACGGCGTCGGCGGTGCCATCCTGAACAACAACGTGTTCGGCTTGGCCATCCAGATGGCAAGCGGCATCCCGGTGAACCTGCGCAGCAACCGCGAATTGAACAACGACGGTACGGCGAGCGATCGTCCGTCTGGCGTCGCCCGCAACTCGCTGACGCTTCCCTCCCGCAAGAACGTCGACTTCCGCTACTCGCGCAAGATTCGCCTGAGCAACACGATGGCGGCGGAAGTGATTGCCGAAGTGAAGAACCTGTTCAACACCGAGCAGGTTTCGTCCGTCAACGCGACCGTTCCGACCGACGTGTTTGGCGTGCCCACCGGCACGCTGCCGACGTCGGGCGATCAACTGACGCCGACCGGTGGCTACGAACAGCGCCAGTTCCAGCTCGGATTCAAGTTCACGTTCTAGGCCGTCGGTTGGCCACAGAGGACACCGAGAACACAGAGAAACTCTTTCTAGATGCGACCAAGCTACTAATGGCCGACACGCATTTTGAAGAATTGACTCTGTGTCCTCTGAGTCCTCTGTGGCCAGTTTCGTTTTGAGGTGACAATGCGGCGCACGTCACTCCTCCTCGTCATTCTCGGCATCGCCCTCGCCGCCGCCCATTCAACCGCGCAGCATCAACTGGTGCCGGTGTCGCAGCTGAAGGGGGCGCCGGCGCTCGAGCTGGCCTTGCGCAAGCTCGACACCGTGGGCAACTTCATGATGACCACCGCCCATCCCGATGATGAGAACAACGCGATGCTCGCGTATTTCGCGCACGGCCAGGGCTTCCGGACGTCGCTCGTCACGGCCACGCACGGCGAGGGCGGGCAGAACGAAATTGGTCCTGAGCTGTTCGAGGCGCTGGCCGTGTTGCGCACCGAGGAACTGGCGGCGGCGCACCGGTTCGACGGCGCCGACCAGTACTTCACCCGCGCCATCGACTTCGGCTACTCGTTCAGCATCGAAGAGACGCTCGAGAAGTGGGGCCACCAGGAGATCCTCGGCGACTTCGTCCGCATGATCCGCACGATTCGCCCCGACGTGATTGTCGGCTTCGTGTTCGACGGCGACGGCGGCGGTCAGCATCACCAGACCTCGTCGCGGTTGACGCTCGAAGCGTTCCGCGCGGCTGCCGACCGCACGAAGTTCCCGGAGCAGATCAAGGAAGGTCTGCGCGCGTGGCAGCCCAAGAAGTTTTATTACACCGCGGGATTCGGAGGACCGCCTGGTGGGGCGGGTCGGGCTGGTGGGGTTGGTCAGGCCGCTACGGCGGGGCAGGCAACCGCGGCACCCGCCACGCTGGAAGCGCCGGCGCCGCTGCAATTCTCGGGCGGCGATGCGTGGGACCCCGTCATCGGCCGCACCTACAACGAGCTGGCCGGCGAAGCGCGCAGCATGCACAAGTGCCAGGGCATGTCGCAGCTGCTGCCGTTGCCGGCGCCGACTGGTGGCGGCGGCGGCCCGATGGGGCCGGGCGGCATTCGCAACTATCGCCTCCGCGACACGGTGCTCGAGGGCGGCGTTGCCCGGACCGATCGTGATGTGTTCGACGGCGTGGACACCAGCCTCCGCAGCCTGCTGTCATTTGCCCCCGGGGCGCCGGCAGAACTCGGCGCCGGCCTTGATCGCATCAGCGCCGCCGTCGCCGAAGCGCGGCTGGCCATGGCGGCTGGTGGCGAGAACGCGACCATTGCGCCGCTGACCCGTGGCCTGAAGGCTCTGCAGGATGTGCGCGCGTGGCTCGCGTCCTCGTCGCTCACGGAGAGCGCGAAATACGAGATCGATTTCCGCCTCGCACCGAAGGAGCCGCAGTTTGCCAAGGCGCTGATGCTCGCAGCCGATGTGCGCCTCGAGGCCATCGCGCGAGATGGCCTGGTCGTGGCCGGGCAGCCGCTGGTGGTGGACCTGATGGCTGCCAACCGCGGCAAGTCCGCGGTTGGCCTCGCGGTCGCGGCCAACGGCTTCGGCGCGGCGGAGGCGTGTGAGGCCGGCGCCCTGGCGGCCGGCGCCTCGCGCAACTGCAACAAGACGGTCACGGTGCCCGCGGATGCGCGGTTGACCGCGGCCCACTTCCACACCGGCACCCAGGGCGCGCGCTACGTGTTCGACGAAGACGTGCCGTTCGGCCTGCCGTTCCGGCCGACGCCGTACACCGCCACATTCAACCTCACGGTGGAGAACACGCCGATTTCGATCACGCTGCCGATCCAGGCGCGCTCGGACCTCGACATCTTCGCCGGCGAGAAGCGCCAGGAGATTCACGTCGTGCCGGCATTCGCGGTTGCGACGACGCCTGGAATTCTCGTCGTCTCGACGAACCCTTCGACTCGCGACAGCCAAGCCTCCGGCTCGGCTGCCGGTCGCTCAGGGTTGGCGCCTGACGGCGCCAAAGATGTGCGCGTGACGGTGACCAACCACGCGAAAGGCGAGGCCAGGGCCGAGGTCGTTCTTGAAGTGCCGGCGGGCTGGCGGGCAACGCCGCCGACGCAGCCGGTGAGCTTCACGCGCGAGGACGAATCGGTGACGGTGCGCTTCGCGCTTCAGCCACCCGCGCCGGGCGTGCTGGCCGCGGCGGCCATGAAGCCGGGCGGCAACCAGTTCAAGGTCAGCGCTGTCGTCAAGAGTGCGACCGGCTCGTTCAATCAAGGCTACCAGGTGGTGGAGTATCCGCACACGACACGCCGCCACGTGCTGACCTCGCCGCAGGTCTCGGTGAAGGCGCTCGACGTCAACGTCAAGCCGAACCTGAGCCTGGGCTACGTGATGGGCGTCGGCGACGAGGTGCCGGCAGCGCTGGTCCAACTGGGCGTCAAGCTCACCTTCATCGATCCGGAAGAACTGGCCTGGGGCGACCTCGGCCGCTATGACGTGATCATGACCGGCGTGCGCGCGTACGAGCGGCGCGCCGACCTGCGCGCCAACAACCAGCGCCTGCTCGACTACGCGAAGGCCGGCGGCACGGTGATCGTTCAGTACAACAAGTTCGAGTTTAACGAAGCGCAGTACGGGCCGTTCCCGGCCAAGGTCGGCCGCGAGCGGGTGACCGACGAGAACGCTGAGATGAAAGTACTGGCGCCGCAGCATCCGGTGTTCAACACGCCCAATGCGATAGGCCGCGCCGACTGGGCAGGTTGGGTGCAGGAGCGAGGGCTGTATTTCCTGGATGAAGCCGGCCGCGACCCGCAGTACACCGACCTGATCGAGTTCACCGAGCCCTTCCCTTACAACCAGGGCGTCAAGCGCGGCGCGTTGGTCGAAGCGAAGGTGGGTGAAGGCCGCTGGCTTTACGTCGGCCTCGGCCTGTGGCGCCAGTTGCCCGCGGGTACGGATGGTGCATTCCGCCTCATGGCGAACTTGATCAGCCTGCCTTAGTTGAACAGGAGGTCAGAAGACAAAGAGAAGAATTCTCTCTGGATCTCCTGACCTCCTGTTAAACCTTCGGGCCGGTCGAGGGTTCTAACGCTTCGTTCCTCCCCGTTCGCAGTCCGGCACGTCGTCTCACGGTTTCGTAATTGCGCCCACGATTTCCGAGCGGTATACGCGCGAAATAAATAGCTGAGCTAGGGCCGGTCAGCATAGGGTAACGACAATGCTCGAGCACATCCTGCGGCGAATGGGGTTTGGGGCCAGTCCCGCCGACCTGGCGTTCTGGCGGGACACGCCGATCGATACCGTGATCGACCGGCTGCTCAACTACGAATCGCAATCGACCGACCACGACTCGAAGATTGGCCAGGCGGCCTACGTCGGCATCACCACGACATCGGGGCGCCCGTTTTCGGCCAACACCTCGATCAACGACGCCCGGCAACGCTGGCTGTTCCGGATGGTCCACTCGCAGCGCCCGCTCGAAGAGAAGATGGCGCTGTTCTGGCACAACCATTTCGCGACGGCCTACAGCAAGATTGCCGGCGCGGTGGGCCAGGAGCGCGCCACGCGGATGATGGACAACGATCCGCTGGACCTGCCAGGCAGCCACCCCGGGCAGATCCAGGTGCTGCGCCAGAACGCCACCGGCAACTTCCGCGACATGCTGCTAGCGATGGCGCGCGACCCGGCGATGATCTACTGGCTCGACAGCCAGTTGAACACGCGGACGCGGCCACAGGAAAACTTCGGCCGCGAGGTCATGGAGTTGTTCAGCCTCGGCGTCGGCCAATTCACGGAGGCCGACGTCTACGCCGCGGCCCGCGTGTTCACGGGCTTCAACTGGCAGGTGGTCGGTGATCGCGCCAATGCGATGACCAGCTTCTACCAGTTCGTCTATCGGCCGAACGATCACGACACCAACGCCAAGGAATTTTCGTTTCCGATCTATCCGGACGGTGGCCGCACCATTCCCGCCCGCGCCGCGGCGGCGGGCGAACAGGACGCCGTTGACCTGGTCAACGCGCTCGCCCGGCATCCGGCCACCGCCAACCGGCTGGCGACGCGCCTCTACAAGTTCTTCGTCAACGAGACGGCCGAACCTGAGGCGGCGCTGGTCGGCGCCATGGCGCAGACCTACCTGGCAAATAACTTCAGCATCAAGTCGACGCTGCGCGTCCTGTTCCGGTCGTCGCAGTTCCGCAACCCGGCCAACTTCTTCCAGCGCTATTCCTGGCCGGTCGAGTTCGTGGTCCGCGCGATCAAGGAGGTGGGCTGGACCGGGTTCTCGGTGAACAGCGCCATCACGCCGCTCACCAACATGGGCCAGCAGCTCTACGAGCCGCCCGACGTCAACGGCTGGGCCACCGGGCCGGAGTGGATTTCGACCTCGTCCATGCTGTCGCGCATGAACTTCTCGTCGACGCTTGCGTCGAACCAGCGCTTCAACCTGGCGCGCGACGCCCAACCCTACCGTGCCTCGCCCGACCGGGTGCTCGAGTACATGCTCGCGCGCTTCCCGAACATGGGTTTCTCGTCCACCGCCACCGTCGCCATGGGCGACTACCTGCGGTCAACGACGTGGACCGGCACCGACTCGCAGCTGCAAACGCGGGTGCCTGGGCTGACGCGCCTGATCGTGGGATCGGGCGAATACCAGTTTAATTAAGGGGACGCCATGAGCTATTCACGACGACAGTTCGTCAAGGGCGGCGTCACCGCATTCACCTTCGGGTTTGCCGCGCCGCAGGCCCTGTGCGACATCGCGTTCGCGCAGGGGTCGGCGGCGCGCAACCTGGTGGTCGTGTACCTGAGCGGCGGCAACGATTCGCTGAGCACGGTGATCCCGTATCGCGATCCGAACTACACCTCGCGGCGGCCGACCCTGGCGATCCCCGCCGCCAACGTCTTGCAGATCGGCTCCGACTCATCGCGGGTCGAGTTGGGGTTGCACCCGCGGCTCACCGGCCTCAAGTCGATCTTCGACGCGGGCCAGCTCGCGATCATCCAGCGCACGGGCTACCCTAACCAGAGCCGCTCGCATTTCACCGGCTTCGACATCTGGGGCACGGCCAGCACCGCCAACACTTCCGGCACCGGGTGGCTGGGGCGCTATCTCGATCTGCAGCCGACGCCGATCGATCCGCTCATTGCCTGGAACACGCAGCGCGAGACGCCGCGGCCGTTGATGGCGCGCCTGGTCGGCGTGCCCGCGATCACCAGCCCGTCGAGTTATGCCTTCTCGAGCCCCAACAGCGGCGCCGAGGCCGGTTACGAACGCACCGCGCAAACGCGCATTTCCTCGCACATCCCGGTTGACCGGCCGTACCTCGCGTTTGTGAATTCGACGACCCAGGCGGCGCTCGGGACGTTGGACCGCGTGGCGACGGTGGCGACCTACAAGCCGGCCAACGCCTATCCCAACAACGGGTTCGGCCAGGCGCTGACCGCCGTGGCCGGCGCCATGAACAAGCAGATCGGTACCAAGGTGTTCTGGGTGCAGACGGGCGGGTTCGACACGCATGCCACGCAGGGCGTCAACCAGGGCGCGTACTTCAACCTGATGGCCACGCTCGGCGACGGCCTCAAGGCGTTCTCCGACGACCTGGGCTCGCAAGGACTCCTGAGCAGCACGCTGGTGCTGGTCTACACGGAGTTCGGCCGGCGCATTTCCGAGAACGGCAGCTCGGGCACCGACCACGGCGCCGGCGGCAACATGATGGTGCTCGGCGGCGGCGTGCGTGGCGGCATCTACGGTACCGCCCCGAACCTCAGCCTCGACCCCGCCAATCCCACGCTCGAAAACAACGCGGGCGACGTGAGACACGAAACCGACTTCCGATCGGTCTACGCAAAGATTCTCGACAGCTGGCTGGGATCGAACTCGGTTGCCGTACTCGGCGGGGATTATCGAGCAGGCGCGCCGAACTTTCTGTAGACATTTGCCACAGAGGACACAGAGAACGCAGAGCATAGTCTTCTAAATGCGATCAGGCTTCGAAGCAGGCCCTTTTGCATTTTGAAAGACTTGCTCTGTGCCCTCTGTGTCCTCCGTGGCAAAGACTTCTTACTTGGCGTACTTCGCCAGCGTCTCTTTCCACGCCGCCGCTGACTGTGGCGCGCCGGCCCGGCCTTCGAACACGATCTGCCCCGTTCGATACGCGGTGCCGTAGAAACGCTCGTTGGCATCCCGATCCTGGCGGATGGTCGAGCCGTTCAGCGTGATGCCGGCGAACAACCCCCGCGCCCGTGAGTAGCTGAGAATCTGTGCGCGCATCTGGAGGTCGGTCGCCGCGCTGGTCTCGCGGCCGACCGGTCCCGCGGCGACCCCGGCATCGGCGCCGATCTTAAACTGGTTCTTGACCAGCTGCTCCACGCCGCGGTCGTTGTTGACGACCAGGATCAAGTCGATGGCCTGGGCGCCGATCTGCGCGCCGATGCTGCCGCCGGTGATGGTCAGGAATGCGGGCGCCGACCAGAGACCGGTCTGCTTGTCGCGCACGCTCAGGATGCCCTTGCCGCGCTGGCCGCCCACGACGAAGCCGCCCTTGAGCAGCGACGGAAACACGGCGACGCCGGCGGCCTGCTCGAGAATCGATCGCGGTACGGCCTGGTCGCCGGCCGCCATGATCTCGTCGAGCACGAGGATCGAATCTGAAATCCGTCGCGCTTCATCCGGCGACTGCGCCGAGAGGGTCGCGAGGGAGAGGGCAACGATGACGAACGCGTATCTCATAAGTCCAGGCTCCGAAGTGCAGGTTCGAGTTCTCGATGGGCGAACCGAAAGCCCAACTCCTCGGCGGCGGCCGGCAGCACGCGCTGGCCGGTGAGCAACATGTCCGCCATCTCGCCGAGGCCTATCCGTAAGACGAACGCGGGCGCCTGAAAGACGGCGGGCCGACGCACCACGCGTCCCAGCGTCCGCGTGAACTCGCGGTTCGTGACAGGCGTCGGCGCCGAGGCATTGAAGGCGCCAGCCGCCCGATCCGTGGCAATCAGCCAGCTGACCAGGGCCACCCAGTCGTCCACGTGGATCCACGGCATATACTGCTGGCCCGAGCCGAGCGTGGCGCCCAGGCCCAGCTTGAACGGCAGGATCATCTTCTTGAGCGCGCCACCATCGGCGCCGAGCACCAGGCCCGAGCGCACGATGGCGAGGCGGGTCCCGGCCAACGCCCCGGCGCGCGCTTCCTGTTCCCAGTCAATGCAGAGCTGGGCCAGGAAGTCGGTGCCGGGCGGCGTCTGTTCGGTCACGAGCTCGTCGCCGCGCGTGCCGTAGTAGCCGACGGCCGATGCGCTGATCAACGCCCTCGGCGGCCGCGCGCACGCAGAGATCGCCCGCACGATCGTCCGGGTCGCCAGCAGGCGGCTGTCGCGCAGCCTGGCCTTGCGGGCAGGGCTCCAGAACGCGCCGGCGATGTTCTCGCCGGCGAGATTGACCACGGCGTCGATACCGTCGAGATGCCGGGCCAGCTCTGCGCCCGAACCATCTGGCTTGCCCCGAGCGAGGTCTCCCGAGTCGAGGGGCTGCCAGGCAATGTCGCCCGGCCGATCTGGCCTCGGCGAGCGGGTCAGGGTCAGCACCCGGTGCCCACCGAGCTCAAGGTGCGCCCGGAGTTTGCTGCCCAGGAAACCGGACCCTCCCGCCAGAACGACAGTCATCACCCTGATTGTGGCCGCAAAACGCCTCAAAAAGTGACAGCAGGGCTGTCCCCAATCCACCAAATGGTGGAAAAGGGGGTCAGGCCCCAAGATCCACCATTTGACAGAAGCTGGGCAGATTGTATTAACTAACCAGTTAGTTCATGACCAAGACACGATCTGCTGGCCGGCCCGACACTCGCGACGCCATTTTTCAGGCTGCCGCGCTGGCCTTCTCAGCCCGCGGGTTCGACGGTGTCGGCGTTGACGAGATCGCCGCGCACGCCCAGGTCAACAAGGCGATGATCTACTACCACTTCGCCGACAAACTCGCCCTGTACCGCGCCGTTGTCGGCGACATGCTGGGCTCGCTCGGCGCCACGGCCACGGCCATCGCCGACTCGGCCGATTCACCCTCCGTCAAGCTCGATCGGTTCATCGAGAACTTCGTCAGCCTCGCCGACTTGCGGCCGTGGTTCCCAACGATGATGCTACGGGAGATTGCGGACGGTGCGCCGCATCTCGACCTCGCGACCTTCGAGTTGATGAAGGGCGTGTTCATGGCGTTCGGCCGCATTCTCGCCGAGGGTGCCGCGGCCGGCACGTTCCGGCCGGTGCATCCGATCCTGGCGTATACGTCCACCATGGGCCCGTTCCTGATGAACGCCGCGCGCGAGCGGATGGCCGCGCAGCCGGGCCGCGCCAACCTGCCGATGTTCGTCGATATTCCTCACGCCGACCTGGTCGCGCACATGCAAGACACCGCCCACCGAATGCTTCAACCCCGATGACACAGATGAAGACTCCAAGGCCGCACCCGCCTTCGCGGCCGCAGGCCGCTACGGCGAGGCCTCGCCGTAGCTCGAGTGAATCAAGGCGAGCGAAGGCGGGGATGACACACATGACACAGGCTCAACAGATCAAACGGCCGTTCCTACTCATGCTCATCGCCATCGCCATCGGCGTTGGCTGCGCCGAAGAGGCCCCGACCGATCGCGTTCGCGTGTCGGGACATGTGGAGGCGACCGAAGTGCGGCTGGCGCCCGAAGCGGGTGGGCGGGTCCTGACGCTTGCAGCGAAAGAGGGCGACCGCATCGAGCCCGGGCAGACCGTCCTGACACTTGATACTCGCGACATCGCGCTGGCGATCGACCGCGCGAAGGCTGAGCGCGCTGTGGCCGCGGCCCAGTTGCGAGTGGTGCAAGCCGCGGCGCGGCCAGAAGACGTGCGGCAGGCCGAGTCGCAGATTGCCACCGCGAAGGCCGATCAATCGGCGGCGGAGTCGGAATTGGCCGCCGCCGGCCAGGACCTCGAGCGCTTCGAAACCCTGCTCAAGACCAACTCCGGATCACAGAAACAGCGCGACGACGCCGCGACCCGCCGCAATGTCGCCCGCGACCGCGTGTCGGCCGCGCAAAGCCGCGTGCGCACCGCCGAAGAAACGCTGGTCCGCGTCCGCGCCGGCGCCCGTCGCGAGGAAGTTGACGCAGCCCGCGCCCGCGTAGACGTGGTCAGCGCGCAGATCGCTTCACTCGAGAAGACGCTTGGCGACGCCACGCTGGTTTCTCCGATCGGCGGCATCGTCACCGAGAAGCTGGTCGAGGTGGGCGAGATCATCGCGCCGCGGGCTCCCGCGCTCGTCGTGGTGGACCTCGACCGCGCGTGGGCCGACGTGTTTGTTCCCGAGCCGATTGTGCCGTCGTTGCGCATTGGCCAACCCGCCACCGTGTTCACCGACGCCGGCGGCGCCGGACTCGCGGGCACGCTCTCCTACATTTCACCAAAGGCGGAGTTCACGCCACGCAACGTGCAAACCGCCGAGGAGCGATCGAAGCTGGTTTACCGCATTCGCATTTCGGTGGACAACAAGGAAGGCATTCTCAAACAAGGGATGCCGGTCGAAGCCGAACTCATTCTTCGATAGTCACATGACATCCGCGATCGAGTTTGCCAACGTCAAGAAACGTTACGGCGCCGTTGAGGCGCTCTGTGGCGTGTCGTTCAGCGTGGCGCCTGGGGAGATGTTCGGGCTCATTGGACCCGACGGCGCCGGCAAGACCACCGCTATTCGCACCATCTGCGGTCTGGTGCATGCAGACGAAGGCCGGGTTCGCGTGCTCGGCAAGGACCCTGTCGCCGAGCACCGCGCGATTACCGGCACGGTGGGCTACCTGTCGCAGCGGTTCAGCCTGTATGGCGACCTCAGCATCGACGAGAACATCGCGTTCTTCGCCGAGATTCACGGCGTGTCCGATTATCGCGCCCGTCGCGATCGCCTGCTCGACATGACCCAACTCACGCCGTTTCGCGGGCGGCTGGCTGACCAACTGTCAGGCGGCATGAAGCAGAAGCTGGCGCTGGCCTGCACGCTGGTCCACGAGCCGAGGGTCATCCTGCTCGACGAGCCGACCACGGGTGTGGACCCGGTGTCGCGCCGCGAGTTCTGGAAACTGCTGTCGCAGTTCCTGGCGCAAGGGATCACCATCCTGATGTCGACGCCGTACCTGGACGAGGCCGAGCGCTGCACCCGCGTTGTGTTGCTACACGAAGGCCGGGTGCTGGCCCTTGATGAACCCGGCGCGCTGCGAGCGAGCCTGCCTGGCACGCTACTCGAGGTGCTGGTTGCGGCACCGGGCGAAGCCCTGCGGGCGCTCAAGGGTCCCGGCGGCGTGACCAACGCCCAGGTGTTCGGCGACCGGCTGCACGTGTGGAGCGTGCGCACGAGCGCCGCCGAGGCCGGCACCGAGTTCGCCGCTGCGGCGGCCCGCGCCGGTGTTGATCCGGCCGGCGTGCGCGCCATCATCCCGTCGCTCGAAGACGTTTTCATCGCCAAACTCGATTCCTCAACAGAAACTGCCGGCTCATGATGCGCACCTTCACCGCCCTCCTGTTCCTCGCCGTGTCCTCGCTGCCCCTGGCGGCGCAGCCGGCGCCAATCCGCCTGACCGTGGCCGATGCCATCACGCGCGGCTTCGAAACCAGCCATCGGCTGGCCGAGGCTCGCGCCCGCGAGCAGGGCGCTCAGGCGGCGCTGCGCGGCGCGCAGGCGGCCGACAAGCCCACGGTGACCGCGGGCGGCGGTTACACGCGGACCAACCACGTGCAGGAGTTCGCGGTGAACCAGGGTGGCGCGCGCCTGGTGATCTACCCGGACATCCCCGACAACTTCTCGTCGCGCCTCTCCATGCAGTGGCCGATCTACACGTCGGGACGGGTGGACGCGCTCGAGCGCGCAGCCGATGCTGAAGCGCGGGCCGTGACCGCCGACATCGAGACCGCACGCGCTGACCTGCGCTTCGAAATCGTGCGCGCCTACTGGGGCGCCGTCACTGCTCGCGAGGCAGTGCGGGTGCTCGAAGAGTCGGCGGCCCGGGCCGACGCGCAGCTGCGCGACGCGCGCCAGCGATTCTCGGTGGGCCTGATTCCGCCCAACGAGGTGTTGAGCCTCGAGGCGCAGCGCTCGCGCGAGCAGGCACAGCTGATCGAAGCCAGCAACCAGCGCGAGTCGTCTTTGATCGAACTGCGCCGGTTACTTGGCGTCGTTGACGAGACCGTAATCGAGCTTGCCGACCAACTGGATGCGTACGCCTTCGCTACCGGGAACCCAGCGGAGCTTCGGCGGGAGGGGCCGGCGCTGATTGCCGAAGCACGCCAGCACCGGCCCGAACGGAAAGCCCTGGCGCTCAGGCTCGGTGGCATCGAGGCGCGCGAGCAGGCGGCGATGACCGCGAACAAGCCGGTGGTCGCGGTGGCCGCCGGCGTGGACTACGCGAAGCCCAACCAGCGCATCTTCCCCCGCCAGGGCATTTGGCAGGAGTCGTGGGATCTCTCGGTCAACGTGAGTTGGCCGTTCCTGGATTTCGGCCGCACCAAGGCGCAGGTCGCCGAGGTGGCGGCGGCTGCCGCGGCCACCCGCGAGCGGCTGGCGGAGTTTGATTCGGTGGTGTCGGCCGACGTCCGCCAGCGAATGTTGGACCTTGATTCGAGCCTGGCCATGGTCCGGGCCGCTTCAGATGCAGTCCAGAGCGCGACCGAGGCGCGGCGAGTCGTCGGTGATCGTTTTGCCGCCGGCGTCGCGACCAGCACCGACGTCGTAGTGGCGCAGGTGGCAATGCTCGAGAACGAACTGGCGCGGACGCGGGCGCTGGCCGGCGTGCGGCTGGCGGAGGCGCGCCTCCACCGCGTGCTGGGGAGGCCGTAGTGGCGGATGCCATTGAAGTCCGCGGCTTGACCCGAAAGTTCGGTGACTTCGTCGCCGTGAACGATCTGTCGTTCGCAGTGAAGCAAGGGGAGGTCTTCGGCTTCCTGGGCGCCAACGGCGCCGGTAAGTCCACTACCATCCGCATGCTCTGCGGCCTGCTGCGGCCGACCGCCGGCACCGCCATCGTCGGCGGCCTCGACGTCGGCCGCGACCCCGAGGGTGTGAAGCGGCGCATCGGCTACATGTCGCAGCGGTTCTCGCTGTACGAGCCGCTGACCGTGGACCAGAACATCCAGTTCTTCGGCGGCGTCTACGGCCTGTCGGGCGAGCGCTTCGCCGCGCGCCGGCGCTTTGTGCTGGAGATGGCCGGGCTCGAGGGCCGCGAGAAGACGCTGACCCGTGACCTGCCGGGCGGCTGGCGCCAGCGGCTGGCGCTTGGCTGCGCCATTCTCCACGAGCCGTCGATCGTGTTCCTGGATGAGCCCACCGGCGGCGTCGATCCCCTGTCACGCCGCTGCTTCTGGGATCTCATCGGCGACCTGTCGTCCAAGGGCGTGACCGTGCTGGTCACGACGCACTACCTGGACGAAGCCGAGCATTGCCACCGGCTGGCCATCATTCACGCCGGCAAGCTTGCCGCCATCGGCACGGCGAACGAACTGAAGCAGGTGTTTTCGACGAGGCCGATCGTGGAGATCCAGGCCGCGCAACCAGTGCAGGCCATGGACGTGCTCGACCGTTTGGAGACGGTGGAGAAGACGAGCCTGTTCGGCACGGCCGTTCATGCCGTGATGCGCGATACCCAAACCTCCGCCGCGATGCTCTCGGCCAGCCTCACCGCCGCCGGCGTTGCCGTGCGCAGCATCGGCCCGGTGACGCCGTCGCTCGAAGACGTGTTCCTCGACGTGGTCGAGCACTCTCTCGACCGGGTCGAGCGAGTCGGGGCGGCGTAGTGGGAAAGATCCTTGCCGTCGCGTCGAAAGAGATGCGCCAGATCCTGCGAGATCGCCGCACCCTGTTGATCCTGCTGTTCATTCCGGCGTTCTTTCTTCTCCTGTACGGCTACGCGCTCAGTTTCGACATCCGCAACGTCAGCCTGGCCGTCCAGGATCGCGATCGCAGCACGCAGAGCCGGGAGCTGGTGTCGTCGTTCGTCAACTCCGGCTACTTCGCGCTGGTGGGCTACGAGGATTCCGACGCGGCACTCGAGAGGTTGGTGGACGAGGGGAAGGTTCGCGCCATTCTGTCGATACCCGCCGGCCTTGAACGCGACCTGGCGCTCAAGCGCCCGGTCACCGTGCAGGTCGTGATCGACGGCGACAACGCCAACACCGCGGCCACCGTGTCTGGGTACGCCCGACTGCTGATCGCCGAGTTCGGCGCCGTGCAGATGCAGACGCTGATGGCCTCCGCAGGCTCGCCGCCAATGGTGATCGCGGAACCGCGCATTTGGTACAACCCGCAATTGCGCAGCGCGCTGTTCCTGGTCCCAGGGCTGATCGCCTACATCTCGATGATCACCGCGGTGGTCTCCACGGCCTTGTCGGTCGTGCGCGAGAAAGAACGCGGAACAATGGAGCAGGTGAGGATGGCGCCGGTGGGACCGGTGTCGTACATCCTCGGCAAGACGCTGCCGTACCTGGCCATCTCGTTCGCGTCGGCGGTGCTCATCGTGCTGGCCGCCATGCTGCTGTTCGACTTGCCGATGCGTGGATCGTGGCCGCTCTTGTTCTTCGCGATCGGCCTGTTCCTGGTCGGCGCGCAGGCGCAGGGGCTGCTGATCTCGACCATCGCCGATACCCAGCAGGTCGCGTTCCAGATTGCGCTCCTGTCGTCGATGTTGCCGACCATGATCCTGTCGGGCTTCATCTTTCCCATCTCGAGCATGCCGGCGGTGGTGCAGGCCATTACGCACATCGTGCCGGCGCGCTACTTTCTCGTCGCGCTGCGCGCGATTGTGCTGAAGGGCGCCGACATCACCGCCTTCTGGCAGGACCTGGTGGCGCTGGCGATCTTCGCGACGGTGGCCATGGGCCTCGCGTCCTTGCGACTGAGACGTGAGTGGTCATGAAGGCCGCGCTGCGAAGAATCCTGCACCTGATGCGCAAGGAGGTCCTGGAACTGAAACAGGACCCGCGCCTGTTCGGCGTGGTGATCATCGCGCCGATCATGCAGCTCACGGTGCTCGGCTATGCCGCCACCACCGACGTCAAGGACGTGCCGATCGCCATTGTCGATGCCGACCGATCCACCGCCAGCCGCGACCTCGTGCAGCGATTTGCCTCGTCCGCGAACTTCAAGATCGTCGGCATGCCGGGCTCGACCGGCGACATCGATCGCTACCTGGACCACGGCGAGGCGTGGATGGCGATCAGCATCCCCGCCAACTTTGGCCAGGCTCTGGCGGCGGGTCGCAGCGCCACGTTGCAGATCGCGGCCGACGGCACCGACTCGAACTCGACCACCGTCGCCATGGGCTACGCGCAGACGCTGATCGCCGGCTACTCGCAGGAGCTGGCCGCGGCCGCGAGGCCGGGCCAGCCGGCAGTGGCGCTGGTGACGCCCGAGATCCGCGTCTGGTTCAACCCCAGGCTCGAAAGCCGCGACTTCATGATCCCCGGCATCGTAGCGCTGCTGCTGCTGGTCGTGACCACCAACCTGTCGGCGATGGCGATCGTGCGGGAGAAGGAAATCGGGACGCTCGAGCAACTGAGCGTGACGCCGCTGGCGCGGTGGGAGCTGATTACCGGCAAGCTGCTGCCGTACGCCGTGATCGGCATCATCGACGTGGTGCTGGTGCTGGTGGTCGCCATCAACTGGTTCGAGGTGCCCATGCGCGGCAGCATCACGCTGCTGTTCGGCATGTGCCTGATCTACCTGCTGACGACGCTGGGCCTGGGGCTGTTTGTCTCGACCATCTCGCGAACGCAGCAACAGGCGATGATGACGACCATCTTCTTCTTCCTGATGCCGATGATCTACCTGTCGGGCTTCATCTTCCCGATCGAGAACATGCCCGCGTGGATTCAGCCGTTCACGTACCTGATTCCGCTGCGCTACTTCCTGGAGATCGTGCGCGGAATCTTCCTGAAGGGAATCGGCCTGGAGATCCTCTGGCCGCAGGCGCTCGCGCTGTTCACCTGGGGCGCGGTCGTCCTCGCCCTGGCGACGTTGCGGTCCTCCAAGCGACTGGGCTAACCAAGAATGACCTAACACGAAGCTCACGAAGATCACGAAGACAACCCATTGAAATCTTCGTGCCCTTCGTGGCCTTCGTGTTCAAGCTTTTAAGACTGAGCCGCCCGGATGCCCTCTTCTTCATCAACCATACTGAGCACCCACGCACCGGCGATGAAGAAACCCAGGATTGCAATAATCGCCGAGTGGCTGCTGCCGGTGAGCGTGACGCTGACAGTGAAGACGAGCGGACCGAGCACGGTGGCAAACCGCTCGGCGACCGCGAAGAACCCGAAGAACTCTGACGTGCGATCAGCCGGCACCATGCGCGAGAACAGCGACCGGCTCAGGGCCTGCGCGCCGCCCTGGACCGTGGCGATCATGGCCGCCAGGATGAAGAAGTGCGTGACCGTGGTCATGAAGTAGGCCAGCACCGTCGCCAGCGCGTAGACCGAGATGGCAATGAAGATCGCGCGCTTGGTGCCAATGCGCACGCCCAGCGATCCGAACAGGAACGAGAACGGAATCCCCAGGAACTGCACCATCACGAACGCGGCGATCTGCGAGGTTTGCTCGACGCCGACCTCGGCGCCGTACACGCCGGCCATGCGAATGATGGTCTGGATGCCGTCCTGGTAGAGCAGCATCGCGATGAACAGCAGGAAGGCGTTGCGGTACTTCCGGACCTCGTGAAAGGTGGTGGCCAGCCGCGCAAAGGCGGCGACGATGGCGATGCCTGATTCGGTGGAGTGTGTTTCACGCGTCGCGGGCTCGGGGACCCCGCGGAAGATCGGCAGCGAGAACACCGCCCACCACACCGCCACCGCCACGAACGATGCCTTGATCGCCGGGACCGTGCCGCTGAAGCCGAACATGGCCGGTTGGAGAATCCAGGCGAGGTTGATCAGCAGCAGCAGCCCGCCGCCAATGTAGCCCATGGCATAGCCGGCCGCCGACACGCGATCGGTCTCCTTGGCCTTGGCGACGTGCGGCAGCAGGGAGTCGTAGAAGACGATCGACCCCGATACGCCCAGGTTGGCGATGAAGAAGAGGAGCGACGCGAACCCCACTTCGCCCTCGCCGATGAAGGCCATCGAGGCGCACGCGGTTGCCCCAATGGCAATGCAGATCGCGAGCAGCTTCTTCTTGGCGCCGGTGTAGTCAGCAAATGCGCCGAGGATCGGCGCCGAGATGGCCACCGTGGCCATTGAGACGGTGGTGACCAGCCCGAAGCGGGCGGTGGCGTCGGCCGGCGCCATGCCGGCCGCCGCATACGAGGCGTAGAACCCGGGGAACACCGCGGTGACGACCGTGGTGAAGAAGGCGGAGTTGGCCCAGTCGTACCACGCCCAGGCGCGTTGCTCAGGCGTGACCAGGCCCACGCGGGCCATCAACCGGGCAATCATCCGCCCGACAGGATACACGCGTTAACCACGAAGGACACGGAGGACTCGAAGAAAATTGGTCTTCGTGCCCTTCGCGTGCTTCGTGGTTGCGCTACTTGCGGATCGAGACGTCGCCGCTGAATGTTTTCAGCTTGAAGTCGCCGCTGCCGCCGCCGTTTAGCGAACCACGGAAGTTACGGCGGCTGCTGTTGTTCAGCGTCACTGGCAGATCGCTTTCGAAGCTGCCGCTGAAGGTGTTGAAGTCGATGCTGCCGCGCGCCGTGGCCGGCAGGCGCAGCCGCACGCCGCCGCTAAAGGTGTTGATGTCGAGGTCATGGTCGTTCCACTCGGTGGACTCGATCGTGATGCTCGAGCTGAAACCGTCGATCTGCTGGTCTTCGTTGACGCCAATCACCGTGACCGGCGCGCTGAAGGTCTTGATGTCGAGCCGCGTGCGCGACGGCACCTGGATGTCGAAGTCGGTCTCGACCACGTTGTCGTTGCGGCGCTCGACCAGTCGGTGGTTGGCATCCACCTCGATGGTGTTGCCGCTCTGGGTGATCTCAAGCTTGATGTCGTTCAGGCGCTCGCGGTCAGCGCGGCGCACGGCCTTGATCACGACCTGGTCACCCGACCCGCCGGTGATGCGAACGCGTCCGGAAAAGGTCTTCAATCTCAGCGTCCCGCCCGGCTGCAGGGTCAGAGTGCGGTCAACGTTCTCGGTTTCTTTCTGTGCGGCAGCCCCTTCGACTCGGCCCGGTGGCGTTGCCACCGAGGCCTCGCTCAGGGCAGGCGGCATGAGGGCGAACGGCAGGGCGAACAGCAGGGCAAAAATGGTCTTCAGCATATGTCCTCGGGAGAAATAGACGAGAACGAGTTCAAGAGGGTTGCCAGGCAGGAAGAAACAGGAGCTCAGGAGATAAGGAGGTTAACTCTTTATCTCCTTAACTCCTGTTACTTACGGGCAGCGGCCAATTCGGGAAGGTCTTTGTCCGCCGTTGCCCAAGCCTTCAACGCGAGATCGAACTCTCGGCGGGCGGTTGCCGCGTTGCCGGCATTCTGGGCCACGAGCGCCAGGGCGTAGTGACTGCCGAAATAGGCCGGGTCGTGCTCGCTCATGAGCTGCGCCATCGTCCCCGCCAGTTCCCAGTCGCCGACCGCCCGGGCCGCCTTCGCCATGGCCTCCAGGCGGAACAGCGATTGGCTCCACGCATCGGGTCCCGGCAGTGTCCGCCACTTCTGCGCCGCGCTCTCCATGCTCTTCCGGCCCTGTTCGCGCTGCGCCGTCCGCAGCCGGAACTCGCCCTGCAGCGCCTCGAGCGTAATGAACACCAGCCCCTGGCCATCGGGGGCGCTCTTGAACGCGCGCAGGGCCGCGTTCGACGCGTTGGCCGCGTCCGCTGGGCGATTGGTCGCCAGGTACACGAAGCCGGCCTCGATGTGGCCCGCGGCCTGGACAATGGGATGGGGATGGCCGATCAGGACCTTCGCCGCCTCCAGCGCTTCGGCCGGCCGGTTGCGCGCCAGCAGGTACGCCGGCCACTCGCGCTTGTGGACCATCTGCACCAGCAGGTTTGACGGCAGGCCGAACGACTGCTTCATCAACGGCTCGGCCTTCTTCATCTGGCCCAGGTATTGGTAGGTGGCGGCCAGCAGGTCGAGGTTGTGCGTGTGATGCCAGTCGAGATCGGCGCCGACCTTCTCGCGCGCGAAGTAGTCGCGCTGCAGCTTGTCGGCGGCCTCGAACTGCGCGACGGCTTCAACCGGCCGGCCAGCCCGGCGCAGTTCGTGGCCATGCATGTGGCGGGCATGCGGCACCGCGGCCGCCTGGGTGGCATACGCGGCCGCGTTGCTCAACGCGTCGTTCACCCGGCCGTTGCTTTCGTACGCGTGCGCCAGGTAGTGGCGCGCGCCGAAATGGTTGGGCGACACCTTGAGCGCCCGCTCGAAGAACGGAATTGACGCCAGCACCGAGCCCTGCCCCCGGTCTGCCGGATCCGGCGACTCGGCGACGCCACGTTTCAGGATCAACTCCACATCATCCGGGAACGCGGCAATGGCGGCATCGAGGGCCTTGCGATAGGCGGCGAGCCTGGTCTTGTCGGCGGGCGCGTCTTCGGCGGCCATCTGCAACGCGCGCGCCTCGATGTGGTGCCGTTCGTGGGACAACTCACGTGCCGACAGGCCCCGCTTGTCCACCGTAGCGCTTTGCGCGAAGGTGGACGCGCGTTCAATCGCCTGCCGCGCTTCGGCCGTCTTGTTGACCTCGATGTAGGCGTAGCTCAAACCGACGTGCGCCAGCGCCAGGCCCGGATCCAGTCGCAACGCCTGGTGAAACGACCGCGCCGCTTCGATCCACACGAAGGAGTGCAGGTACGCCAACCCCTGGTCATAGAAGCCCTGCGCTTCGGCCGACTTCGTCGCCACCGCATCGTGCGCGCGGCCAATGCCGGTGCGCATGGGCACCGGGCGTTCGAGCAATTCCTGCGGCACTACCGGAATGCGGTGGCCGGCGTGCTGGGCCGAGCCAGGTGAAAGGTGGAAAGTGAGAAGTGAAAAGACGCCAAAAAAGAGAAAGAGCGGGAAGCCCTGGTTCGTTCGCCTGGACTTCCCGCTCGTCACGTTGTCGATTCTACGCTTCTAACTTTCTACTTTCTACTTCTCACTTTTCACTTCCACGAAGCGGTTAAAAGCTGAACTGCCCGCCGATCTTGAAGAAGCGACTCTGCAGCACGTTGGTCGGACGCTGCCAGGTGCCGGCCGGCGACGTCGAGTAGACGCTGTTGATAGTGAACGGCCAGCTGCTGTTGAACACGTTGTATAGGTCGAAGTCCAGCCGCAACCGGACGTTGCCGGCCAAGTTGAAGCGCTTGGCCACGCGGAGGTCGAGCTGGTTCAGGTTGTGCTCGCCGTAGTCGCTGCCTTCCCGCAGCAGCTGAACCGAGCGTGACGCGACGCCGGTCCAGTTGCGGCCGATCTGCGGGTTGGCGACCGAGCTGACGACCGGCCAGATGGCGAGGACGGACGGTCCCGCGCCGCCGTTCTGGACGCCGCGACTGTGCTGGAACGTGCCGGCCAGCTGGATGTCGTAGGGCAGCGTGTACGATCCGGAGACCTTGGCATCGGGGCGATACGCGTATTCGCGATGGCAGGCCTTGGAGCCGTCCTCGTAGACCTCGGTGCCCTGGCTAATCGCCGTGACCACCGCGTCGAGGCCGGCGGCGAGCAGGTTGCAGTTGTCGAACGTGCGCGCCGTGGCGGCGAGTCCGCCCTTGAGGAACGCGCCGTTACGGAAGCGGGCTTCGAGGTTGACGTCGTAGCCCTGGTAGAGATTGGTTTCTCCACCGAAGTCTTCCGAGAAGCGGATCAGGCTGTTGGCCGGCAGGTTCTGCGCGAATACCGCGGGCTTGAGGTCCTGAACGCCGCACACCTGGTAGCCGCCGCCGCCCGGCAGGTCGGGATCCTGGGGAGCGCGAATGCAGAACGAGTCGTAGCTGCTCGCGTCGTAGCGCAGGTCGTCCACGAAGGTGGCGTTGCCGAACGTCCGGCGGTAGTAACCACCGTTCACCGAGACGCGATCGGCCAGCTGGTGCTGCGCCGAGATCGTGAACTCGTTGTTGTAGCCACGCTTGCCCCAGCCGCGCAGCAGGTCCGGCGAATACTGCGTCGTCGGCACCCTCAACTGGCCGAAGGTCGGCGTCGACGCCGAGTTGGTCAGCTCGTTGAACTGGATGTTGCCGGCGTTGTCGAGCGGCAGGCCGTTGCCGTCGAGGTCGCGCCACACGCGGGTGTCGGTCGCCGTCAGGGCGCCGATCGGGTTCACCTGGTTGGCGAACGCAATCGCTTGACCGGCGACGTAGCGCGACCAGCTCGACTTGAGGGCGGTGCGGCCGTTGCCGAACACGTCCATCGCGAAGCCGATGCGCGGCGAGATGTCCTTCCAGTTCTGGACCTCGCCGGTGCAGAGGTCACCGGGATCGACCGTGCCGTCCGAGCACTCGCCGAACGCGGCGCCGCCGCTCAGGCGACTAGGCAGCACCGCGCTTTCGCGCGATTCGCCGATGAAGTGGTCGTAGCGCAGGCCGAGGTTCAGCGTGACGCGGCCCATGCTCCAGCGGTCCTGCACGTAAAACCCGAGGTCCTGCTTGATGCCGTTGTTGCGGTCCGAGGGCAGGCGCAGCGTCACCGACACCGGCACGCCGGCGTTGTAGGTGATGGGCTGCATGTCGCCGGTCCAGCGGGTCAACAGCTTCCAGTCGCCGTTGCTGAACGTGCCGCCGACGCGGAGGCTGTGGTTGCCGGCGATGTACGAGGCCGCGCCCATGAAGGTCCGGAGCACCGAGAAGTGGTCCGCCGGGTTCGGCCACGCGTTGGCGTTCCGGCCGTTGGACTGGTCGAAGACGTTATAAACGCGGGCGTTGATGATGGCGTCATCGCTCCACACCTTCTCGTCGGTGCCCGTCACACTGGGCTGATAGAGCTCGGTGTAGTTCTGGTTGTAGACGCCGTAGCCGGCCTCGAAGAGGAGCTTGTTGGTGTGCGTGCGCGTCCACTTGGTCACGTTGACGTAGCTTGTCGGCGTCACCTGCACGCCGGCCGCCTCGGGCGGAACGGTCGAGGCAATGCCCCAGTGGTTGCGGTACTTCCGCTGGTTGTCGAAATACACCGAGAACTTGTCCTTGCCGCTGGCTTGCCACGAAATGCGGCCCGCGTTGCTCACGATATGCCCATCGTCCAGACCGGGCGCGTCGAAGTTGGGGTCGTAGACGAACTGCGACGGGTTCTTATCGAAGTAGGCGTCGGCCTTGGTCTTCGACGAGCCCCAGTGACGGAAGGTGTAGTTGAACCACAGCTTGTTGCGGATGATCGGGCCGCCAATCTGGGGGTTGACGTCCCAGATCTCCTGGATGGCATCGACGTTGGTCAGCGTGTTGTTGGCGTTGAAGGTCTTGCTGCCGCTCAGGTTCGACCGGGTGCAGGGCTGGCCGATGCCGGCCGAGCCGCAGTTGTCGGAGGTGAAGCTCTCGCCGGCGAAGTTGGCGATCACCGAGCCGCGGAACGAGTTGCCGCCGTCGCGGGGCACCATGTTGACGCGCATGCCGCCCTGGCCCACTTCGGCGGAATCGGCGCCGGTCACGTAGCTGAACTCCTCGAAGCTCGAGTCGTTCCAGTAAACGCCGCTGTAGGCGCCCTGGGCACAGAGGTTGTTCAGGCGGACGCCTTCGATGGTCTGCACCGTGTCACCCGAGCCGCGGTACTGCAACGGCGATTGCTGCAGGTTGCCCGAGCCGCCGACGTCGCGCGACAACGCGCCGCCGCCGCCCACCGCGATGGTGGTGCCGGGAATCATGATGCCCACCGCCTGGATGTTGCGGCCGGTCGGCAGCGCCTCGCGCACTTCCGCCGTCATCACCACGCGCTGCGTGATGCTCTGCGTATCCACGATCGGCGATTCACCGGTGACGGTGAGGGTTTCTTCGAGCGTGCCGACCTTCATGTCGACGTTGATCGTCGCGGTGAAGTCCGACGTCAGCTCGACGCCTTCACGCACCACGTTGCCGAAGCCCGGCAGCGAGTAGGTGACGGTGTAGACACCAGGCCGCAGCGCCAGGATCGAGTAGGTGCCCGAACCGCTGGTGACAGTGGCGCGGGTCTTTTCGATCAGCGCCGGGCTCGAGGCCTCGACCGTGACACCGGGCAATACGCCACCCGAGGCATCCCTGACCGTGCCTGAAATAGTACTGGTTTGCGCCGATGCGACGATCGGCGTGACGAGAAGACAAAGAACAGCAGCAATCCGAACCGTGAGCGAACGCATCACAAGCCCTCCACGAAGTTGCATACCCAACAATCGCCACACGGCGCGTGGGTTAGACATTCATTCAAAGACGAAGCGACGACTTGCCCGACTTGCCCCGACGATCTATGGATCTACTTCTTGGTCGCGGTAAAAGTGCCGCTGACCATGCCGCCGATGTCCAGCTTGCCCTTCATGGTGTTCTTCTCGACCGTGCCGTCGTACGTCACCGGCGCCTGCTGGCCCTGGACGTCGAGCGTGAACGTGAAGTGAATGGCCGCGCCTTTCACGGTTCCGGTCAGATCGGCATTACCCAACTGGCCGGCGTACTTGCCGGTGAGCTTTTCGCCATCCTGCTTGAAGGTGATGACCGGCGTGCCGCCGCCCTGATCGGTGGTGACGTTGAACGCCCACTCGCCGGTGACATTGGGGGCCTGCGCAAGGACCGGGACCGATGCCAGCAAAACGAGCCCGAAAAACAGTGCATGAGCTTTGCGAATCGACTTCATCTAATCCCTCCTATAGGGGCACCGCATCCTAACCCAAAAACGGTTACATGGGGTTACAAATCACGGGTTCAGGGGTTCACCGGTTCAAGGGTTCACTGGTTCACGGCCGCTGAACCTCTGAACCTCTGAAACCGTGAACCTCTGAACCTCTGAACCTTTAGAAGTGCTAGCATTCGCATCCCGAGGCCAAACCATGCGTCGAGTTTCTGCTCTGCTCGTGTTCGCACTCGTCATCACCACCACGGTCAGCACTCTAGGCACCCGAGGCACCCAAGGCACCGTAGGCACCCTGAATTCCGACTGGACCCACTACGGCGGCAACGCGGCCTCCCAGAAGTACTCGCCGCTCGAGCAGATCAACAAGGACACCGTCGGCAAGCTGAAGATCGCGTGGCGGTGGACCTCGCCCGACAACGCCGTGGTCGCCGCCAATCCCATGTCCCGTCCGGGGATGTATCACGACACACCGCTGATGGTGAAGGGCGTGCTCTATACCGTGACCTCGCTCGGGCAGATCGCCGCCATCAACCCGGCGACCGGCGCCTCGATCTGGGTCTACGACCCGGCCAGCTACAAGTCGGGGCGGCCGGGCAACCTCGGGTTCGTTCACCGTGGCATCTCGTACTGGTCCGAGCCCTCGACTACGCTCGGGCCAGGCGGCCCGAAGGAGCGCCTACTGCTGGGCACTTCCGACGCCTATCTGATTTCGGTGGATGCGAAGACCGGTCAGCTCGATACGTCATTCGGCGATGGCGGCCGGGTGGACTTGATGGCGGGCCTGGCGCACGCCGTGCGCAGCACCAACTACTCGGTGACCGCGGCGCCGATCATCTGCCGCAACGTCGTGGTCGTGGGCTCCAGCATTCACGATGTGCCGACACACAAGGAGGGACCGCGCGGCGATGTCAGCGGCTACGACGTGCGCACCGGCAAGAAGCTGTGGACGCTGCATTCGATCCCGCAGAAGGGCGAGTTCGGCAACGAGACGTGGGGCGACGACTCGTTCACCTACACCGGCAATACCAACGTGTGGACGAACATGTCGGCCGATGAGGAACTCGGCCTGATCTACCTGCCGTTCGGCACGCCCACCGACGACTGGTACGGCGGCCATCGTCCGGGAGCGAACCTGTTTGCCGAAAGCCTGGTGGCGCTCGACGCGCGGACCGGCGAACGCAAGTGGCATTTCCAGGCGGTTCACCACGGCGTGTGGGACTACGACCTGCCGGCCGCGCCGGTGCTGGCCGACATTCGCGTGAACGGCAAGGACATCAAGGCGGTGGCGCAGGTCAGCAAGCAGGGCTTCACCTACGTGTTCGATCGGCGAACCGGCGCGCCGGTGTGGCCGATCGAGGAGCGGCCGGTGCCGCAATCGACCGTGCCGGGTGAACGCACCTCGGCCACCCAGCCGTTCCCGACCCGGCCACCGGCGTTCGAGCGGCAGGGCCTGACCGAGAACGACCTGATCGACTTCACGCCCGAATTGAAGCAGGCCGCGATCGAGGCCATCAAGCCGTTCGACTATGGCGCGCTCTACACGCCGCCCTCCGAGAAGGGCACGATCGCGATGCCCGGGTGGATCGGCGGCGCCAACTGGGCCGGCGCCGCGTTCGATCCGGAGCACGGCATGCTCTATGTGCCGTCGGTGACGAGCCCGATTGTCATCCAGCTCGTAAAGCCGGACCCTGCGAAGAGCAACTTGCTCTACGTGCGCGGCGGGGTGATGGCGCCGCCGACGCTCGACGGACTGTCGATCGTGAAGCCCCCGTACGGACGGGTGACCGCCATTGACCTGAACCGGGGCGACACCAGGTGGGTAACGCCCGTCGGCGACGGCCCGCGGGAACACCCGCTGCTGAAAGACCTGAACCTGCCGCCGCTTGGCGCGCCACTTAGAAACGCGCCGCTCGTGACCAAGGGCCTGTTGTTCATTGCCACGGGGCAAGGCACCCTCGGCGCCGGACCCAACCTGCCGGTCGGCGGCCGGCCGCTCAGCAAGGGCTTGCCGCAGGAGCCCATCAAGCTGCGCGCCTTCGACAAGGCCACCGGCGCGCAAGTGTGGGACTTCGTGCCGCCGACGCGTCCCCTGGCCTCGCCCATGACCTACATGTATCAAGGCGTCCAATACCTGGTGGTCGCCACCGGCAGCGGCGCCTCGGCCGAGTTAATCGCCTTCAACCTGGGGTCTTAGCCATGAAACGACTATTCCTTGCCCTGCTGCTGATTCCTTCACTGGCTGCCGCGCAGGCGCTGCCGAACATCAGCTCGCTCAGCGTGCGCTACAACACGCGCAAGGCCACCGTGAAGCCGGACGGCGAGCTCAAGGCGCAGATCGACGCGGTGGACCGGGAGATTGCCGCCGCCAACAAGCAGGGCCGGGTTGGCGAAGTACGTCGGCAGATTGCCAGGGGCATGGCCTTGCTCGATGGTGCGTCATGGACGCCGCAACTGGACTACCAGCATTCGCTCGCACTGCGTAGCGAGCGCACCGTCGCCGACTCTTCGGTGCCCTACGCGATGCGCCTCGAACAGATCTACAGCCCCGCCACCGAGCTGACGCCGGCGCTCAGCGCCGTGGTGGCGCTGAAGAAGCGCGTGCCGCCGGCCGAGCCGGGCGCGGCCGCTGAAACGGTGCTGGTCCGCGAGCTTGGCGTGTTCGAAGGTGTCAGCCGAGACCTGCGCGAGTCGCCGTTCGCGATGGAGATTGACGTGGCTGGCGTGGAGGACGGCGCCTATGTGCTCGAGACGCAGGTGCTCGATGGCATGGCGCCGCTGGCCACGACCACTCTTGGTGTTGTGCTGCACAAAGGGCTGGATGCGCGGCTGCGCGCGCTTGAAACCGCGTCGGCCGGTGTGGTCGCCGACGTCCGGGCGGATGTCGCCTATCCGGCCGACTACATTCGCAACGTCAATCGCGGTCGCATCTCGCTCGGGACCTTCAGCGTCGGCGCCGAGATTGCCGCGGCCGAGGCCATTCTCGCGGCCGCCAAGGGCAGCAAGAACCCGTTCACCGGCCGTACGGGTGACTTCGAGCGCCACTACCTGCTGGAGGGTGCGAACGAGATCATGCCGTACCGCGTCTACGTGCCGAAGGGGTACTCGCCGGCCAAGGGCGCGCCGCTCGTGATCGCGCTGCACGGCCTCGGCGGCAATGAAGACTCGTTCTTCGATCAGTACTCGAAGCTGCCGCCGCAACTGGCCGAGAAACATGGCTTCCTGCTGGCCGCGCCGCACGGCTTCCGCGTCGATGGCTTCTACGGCTCGCCGATGATGAGCACCGATGCGGCGGCCCGGCGTCGCGCCGAGTACAGCGAGAAGGACGTCATGGAAGTGCTGCGCATCATGAAGGCCACCTACAAGGTGGACGAGTCGCGCATTTACCTGATCGGCCACTCGATGGGCGCGATCGGCACCTGGGCGCTGGCGTCCAAGTATCCCGACATCTGGGCTGCGCTCGTGCCGTTCTCGGGCGTCGGCTCGCCCGCGCTCGCCGAGCGCATGAAGGGCATTCCCCAGCTCGTCGTTCACGGCGACAACGACGCGACCGTCAACGTCAGCGGCTCGCGCAACATGGTGGCGGCGCTCAAGAAGGCCGGCGCCAACGTGACCTATCTCGAGATTCCCGGCGGCAGCCACACCGACATGGTGGTGCCCAACCTGCCGAAGGCGTTCGAGTTCCTGGCGGCGCAGCGCAAGGGCGCGCCGGTGGCGACCCAGCAGCAGTAAGATATTCCTATGTCTGGCAAGAGGCTATTCACTGGTGCCTGCGTGCTTGGACTGGTTGTGGCGGGTTGGCCGTACTCCAGTCCCGAGCCCGTCTCGTCGCATGGCCGCATCACGACGAACATCGTCTTCAACCGCGAGGTCTCGCAGATCTTCCAGAAGAAGTGCTTTCAGTGTCACACCGAAGGCAATGTCTCGATGTCGCTCACGACCTACCGCGACGCGCGGCCCTGGGCGGTGGCGATCAAGGAAGAGATTCTCGAGAAGCAGATGCCGCCCTGGAGCGCGGTCACCGGCTACGGCCATTTCTCGAACGACGTCAGCCTGACCGCCCGCGAGATCAGCCTGATCACCTCCTGGGCTGACGGCGGCGCGCCTAGCGGCGTGTTGCTGGCGGACGAAGACAAGCCCGCCGTAATCATCCCGTCGCTGACCGGCTGGGAGCACGGTGAGCCCGATGCGGTGATTCCGGTCGCGGCCGGCGAGAAGGTCGCCGCCGGCTCGAGCGATCGGGTCGCGCGCGTCGAGGTCCCGACCGGCCTGAAGGCGGCGTCGTGGCTCCAGTCGCTGCAGTTGAACTTCACCGATCGCCGAGTGGTCCGCTACGCGGCGGTCTACGAACTGCGCACCGGGCAGTGGCTCGGCACATGGACGCCCACCCATCCAGTAAGCGCGCTGCCCGCCGATGTCGCCATCCCGTTGCCGGCCGGTGGCAAGATCGCCGTCGAGATTGGCTACCGCGGCACCGAGGAAGACGCCGTCGGCGCCGGCGAGTTGGGTTTGTACTTCTCGGAGAGCAAGCCCGCGCAACTCGCGGTGCCGCTCGAGATCAACGCCGTGCCGGTGAGCGTCGCCGCCGGCCAGGCGAGCGAGCGCGTGCGCACGGAGTTCACCATCAAGAGCGCGACCAGCGCCGCCGCGCTCTGGCCGCGGCTCGGCGTGGGCGCGACGTCAGTGGAGGTCACCGCCATTCACCCCGATGGTCTCGTCAAGCCGCTGTTGTGGTTGAAGGACTACCGGGCCGACTGGCCTTCGTCCTATGTGTTCGAGCAGCCGGTAGCGCTACCCGCCGGCACCCGCCTGGCGGTGACGGCGTACTACGACAACCCCGGCGACGCGCCCCTGCGCGCGCAGCCATCGCTGTCAGTCACCGCATTTCCGCAGTCTCGCCCACCCGCGTCACTCGCACCGTAAACGGTACCGTCGTGAGCCGGCCGCTGCGCTGGAACTGCAGCCAGATGCGATAGATACCCGGCTTCGGGAACAGCGCGTGGAAGGTCAAGTCGGGCCCGCCGCCCGCGGTGACCGTGGTGCCTTCGAGCATCTCTTCCGGATGCGCGTGCACGTGTTCGGTCATGTCGTCGCTCAGCATCATGGCGTGACCGAACGCGCCGAGGTAGCGCTCCAGGTTTCTCACCGGCTCGCCGGTCTTCTCGTCGGTGAAATGAATCGGGATGTCGGTTTCTTCACCCGAGATGAGCTTGGCGGGCGTCGCGTCCAGCGACACCGTGACGCCGTCGGCCGTCTTGGTCAGCGAGCGGTCGGGCGTGAGCGTGGGAAGCGATGCGGTGAGGTCGCCTTCGAACCCGGCCGTGGTGAACGGCGTGACGATCATCTGCGGTCCGCCGCCCACCGGCATGAAGTCGCTGAAGAGCGCCCAGTGCCCCGCGGTGGGAATCAGGTGCTCGATGGTGAAGCTGCCGTCCTTCTCGAGCACAGGGTGGACATGCGCCCACTGCGACATGTCGCGGCTGACGATGAACAGGTGGAACAGCTTGTCGTGGACCTCGGCGAAGTCCGTGATCATGGCGCCGGTCAGCGGATGCAGCACCGCGAGGCGGAACTTGACCGACTGCCCCGGCTTGGGCGCGCGCGGTTCCATGGTGACGCGCATCACGTAATCGGCGGTCGCCATGGGGTCGCCCGGCACGAGCTTCATGCCGCAAATGCTGCACGTGCCAGGCTCCGCCCGCACTTCGTTCGGATGCATCGGGCAGATGTAGCCGCTAGTCGTGGCCGGCGCATTCGGGTCGATGAGCGGCCGCGCCGTGCCCGGCATCATTTCCTGCCCGGAGAGCCCGACCACGCCGACGAGAACGAGTGCCAGAACGAACCGCATGCTTCTATCCTACGGCCATAACCAGCCGAACGTACCCCCGGTCAGCAAACCGTAAAGCAGGCCGTCAGCCATGCCACGCGCGGTCGTGCCCCAGCTCTTCCCGCCCCAGATCGAGGCCTGCGGCAGGCCCATGGCGTAGCCGATGAAGGCAACGCAGCCGGCAATCTGGAACACCTTCAGGTAGTCAGCGCCGGGCCCGAGCGCGACGCCGGTCACGTATCCGGCCATCAGCGAGATCACAATCGCGTAGACGAACCACCATACCAGGGCGGTGTTCATGTTGTGCTTGCCTGACGGCCGCACGGTCATCATCACGACGGGGCCGGCCGCCATCCTGGCCTGGAACTCCGGAGAACCCATGGCCGCCATGGATGACGGCAGCGGCATGGCGTAGTCGCCTGGCGCGAGGTTGAAGTTCCTGAGCGCCGACATGACCCCGTCCTCGTCGGGCACCTTCTTCATGTCGCCCTTATGGAACGGCGTGAACATGTGAATGATGGAACTGGCGATGAACACGATGACGGAGGCGACGAAGATCGGAACGATCAACGACATCACTGGAACCATGGGGCTCCCTCCTTAGCCCGCACATCCTACCTCGGGACACCTTCACCGTAGCTCCTTGCGCACGACCAGCTTGAGGCCGGACCACACGTCCGTCACCGCGCACACCTTGATGTCCACGAACCCCATGGGGAGGGCAATCTCCCGGATCACGTCCTCCGTGACGTCGGTCGCGACCTTCGACGCCTTCTTTGGCCAGGACACCCACGTCACCGCGTCGGGCCGCAGCGACGCCCGAAGACGCGTCAACTCATGAGCCAGGCGCGCGCGCCTGGTCGCGAACACGTGCGCGATGTCGGTGGTGGGGCCAGCGCTGGCGACAATTGCCGCCGCCGGCGGCAGGGCGCCAAGCCACGTCAGATAGTCTGGCGGGGCGTTGATCGGGAGGAGTCGCGTGGAGTCCTTGACGCCAAGCTTCTTGATGAGCGGCGTCCCCGAGTATCCGTGAGCGGTCGCCTTCGCGGGCAAGAGTCCTCCTCGTCGCTCTGAGAAGATAAATCGGTGTCCAATCTGTGCCTAATCGGTGGCTGTTCTTATCGGTGGCCTAGTCGATGGCCAGCGATCCTGTGTAAATGGCCATGCCCACTACGGCGTCAATGCCTTGGGCATCGAGCGCGTCGATCTCGGCGCGGGTGGTGATGCCGCCGGCGGCGGTGAGCTTGCGCTCGGTGGCCTTGGCCACCTCGGTGATCGCGGCCATGTCGGTGCCCTGCATCAGGCCTTCCTTGTCGACGTGGGTGTAGAGGAACTCGTCGCAATAGCCTTCGAGCAGCTGCACGGCCTGCACGGCGGTGAGCGGCAGCACCGTCTTCCAGCCGTGAATGCAGACGCGGCCGCCACGCGAGTCAACCGCCGCGATCAGCCGGTGCGTGCCGACGGTGCCGGCCAGTGCGCGCGCGAAGTCATGATCGATCATCTGCGCCAGGTCGGTGCCGTCGCCGCGCCGGAACAGGCCCGAACCGGCAATCACGGCCTGCGCACCGGCGGCGATCAGCTCTTCCGCGCGCCGCACGCTACGGACACCGCCGCCCACGCGACAGGGCAGCTTTGCGGCGATCTGCGCCACGAGGGCATCGTTGTTTCCGCGCGACATGGCCGCATCGAGATCGATCAGCTGGACCTTGGGGAACTTCGCGAACTTCGCGATCCAGCCGTCGAGGTCGTCGGAGGAGATAGCGAGTTTGTCGCCCTGCACGAGTTGGACGACCTTGCCGCCCTGAAGATCAATTGATGGAATTAGCATACCAACCCAAAAGGCCTCTCACGGAAAAACGGAAACACGGAAACCCATTCTAGAAGAAGTGCTTCCGTGCTTCTCTGTTTCCGTGGACGTATCTAAAGCCGCACGGCAATGCCCCTCGAGTGAAGGTACTGCTTTAGGTCGCTGACGCTCTTCTCATTGAAATGAAAGATTGACGCCGCTAGCGCGGCATCCGCGTGACCATCTCCGAACACATCGGCGAAGTGTTCGAAGGTGCCGGCGCCGCCCGAAGCGATCACGGGAATGTTCACCGCGTCCGACACGGCGGCGGTCATGGCGCAGTCGAACCCGGCCTTCGTCCCATCGCGATCAATCGAGGTCAGCAGGATCTCGCCGGCACCGCGATCGGTCGCCTCGCGCGCCCACTCGATCGCGTCGCGAGTGGTGGCCGATTGTCCCGACCTCGCGAACACATTGTAGGGCACCCCTTTATGGGGTGCCGCCGTTGGCTCGCCGCGTTTCGCGTCGATCGCGACAATCACCGCCTGGCTCCCATAACGCTTCGCCAGCATAGTGATCAGCTCCGGGGTCTTCAGCGCGGCCGTGTTCAGGCTGACCTTGTCAGCGCCCGCTTCGATCGCGGCCGCGGCATCGCCTTCGCTGTGAATGCCGCCACCGACCGCGAGCGGCAGGAAGATCTCTTTCGCAACCGCGGCAATTGTGTGCGCCCGCGCCTGGCGCGCTTCAACGGTGGCGGTCACGTCCAGGATGACGATTTCGTCGATGCCCTCCACGTTGTAGCGGCGGGCGAGCGCGGCCGGGTCGCCGGCCTCGCGCAACCCCTCGAAGTTCACGCCCTTAACCACCTTGCCGTCGCGCACGTCGAGGCACGCGATAATGCGCTTAGACAGCATTTCGCAACCAGTTACCTAAGATCTGAAGTCCGGCGGGTCCGGATTTCTCCGGGTGAAACTGCACGGCCGCCACGTTGTCGCGCTCGACGGCGGCGCTGAACAGCACGCCGTAGTCGCAGACCGCGGCCGTATCGTCGATCACCGGCGCGGCGTACGAGTGGGTGAAGTACACCTGCGTCCCGGGTGCGATCCCGGCCATCAACGCGCTCGGCCGAGGTATCGAGAGGTCGTTCCAGCCAACATGTGGCACTTTCAACGGTGCAGGGGTCTGACCCCGAGAGGGGTTCTGGGCGTCGAGGGGTCTGACCCCAAGATGGGAGCAGGTCCCTTTGAACGCCCCCAGCCCGTTCACGTCCGGGGCCTCGGTACTCCCCTCGAACAACCACTGCAGGCCGACGCAAATGCCCAGCATCGGCACGCCATCGGCAATCGATCCCTTGATCGCGCCTCGCCATTCGCCGGTGATGCCCCTGGTGGCGTCGAAGTGACCCACGCCGGGGACGATCACGCCGGTGGCGCGCGCCAGTTCCGCCGGAACCGACGGCGTCCAGACGTCCGCGCCAATGGCGGCCAGCGCCTTGCGCACCGACGCCAGGTTGCCGGCGCCGTAGTCCACGAGTGCGATCACAGCAGGCCCTTGGTGCTCGGCAGGCTGCGCGCCATCTGCTTGTCTTTCGAACACGCCACGCGCAGCGCGCGCGCGAACGCCTTGAAGCAGGCCTCGATCTTGTGGTGGTTCGACCGCCCGTACATCACCTTGAGGTGCACGTTGGCACGCGCCGCCATGGCGAACCCGTCGAAGAAGTCGTGCACCAGTTCAGTCTGCAGGTCGCCGACCACCCGTACCGTGACCTTGGTGTCGACGACGCAGTGCGGCCGTCCGCTCAAGTCGATGGCCGCGACTGCAAGGGTTTCGTCCATCGGCATGACGAAGTATCCGGCACGGTTGATGCCGCGCTTGTTGCCGATGGCGGCCAGCACGGCTTCACCCAGGGCAATGCCGGCGTCCTCCACAGTGTGGTGCTGATCCACGGCGAGGTCGCCGGTGGCCTTGACCTTGAGGTCGAAGCCGCCGTGCCGGGCGACCAGGTCGAGCATGTGATCGAGAAAGCGGATGCCGGTGCTGTTTTCGTACGTGCCCTTGCCATCGAGCTTCAACGTGACCTTGATCTGCGTCTCGGCGGTTCGCCGATTGATTACCGCGCTGCGCACAAAGCCTCCAGTGTTGCCACCGCATGACGCGTGTGCTCGACGACGCCGGTCGTGAGCCGGAAGCAGTTGAGGCACGCCGGGTCCTTGGTGCGGTCTCGCACGAACACGCCTTGCGCGATCATTCCGTCCACCAGCGCCCGCGCGCGCTCGCCGCCATCGATCAGCACGAAGTTGGCGCCGCTCTTCCAGTAGCGCAGGCCCGCGCGCTCGCACGCCGCGTAGACCAGCTCCTTCGATTCGTTCGCCTGCGCCACATACCAGCCGCGAAACTCGGTATCGGCCATGGCAGCACGGAGGGCAGCCACGGCGACGACGTTCAGGTTGAACAGCGGCATGGCGCGTCGAATGGGCGCCAGGATGGCGGACGACGCCACCATCACGCCCACGCGCATGCCGGCCAGGCCGAACGCTTTCGAGAACGTGCGCCCGACGATCACGTTTGGGTAATCGGCCGCTTCGCTCAGGAAGTTCTCGCCCAGGAAGTCGTGATACGCCTCGTCCACGAACACCAGCGCATGGCCGGCCTCGCGCGCGACGCGGCGAATCGCCTCTTGCGGCACCGGCTGGCCGCTCGGGTTGTTCGGGTTGTTCACGTAGACCATGCGCGTGTTGAGCGTGATGGCCTTGAGCACGCCCTCGAGCGGATAGCCGTAGTTCGGGCCCGCCGGGACCGACACAACCCGTGCCCCCAGGGCGTGTGCCGCCAGCAGATACGGCTCGAACGCCGGCTGCGAGACGATCACTTCCGCGGCGCCGGAGATCGCCGTGAGTGGCGCGCCCAGCTCCACCAGTGCCTCGGGCGTCCGGTGGCCCAGGTAGCCGATCGACGCGAGCAGGATGCCCTCGTCCAGGCCGTTGGTCAGCACGATGCGGTCGGGATCGACACCGAGGAACGCGGCCGTCTCGAAGATCGCGTCGCGAAAGTCGGGATACGTCGCCAGGCGCTGGCCGTCGAATGCCCGGACGGCCTCGACCACCTTCGGGGAGCAGCCGGCGGTGTTCTCGTTAAGGTGAAGGCGAAGGCCGGGGCCGAGATCGGGGACGCCTTGAATGATCGTCATGATGTGGTCCGAATTTCAATGGAGCGGGCGTGGCCCTCGAGGCCTTCGGCGCGCGCCAGGGTTGTGACCGTGCCTGCAATGCTCGCGAGTCCGCGCCGGGTCATACGTTGGACGGACACCAGCTTCACGAAGTCAGCGGCGTTCAGCCCACCACGATAGCGGGCCGCACCGGCGGTCGGCAGCACGTGATTCGAGCCGATGGCGTAATCGCCGGCGACCTGTGCCGTCGACTCGCCCACGAACACGGCTCCAGCATTCCACACCCGCCTGGCCAGCGCCTCGGTGCCCACCACCAGGTGTTCGGATGCGGCCAGGTTGGCCAGGTCGATCGCCTCGGTCATGGTGCGGCACACGATGATGCCGCCGTGGCGTTCCAGCGACTGCAGCGCTGGCCCTGCGCTGGGCATCTGCGCGGCAACCTCGCGCGCCACCTGGGCCGCCAGGCGGGCATTCCACGTGATGAACACCGCGCGCGCGTCCGGATCGTGCTCGGCCTGGGCGATCAGGTCGGCGGCAATGGCCGCGGCCGACCCGGTGGCGGTGACGATCAGGATCTCGGTGGGCCCGGCGTAGAAGTCGATGCCGCAATCGGCCGAGACCAGCGACTTCGCGGCCGACACCCAGCGGTTGCCGGGACCGACGATCTTGTCGACCCTCGGCACCGTGCGCGTGCCGTACGCCATGGCGGCCACGGCTTGGGCGCCGCCCACCTGGAACAGGCGATCGACACCGGCCTCCAGCGCAGCGGCGAACACCGCGGCATCGGGCCGCGGGCACGCCACGATCACCTCGGGCACGCCGGCCGCGCGCGCCGGAATCGCGGTCATCAGCAGCGAGGACGGCAGCGGATACCGTCCGGCCGGCACGTAGCAGCCGACCCGTGACAGTGGGATCACCCGCTGTTCGACGCTGATCCCGGCGTCGACGGTTTTGCGCCAGCCTTTCGGCACCTGCGCCTTCGCGACCGTGCGGATGTTCGCGGCGGCGCGTTTGATCGCGGTTCGCACCGCGGGCGCAAGCGTGCGCGCCTGCGCTTCCCATACGCGCCTGGGGACCTCGATGGAGCCCGTCAAGCCGTCGAGGTCGCGGGCGAACTTTACGAGCGCGGTATCGCCGCCCTTGCGGACCCGTTCGACGATCACCGATGCGCGCGTCTCGGTGGCGCGATCGCGAATGCGGGTCGCCGACAGCAGCGCGTCGACCGCGCGCCGGTTGGTTGAGTCCACGAACTTCATAGAACGATTTTCGTCAGCGGGTACTCGACGATGCCCTGGCCACCGGCGGCCTTGAGGCGTGGAATCAGGTCGCGCGCCACTTTCTCCTCGAGAATCGTATTGATGGCGACCCATTCCGGATCGCTCAGCGACGACACCGTCGGGCGCTGCAACGCCGGCAGCAAGCCGATCAGCTTCTCCAGGTCAGTGCGCTTCGCGTTCAGCATCAAGCCGACTCGCCCCTGGGCATCGATGGCGGCGCGCAGCAGCAGCGCCAGGTTCTCGATCTTGTTTTTCTTGAATCCATCGGACATGGCCGACTGGTTGGCGATTAGCTGCGTGTTCGACTCCATGATGGTCTCGAGAATGCGCAGGCGGTTGGCGCGGAGCGTCGAGCCGGTCTCGGTGGCTTCGACAATAGCGTCGGCCAGCACCGGCGGCTTGACCTCGGTGGCGCCCCACGAGAACTCGACGTCCACGTCCATGCCCTTGGTGGTGAAGTAGTTCTTGGTCACGCGGACCAGCTCGGTGGCAATGCGCTTGCCGTTGAGGTCGGCGACGGTCTTGAACGGCGAGTCTTCAGGCGCCGCCAGCACCCACTTCACCTTGCCGAAGCTTTGCTTGGCGTAGACCAGGTCGCAGATGCGCGCGAGCGGCGTCTGTTCGGGGTGGCCAATCTCGTGTTCGGCAATCCAGTCCTGGCCGGTCAGGCCCGCGTCGAGCACGCCGTCGGCGACATAGCGGGCCATCTCCTGCGCCCGGATCAGCATGCACTCGATCTCGGGATCATCGATCGACGGGAAGTACGAGCGTGAGTCGACGCGCATCTGGTAGCCGGCGCGCTGGAACAGCTGGATGGTCGCGTCCTGCAGCGAGCCTTTCGGAATGCCTAACTTCAACTTCATTTCGTTCCCTTCTCAGGCAACCCTGAAGGG
>JBBQSP010000007.1:0-76146 GCA_038213735.1 Vicinamibacterales bacterium | reverse complement strand
ACGACACCGGGCGTGCACTGGAGGCGAATACCGGTTAACCTATCCCGCAACTCAGCGTCGCTTCGCTCCGATCACGATGCTCCGGACCGCGTGATCACGATGGCGTGGACAGACTGATCACGATGAGTGGAATGCGCAAGCGCGACTCGGGACTCCTGCAAGCGCCCGCCTGCCGTCGACGGTTGACACCGCCACCGAGTGGTAATACGGTATTACCAATGGCGACGATTACCTTCAAGATCACCGACGAAGAAGCCCGACTGCTCCGGTCCAGGGCGCGGAAGGAACGCGTCACGGTGTCCGAATACCTGAGGCGCCGGGCCAGCCTGTCGCTGGCGCCGCCGCGACGGCCGGCGAAGGTGCGCTGCCCCCACACGGGTGCGACGATATTTGCCTCGCCGGACCATCAGCCGCCGCTGACCATGGACACCGTCCGCGACCTGCTGGCGGACTTCCCGTGAACTACCTGCTCGACGTCAACGTCCTCGTTGCCTGGGGCTGGTCCGATCACGTCGATCACGAGCGAACCGCCGCGTGGCTCGGCGCGATGAGGCGGCGGAGGGCCACCAGGCTGATGACCTCCGCCATTCCGGAGCTCGGCTTCGTGCGGGTGTCGGTCCAGCGCACCGCAGGCCTGGTGACGGTCGCCGAGGCCACTGAAACGCTGGCCGGGATGGTGGCCGCCCTGGGCGTCCGGCACGTCTTCCTGGCCGACGACCATGCCCCCCGCCGATTCCCGCAGTGGTGTTCGACAGCGGCGCGGACCACCGATGCCCACCTCCTCGAACTGGCAGCCGCGCACGGAGCGAAGCTCGCCACGCTCGACGCCGGCATCCCGGGGGCCTTTCTCGTGCCACCCAGGGTGGTACAAGGCGGCTGAGCCGCTGTCATGGTCGTCCGGCAACGCGGAACGCCGCATCGGCGCCGTGCTGTATGAGCTGCTGGCGGGCACTCGGGCGTTCACCGGCGACTCCACGGCACAGATCCTCAGTGCCGTGCTCCGCGACGATCCGGGCCCATTGGAGGCGCCCGCTGCACTGCAGCAGATCGTCAGGCGCCGCCTGGCCAAGGATCCCGGCCAGCGGTTCCAGACGATGGCCGACGTCAGGCACGCCCTGCAACACGTGACGCCAGAGTATCGGCAGTCGACTCCCGGCGCGACCGGAGGAGCGTCATGGCGAACGGATTCAGCGGTCGTGAATGTCGACGGCGACATCGCGATGGACTGGGTGCCCTTCGGCGTCCGCGTCGGAGGGAAAGTCAGCAATTGCGGGATCGATCACTTCGGGCTCATCCGCGAACAGGGCGACTGGAAGGTGATAAACCTGACCTTCTCGTCGAGAACGAACGGCTGTCCCGCCCAGTGAGCCGTGACCTGCGTCAGCAGGCGAGCTGATGCGGCACCGCCGCCGGTCAGCGGGCGGCGGGCTGGATGTACAGCGAACGCATGCCGCGGGCGAAGGCGCCGACAACGCCGGAGAGGTGATCGGTGCCGTCGAAGATCACGCTCTCCCACCGCAGGTCCGGATCCTGGCGCTGCTCGAGCGCCGCGACGAGTCGTTGAAACGGTGCCAACATCTGCGACTTCGATTCCGCGCCGCCCATCGAGAGAAACACCCGCCCGCGCAGCTTGCGTGCCGGGTCCAGCTTCAGCAGCGTCTCGTTGTCCCACCACAGCGAGGGGCTGCCGATCAGGAAGCGCGAAAACGTCGGGTCGCCGCTCAGCCAGACCCACGCCGTGAACAGCCCACCGAGCGAGTAACCAGCGAGCCCACGATCTTGTGTGGCACGGTAGCGCGACTCGATGAACGGGATGAGTTCCTCCTTCAGCGTCCGCAGGAACTGCGCCGCCCCGCCGCTGCGTACCGGCCCCTTCAGCAACTTGGAGTACTGCTCCTCGAAGGACCGGTCCTGTGTCGGCGTGAGATCGGGCGTTCGCCGGCGCGCCCAGTCGAGTGCATCCGCCACCTGCAGCGGCACGCCGACGATGATGTACTCCTCGAGCGGACGCCCCATGTTGAGTGACCGGGCGAGATCCAGCGTGCCGTAGGCAGCTCTGGCCGCCAGGAAGTCTTCCTCCTGATCGGGCACGTACAAGACGGGATACCGGCGATCGCCCGCGCCATAGGTCGGGGGCAGTGCCACGTACACGTCATAGTCCTGCCCGGTGAACGTCGATCGGAACGCCGTACGCTCCACGCCGGCGATGGCGACACCTTTCGTGACCGTGGCGAACTGCGCCGGCGGCATCTGCGACGCGCAGCAGACAGAGAGCAGCAACCCAAGCACTCGATTCATCATGCGTGGCCCTCCGGCCGGCGCCTGGTCTCGCCCTCCACCGACGTGGCGTGCGTTGCGAAGACGAGCCGCCGTTCAGTCACCGGCGGGAGCATACATGTGGGCTGGGGCGGGAGGCAATCGTGACTATCGTCGTCTTCGGCCCGGAGGACGGCCGCGCGCGCGATCTGCCGCATACCGCGTCCCCTTTCTTCTCGCCCGACGCCAGTGGATTGGATTCGCCGCTGGCAACCAGCTGAAGAAGGTGGCGCTCGGTGGTGGGCCGGTGAGATTCTCGAGAGCGGTTGCCATGATCGGTATGCGAATGGTATGAATGCGGTATGAAAGTTGCCGTGTCGATTCCCGAGGACTTGTTCGCATCGGCCGAGTCGTTGGGGAAGCGGCTGCGCGTGACGCGCAGCCGGCTGTACGCCACGGCGCTGGCCGAATTCTTGGCCAAGCACCAGGGGCGGAAGCTGACGGACCGCCTGAACCAGGTGTACGGCGCTGAGGACAGCCGTTTGGATGGTCGGCTCGCGCGGATGCAACGACGTTCCGTGGATGCCGACCCGTGGTAGTCGAGCGCGGCCAGATCTGGTGGGCGGATCTCGACGCCCCGGAGGGCTCGGAGCCGGGGTTTCGCCGCCCCGTACTGGTTGTGCAGGCCGACGCGTTCAATCGGAGTCGTATTCGAACCGTCATCGCCGTCGCGCTGACCTCGAACCTGCGACTTGTCGATGCGCCCGGCAACGTGCTCGTGTCTGCGAAGGCGTCCGGCCTCCCCAAGGACTCGGTCGCCAACGTGTCGCAGGTGGTTACTCTCGACAAGGCGTACCTGACCGACCTGGCCGGGCGCCTCCGAGGACCGCTCCTGGGCGATGTTGAGGCCGGTCTCCGGCTCGTTCTCGGTCTGTAGTTCCGAGTTGTCTGCCTAATTAGTTGGTAGCCTGCAACAGTCCAGCGAAACTCCACATCTACCACCGCGAACCCCGCAAGCCCAGAACCTGCTAGTGTCGCCGATCGTCTCGTGCCATACCTGCAGAAAGTCGCGCCCGCGCGCATCGGGGTGCTTGTTCCGCAGAATCCCACGACACGTAGCTGATCGCCACCGCGAGCACGTGATCCATCAGCGCCGGACACATGACCGATCTGTTACCCGGAATCCGCCGGCCGTCGCTAGCTCATCTGGCTATAATCGCGAGCACCACGCATGGCCCTCACCGCCGGTTCCCGTCTCGGTCCCTATGAAGTCACGGCGCTCCTCGGCGAGGGTGGCATGGGGCAGGTCTATCGCGCCACCGACAGCAACCTGAAACGCCAGGTCGCCATCAAGGTGCTGCCCGCGTCGGTGGCCGGCGATGCCGATCGCCTCGCCCGCTTCCAGCGCGAAGCGGAAGTGCTCGCCGCCCTCAACCATCCGCACATCGCCGCGATCTACGGACTCGAAAGAGGCGCGGACTTCACCGCGCTCGTCATGGAGCTGGTCGAGGGCGAGGACCTCTCGCAGCGAATCGCGCGTGGAGCGATTCCGCTCGACGAAGCGTTGCCGATCGCGAAACAGATCGTCGACGCGCTGGAGGCGGCGCACGAGCAGGGCATCGTCCACCGCGATCTCAAGCCCGCGAACATCAAGGTCCGCGACGACGGCACCGTGAAGGTGCTGGATTTCGGCCTTGCCAAGGCCCTTCAGACGACGCCGGACGCGCCCGCCTCGGGCGCCACCATCACGTCGCCCGCCATGACGATGCGCGGCGTGATCCTGGGGACCGCAGCCTACATGTCGCCGGAGCAGGCGAAGGGCAAAGCCGCCGACAAGCGCGCCGATATCTGGGCGTTTGGCTGCGTGCTCTTCGAGATGCTGAGCGGCCAGCACGCCTTCAAGGGCGACGACGTGACCGACATCATCACGGCCGTGATGCGCGATTCGCCGGACTGGACGTGCGTGCCGGCGACGCTCCCCGGCGGCGTGCGGCTCCTGCTCGATCGGTGCCTGCAAAAAGACCCGCGACAGCGCCTGCGCGATATCGGCGATACGCGCCTGCTGCTGGAGCACGGCATCGCGGACCCGGCCGCGGAAGCGTCGGCCTCGATGCCGCGGCGCCGCCTCTTGCCGTGGGTGGCGGCGGCCTTCTTTGCCGTGCTTGCCGCGGTGCTGGCGCAGCGCGCGTTCATCGCCGGCACCGGCACGGCGCCGCCGGAAGTAAGGTACGTGGTGTCGTCGCCCGTCGACGTGGCCGCCGAGAATCCAGTGTTGGCGCCCGACGGCAGTCTGCTCGTCTTCCAGGCCGACCGCCTGTACGTCCGGCGTCTTGCCGATCCCGAACCGCATCCGCTGCCCGGGACGGAAAATGCCGAATCACCGTTTATCTCAGCGGACGGAAAGTGGGTCGGCTTCTACGCGGATGGTGCCATCAAGCGGGTTTCGCTCACCGGCGGCGAACCCCTCGTCGTCACCGCGGCAGACGTCGATACGCCCGGAGCGGCGTGGGGTCCGAACGACCAGATCCTGTTCTCGACGGGCTGGAACGGGGCCGCGCTCACTTCCGTGCGGGCGTCGGGAGGCAGCGTCACGCCGGCCAGCACGTTGGACGCGACCGCCGCGGAACGAGGCCACTGGTGGCCGGAATTCCTGCCGGATGGGAAACACGTGCTCTTCACGATCTGGTACGCCGCCGCAGGACTCTCCGAAGCGAAGATCGGCGTACTTGATCTCGCCACCGGAAAACATCGGCCGTTGTTCCTCGGTGCGCGCGCTCGCTACGCCGCCGGCCATCTGCTCTACTACCGCGCCGGGGGCTACTACCTGGTCGGCTTCGACCTGCAGTCATTGTCACAGCTCGGTGAGCCGCAGCTCGTCTTGCCGGACGCGGTCGGACTAAGCGAGGGAGGCGGAAACGATCTTCCGGTCGCCCTCGCCGCGAACGGAACCCTCGCATACGTTGCCGGAAGTCTCCATCCGGAGGTCGAGTTCAAGTGGGTGCGGAGCAATGGCGCGATCGAGCCGACGCCTCTGCGCATGCGGCTGGGCGGCTCACCGGACTTGTCGCCGGACGCGGCGCGCTTGGCCACCAGCCGCCCGCAAGGAGGCACCACGCAACTCTGGGTGTCCGACCTGGCGTCCGGCACCGAGCAGCGGCTTTCCACGACCGGCTTGAACTTTGATCCGATCTGGAGCCCCGATGGCAAGCGGCTCGCGTACACGTCGGTGCGCAAAGGGGATTTCGACATCTACACACAGGAGCTCGACGGCTCCGTGGCGCAGGTGCTGGAGGCATCCGACATCGACGAAAGCCCCGTCGGATGGGTCGGCGGGCAGCTGTTGGCCAAGAGATGGCTCGTCGACGGGTCCACGTCGCTGTACCTTCGCGATCCGCAACAGCGCACGGCGCGGGTCGTGGTGGCCGGACCTTTTCAGAAGGGTTCGGCGCGCGTCTCTCCCGACGGGCGGTGGCTTGCCATTGTCGCCAGCCCGTCCGGGTCATGGCAGGTCCAGGTGCAGCGCGTTGATGGGACCGGCGGCATGTCACAGGTGCCCGGGCCGGACGTTAGTGGTTCAACCGAACTGCGATGGGCACCGAAGAGCAACCGCCTTTATTTCATCAGGCGGGGGAGCCTTGTCGCGGTGACTATCGGGGAGCGCGAGGGCCGCGCGTTTGCCGAGGAGCAAGGTTCGATCGCGCAACTGCCGCCGGACGCGCAAGTCGTCGGCGTTGCGGATTCAGACCGGACGCTCGTCACGGTCCCTGTTTCGCGCCCCGAAGACAACCTTCCAGGGATCCGGGTGATCATCAGGCCGTCGATGTTGGGGGGGCCGAAGTGAGCCTCACGATGGTGGGTCAGCGGCTGGGTCCGTACGAGGTCGTGTCCACGTTGGGAGCCGGCGGCATGGGCGAGGTGTATCGGGCGACCGACACCCACCTGAAACGCCAGGTCGCCATCAAGGTGCTGCCTGCCTCAGTGGCCGGCGATGCCGATCGCCTCGCCCGCTTCCAGCGCGAAGCCGAAGTGCTCGCCGCGCTAAACCATCCCAACATCGCGGCGATCTACGGCCTCGAGAAGACGGCGGACTTCACCGCGCTCGTCATGGAGTTGGTCGCATTCCGCACAGCCGACGGCAGCCGCGCGACGGACCTCTGGATGTGGGATCTGGCGGCCGGGATTCCGTCTCGACTCACGTCGTCTGGTGACGCCAACTTTCCAGTGGTGGCGCCCAACGGCAAGAGCCTCACAATTTCTGCTTGGGGTTCGGGCCGCGCCTACACCATGTCACTGGCCGGTGGCGGCACTCCAGCACCCATGGCCGATGGAGAGTTCGAGCCCGCATCCTGGTCGAGAGACGGGAAGTGGATGGCGTTCCTGCACGGGGTGAACGGCGTCACGCTACAGCAAGTTCGTGCAGCTCTGGCACCGGCAAGATATCCAATGGAAACTGGCAAGGGTGATTAGTCTGCATTAGGACTTCTCGAACTCCCTTTGCCTGCTCGCACCGCCACGGCTCACTGGGCGGGACAACCGGTCGTTCTTGACGAGAAGGTCAGGTTCATCACCTTCCAGTGGCGAACAGGGCGTTGACGCGGGCGAGCACCGCTTGGCGGACCCCGCGGGCGGGTCGGTCGGACGTGGCGTCGTTCTGGGCGTGGTGCCTTCACCGGCTACTGGTGCGACCTTCGACACTTGGTCCTCCCGCTAGGCGGATCGATCATCGAGAGGCGATCAGCGCACGGATATCCTTGAGAAGAAGAAACAGGTGGTAAGGATCGCTTGTCGACGGGACGAAGTCGAAGCGTTCGTAGAAGGCCTTGGCGGCATCATCCTTCGCGTGCGCTGCCATCGCGCGGATGCCGGCAATCTCGGCAGCCTGCAGCGTCCGCAGCATCGCGTCCTTGAGCAACCCGGCACCGAGACCCCTGCCCTGCCAGGTTGTCGCGATCGCGAGCCGCGCTAGCAGCATTAGCGGAATCGGATGCCTCGCGAGCCCCTTGCCGAGACGCGTGGGGGCATCGTCGTATTCAACCTCCGCAACGACGAGCGTGTAGAACCCGACGACCTCCTCGCCCGCCAGTGCCACGTACGACTGTGATGCCTCGGCCTGCTGGTTATGAAGCGCATACCGCACCAGGAACCGATTTAGAGGCTCCTGTCCGCAATCGAAGGCATCGACGTCGTGCTCGCGACGAAGCTTTTCGATGCGGAGCGCTCGTGTCACTGCCGCTATCGCTCGAAGACGCTCGGTGTTTGCAGGAGCTTCTTCAGACGAGGCGACGGACGCGGCGGAGCATCCAGCGCCTTCAAGAAAGCGGCCCAGCGAACCGCATCGAGGCCGAAGCGCTGCCGATCCGGCAACGTCTCCTCGGCGCGCGCCAGCGCGCTCTCGAGGACGAATTCGCTGACGGACCGCTTGGTAGCGGTCGCCGCGGATTGCAGGACGCGTTTTGCCTTTGGTGTCAATCGCAGGTCCAGCTTTTCTGTGCGTGCGACGGTTGGCATTGGTGGCCTCTCTCACCGAGCATAGCAGACTCTGTCAGACATTGTCATGACACAGCCCAACCCTCTGGAATCTGACCTTGCAGGAGTCGAAATCGCGGCTGAGCGTGGAGACACTTTGGAGACGGCTCAAGAGTCACCAGGTGGATGGTGCTGACTCGGACACTTGTGAGGCTTCGCCCTAGGATTACGTTCAACTGTCGGCACGAGCGAGGCTCATTGGACTGACTACTTGCTGGCGTAAAGCGCGACCAGTTCGCTCAGGAAATCGCGGCCCGTATAAAGCGCTGCGACTTCGAGCCGCTCATTGAGCCCGTGGGCCCCGTTGCCATCGGGATCGCCCCACATGCCCGGGACGCCGTAGGTTGGGATGCCGACCGCGCCCAGGAAAGTCGCGTCGGTATAGCCGTTGGCCATCTGCGGCACGAGCGGGACGCCGGGGAAATACTTGGCGACCAGCTTGAGCGCCGGTTCAAGGATCTTGGGATCGAGCGGCGGGTTGGGCGGGCTGGGGCGCAGCGGTGCCAATGCGGTGACGCTTACGCCGGGATCGCCGATGATGGTCGACAGCTCATGCCGAATCGACTCGACCGAGTGCCCAGGGAAGATCCGGCAGTTGACGTTGGCCTGGGCCCGCTGCGGCAGCGCATTGCGGGCGTGACCCGCCTCCAGCATGGTCGCCACGCAAGTCGTCCGCAGATTCGAATGCAGGAACGGTTCGGCATTGACGACAGCTTCGGCGGCCGTGTTCGTGGGGTTGTCCGCCAGAGCGACCATCGCCTTACCCACGGCGTCGTTCCGACCGGCCCCGGCCACCTTGAAATAGGTCCGCGTGGTCTCGTTAAATTCGATCGGGAAGCTGTGCGCCTCGATTTTCTTCAGCGCGCCCGCCAGTTGGTAGATCGCATTGTCAGGCCGTGGGACAGAGCTGTGGCCGCCGGGGTTCCGGGCCTCGAGCTGGTAATTGGCGAAGGTCTTTTCGCCCACCTGGATCGCCTGCTCCACCACCTTGCCGCCCCTGGCCACCGCCTTGCCATCGGTGACGCCCCCGCCGCCTTCGTTGAGCGCGAATTCCGCGTCGATCAGCTCACGCTTGTTGGCAGCAAGCCATTCGATCCCATTGAAGGCCCCGTTGGTTTCTTCACCGCAGGTCAGCGCCATTTTCAGCGTGCGCCTGGCGCGGGTGCCGGCCTTAGCATGGCGGATCAGGATATCGGTCCAGACCGCGGCCAGGCCCTTAGTGTCCGACGTGCCGCGACCATAGAAATAGCCACCTTCCTCGATCAGTTGAAATGGATCACGCTCCCAATCGGACCGCTTGGCGGCGACCACGTCGATATGGGCGATCAGCAACAACGGTTTCACCGTGTTTGAACTGCCCGGCAGCACCGCGACCAGCCCGCCCTCCTTGGGATGGGCCGGATCGGTGAACAGCGTCAGCTGGTCATCCTTGAAGCCGGCCGCCTTGAGCCGGGCTGCCATCCTTTCGGCTGCAACCGTGCAGTTGCCGGTGGTGATCGATGTGTCGGTCTCCACGAGTTCCTCGAACAAGCTGCGGAACTCTGCCCTTTCAGAAGAAAGTGGGGCCGGCTGGGCCAGCGCCGTGGTCGAGTCCAGCGCCAGCGCCAGCGCCAGTGCCAGCGCGATCCCGCTCTTTCTCATCGTCATGTCCCCCTCAGCGCCCCTTCGGGTTGGCCCAGGCCTTGATCAGCGGCATTGTGAACCAGAGCGTGCCCGCATCGTCGCCCGAGTCGTACAGCGCGAGGATGTGCGGGTGAGTGAGCGACGCGGCGAGGCGGATCTCGCGCAGGAAGCGCTCGCGCCCCAGCATATCGCCGAGATCCGGACGGAGCGTTTTGGGCGCCACGTCCCGGTCGCGCCGTTCAGCCCGCCAGCGGCGTCGACACGCCCAGCTTGAAGCCGTCGAGATCCCTGAACTGGAACATCCGCACGCCCCAGGGGCGGTCCGCCGGCTCGTCGATCAGCGTCCCGCCGGCCGCCTTGATCCGCTCCGCCGCCGCGTCGACGTCCGCCGCGCCGGCGACGTTGAACTGCAGATAGAAGCCCTGCCCCTTGACCCGGTCCCACCCCAGCTTGCCGTCGTCCTGGTTGAGGACGATGCGGCAGTCGCCGGCGCCGACCACCGCAGCCACCACCTGGCCCTCGTGCTCGTAGTTCTGCAGCACTGCGAAGACGATGGCGTCGCGGTAGAAGCGAAGCGACGCCTACAGGTCCTTGCAGGTGATAGAGCAGCCGAGGGTCGTGGCGTTGATCGCGGTGGTATCGGACATGGTCGTCGCTCCAGGGAAATTCTGCGGTGGCGGTGGTGGATCTTACATCAGCGGCGCGCGCGTTTCGAGTTGGTAGTTGGCGAAGGTCTTTTCGCCCACCTGGATCGCCTGCTCCATCACCTTGCCGCCCCTGGCGACCGCCTTGCCATCGGCGGGTGCAACTCGGCCTACTTGGCCGCGGGCGGCGGATCGGATATCGGTGCGTCCACAACGACCTTCCACGTGCCGCCCTCCTGCTTCTTCCAGACGACGACGTAGTTGCCCTGCTCGGTCGACGGCTTCTTCTTCGCGTCGCTCAGCGTCATCGTGTAGGTGCCGGTTTCGTACGCGAGATCACCTGAGCGGGCCACCTCGATCTTCTTCGCGGCGAACTGCAGCGCGAAGTTCGGATCCTGCATCATCCCACCGAGCGCCTCGCGGATTGCAGTGCGGCCGCTGATGTCCGGCTGTCCAGCGAACATGACGGTGGCGTCTTCGGCATACATCGCCGCGAATCTCTCCGCGTCCTTGGCCTGCGCGGCCGCGGACCAGTCCTTCACGAGGCCCCGAATCGTGGCCTCATCGGCGGCGCGTGTATCAGGCGGCGGCGTCTCGCGCTGCGGTGGCGGGGCCGACGGCTGAGAGCACCCCGACAGCGATGCGAGCACCAACATTCCAAGTACGAGTCGACCGTGCATAGGGACTCCTTGCGAGACGACAATTCGTCAGGCGTAGGCTGAAGGGGAGTGCGTGGCCCATCCACGCAACCCGGCTGTCGTGCGACGCGCGCAGTATATACCGTCGGAAATGGGGATAAACGCGAGCCCGCCTCGGACCAGCGCCGCCGACTTCGGCTAATCGATTTTCAGCACTTCAGCGGCAGCAGCCTGCGTCAGTCCGCGCGGCGACAGACGGTCCCACTTCGAGATGCCTTCAGCGCCCGGCTGGCTGGAGCATCCGAAGTGCGGTGCGCGTCGCACGCGTCAGGCGGTCGTCAAAGCAAGAGAACCGCACCGCCGCCTTGCCGGCAGCACGTGCGAGGCGCAGGAACGCGGCCAGGTGCACGCTGTCGTAGCCTCGCAAGGCATGGCGCTCCGCCAGGGCGCCTGCCTCGCGGCACACCGCGGACGTCACGTCGACGGCCAGGTATCGGGGCCAGTCGTCGTCGAGGGCCCGCTTTGCCGCCGCAAAGGCCCGCGCCGGCAGGTCACCCTCGCGTCGGCGACGTGCCAGCGCCGCGCGTGCTTCGGGGTAGGCAACTGCGGCTGTCGCGACGATGTCGGCGTCGTCCACCAGCCGGCGCACCGACTCGCTCTCGGTCTCGGCCACGTACAGCTTCACGAGGCTGCTGGTGTCGAGGTAGAGCGTCATCTGCGGTCCTCGAGTACAGCGGCCGAGACCGAACGCCCTGAGACCGTTGGTTGCGGACGCTTGACGCCGGCAGGCTTACCGCCGGCCCACTGCGCTCGTCCACCGATCACCAGCGCGTGCGCCCATTTCAGGTCGGCTGGGAGGCTGATCGGGGTGATGGTCGCAATCGCTCGGCCGCGCTCTGTCACGGTCACGCGCGCACCGGCGCGCACCCGCTTCAGGTAGCGGCTCAGCCCGCTTTTCAGTTCGCGAATGCCGACTGTTTCCAAGGGCGCCACCTCCACATGTAGTCACAACAATAGCATAATGTGGTCTTTTCAGCCGAGCCGACGCGGTGAGACGGATCGGACAAACGCCGACACCTTCGGCTGAACGAGGTCCCGCAATTCAGCTGCCGCGGCCGGCGGCGGGTAAGCTTCGCTCCGAACTTGCGTTCAGATCTGCACCGGCGGGCAGCGCGGATGGGGACATCCTTCCCATCCGCTTGCCGCCGGCGCAACGGTCGCATCGCTATGATGCGGGCGTGAGATCAAGCGCTTCGACGATCCGAGTGAACGGCAGCTTGGCCGCCTCGTTCACCTTCCGCACGTCGTCGGCGCTCTGCGCGTCGAAAAGGCACATGCACCGTGACTCGCCAGGTACAAACGTGCTTCGGATGTACCGCACGGGCGTGCCATCGGCCGTGAAGCGCTGCGATGTCGTGATCGCAGCCTGCTGGGCGCCGCCGAGTGCGGTCATCGTGATCCCCGCGAGGTCCCGTTCCACCATGTAAACAGCCATGTTCCTGCTCCCTTCAAGTCGTGCTCGGCATCGCTTGACAGAAACGACCCGCCACGGAGTGTATGATCCCGGTTCGGCGGCCGTTCGTCCTCAACAGCGGGGTTAATAACGCTCAAAAACCCTCAAAATATGGGCAAGCCTTCTGAGTCGCTGTACCAATTCGGACCGTTCTGCCTCGATGGCCTGCGTCGCACGCTCTCCCGCAGCGGCGAGCGAGTGCCGATGACGGCGCGCACCTTTGACGTGCTGCTTGCCCTCGTGGAGCGGCCCGGCGAAACGGTCGAAAAAGACGAACTCCTTCGGATTGTGTGGCCCGACGCCGTTGTCGAGGAGGCGAATCTCACGCAGCAGGTGTTTACGATTCGGCGGCTCCTCGGCACGGCTCCCGGTGACGCCGGGTACATCGTGACGGTGGCGCGACGCGGTTATCGGTTCGTAGCGCCGGTGGCGCGCGTGCCGGCTCGGCCATCAGATGCGTCAAATCGCGCGGCGCCGACGCCGTTCTCGCCGGTCATCCGGCTGGCAATGCCGCTGCCGGCCGATGCGCCGCTCGCGCCCAGGGCCGAGCGCGTGTTAGCCGCCTCTCCCGACGGCCGAACGATTGTCTATGTCGCCGCCGGTTCGGCGGGCCCCCGCCTGTATCAACGGAGGCTGGACAGTGTCGACGCGGTCGCGGTTCCCGCGACGGAAGGCGCTGGCAATCCATTCTTCTCGCCGGACGGTGAGTGGATCGGGTTCACGAGTGGCAAACAGCTGCTGAAAATTCCAACTCGCGGCGGGCCGCCGCAGACCATCTGTGAGATTCAGGCAGGCGAGGTCCGCGGAGCGACGTGGATTTCCACCGGCGCGATCGTCTTTGCCCCGGGGCCCGCCGCGGCACTGTGTCAGGTGTCGCCGGACGGGGGCAGTCCGCGCCCCTTCACGCAGTTGCGATTCGAGGCTGGCGAGCGAACGCACCGGTGGCCGCACGCGCTGCCTGACGGAGGCGGCGTGCTGTTCACCGTCGGACATGCCGACGCAGGCTCGTTCGACGAGGCGAGCCTCGCGGTGGCGGACCTTGCTGACCCAGCCCATCGCATCGTGCTCAACCACGCGACCGATGGCCGTTGTTGGGATTCGCGCACCGTGTTGTATGGCCGTCAGGGAGCGTTGATGGCCGCGGCATTCGAGCCGTCCAGACGCGACGTGATCGGAGCGTCGGTCGTGGTTGTGGCCGGAGTTGAAACATCGCCAACCGGCGCGGTTCACGCCGCGTGCTCGGAAACAGGAGTTCTCGTGCACGCCGCGGGTCGCGCGCAGATTCCGGCCGGCTCGCTCCTGACACTGGCACGAGATGGAAGGGTGCTGCACACGGGGCCATGCGACGACGTCGTTGAGGAGCCCAGGATCGCTCATGATGGCCGCTCCGCGATTGTTGGTCGTCGTGGACGCGGATCGGATCTGTGGCTCTACGACCGTGTTCGCCACGCGTTCAGACGGGTGACGTTCAACGGGAAATCGTTTGCTGGGATTTGGGGTCCGGGTCGAGACTCGATCACGTGCAGCTCCAGCGCCGGGGGCGTCGCGGATCTCTATTGCCTGGAACCCGATCGCGGCAGCGATCCGCTGTCTCTTCTGCGGACGGAGTTTGACAAGGTGCCCGGTGCGTGGTCGCCCGACGGGTCAGCGCTCGTCTACACCGAGTACCACCCGAGGACCGGCGCCGATATCTGGGTCCTGATTGCCGCCACCGGCGCGACGCGCCCGCTGGTGCACACCAGGTATAACGAGTTTGGGCCGACGTTTTCGCCCGACGGGCGGCATCTCGCGTATACCAGCGATGAATCCGGCCGACCGGAGGTCTACGTCGTGTCGCTCCCTGATGCGTCGGACAAGTGCCAGATTTCCACGGACGGCGGGGCGGAGCCGATCTGGTCTCCTGACGGGCAGGAGTTGTTCTACCGTGTCGGTCACCGCATGATGCATGTCGACGTGCACGGCGGGCCCCATCGGGCCGGCGTGCCGGCCACGCTGTTCGAGCATCGGCACGTGCCCGGCGCCCTCACCGGTCTTGCGAACTACGACGTGGCGGCCGACGCCGGCGCGTTCCTGATCGTGGTCGAGCAGGAAGCGCCGACGACAATGATGCTGCAGGTCACGATCAGCCCGGCAGGTTTGCCATGGACGGGATGAATCGCCCGTCCGGGTTGTTGATCTTGCCGAGCGACGTCGTTTCTGCCCTGCGCCACTTCTTGCGCTTGGTCGGCGTACCCACATCGAGGCGCGGCCGCACGAGCCCCGGTGCTTGGTCACCGTGCGCGGCAGCGACAACCGTTTCGACATCATCGCCAACCTGGGGGACGGTGATCGCGTTATTGGCAGAATACCCGGGAGGCAGGGGAGCGAAGGAACTCGAGATTGCCCGCCGGGTGGCGGCTGCGCTATTGCCAGGCCGCCGGGTCGATCCCGAGCGCCTTCAGGCGCCGGTAGGCCGTGGCGCGGCTGATGCCCAGCCGGTCGGCGGCCGCGCCCACATCGCCTCTGGACGCTCGGAGCGTATTGATGATCTCGTCGCGCTCGGCGGCGACACGCGCGGCTTCGAGCGAACCAGCTTCCGCGTCTTCGCCGCGCGCCAGGATATCGGGGTGCAGGCGAAGGGTATCCAGCATCTCCCCGTCTTCCAGGAACAGGACGGCACGCGCCATCTCGTGCTCGAGCTGTCGGACGTTGCCGGGCCAGTCGAACCCCGTAAGCGCCTCCACCGCACCGCGTGACAGCCCGCCCACGTGCCCGCCGCGGCGCGCGGCCTCGCGCGCCAGGAAGAACGCCGCGAGGTTCGGGATGTCGGCGCGCCGGTGGCGGAGGGGCGGCAGTTCCACCACCCATGTGGCGATGCGGTGGTAGAGGTCGGTTCGAAACCGTCCGTCTCGCAGCATCGGCGCCAGGTCGCGGTTGGTGGCCGCCACCACGCGAATGCGCGCGGCGTGCGGCTGGCGCCCGCCCAGCCGATAGACGAGGCGCTCCTGCAGTACGCGCAAGATGCTCGCCTGCGTCTCGGCCGCCATGTCGCCAATCTCGTCGAGGAACAACGTGCCGCCGTCGGCCAGCTCGAACTTGCCGGGGCGCGAGTCGACACCGGTGGCCACGCCCCGTTCAATGCCGAACAGCTCCACCTCCAGCAGGTCGCGCGGCAACGCCGCGCAATTGAGCGCCACGAACGGACCTTCCGATCGCGCGGACGCCGCGTGGAGGTAACGTGCCAGCAGTTCCTTGCCCGTGCCCGACTCGCCCGTAACGAGCACCGACACGTCGCCGCGCGCCACTTTGGCGGCATCGCTGTAAATGCGACGCACCTCTGGCACGAGCGAAGGTGGATCGGGCGGCGACGGAGGTGCCGGCGTCGATACCTCCCGCATGCTTCGCGGTCGGTTGGCGCTCTCACCGAGCGCCACGATCGACGCGGCCGTCTCGATCAGGGGTCCGTAAGTGTCGGCAAACCTGGCCGAGGCGAAGTCGGCGCGCACTATGATGTCGCCGCAAATCCCTTCGCGGGTCACCACGTCGGCCCTGCCCGCGCTATCGGTGCGGGCCGAGAACCGCACGGCGTCGCCATCACGGCTGCGCGCCAGGAACTCGAGGCCCAGGCACGGAATGGCGAGGAACAGGGCTTGCCCGACGTCCTGCGGCAGCGCGGACAGATCGCGGCCATCGACAAGCCGGCGCAACAATCGCGGCAGGTCATCCAGTACGAAGTTGGCCACCGGTTCGAGCGAAACAGTGTTGGCCGCCGCCGGCCCTTCGTCCACGCGCGTGCGGCCCTCGGGCGCAAACGCGATGCCCACCTCGAGGTCGGCCTCGTCCACTTGCTCGAGCACGGCGGGGACGCGGCCGAAGTACAACGCCGTGCCCGGGGTGAGGTCGCACGTCGACACCCGGCGTGACCCGGCCGTGGTGCCATTGCTGGATCCAAGATCCTGCAAGGTAACGCGGTCTGCGAGTACCGCCAGCACGGCATGGCGCTGCGACACGCTCGGATGCGAGAGCAGCACGTCGCTTGCGGCGTCCGACCCCACCAGGTTCTCGCCTGGTCGCAGCACGAAACGCTGCTGCCCGCGATCGGACGTCACCAGCAACCGGTACGCCATCAGTGTCGGTCGTTCTCGGGGGGCGCTGGCGCTCCGCCCGCAAGGCGGCGTTCGATCTCAGAGAGCCGCTGGCCGATGGTGGCGTCGATCGCGCCGGCAGATTCGGCAGCGCGAAAGCCCTGCTGTGCTTCGTGCCACAACCCCAACGTCCAATCCACCTCGGCCAGCAACGCCAACCACTCGGCGTCGCCGCCGGCCAGCGCCCCCCGAAGGGCGGCCCTGGCGCCGGCGTCGGCCGCCGTTAGCGTCTGGAACCGTCCGCCCCCTCGCGCCTCGAACCCCGAGGGCAGGCGGGCTCCCACCTGCCACCGGTAACTTGCACCCGGCTGCAGCACGCCGGCAGGGATGGTCACCTCCGCCTCGAGCACGCGCGACCGGAACACCACTGTCGCGTCGGGCGCCTCTACCTCGACGTCGTAGCCGTCGCTCGGGACCGGCTCGAACTTCAGCACCGTCGCATCCGCAAGAGTGCTGGCTCCTGCCGCGGGCCGCACAATCTTCAAGTTGCCGGCGCGGATACGAACGGCGGTGATGGTGGTGCCCGCACCGGTCACCGGCGCCACCAGGGGCACGGTGGGCACCCGTGAAAGAGTCTCGACCACGCCATCGATCCGCTCCGCACGGGACGGCTCGACGCGAGCCCGGGTGTTGCCGCCGATACGCGCGCGAGAACCCGACCGGAACACCACAACGGCCTCGGCCCCATCTCCGGCCTGCAGCGTGTCACCGGCGTACAGGCGATCGAACAACCGCACGGCCCGCGTACCGGACGATGACTGCACGCGGACGTCACCCCACACGCGCGCCACCAGCGCCACCGGCGCTGATGGACCCGCAACGCGTTCCTGCCACAGGGCATGGCCCTCCGCCACGCCGGTCGTCATCACGACAAGCGAGAGGATCAGGAGGCGAATCATGTACAGACCATCAGGTTCGCCATCTTACTCCGGTGGTGCGGGCAGCCTGCTGCGCAGCACGAGCGCCGCACCACAGGCCACCAGCCACAACAACGCCGGCGCTCCAAGGGGCGACAGATAGCCGACCAGCAACGCCGCTTGTGCCACTGATAACCCAGCAACGATGATGCCAACGCAAATGACCGCCGCCGTCAGCAGGCGCCGCACCCACACAATCGTGATCACGGCGGCCAGCAAGACGACCACGGTGCCGAACCATACCCACCCGGGTGGCGTGTCGGCAATGGGCCGGTCTTGCAACAGCGTGTGGGTAATCACCCCCTGCAACGACAGGCCCGACACCTCGCTCGACAGCCGTCCCGGCCCGGGAACGCGGTGCCGGTCGCCGCTGCCTGTGAACTCGGCCCCGACGATGACGATCTGATTGTCGAATCGCGTCCCGCGCGAGACGTCCTCGGCAAACCGTCGCCAGGCCTTTCGTTCGATTCGGGATGCGTCCAGCCGGAAGTCCACGACGAACGGCGCGGCGCCCGCGGCCGCCCCTATCGTCGGATGGACGATATCGGCGATGCGTCCCGCCAGCGTTGGGCGTGCGCGGCCCTCGCGGTCGACGACGCGCGCCCGTGCTCGGCGTACGACACCGTCCGGCGCAGCGACGTGCGAGACCAGACCTAACAGGGCGCTCGCGGCCTCCGGTCCAAGAGCGCCCGCCACCAGCGGGTCGATCGCCTCCGGGCCCACCACCGTCGCCCCGTCGGAAACCATCCCGAGCACCAATCGCGGCGCGTGCGTGAGAAGCAGATCACCGAACCGGGGATCGGCCGCCCACGCCTCGGGCAGCAACAGATCGAAGGCCACCACCGACGCACCTGCCTCGAGCGTGTCGAAGGCGATGGTCGCGAACTCCCCGGCACGCGACGAGAGTGGCGTGGCGTCGCCCGCCAGGCTGGCGTCGTCGAGCGAGACCAGCAGCAGCCGCGGATCCGCGGTCAACGCCGGTGCCAACGCGAACTGCGCGTCCGCGGCCGCACCATCGAGCCGCGCCACGGCAGGTTGTGCCGCCACCCAGGCCCCGAGCCATGCGAGCAGCACCGACACGCCCATGGCCAGCGCCAGCCGGCGCGGCGCCTCGCGTCGTCGCCATCGCCGGCGCACCAGGTGGCGCGCCGACGCGACCAGCTGGCCCGCGAGCATACTCGCGGACGGGCGCGTCGCTGCGGTTCGGGCGAGCGCGGACGCGAACGCTTCGTCTATCTCCGTCGGCAGGTCTGAATAGAGCGACGATAGGGGTGGCGCCTCGCTGGTGAGCTTCTGCTGCATGATCGCGCGCGCATCACCCTCGAACGGTGCGCGTCCGGTGAGGACGACCGAGGCCAGCACGCCCAACGCGTACACGTCGCCAGGCGGTGTCGGCGGATCACCGCGCAGATGTTCCGGCGCCATGTACGGCGGGGTCCCCGCCAGCCTGGGGCTCAGAGCCGACGCCGAGTCGCCGGCGTCATCAGGCGGCGCCGGTGGAGCGCCCGGGGCGACGAGTCGCGCCAGCCCGAAGTCAATCACCTTCACCGAGGTCGCGTCGCCCGTCCCGTCGACGATGACGTTCCGTGCCGAGAGGTCGCCGTGCACGACGCCGCTGGCGTGGGCGTGCTCGAGCGCTGCCGCCACCTGCTGCAGCCACGGCGCTGCGCGCACGAGATCGATCGGGCCTCCGCGTGCGACGATCTCGTCGAGCGTCTGCCCGGCCACGAGCTCCATCACCAGGTACGGCGTACCTGCGCCGTGCGGGTCGACGCCGAAGTCGATCACGCCGACGATGTGGGGATGAGCGAGGCGGCCGAGGGCCTCGGCCTCCACGCGGAACTGCTCGAAGTCGCGCGCCGACAGGTGGGCGGCGTGCAGCAGCTTGATGGCGACGGGCTTCTGCAGCGCGATGTGAAGCGCGCGGTAAACCGTGCCGAACCGCCCGCCACCGAGCGGCGCCTGAAGGATGTACTTGCCGTCGAGCACGGCGCCCGCGATTACTTCGGCCGGCATCGGCGCCATTATGCGCGAAGGGCGCGCCATTCTCAGGGGTGAGATTCGCCGTCTCACGCGTGCGAAGCCAGACGGGTCGACGCCACCAGCGCCCGGCCTCGGTGCCGGCGGATAACTCGCAGACGCCAATACGGTTAGCGATGCGCCGCCCCGTGGGGGTAAACCCATGGCCGCGTTGGCACGATTGCTGCCCTTGATGGGGTCGTGCTGCTACGACCTCCCCTTCGAACACACGCAATGGCGTGGCTCACCGCCGCCACGATGTGGTGCTGGGTCGCGTCTCCGGTTGCCGCCCAAGCGCCGGTGGTGGCCACCTCCCCCCCCGATGCACCCGATTGGATTCGCCGGACCGATGTTGCGCGCCTCATGCTTAGCCGGCCGGTCACGCCAGACGAGGGCCGCATTGCGGTGCTCGTCGGCGACACCGACTGGAGCGGCCTGACCGAAGTGGCCGGCACCAGCGTGAACCTGCGCCCTGCGGGCATTGGCTTTCCGCGCGGGGAACACGCGGTCACGGTGTTCCTGGTTTCGCAGGGCCACCAGTGGCAGGAGATCGGTCGCGTCACGCTGCGGGTGCTCACCGAAGCCGGGTTCCAGCAGGCCGTCAGCCGGCCGACGATGGAGGTCGGCCTCACGGGGCAGGCTGGCCTCGGCCGCACCCCCGAGGTGCCGCCGACACCACGCGATACCTTCCAGGACCTGACGGCGCGCGCCGGCATCGACGGCACCTACGTCCGCAACGGCTGGACTACGACCACACAAGCACAGATGCTCGGCGTGAGCTTCCAGGAGCAGGCCCTCCGCTTCGACACGTTGCAGGAGGAGGCGCCTCTCGTGGATCTGAACACCTACCAGATCGGGATGCGCAATCGCGTCGCGTCGCTGTCGGCGGGGCACACGTCGGCGGGCACGCACCGGCTGCTGCTCAACAGCTTCGCATCGCGCGGTGTGTCGGGCGGCCTCCAGCTGGGACCGGCGGTTGACGTGGCGCTGTCGGCCGTGAATGGCTCCACGCTGGTGGGCTACAGCAACCTGCTCGGCGTCGCGGACAACGAACACCGCATCGTCAACGCGACGCTGGGAGTGGAGCTTTTGCCTTCGCGGCGCGGTGCACTGCGCGTGGCTGGATCGCTGATGAACGGCTCGATCCTGCCGGTGACCAACGTCAATCAGGGCGCCGTTCGCGATCCGGAAGAGAGCCGCGGCCTGGGGCTGCAGGTGAAAGCCAGCGACACCGCTGCACGTTTCCATCTCGACGCAGGCGTGGCCCGTAGCCGGTTCGTGAATCCGCGCGACCCGCAAGCACCGGCCGGGCTCACCATCGTGGATGTGCAGGAGACGACCCGCACGGCACGATACATGGACGTCAGCTACGCCTTGGTGCAGGGCGCCAAGCTGGGCGAGACGGCCATCGGCAGCCTGACCACCGCGTTCCGTCACAGCCGCGTGGAGCCGCTCTACCGCTCGGTGGCGCTGCCCGTGCGGGCCGACGTGGAGCAGAACGCGGTAGACGTGGGGACGGCGCTCGGCGCGTTCTCGTCGCAGTTCACCTACGACGTGTCGCGCGACAACCTGGCGGAGATCGGCTCAATCCTCACCACACGGTCGCGCCAGCTGCTGTGGACCAACGCTCTTCCCCTGCAGACCTTCGCCGGCGCCAGCACGCGAGCCGCGGCGTGGCCCACCTTGAGCTACACGCTTTCGCGGCTGCATCAGGTGGCCGACGAGCTGCCGGATGGCGGCCTCTTCGACAGTGCCTCGCAGGCGCCCGACCAGGTGAGCTTGAACCAGACGCTGGGCGTGTCGTGGCAAGGCGCAGTGTGGCGAGGTGGCTACTCACTGAACCGCTCGCTGCAGGACAACCGGCAGCCGGGACGTGAGCTGGCGGACCTGCTGAACGTCGTGCACGCCTTCAGCTTCGGCGCGATGGCTTCGACGACCCTCGACGCAGGTATCGAGGTGGCCTTCGAAGACGCCGAGACCAAGGAGGCGTCGCGCACTGATATCACGCGCCGCATCTCGGGGAACTTGACATGGCGCCCCGCCACCCGCACCAGCCTGATGGCCGTCGTCACGCGCAACCAACTCGAGGACAGTCCGCGGACCACCTCGCGACGGACCACGGACCTGAACTTCACGTTCATACAGGGGGTCGGCTTCCTGCGGCAGCACCCGGAGCGGCTGAACGGACAGTTCTTCATCCGCTACGTGCGCCAGACGATCTACGGCATGTTCCTGGGCGCCGCGCCCAACCCAGACGACACGCAGTTCTGGACGCTCAACACCGGTCTCACCTTCCGGCTCTTCTAGGGGATGGCAACGATGCGTGCGAACAGCGGAAGGAACCAAACGATGGGAGTGCGACTGATGGCGGTGCTGAGTCTGCTGTGCGGGATGGCACTCCCGGCCGCGGCGCAGATCCGGGTGCACCCCACGGGTGTGAACGTCAACTCGCAGGGCGCGACGACGGTGTTTCTCACCTTCGGAGGGCTGAACGGCTACCAGCCCGTGGAGGCGCTGTGGTGCAGCCGACTCGTGTCGGCCGCGCCGGACGTAGGCCTGCGCTGCGACCCATCGACCATCCTCGGGAGCCTGCCCGTGCGCTACGACCAGTCGACCCTGGGCACGGGTGCGCTCACCGACATCATGTCGATTCCGCCGTCGGTGGCGCGCCGCGCGTACCAGACCGCGGAAGCGGGCGGCGACTCGGGCTTCTTCTACGTGCGGCGCTTCACCAACATGGCCGGCGGGCCGGATCAGTACGTGGCCGTCACCTGCCGCATGGCCGGTGGTGGCGCGCGTGTGCCGTTCGCGCTGCTCGACGTGGAGATGGGGTTCGAGGTGGACGAGCCGGTGCTGTTCGTGCAGACCGGCGACCGTCCGCCGGCCGTCCGCGCGCGCATCAGCTACAACGGCACGGGCCGCCTCCGCGGCCGCTGGGAAGTGGTGATGCCGGGCGAAGAGTTGCCGTCGGCACGCGACCTGCTGACCGAGGCGACCCTGCCGCGGGAAGAGCGCGGATCGCAGCGGCGCTACACCGAGCTGGGACGCTTCAACGTCTTCCTGCCGCCGTCGAGCCGCCCGTTCGTGCTGACGGGGCCGGACCCGCGGCGCCTGCCGACCAGCGCCGAGGGCTTCCACTACCTGCTGCTTCGGATCGAAGCCAGCGACGACAAGGAAGGCGACTCGAACCTCACCGCTGCGGGCGCGGGCCTGGGCGTCGTGAACGCCGGCGCCGTGGCCGGGTTCCCGCTGCCCGCACTTCGTTACGTCGTCGGCGGCCAGCGCTCGGCCACCGCACTCGACGGCACGCCGTCGGCGCTGCGACTCCTGGCGCCGGCCGAAGGCGCCGCTGCGCCGGCTGGTGCCATCGAGTTGGCTTGGGTGGAGCTGCCGCAGGCCGATGTCTACCGGGTCGAGGTGGAGGGCGCCGACGGCGCGCGCGCCTTGTCGGCCCTGGTCCAACGCGGCATCGGCGCCTATCGGCTGCCGCCGCTCGTGAAAGACCGCGTGCCGGACGGGCAGGTGCGATGGCGGGTCGTGGCGGTGGACGCCACGGGCCGAGACCTGCAGTCGAGCGCGTGGCGACGGTTGAACGTGGAGTGAGGTAGAAGGCAAAAGGCAAAGGTCCAAAGGAGATTGTGATGATTCGAAATACCGTTCTTGGTTTCGCCGCTCTGGCGATGGTCGTCTCGGCGCTGCCGGTCAGCGCGCAGCCGGCCGCGTCGCTCAGCATCGCCCGCATCTTCCACAATGGTCCGCTGAAGGTGGGTGCCAACACCTTCCGCGTGACGGTGCGCAACACCAGCAGCACCAAGCCCATCATGCCTCGCGAAGAGGTGATCGTGACCCTGCTCGTGCTCGATGCAAAGCAGAAGGAAACCTCCTACGAAGCGAAGATCACGTCGGGCATCGGCAGCAACGGCGACCAGACGGCCGCGTTCCCCAACGTGATGCTCGGATCAGGTCCGCACACGGTGACGGCGCGGGCGACGACCAACTTCGCCGTGGGACGCGCCAACGCCGTGGCGCCCGACAAGACCGAGGTGTTCAACGTGGGCGGCGCGCAGGCGGCGGCGTCCAACCCCCTGATCATCCTGGTGAAGAAGGCCAATGGCATGCCGGGCTCTGCTCTTCGCGTAGCGCTCAAGGCCAACGGCCGCGAGCTCGACTGGAAGCGGACGGGCGGCACCGGCGAGGCCCGGTTCACGAATGTCGCACCGTCACCGGCCGGCCAGACTTACGAGATCGAAGTGAAGAGCGCCAACACGGTGGTCGCCACCTTTAACTACTCCATGCCTGGGCAGGCGGCCACCTATGAGGTGAAGGTCCCATGACCCGCGGCACATCGACCACCGTCGCGCTCGTGGTGCTGACCGTCGCGCTCGCGGCCCCTTGGCGCGCGTCGGTTTCTGCCGGCCAGTTCTGGGGCAACTGGGGTGACTGGTTCGGGAAGCCGCATGGCGGCAACATCTGCTACGGCGCCGACGGCTCGATCGTGGCCTGCCCGGGAACCGAGACGCCGCCACGCGGCGGGAATCCCGAACAGCCGCCAGACGACGAATCGTGGATGGAGAAGCCTCGCGACAAGGACGACTCGTTCTGTAACGCCTGTCACGTCAACCGTACCACCGAAGTGGCGGGCCCGAAGATGCTGAGCAGCTCGGTGCTGGGAGACCCGCCGCGATTCTGGCGCCGCCACAGCGAGATCGCCACGCGCATCAAGAACAAGCGCGTGCTGACGAGCGTCCGAAACACGCAGTCGCTGTCGCCGACACTGCAGAAGCTGATGGCCGCACGGCCACGGCGCTGAACGCGCTAGCGTCCAGGAGGATTTCATGATGGCTTGTTGTCGATGGTCCCGTCGTGCTTTGTGTGGCGTTATTGTCCTTGGGGCGTTCGCGACGGCGGGCGCCGCGCAGCCCGGGCCGCCGCAGATCACGAGGCTCGTCGTCAACGGCGGCGCGAACCTCACGACCGCCGACCAGGTCACGGTCGAGTTCCACTACACGCATCCCGCGGCGCCGGGCGTGCCGATCCCGTACTTCCGAATGCGGGTGAAGCCGCCGGGTGGCACGCACCTGCAGTGGGGCCGGTTCTTCGACACCGGGGGCCGCAACACCTTTACGGTGAAGCTGCTCCCAGGCAACCCGTCCCCGCCAGGCGGCACCTACGAGATCCAGGTGCAACTACGGGACGGTGGCGTCCGCAGTTCGAACGTGGCAACCGGACACGTGATCCGTGCCTCGCCAACGCCGTCCGCGCTGCCGGCGCCGGTGGAATACCGCATTCGCGGCACGGAGATTCCCACCCTGCTGGGCTTCGCCCGGTTGCGGGGCTACCTGAACACGTCCGCACCCATGAACAAGGGTGCCGAGTGCATCTCGAGACAGAACGGCGGCTCCTGGCACCTGCGCGTCCAGAGGATGGTGGTGCCCGTTCCGCTGGTCACCGACACGCTCCCCGTCACCTGCGAGTTCGGGTTCTTCAAGGGCAAGCAGCTGCAATACGGCTGGAAGTACAAGTCGTCAGCCTTCCAGGCCTGGGCCACGCAACCGGCCACGTGGTCCCCCTACGGACCGGCACCGACGGGGTTGAGCGCGGCGTTCTCGATCACCGTGGTCCCGTCAGGCCCGATGGGGCAGGGAGAGGTCGTGATGACCGAGGTGATTTTCGAGGGTCCACCGGGATCGCGATGGCAGGACGCGTTCAAACCGTGACTCGCTGAACTGAGGTCGCGCAGACGCCGAGGCGGCGAGCCCTGGACCTCCATGCTATGGTCTCCCAGACGCGGTCGCGACACCCATGAACGCCCGTCTCGCAATTGCCTTCGCCGCCTGCGCCATCACCAGCGTGATGGCTAGCTCCACGACGCAGCCCGGGACGACGCCAGTCTCGGGCGTGCGCGTGGAGTCGACCGGGCCCCCATGGTCGGGTGCCAGCAAGGCCGGGTTGCGCCCCGGTGACGTGATTTTCGCGTGGGCGCTCCCGGAAACCGAGCCCGCGGGAACACATGCGGTGGCGATGATCGCCGACTGGTATGAGGCTGAGGCTGAGCACGGCCTGCGCCAACGGGGTGTGGTCGTCTCCTTCGTGCGCGACGAACAGATCGCGACGGCTCCGCTTCGCGGCGGGGCCTGGGTGCTCGGCGTCGCACCGCTGCTAACCGGGGAACGGCGCGCCGCTCACGAGCGTGCCACGGCGCAGGCCGCCGGAGGGGAGTCCGCGGCCGCGGCCGCCACGTGGCGTGTGCTTGCTGAACAAACGTCGCAAGACCCAGACCCATCGTTGGCCGCCTGGTTCTGGCTGCGCGCCGGAGGCGGCGAGATGGCCGCACGTAACGCGGCCGGCGCGGTGACCGCCTATGGAAGCGCCCGTGCGGCGGCGAGCGAGCGGGCACAGCCTCTCCTCGAACGCGAGGCTCTCGACAGCCTGGCTCGCGCGCACCAGGCCGGACAGCAACCCGTGGCCGCCGAAGCCGCGTTGAGCGATGCTGTAGCGTTGCTGCAGGCCGAACGGCCCAACAGCCCCGCGCTCGTGCGGACGCTCAACGGCCTGGCCGCCGCGCAGCGTGAGTTCGGCCGGCTCGACGAAAGCGAGCGCACCTACCAGCGTGCGCTCGACCTCGCCCGCATCGCGGCGCCGGCGTCCATCGCCGAAGTGGCCAGCCTGGGAGGGCTCTCCCTGACGCTACGTCGACGGGGCGACCGTACCGGTGCCGAACGCCTGCTCGACGAGGCCGCGCAGGTGCTCGAGCGGTTTCCGGATCATCCCGATCGCATTGCCAACGCTGCCAATCGAGGCATCCTCCTGGTCGAACAGAACCGGCTGGCCGAGGGCGAGCGGCACCTGCAAGCCGCCGAGGCGCTCGACCGTGCGCGAGGAACACCCGCCGACGCGCTAGCACTCGGGCACCACGCGAACCTGGGTGTCATTGCTGCGCAGCGCGGCGACTTCGTCCGCGCCGAAACCTACTTTCGATCGTTCCTGGCCGCGGCGGAACGGACCTCGATGAACCCGCTCGATCGCGTGCGCGGCCTCACCAACCTTGCCTCACTCATCTCGGAACGCGGCGATTACCAGCAGTCGCTCGCGGCATTCGAATCGGCACACGAACTAGCTGCCCGGGCCGCACCCGATTCAGTGGCGCTCGCCGACACGCTGGGTAACCTCGGCACGGCGCGCGCCCGCGTCGGCGACGATGCCGGCAGCACCGCCGCGTACGACGAGGCCCTGCGCATCCGCTTGATGGTCGGCGCGGACGACGGCTCCATTGCGGCCATCCTGTGGAGCCTGGCGGCAAACGCCGAGCGTCGGGGGGACCTTGAATCGGCGGCCGCGCTGGTCTCCCGTGCCGTCGCCCATACCGACCGCGTTGCCCCGGGCGGCCTCACGGCCGCACGTGCCTACAACATGGCCGCTCGGATCGCCCTGGCCCGGAACCAGGCCGATGAGGCGCGACGACTGCAGGCCCACGGCCTCGACATCGCTCGACGCCTCGTCCCGGGCTCGCGGCTGGAGGTGGCCGCGCTGGCCACGATGGCGCGCATCGACGTGCGCGAACAGCGGCTGCAGGCGGCCGCGGAGCGATATGCGGAGGCCGTGACGGCACTGAACCGGCAGGTGAAGCGGCTTGGCGCGACGCTGGCTCTCGAGGCTGGCTACATCGACGACGCCGACGTGCAGCGCCCGTATGTGGAGACCCTGCTGGCGCTCGGTCGCGAGGCCGATGCGCTGTCGGCGCTCGAAGCCTTTCGGGCCCGTTCGGTCCTCGATCGACTCGCCACACGCGATCTGGCGTTCGGACGCACGGACGAAGCCGCTGCGCTTGCACGGGACCGGCGCCGGCTCGCCCGCGAGTACGACGACACGCTCGCACAGCTGGCCAGCCTGTCGCCTGCCACTGCCGGCGAGAAGGTGCGCGCCCTGCAGGCTCACCTCGGCGACATCCGTGAACGGCAGTCGCTGGCCGCCAGCAACCTTCGGCGGGTGGATCCGGCCCTGGCCGATCAGCTGGAACCCACACCGCCGTCGCAAGCCGCGCTTCAGCAGACCCTGCCTCCGGGAACCCTCGCGCTGGTCTATCACCTCGGCACGGATGAAAGCGCCGTATTCGCCATCAGCCGCGACAGGTTGCGGGTGGTGCGGCTCCCCGTCACCGGCGTACAGGTCGCCGATCGCGTCGACCGCTGGCGCCGCCTGGTCGATCGCGCCCGCGACGGCAGCCGCTCAACCACCGAGCTCGATGACGCATCCATCGCCCTATACGACGCGCTGCTGACACCGGTGGACCAGGACGTCCGGCGCGCCGAGCGCCTCGTCATCGTGCCAGACGGCGTACTGCACGGGCTCCCGTTTGCCGCCTTGCGTCGTCCCGCTGGACGCGGCACAGGGCCGTCGTACTTGGCGGAACTGAAACCGACTTCGGTGGTGCCGTCTCTGACGGCGCGAGCCGGACTGGCGGCGCGTCCGCGCGCCGCGCGAGCAGCGCTGTCGGCAGTGGCCCTGGGCGGCGTGACATTGGGTGCGGCCGCTGCTGACGTCTCGAGCGGGGACACCACCGTGCGGCAGGCCCTGGTGGGATCGCTCGCCGCGCTGCCCGGATCGAGGCGCGAGGCCGAGCGCGTGGCCGCGGCGTTCGCGCCACGATCGCAGCTCCTGCTAGGTGCGGCGGCAACTGAAACGGCTGTGCGCAGCGTCCCGCGCGACACCGCCATCCTGCACATTGCCTCGCACGGCCTCACCAACAACGCCAGCCCTCTCGATTCGGCGCTGGTGATGTCACCAGCCGCCGACGGTGTCGCCGGCGACAACGGCCTGCTGCAGGCGTGGGAGATCTTCGAGCAGGTGCGCGTGGACGCCGACCTCGTCGTGTTGTCGGCGTGCGACACGGGCCTCGGCCGCACGTTTGCCGGCGAGGGTCTGCTCGGTCTCACCCGCGCGTTCCAGTTCGCCGGAGCGCGCGCCGTCGCCGCTTCGTTGTGGAGGGCACCAGACGAAGCCACCGCGGCGTTGATGGAGGCCTTCTACACGGCCCTGCTCGCGGGACGACCCGCCGACGAGGCCCTGGCACACGCTCAGCGCGCGCTCACGCAACGCGCCGAGACGAGTCACCCGTTCTTCTGGGCCGCGTTCGTCATCGACGGCGATGCCGGACGGCTGCGCCGCTGACCTCCCCCCCCGCACCTGTCGTCGAAAAGTCCTTCATACGGCTGTCGACGAGCCCGATGTCGACCACGGCGAAGACATTCTCACAGCGCTCTGGGGCGACGCCTGGATACTAGCTAAACCGTTCAGCGGCGCGGCCCGCCCCACTCGGTGAGGACCTCGACGACGCGCGCGAAAGCCTTCATGGTGCCCACTGGCTTGCCGCTCGTCGCGTCGACGACGAGAACCCCCCCGGCCCCCGAGATCACTGCCACCTTGGAGTCGGGCGAGAGCTCGGCCTGGTTGAACTGGCCCTGGCTGTCGGTCACGACATCAGCCTGCTTCTTGCGCGTGGCCAGGTCGACGACGTGCACCGTCGCCGACGACGGCACGAGCGCCACTCCGGCCGTCGGCATGAACTTCACCACGAAGCCGCCCGCGGCGATCTTCTCGAGCAGCACGCCGCTCTCGGCGTCGACCACCGTGACATCGGAGGTCTGGCTGTTCAGAACGTAGATGGCCTTCCCATCGGGCTGGATGGCCATCGCGCCGCGCGGTTCGCGCAGCGTGTACTCGGTGTAGGAGTAGTACGACCTGCCGTCGCGTCGAGCGGCGTTCTCGGCGTTGAGCCGCGCGGTCTCCGTCTGCAACCCCGACTCCAGGGCAAGGAGCATCTTCTTGCCCGTCCGGCCGGTGCGCACCGACGCCACGTGTTTCCCGGTCGCAGCGTCGACAGTCGAGAAGTACTCGCCGAACACCGAGTAGATGAGGCGGCCGTCGCGGCTGATCATCGTGTCGAGGAGACCGACGCTGGGCATCGGCACGGGCGGAGAGGCCACCAGTCCCGGGAGCGTGAGCTTGGTCAAGGCGTCGGCGCTTATCACGTAGAGCCAAGCGCCGTCGGCGCTGACCTCGAGCCGCTCGGGCGAACTGGGTACGTCAATCGGCGCCGCTGGCGCCGCGCCACGGATCACGCGCAGTTCGCCGGGCCGCTGCCGATTGGCCGGTCCCTTGATCGGGGTGCCGTCGCTCAGCATGAACAGTTGGCGGCCGCGGTCGTCGAGGACCAGCCCGCGCGGCTTGGAACCAACGTCGCTCACCCCCTGCACGGCGCGGGTGGCCATCGACACGACATGCAGCCGCCCGTTCACGTTCTTGTCGGGATTGTCGTTGGGCTTGCCGCGATCGAGGAGATAGAGGAACTGGCCGTCCGGCGACAGTACCGGCCCACGTGGGTCACCTTCGAGCGACACGGTGGCCGTCACGGTGCCCGCGGTGAGGTCGAGAAAGCGCAGTTCCGCGGGCATCACCGGCGCCTTGCGCGGCTCCTCCCGCGCTGACAGGACCACAGCGGTACGGCCGTCGGGGGTGGCCAGGAACGCGGTGGCACGGCGCGGCAATTCGATGCGGGACATCAGCGTGCCCGCCGCGAGATCGACCGTGACCACCTCGCGCGCCAGGCTCTCGGCCGGCGAGCGGCCCTGGAACCCCGGGCCGACGACCGACAGCCGGTCGCCGCCGGCCGACAGCATCGTCGGCTGCACCAGGCCCCACCCCAGTTCGACCCGGCCTCGGACGGCCAGCGTGCGGCCGTCGACGATGGTTAGGGCCGCGCGCGTCTTCGCCTGGAAACCCTTGTCGCCGGCGTCGCGGCCCTCGCCGGGATCAAGCACCAGCAGGCGCTGGCCGTCGGTGGTGCGCAGCAGCGTCGTCGGCGTGCCTTGAAGCGCCGTCGTCTGCTCGGCGCGACCGCTCGGCAGCGCCAGAGCGGTGAGCGAGCGGGCCTGTTGGTCGAGTACCAGCACGCGCGAAGGCGCGGTCTGGGCGGCGACGCTGCCGCTGGCGAGTATCGCGGCGACGACAAGGTGAATAGGGAATGCGACTCTGGACATGGTTGAGCTCCCGGACTGTTCCTGCACCTGTTGTGAGCGAATGTCCGTGAAACGTGTCGCGGCGGCGGTGACGGGCGAGCAGAGCTCGGACGATGTCCCCATCAGCGTCCCCATCAGCGACAAGACGCAGCATCATGGACGAGAGTTTATGGCGAGGTCAAGCACCTCAGCAGCATTTCGCTCGGTAGCAAAGGGAGCCGAACCCGAAGCAAGCCTGTTTTCTAAGTTGGTGATGGCGCGCAACTTCTGGCTTAAGCGCTTCAATCACAGGCGGTTACGTCGCTTCGCTTAGTTCACTGCCGTCCACCGCGGTCCTCGCGATTCTCCCGACGTTGTGGAGATATTCTGGAGACGGCGGTGATCGGTCCGGCTACTCCTCCAAACCATTCAGCAGGAAATTGCGAGCCGCCGAAATCGTCATGGTTTCGGCCCGTTTTTTATTGGGAACTTGGTTGGCGTTGGGTTGGGCACAGTCCTGGGCACAGTCGCGGACAACAACGACAGCCGCCAAATCCAGTGGGTGGTTTGACATTGGCGCGCGTGCGCCGACATACTCCTCGCATCGTGTCGTCCACTTGGACCGCTCGCGTTGTCGCGACGGCAGTCACCCTTGCGGTTGCGCTGGCCGGCCTGCTGCCTGACGTGCATCGGCATGTGGATGATGACCACGCGGTGGTGCATCAGCACGTCATCGGTGGCGACGAAGATCACCACGCCGAGGATCACCACGACGAGGTCGCAACCGGTGGTCAGATCGGCGCCGACTTCGCGGATCACACCAACGCGCAATTCCTGACGGCATCGTCGGAACTGGCCAGGCCGTTTGCGGGGATCGCTTTCCCTCCTGGCGCCCGCCCAGTCGTGGCCCCGCCAACTCTCGACCCTGCCGCGTCGTGCCGTCGGAGCACCATGCTGCCGACCCACGACCCGCCGCTACGCTTCACGTCATCGCCCGCTCCGCCAGCCGTCGTCTAGCGACCCCGCACGTACTCGTTTCCCAATTCGTTGATCGTGTAATTCGCGGCCGTTGTCCGGCCGGAGGGCTATGTCATTGCCTCGCCATCTCTCGATGTCTTGTCGCCTGCGTACAACGCGCGCCGGATGTGTTGCCCTGCTTTTCTTGATCGTTGCCGGTCTTCGACCTAGCGCCCAGGTGGTCGTGCCCCGGCCGCTTGGCGCAGGCTTGGTTGTGAGCCTGCCGCCCACGGATGCCGCCGCGCCGCCTCCCGGCGCGGCCGAGAACCCGACCGGCCCCATCACGCTGCGTGACGCACTGGCGCTGGCCATGCGACAGAGCCCCGAACTGGCGAGCGTCGCCTGGGAGGTTCGGGCCCGCGAGTCGGCGGCCATACAGGCAGGTCGGCCACCCAATCCCGTCGCCGACATCCTGTTCGAGGACATCGGCGCGTCCGGGCTCCTACGCGATGATGGCGTGGTGGCGGGGATGCAGGCCACCGTGCAACTGAGTCAGCTGATCGAACTGGGCGGCAAGCGGGCAGCGCGCCGATCGCTCGCCGGCCTCGATCGTGACCTCGCCGAGTGGGACTTCGAGGCCGCTCGCATCGATGTGTTGACGCGCGTCACAGCGGCATTCCTGGACGTGCTGGTGAGCCAGCAAGCGGTGGCCCTGTCCGACCGTGCCCGCGCGTTGGTGGAGCAAGTGGAGCAGACCGTACGGTCGCGGGTGGATGCCGGCGTGGCGTCGCCCATCGAGCAAACGAAGGCGGGGGTCGCGCTGGCGATGGCCCGCATCGAGGCGCAACGCGCGCAGCGGTCGCTGGCTGCCGATCGGGTCGCGCTGGCCGCGCTTTGGGGGCATCCGTCCGCGGTGTTCGCGTCGGCCGAAGGCGACCTGCAGTCGTCGCCGGTCCTGCCGTCGTTCGACACGCTGGCGCAGCATGTGGCCCGCAATCCAGAGGTGGCCCGGTGGGCGACCGAAATCGCGCAACGTGATGCGGCCCGCGCGCTGCAATCGGCACGCGCAGTGCCTGACCTCACGGTGACCGCGGGCTATCGAAGGTTGACCGACATCGACAGCAACGCGTTCGTGGTCGGCGCGTCCATGCCCCTGCCGTTCATCGACCGGAACCAGGCTGGGGTCCAGGCGGCGGCCCAGCGGGTCGCGCAGGCCCGCGAAGCCGCGCGCGCGGCACGCGCGCGCGTCACCACGCAACTGGCGGCGGCCTATCGCGACCTCGCCATATCGCACGACGAGGCGGCGGCACTCGCGGACGGGGTGCTGCCGGGTGCACGCTCGGCGTTCGCATCTGTTGAAGAAGGTTATCGGCTTGGCCGGTTTGGTTATCTCGAAGTGCTCGACGCCCAGCGCACACTGGTCAGCGCCGAAACCCAGCATCTGCGCGCATTGGCCGACGCGCACAAGGCGGCGGCGCAAGTTGAACGGCTGATCGGCGTGCCACTCGCAGACGCCGCATTGGCGCCAGTGAAGGGCCAGTAGGAACAGTCATGAAAAGCAGAAGCTTGTTGCTCATCGTCGCGATCATCCTGACCGCCGTCGGCGCCTCGCTGTGGTTGCTGCGCAGCGACGCAGCCGGTCCCGAGAAACACGAGGAAGGGGAGGCGAGTGCCGAGTATCCGCGCGGGCCACACGGTGCGCGGCTGTTGCCGGCCGACGACTTCCAGGTCGAAGTCACTATTTACGAGACCGGCGTCGAGCCGCACTTCCGCATTTACCCGCTCGACCGTAACGGCCGGCCGATTGCGCCGGCCGAAGTGACCCTGCGGGTGGAACTCCACCGCCTCGGCGGGCGTGTCGATCGCATCGCGTTCGTTCCCGAAGCCGACTACCTGCGCGGCGAGGCCGTGGTCGAAGAGCCCCATTCGTTTGACGTCAAGGTGCATGCGGTGCGTAACGGCCGCACGCAGGAGTGGGCGTATTCGCAGATCGAAGGCAAGGTGCAGCTGGCCGACGACACGCTGACAAGCGCCGGCATCACGATTCAGGCGGTCGGCCCGCGCCAGATGGTGACGACCTTCGAGGTGCCGGGCGAGATCAAGGCGGATGAAACCCGGGTCGCGCACGTGGTGCCGCGCCTGCAAGGGGTCGTCATCGAAGTGCTGCGACAAGAAGGCGACCGCGTCCGCGCCGGCGACCTGATGGCGGTGATCAACAGCCGCGAACTGGCCGATGCGAAGAGCGGATACCTTGCCGCCGCGCAGCGCGTCCAGTTCGCGCGAGTCGCGCTCGTTCGCGAAGAGAACTTATGGAAGAAGAAGATTTCAGCCGAACAGGAATTTCTCGAAGCCCGCCGCGCATTCGACGAAGTGCGGCTGGCGCACGAGGTGGCAGGTCAGAAGCTCGTGGCGCTGGGGCTGAGCCAGGCGGCGGTCACCTCGCTTGGCACGGCCGCGCCCGACCGCCTGTCGCGCTACGAGATTCGCGCGCCGATTGCCGGCACGGTGGTCGAGCGAGACCTGACCGTCGGCGAAGCGGTCGCCGAAGACCGCAACATCTTCACGATTGCCGACCTCAGCTCGGTATGGATCGAGGCGAGCATCCCGGCGACGGATCTCGTCAACGTTCGGCAAGGGCAGACCGCGGTGGTCGCCGCCCCTGATGCCGGCCTCGAGGTGCGCGGCCGCGTCAGCTTCATCGGCGCCCTGATCGGCGAGCAGAATCGCCGCGCCACCGCCCGCATCGTCGTGCCAAACACCGACGGCGCCTGGCGGCCGGGATCGTTCGTGACCATCAAGCTCGAGCAGTCGTCAGCGATGGTGCCGTTAGCCGTGCCGGCCGAGGCCATCCAGACCTTCCGCGACTGGCAAGTCGTGTTCGTTCGCTATGGCGACTGGTTCGAGGCCCGGCCGCTCGAACTGGGCCGCACCGACGGTGGCTGGGTCGAGGTGCTCAGCGGGCTCAAGGCCGGCGAGCGCTACGCCGCCACCAACAGCTTCGCCGTCAAGGCGGAGATCGGCAAGCTGGGTGCCACGCATGATCACTAAGGCGGCGCGCAGCGGAGACCGGGGAGAACCGTCATGATCGAGCGGATCCTCCAGTTCTCGATCACGCAGCGGTGGGTGGTGCTGCTGACGACCATCGGCCTCGCGATCTTCGGCGCCTTCAACTACCAGCGGCTGCCGATTGACGCAGTGCCGGACATTACCAACGTCCAGGTGCAGGTCAATACCGAGGCGCCGGGGTATTCGCCGCTCGAAGCCGAGCAGCGCATCACGTTCCCGGTCGAAACCGCCATGGCCGGCATGCCCCGCCTGCTCGAAACCCGCTCGATTTCGCGCTACGGCCTGTCGCAGGTGACCGTGATCTTCGAGGACGGCACCGACATCTACTTCGCGCGGCAACTGGTGAACGAGCGCGTGCTCGAGGCTCGCGACAACCTGCCGCCCGGAATCATGCCGTCGATGGGCCCGATTGCCACCGGGCTCGGCGAGATCTTCCTGTGGACGGTCGAAGCGCAGGAGGGCGCGCGCACACCGGAAGGGCAGCCGTACTCGGGCATGGATCTGCGAACGGTGCAGGACTGGATCGTGCGGCCGCAGTTGCGCACCGTGCCCGGGGTGGCCGACGTCAACAGCATTGGCGGCTACACCAAGCAATTCCACGTCACCCCAGACCCCGCAAAGATGGCCGCGCACGGGCTGACCTTTCGTGACGTGATGGCCGCGCTCGCCGCCAACAACGCCAATGTCGGCGCCGGCTACATCGAACGCCGCGGCGAACAGTACTTAGTGCGCACGCCGGGACAGGTCGGCACGATCGCCGACATCGAGCAGATCGTGGTGCGGCAGTCCCGGGGAGTGCCGATCTACGTTCGCGACATCGCGCAAGTGGCGCTCGGCCAGGAACTACGAACTGGGGCAGCCACTGAAGACGGCCAGGAAGTCGTCGTCGGCACCGCCTTCATGCTGATGGGCGAGAACAGCCGGGTCGTCGCGAAGCGCGTCGCCGACCGCATGGCGGAAGTCAACCGCACGCTGCCGGCCGGCGTCGTCGCCAAAACCGTCTACGACCGGTCGAAGCTGGTTGACGCCACCATCGAGACCGTCCAGGACAACCTGATGGTCGGCGCGTTGCTCGTCATCCTCATCCTGTTCGTGTTCCTCGGGAACATTCGCGCCGCGATCATCACCGCCTGCGTCATCCCGCTGTCGATGCTGTTCACGATCACGGGCATGGTCGAACAGGGCGTCAGCGGCAACCTGCTGAGCCTGGGCGCGCTCGACTTTGGCATCATCGTCGATGGCGCGGTGATCATCGTCGAGAACTGCGTGCGCCGTCTCGGCGAACGGCAGCGCGAACTGGGACGGTTGCTGACCCGCGCGGAACGATTCGAGGTGGTCTTCGACGCGTCCCGTCAGGTCCGCCGCGCCACCATCTTCGGCGAGCTGATCATCATGATCGTCTACCTGCCGATCCTCACGCTCACCGGCATCGAGGGCAAGATGTTCTTCCCGATGGCGTTCACCGTGTTGACGGCGCTCGGGGCGGCCATGATCCTGACGCTGACCTTCGTGCCGGCGGCGCTGGCCATCTTCATGACCGGGCGCATGTCGGAAAAGGAGAATGTCCTGGTCGGCGGGGCCCTGCGCGCCTATCGACCGGCTCTGCGCATGGCACTGGCGAACCGCGCCGCCACCGTGGTGGCCGCCGCGGCCCTGATGCTCGTGACCGGTGTGATGGCCACGCGGCTCGGGTCCGAATTCCTGCCCAGCCTCGATGAAGGCGACTTGCTGGTGCACGCGCTGCGCATTCCCGGCACCAGCCTGACGACGGCGGTCGAGATGCAGCATGCGCTGGAGCGCAAGCTGAAGACCTATCCCGAGGTCGACTATGTCTTCTCCAAGCTGGGTACTGCGGAGATCGCCAACGACCCCATGCCGCCGAGCGTGGCCGACACCTACGTGATGTTGAAGCCGTTGTCGGAATGGCCGGACCCGCGGCGGCCCAAGGCGTCCCTGGTCGAGCAGCTCGAAGCCGACTTATTGAAGTTGCCGGGGAACAACTACGAGTTTACGCAGCCGATCCAGATGCGCTTCAACGAGTTGATCGCCGGCGTGCGCAGTGACGTGGCCGTGAAGATCTTCGGCGACGACATGGCGACACTGGAGGCGGTCGGCGCCGATGTCGAGGGCGTGCTGGCGAACGTCCAGGGGGCGGCCGACGTCAAGGTCGAACAGACTACTGGCTTGCCGATGTTGACGGTGCAACTGGATCGGCCGGCGATGGCCCGGCTCGGGCTCAACGTCGCCGACGTGCAGGAGGTTGTCGAGGTCGCCATTGGCGGACGAACGGCCGGCCAGGTCTACGATGGCGACCGCCGCTTCGACATCGTGGTGCGGTTGCCCGAGGTGTTGCGGACCGACATCGAGGGACTCGAGCGGCTGCCGATTCCCCTGCCGGATTCGCCCGGCGCCGGTGACTACGTCCCGCTGGGAGCGATTGCCGACCTCGAGATTGCCACCGGCCCCAACATGATCGGCCGCGAGAACGGCAAGCGCCGCGTGATCGTCACGGCCAACGTGCGCGGCCGTGACATCGGCTCGTTCGTGGCAGAGGCCGAGCAACGGATCCAGAACGAGGTCACCATCCCGGCCGGCTACTGGACGGCGTGGGGAGGCCAGTTCGAGCAACTGTTGTCGGCGCGTGCGCGATTGCAGGTGGTCGTGCCGGTCGCGCTGTTGCTGATCTTCCTGTTGCTGTTCGCCACCTTCGGTAATCTCAAAGACGCGTTGTTGGTGTTCACCGGCGTCCCGTTGGCGCTGACCGGCGGCGTGCTGGTCCTCTGGCTGCGCGACATCCCATTCTCGATCTCGGCCGCAGTGGGATTCATCGCATTGTCGGGCGTCGCCGTGCTGAATGGCTTGGTGATGCTGACCTTCATCAATCGGCTGCGCGCCGACGGCGCGTCGGTGGACGAGGCGGTCTTCAACGGCGCATTGGCGCGCCTGCGACCGGTATTGATGACCGCGCTGGTCGCGTCGCTCGGCTTCCTGCCGATGGCGCTGGCCACCGGCACCGGCGCCGAGGTCCAGCGTCCGCTCGCCACCGTGGTCGTCGGCGGCATCCTGTCATCGACGCTGCTCACCTTGCTCGTGTTGCCGGTGCTGTACCGGTTGTTCACCCGGGACCGCCTGCTTCCGGATTCGTCGTTGGTTACTCAACCCTCAGGAGACCCATAATGATCAAATCCCGATTCGTTGCCGTGTTTGGCCTGACCGCGGTCGCCGCGCTGTTGCCCGCCCTCGCGCAGGCCCATATCACCATCGCGCCGCGAACCTCGATGGCCGGCGGCACTGAGAAATACGTGCTGACCGTGCCGACCGAGAGCAAAGTAGCGACCGTCGCGGCTGAGCTGGAGATCCCGGAGGGTGTGATCGTTGAAGCGATTGCCGTACCCGCCGGCTGGAAGTATGAAGCCAAGCGGCAGAACGACCGCATTGTCGCCATCACGTGGACCATGACGATTCCGCCTGGGGAGTTCGCGGAGTTCGCGTTTGTCGCCCGCAATCCGCGCGACCAGAAGGAAATTGTATGGACGCTGCGGCAGCGGTTCGCCGACGGCACCGTCAGTGACTGGACCAAGGGTCCCAGCGGAATCCGGCCGTCCGCCAAGACCACCCTGACGCCGCGGTCGGCGCAATAGGACGATGGTGCCGATGAACGAGCTGCTGATGAATCCCGCCGGGCGCAGGGTCCGGTGGGGGGTTGGGGCCGGGTTGGTGGTGGCGCTGTGCGCCATCACCCTCACGCCCGCGGATGCGCACGGCGTGTCGTCGAAGGACGCGCTCTACCTGCTCTCGCTCGACGGTCCGGCCATCATCCCGCTGATGTACTTGGGGGCGAAGCACATGGTCACTGGCTACGACCACCTCTTATTCCTGGTCGGGGTGATCTTCTATCTCTATCGGCTCAGGGACATTCTGCTCTACGTCAGCCTGTTTACCATCGGCCACAGCTTGACCCTGCTTGGCGGGGCGCTTGGCGGCATTCGCGTCGATCCGTACCTGATCGACGCCATCATCGGACTCTCTATTGTCTACAAGGGCTTTGAGAATCTCGGCGGCTTTCGCCGCATCCTCGGCTTCCAGCCCGACCCTCGGGTCGCCGTGCTGACCTTCGGCCTCTTCCACGGCTTCGGCCTGGCCACCAAGCTGCAACAATTCCAGCTGTCGCCCAACGGCCTGGTGGAGAACATCGTCAGCTTCAACGTCGGCGTCGAGATTGGACAGATGCTGGCCTTGTGCGCGGTCCTGCTCGCGCTGACCTACTGGCGGTCGCGGCCGGGCTACCTGCAACATGCCTATGTCACCAACGCCGCGCTGATGACCGCCGGCTTCGTGTTCGCTGGCTACCAATTGGCCGGCCTTGTGATCGCCCCCCAATGACCACCACCAATAACGCGACCGAATTGCCTTCGACCAGGACTCTCGCCATCACCACCGCGGCTGCGCTGGCGGTCGCCGGTGTGATCCTCGTGACGCTCGTTTTGCCCGCGGAGTACGGCGTGGATCCACTCGGCACGGGCAAGGCGTTGGGCCTCACCGCCATTGCCAACCCGTCGGCTGGACCCGTCGTGGCCGCGCCCGAGGGCGCCACCGCCGCGACGCCGGTGGTTGAGGGACCGGTGGGCCGTTACGCCGGCACCTACAAACGCGACGCCATCGAGTTCACCCTCGGGCCATACGAGTACGTCGAGTACAAGTACTATCTCCAGTCGGGCGGCAGCATGTTGTACTCGTGGTCGGCAACGGCGCCGGTCATCCACGACCTGCACGGCGAGTTGAATGGTGATCCCAACCAGGTGATCAGCTTCAACAAGAGCACCCGCGACAACGACCACGGCGCGTTCGCGGCGCCGTTCACGGGGCTGCACGGCTGGTACTGGGAGAATCCCGGCGGCGAGACCGTCACGGTGAAGCTGACCAGCAGCGGGTTCTACGTATCGGCGATGGAGTTCCGTTTCGATAAAACCAAAGTGCCACACGACGTTACCAATCCCTGAGGAGTTCCCATGTTGCGACGAATGATCGGCTTGACCTTGATAGCAGTAGTGATGACGATGACCCAGGCGCCGCTGTCGGCCGCGCACGACGAGTACCGCATCATCGGTACCGTCACCAAGGTCTCCGCGACCGAGATCGCGGTGAAGCAGAAGGACGGCAAGATCGTCGAGATGGACATGAACAAGCAGACCAAGTTCACGCGCGACAAGAAGCCGGTGGCGCTGAAGGATGTGAAGGTCGGCGGCAGCGTGGTGGTGGATGCGCTGGGCGACAGCATTCTGGACCTGACCGTGCTCGAGGTGCGATTGGTGCCAGCGATCACGTCGGCGAAGTAGCAGGTTCGCTGCGCTGTCGGGCGAGCTCTATCTTGAACGGCGGGACTCGGCCGTTCGCGCAGGGTCTGGCTGGAAGGCGGAGTTAATGCGCTGTTAACCTCCAGGTCCCTAACCCGATCCGAGACGTTTTTCTAAGTTGGTGATAGTGAGGTCTCGTTCGTAGGTTGATGCGGGTGCTATTTCTCGAGGGTTCGCCGAGTTGCGGAAAGCCGATGTGCCCACACGCCAGCCGTAGTTGCGTTCAGAAAACGTTCAGGCTGACGACGATAGGATTGTGGATGTGAAGCTCAGTCGAACCTGGCGAAAGATTGCTCTCTCCGCGCATGCAACCTCTTCGGTGGGATGGTTCGGAGCCGTCGTCGCTTTTCTGGCGCTGGCGCTTATCGGGTTACGCGGCGACGGAACTGACGGCCTAGTTCGCAGCGCCTACATCGCAATGGAGGCCGTCGGATGGTTCGTCATCGTGCCGTTCAGCCTCGCGTCGCTAGCTACCGGCCTGATTCAGTCCCTCGGCACTCAGTGGGGCGTCTTTCGGCACTATTGGGTGGTCTCGAAGCTTCTCATCACGGTTGGCGCCAGCCTGCTCATAATGCTTCACATGCAAGTCGTCAGCACCGTAGCGCAAGCTGCGAGTACCGGTTCGCTGAGCGTGGATCACCTGCGCGATCCCCGAATGCAGCTGGTAGCCGATGCGGGCGCGGCCAGCGTTGTCCTTCTCATTGCGATTGTTCTCTCTATCTTCAAACCACAAGGGCGCACTTCGCTCGTTGGTGTCCAGGCAGATGGGTCGCAGGAATTGGCCGGCCGAACCCCAGTGGTCTACGCTTTCTGGATGACGGTGATGGCTCTCGTCCTCGCCATTGTGATCCGTCATTTGAGCGGCGGAATGCTTGGCCATCACTAGGAATTAGAAGCTCGCACGTCTCAGTCGAAGGGCGTTGGCGATGACCGAAACCGAGCTAAAAGTCATCGCTGCGCTCGCAATCATCGGGCTGAGTAGAATTCCAAACCAAGGATAAAGAAGCCCAGCCGCCACTGGCACGCCCAGAGCGTTGTAGACAAACGCGAAAAACAGATTCTGGCGAATGTTCTTCATTGTCGCTGAACTCAATGCACGCCCTCGAACGATGCCTCGCAGATCGCCTTTGACGAGAGTGACGCCGGCGCTTTCCATCGCGACATCGGTGCCCGTACCCATGGCGATGCCGACGTTCGCCTGGGCCAACGCGGGCGCATCGTTGATGCCATCGCCGGCCATGGCAACTACCTTTCCTTCCTTCTGGAGTCGCAGGACGACTGCGGCCTTCTGATCGGGCAGGACGTCAGCCTCAACGTGCTGGATGCCCAGCGACTGTGCGACCGCCATTGCCGTTGTCTTGTTATCGCCCGTGAGCATGACGACATCAATGCCCTGTGCCCTCAGATCCCTGATTGCCTCTCGAGCCGATTCCTTGATTGGATCCGCGACCGCTATCAGCCCCGCAGCCTTCGCGTCGATCGCAACGAGCATCACTGTCTGGCCTTTAGCGCGAAGCTCGTCGGCGCGTGATCGCAGGTTTGACAGATCGATGCCGAGATCCTCCATCTGCCGAAGGTTGCCGATCGTCACCGCACGGCCTTCCACGACGCCGCTGACGCCCTTTCCTGTGGCCGATGCGAAGTCAGACACAGGAGCGAGCATCGTCCCTCGTTCGCGGGCGCCATCGACAATGGCCCGTGCGAGCGGATGTTCGCTGACGTTTTCGAGGCTGGCCGTGAGCCTGAGAACGACATCTTCAGTGAAGCCGGCCGTTGGCTCGACGAGGGTCAGGCGAGGCTTGCCCTCTGTCAGCGTGCCGGTCTTGTCCACAACGATGGTGTTCACCTTCTCGAATAACTCGAGCGCCTCGGCATTCTTGAGTAGGATCCCAAGTTCCGCACCGCGCCCGGTGCCCACCATAATGGACATCGGCGTTGCGAGGCCGAGCGCGCACGGGCAGGCGATGATGAGCACCGCGACCGCGTTCACGATCGCGTGAGCAAAACGAGGTTCAGGACCGTAGATCGCCCAAACGCCGAAAGTGATCATCGCCACCAAGATGACGATTGGGACAAACCAGCCCGACACGGTATCGGCGAGTCGCTGAATCGGCGCTCGAGATCGTTGCGCTTCGCTGACCATCCGCACGATTTGCGCCAGCAGCGTGTCTGCACCAATCCGCTCCGCAGTCATGACGAAGGATCCGGTGCCGTTAACTGTCCCTCCAGTGACCTTCGACTCGACGGCCTTCTCAACCGGGATCGGTTCGCCGGTCACCATTGACTCGTCGATCGTCGTCACACCTTCGGCGACGACGCCGTCAACCGGAATACGCTCGCCGGGTCGGACTCTGAGCCGATCGCCCAACTGCACGTGTTCTACAGGAATGTCTTCCTCGTCTCCCGACGCTGCGATCTTGTGCGCGACCTTCGGTGCAAGCCCGAGCAGGTTTCGAATTGCGGCACCGGTGCCAGCGCGTGCTCGCAGTTCGAGAACCTGGCCGAGCAAGACCAGGACAACGATCGCGGCTGCTGGCTCGAAATACACTGCCACTTGATCGCCCATTCGGAATGACTCGGGAAAGAGTCCGGGAGCCAGCGTGGCGACGACGCTATACAGATAGGCTGCGCCGACACCCAGCGCGATCAGCGTAAACATGTTGAGGTGAATCGAGAGCACCGATGCCCAGCCGCGCTGAAAGAACGGCCAACCGCCCCACAACACCACCGGTGTCGAGAGAGCGAACTCAATCCAGTTCAGCCAGCCGGCAGGCAATCGGTGAAGCAGATGGCCGGGTAGGAACTCGGCCACCATGAACGCGAGAATCGGCGCCGTGATCGCGAGGGACCACCAGAAACGCCGCGTCATGTCCTGTAGTTCTTCGTTCGGTCCCTCATCGAGGGTCACTGTTACCGGTTCCAACGCCATGCCGCAGATCGGGCAGGAGCCTGGCCCCTTCTGCCGAATCTCCGGATGCATGGGGCAGGTGTACTCGGCCTTCTCATCGGCGGGAGGAGTGCTCGCGGGCGGCTCTGCACCGACGAATGGGGCGGGGTTCGCGCGAAATTTCTGGAGGCAGGTATCGCTGCAGAAATGGTAGGTGCGCCCGGCATGCTCCAAGGTGCCGACCGCGTCGGCCGGCGAGATAGTCATCCCGCAAACCGGGTCTAGGACTTCGTTCGAGTCGGGGGTGTCATGTTGATGCGTCGCCATTGCGGCCTCCAGCTGGTTAACGCGACGGCAGACGGTTCATTACAGCGCTACCAGGACGCCGGGCTGCCGCCCGGCGCCCCTCGGCCTCACTTTGCGAATTGAGCGGGATTGGCGTCGAACTTGGTCTTGCAGCCTTTCGAGCAGAAGTAATAGGTCTTTCCCTGATACTCGCTGGTCCCGGCCGCCTTGGCCGGATCGATTTGCATGCCGCAGACAACATCTTTCTCCATGAGAGTTCCTCCTGCCTTGTTAACGGTGAGTCCGCCTTGCCATTACACTGACGCTGTCAGTGCGCCTTGCTGCATGTGCAGTTGACGCAACCGTGCTCAGCGCAGACGCCGCACGATTCGGTTACGCGCTTCTTGAGGGCGTCGCGAGCGCGGAACACGCGCACACCCGCGTTATTCGGCGACAGATTGTTTCGTTCCGCGAAGGCTTTTACAGGTACGCCTTCGACATCGATCTGCTGAATCGCCTCGGCGTACTCGGGCTTGAGCGTCGCAGCCAACCTCGCCACACAAGCACAGATTTCCGCCTCCACATCGGGCGGTGCCGATTCCTGACGCTCCAGCTCCCAGGCGAACAACTCGAGAGCCTTCGCAGCCGTTCCCCCGCGTCGGTAACGATCGATAACGGCATTGCGGAGAAGACGGTAGAACCAAGGCACCACCGCTTCCGCGTCTGGCGCAACCTCGGGCCGTGCCAGTACCTTGGTGAACGCGTCCTGCAAAATATCCTCAGCGGTGTCCCTGTCACCGACGCGACGTTCAAGGAACCGCAGAAACGCGCGGTGATTCTCCAGCAGAACAGCGATCTCATTGGATGTCGTAGGCTCAGTCGGCATCGTCTTCAGAATACAGGTGTCGTGCGGCTACTTAACGGGACGCTGTTGCAGAGCCGGCACGACATGATGGCGGCAACACTCGGGCAACTCCTGACGCAGTATCTCAAGCGCACGCGCCGCTATGTCGAGAAAGTCGGCCGACGATTCCACCACGAACCGCCGTGGATGTGTCGCCCATGCCAACGCGATGCGCGCATCCACTTCAGCGGCCATCGCCGCTGACTCGGTGCGCAACGGGTTTTGATGGTTGTAACCCTGTTCGAGCGCTGGTGTCCGCAGGTGAATCACCGTATGGTACCTGCCGAGTTCCTTTTCAATGGTAGTTCCGAGTGATGTCCAGAACTCGTCGGCTGCTCCCGGCCAGTACGCGAGACTGTCGACTGTGCCGCGATCACATAGCACGATGGCGGGCTTGTGACTGTCGCCGGTCGATTCCAGCTCACGCTGAACGTGGAAGATGGCGCGTTGCGCGGCGCGCCGGCACGAATCATCGTCTTCCCGGGGGAATCCGCCGCCGAAAATGACACTCGCTGCCTCGGGCAGGACTTTGACATGGGCGCAAAATGACTGCCGGATCAGTTCCAGTAGCGCCGTCTTGCCCGCGCCCGGTCCGCCGGTGAGCACGATGCGCTTCCGTTCATGAACGTCCTCGCATTCGCACGCGACCATAACTCCCCCCGTCGTTATTTTGCCGGCCGATTCCGTATGGATTGCGGCTCATTAGACCGACAAGCGGCTATTCTTCGCACGGCTAACAAGTTTCCATACCTCAATCGCTGTCACCGGGCCGAGCGCGACTAAAAGACTCATGGCGCAATCGGCGGCCGACAGTGGGCTGATGTCGAATATTGCCTGGGCCGCCGGGATGTGGTGGATGCCGAGTTGCATCAGCACCGAGAACACCACCACTCCCAGCAGTCGCAGATTGGTGAAGACGCCGACCTCCCAGAACACGCGTGTTGTGCTCCTCGCAGCAAAAGCGCGGAAGAGTTCGCCGAAGACCAACACCGAGAACGCAAGATTGCGGGCCTCGGAGAAGTCCCGCGTTTTCAGCGCCCAAACGAAGACGGTTAGGGTCGCAACAGCTTGGAGCAAGCCCGTGACGATGATGAATCGCCATTCCACGGATCCGACTTTTCTGAGTAGGGCCGAGCTCCGTCGGGCCCGCTCAGTGCTTCATGTCGCCCATCGGCTTCATCATCGGGCACATCGCCATCGAGTCTTTTCCCTCCTGCATGTGTTCCATCATGTGGGGCATCATGCCCTGCTGCATCTTCATCATGCCGGCGTGCATGGCCCGGTTCTGCGCCACCATCTCGGTCACGACCGCGGCGGTCGCCGTCGTCTTCTCAGCGCCTGACGCGCTGTTCATCCTGGTGACGAGCTCAGTGAGCCGCAGGTCGGCGGCCTTCATGTCGGCCATCATTTTTCCGTGTTCGGCCATCATGGCGTGGTCCTTGGCCGCCATGCCCGAGGCCGGCTTCGCCTTGTCGGCCGCGGCATGCTGGTCATGTGCCTGAGCCGCAAGCGCGGGGGACGCCGAGATCACGACCGCTGCACAACCTGCCATGACCGCCGTGACGATGCTCTTCATTCTCATGTGTTGATTCCTCTCGAAGTTGACGATTGACCTACCGAGGTCACCACCGACGCATGTAAGCGTGGCAACCAGCCCAGATTGGACAAGCCAGTTCCCTAAACAGGGAAATGTCGGTATGCGCACGCCGGCGCAGACCACTCTCAGCGAGAAATCATGCAAGCCGATGTCCACGGCGCTACTGCGGTGGAGGCATTCGCATGTATGAACAAGTTTTAATTCGCGGAGTTCTGACGAGCCACGAGGGTCTCTTTCGGCACAGGTCAGTTTCACACTCGCTGATACCGTTCAGTGCGTGACCATGTTGGAAGGGACCACGTCTGAACGTGTCTGAAGCGAAGAAGATTAGGGTTGCCGTGAACGGCTACGGCGTGATCGGCAAGCGGGTGGCGGAAGCCGTCGTGAGCCAGGAGGACATGACGCTGGCTGGCGTGTCAGACGTCGTGACGGACTGGCGGGCTACCATGGCAACCCGACATCACTTTCGTTTATTCGGTGCCACCGGCGAACACGCACACGCCATGCGTGCGGTCGGATTGCAAGTCGCTGGCACGTTGGACGACCTCTTGGGTCAGGCCGACATAGTGGTGGACTGCACCCCCAAGCACGTTGCCGCAAAGAACATCGATGGTTATCGCTTGCGTCGATTGAAGTTCATCGTTCAGGGCGGCGAGAAACACGAAGTGACCGGCCATTCCTTTGTGGCCGAGGCCAGCTATGTCAGTGCCATCGATCGCGATGCGACTCGCGTCGTGTCGTGTAACACCACTTCAATCGTGCGAACACTGACCGCACTCAAGCGAGCCGGGTTGCTTCGACGTGCCAGGGGTACTCTGCTCAGACGCGCGACTGATCCCTGGGAAAGCCACGAAAGCGGGATCATGAACACGCTGGTACCAGAGCCGGAGATCCCGAGCCACCAGGGACCCGACGCGCAGAGCGTCGATCCGGATCTCGATGTGGTCACAATGGCGGTCAAGGTACCGGAGACCTTGGGCCATTTGCACTACTGGTCGGTGCAGATGGCGCGTGACGCCAGCAAAGATGAGGTGCTCGAGGCATTTCGCACCTCATCTCGAATCGCGCTGATCCGCATCAGCGACGGCTTGGTGGCTCTCAACTCGGTGAAGGAACTCATGGCCGATCGCGGCCGCCCTCATGCCAACCTCTACGAAGTAGCACTGTGGGCCGACATGTTGCGGGTTCAGGGCGATGAACTGTTCTACGCGTATATGGTCGACAACCAGGCCATCGTCATCCCTGAGACGATCGACGCCATTCGAGCGTTGACGGGACTGGTGAAGGATCCGAACGAGTCGATCGCCCGGACCAACGCGACGCTCGGCATCGATGCATCGCTCATGTAGCGAGGTCCCTGGCAATCGGCAGCGTTACGAGCGCAGTCGTGCCCGACCCTGGAGTGCTGCTGATAGTCACGTTGCCCCCGTGAGCGTCGACAATGCGCTTGACGATTGCGAGACCAAGGCCGGATCTTGCTTTCGACCCCTGCGCCTGTCCGTGCACGTGCCGATCGAACACGCGCGGCAATAACTCCTCTGAGATACCAGCGCCGGTATCCGACACGGTGGCGACGACCATTCCATCGCGACTGGCCGCATCAATTCGGATGCGCCCACCGGCGGGAGTGAACTCGACAGCGTTCTCACCAAGATTCAGCAGCAACTGGCGAAGCCGGACGGGGTTTCCCCACACGCGCAGGCCAGGTTCGATGGCGGTCTCGCATGCGACACCGTGAGCTTCGGCGAGCGCACTGACCAGCTCACCGGCTTCCTCGAACACCTCACTGACCATTACCGGGCCAACGCGCGAACCTGAGTCAGCGTCTGCCAGCGCGAGATCACGCAGATCTTGAAGAGTAGCAGTGAGCGCATTGACCTCGTCAGACACCGCGTTAAGTGCCTTGGCGCGATCTTCCGGGCCGCCGTTTCGAGCGGACTCGATCGTGCCTTTCATCACCGTTAACGGCGTCTGCAACTGGTGAGAGACGTCGGCTGTGAACTCGCGCATGGTCTTGAACGATGTTCCGAGCCGATCCAGCAGTTGATTAATCGCTGACGTGAGGCGCTCAACCTCGGTATCAGGCGCGTGTGGATCGATGCGGCGAGAGAGGTCGGTCGCCTGAATGGATTCCAAAGACTTTGCAATCACATCGACCGGACGCAGTGCGCGTCTGGCGATGAGGAATCCTCCAAAACTGGTGACGGCGATGACGATTGGAATCAGCACAAGGGACGCAATCCTTACGACCTCCAGCATCATGCCGACGTCGCCGAGTGGTCTGCCAAGCTGGAGATATGTCTCGGATGGAGTCGCCAACGGGACGCAGGTGAATCGCACTGGCCCGCGGGCAAGATGCACAGTAAAGAACTGCTCGACGGTGAGCCCGCTCGTCGCCGCGTGCGTGAGCACCTCGTGGGCACCGATCTCAGGCTCGGCCTTCGCAAGCCGCTCTGATCTGAAGACGACATTTCCGTGGGTGTCGCGCACCATCAGGTATGGTGCGACCGCGCCTTCTCTGTCGAGGGCTTGGAGCGCCGCGATGGGATCAGTGGTGGACGACACGCTGGCTAGAACGCGCTTCGCTTCTTCACGAAGATCGCCGTCATGGTGGCCGTAGAGCGTACTTGCCAGCCAGGCGTACAGCAGTACCGCGAACAGGCTCAGCGCCGAGGCGATGACCAACACGTTCCACAGAGTCGTGCGAGCCTTAAGGGTCCTGATCATCAGCGTGCTCCGAAGAGCGCAACACGTAGCCGACCCCGCGCACCGCATGAATCATCCGCGACTCGCCGGCGTCCTCCAGCTTGCGACGGAGATGATTCACATAGACGTCAATCACGTTGGTCATGCGATCCCACGTGAGGTCCCACACGTGCTCGCCGATCATGGAGCGGGTGAGCACGTCATCAGCGTTTCGCATGAAGTATTCAAGAAGGGCAAACTCTTTCTGCGTCAAATCAATCTTGCGGTCGCCTCTTTGAACGGAGCGGGACACAAGATCGAGCGTAAGGTCGTTAACCGCAACGCTCAACGCGGCGACCGGGCGCTGCCGGCGGAGCAACGCGCGAACGCGGGCACTGAGCTCGGCGAACTCGAAAGGCTTGGTGAGATAGTCGTCCGCGCCGCTATCCAGGCCCCGCACGCGGTCTTCCAGTACGCCGCGCGCCGACAACATCATGATTGGAACGGTAAGTCCGCGACGGCGCATTTCACGACAGATAGCGAAGCCATCCTGCCCTGGCAACATGACGTCCAGAATGACAAGGTCAAAGTCTCCATTCAACGCTGCCTGGAGGCCAGATTCGCCGTCATACACCGCCTGGACGTTCAGTTTGAGACCGGTCAGCTGCTGTGTCAGGAGCAATGCGAGACGTCGTTCGTCTTCGACGATCAGGACGCGAGGAGCCTGGTTCGCTTCGGTCTCGCGGCTATCCTGCACGAAGGCATCTTTTCGGAACCCTGCCCGGGTGGAAATTAATTCTTCTTCATAATCGCGGGACAACCCGACAGCTGCGCGATCAGTGGGGTCCATCTATACCAGTGGACCCCATAGACGCCTGGTGGTCAACCCTCGAACTTTACCGGCTCGTGATCGCAGTCGAGCTCACAGGCATCCGCGCGGTCTTCACCATAGACGGGGTGCCGGGCTCAGTCCACGCGAAGATCAGTTCGTCTCCAAATCGCGCCATGCGTGGATAGCCACTGGCCCGATTGGCAGAAAGCCCCGAGACCGTTGTAGCCGGGCCGCGCTCGCCGCTCGCCGTCACACGGCGCATTCGGAACTGCGCCTTGCCGTCAGCGAACTCAATCCACGTGGCCATTGCGGAGCCGTCGGAGAGGAGCGCTGCGTCGACCCGTCCCAGCGCGCTGGTGTCATCCAGCCGGATTGGTTTGCCGAAGGTGCGCCCACTGTCCGATGAGAAGGCGATGAAGGTATGTCCTTCGTCTCCTTTAGCTGTAAACCACGCGAGCGCGACGGCCTTGCCATCGGCGCTCAGTGCTGGGCCATTCACAGGGCACGCGGCAATCTGCCAATTGTCTCGGTGAACGGGTGCAGGCTCGCTCCATTTGCTCCCAACAAACCGCGACACGTAAATGTCCCGAATCTCGGTGTCACTGCGATCGCGATAGGCCACGATGGGGCCTTCCGCCGTCACGGCCGCAGTCGTGGGGCAGCATTCACAGACGCGCAGGTCAACCGGACTCTCGGTCAGTTGCTTCCCAGCTTTGTCGAAGGTGGCGCTACGAACACTCATGTCGCCGCCACCACCATGCTCACCGCCATGTCCGCCTTTCATCGCACGGCCATCGAGCCAGATCAGGCCGAGCCCACCGTTACCGGGGAGCTGGTAGAGCGATGCGAAGCCATGTTCGGTCTTCGTGCCATCGGCATGCGGCGTAAACGAAGTGGCCCACGTTCGGCCATCGTCCGTGGAACGCGCCAAGCGCACGTCGTAGGCGTAGGTATCAGGGCCGCTCTTCTGGAGCCAATGGCCATAGAGTGAGCCGTCGCCCAGTCGCAGGACAGACGGGACGTCGGCCCAGTTGACGAACCAGTCCCGGCCGCTCGACACCGTCCGGGCTGCACTCCACCCGTCCTTCGTGCGCTCGGCAAACTTCAAGCTCGCGACGTCACCGGCACGTTCAACCCAACTGAGGAGGACGCCGCGCGACGACACGGTTAACTGCGGATTTGCGCTAGCGGGACCGGCTGGTGAGGCGATAGGCGCGATGCCCCCGGGGGTCGACTGCGAGCCGAGCAGTGTCGATGCGGACAGCATTAACGGCAGGGCGACAAGGGCAAGAGCTGCGCGGTTGGCCATGCTGCCGATGATACATCCCGGGCCTGGATTGAGCGCCTAAGTGGTGGTCTGTTAACGACTTTTAATGAGGCCACCCCTCAGAACATCGTACGGTGTAAGAAAGCGCGGTTGCGCGCGTTGAATGAGTGATGAAGGCGTTTCTTAAAGCGTTTGTGGTCTTGCTCTTGATGTTGGCAGTAACAGGCGGAATCGTCGCCTACTCCATAGCGAGCAAAGGCCTCAGCACGCGCACCAGCCCGAGCATGGCCGAAGAGGCGATCGCCCTGACGGTTAGGAGTCTCGCGACGCCTCGGTCCGTTCGCAATCAGCCCAATCCAGTTGAGCCAACGGCAGCGGCTCTGGAAGGCGCCCTCGAGCATTGGGCGGATCATTGCGCCGCGTGCCACGCCAACGATGGCATTGGCAACACGGAGATGGGACGGAGCTTCTACCCGCCGTCCCCCGACATGCGCGGGGCGCGAACGCAGTCGCTGAAAGATGGAGAGTTGTTCTCGATCATCGAAAACGGTATTCGGCTCACCGGCATGCCTGCGTGGGGAACTGGAACGCCTGAAGGCGAACGCGAATCGTGGGCACTGGTTCACTTCATTCGGCGCTTGCCTAATCTAACCGCCGCAGACATTGAGCGGATGGAAGAACTCAATCCTCAGAGTCCCGCGAAGTTTCGCGAAGCGGAAGAAGCGCGGCTCTTTCTCGAAGGTATGAAAGAAGCGCCGACGAACAGTACGCCGGCGAAACCGCATCATGACTAGATTCTCCCAGCGACATTCGCGTCGCACATTCGTCAAGGAACTAGCCTTCGGCGCCGTTGCCGTCGGCTTGGGAACCGCACGTGTCTCAACTGGCTACGCGCAATCCAGCGGCCGCCAACCTCAAGGCGTTCTGACTGGCACTGAGTTCGATCTCCGCATCGGACCAATACCAATCAACGTCACGGGCGCGGATCGCACGGCGTTCGCCGTTAATGGTTCCGTTCCAGCACCTCTATTGCGATGGCGCGAAGGGGATACGGTCACCCTGCGAGTCGCGAACTCTCTCAGCGAGGATGCCTCCATTCACTGGCACGGCATTCTGCTGCCGGCGAACATGGATGGTGTTCCTGGCTTGAGCTTCCATGGCATCCGCCCCGGCGAGACCTATACCTACCGATTCAATGTGCGTCAGGCCGGCACGTACTGGTACCACAGCCACTCTGGGTTCCAGGAACAGCAAGGCGTATACGGGCCGCTCGTGATCGAACCACGAGAAGCGGAGCCGTTCAAATACGACAGAGAGCACGTCGTTCTTCTGAGCGATTGGACTGACGAAAAGCCCGATCGGGTGTTCGGCAAGCTCAAGAAACAGTCGGACTACTACAACTTTCACAAACGAACGCTCGGCGATTTCTTTCGAGACGTTCGTGAACGCGGATTGGGTCCGACGTTGGACGATCGTCAGATGTGGGGAGGCATGCGAATGAACCCCACGGACTTAGCGGATGTATCGGGTGCCACTTACACGTATCTGATGAACGGCGTCGCGCCAGCCGGAAGCTGGACCGGGTTGTTCAAGCCCGGCGAGAAAGTCCGGCTCCGCTTCATCAATGGTTCGGCAATGTCCTATTTCGACGTGCGGATTCCCGGTCTCAAGATGACCGTGGTTGCCGCCGACGGACAGCACGTGCATCCGGTCACGGTCGATGAATTTCGTATCGCGACGGCCGAGACGTTCGACGTGATCGTCGAGCCGACGGGACAAGACGCGTTCACGATTTTTGCGCAAGCGATGGATCGCACCGGCTTCGCGGCTGGAACGCTCGCAGTCCGTGAAGGTTTGCGTGCGCCGGTGCCTGAACCCGATCCTCGGCCGTTGCTCTCGATGGATGACATGGGGCATGGCGGGATGGGGCACGACATGGGCGCAATGAGCGAGCCGAAACCCGTACCGTCCGCACCTGCCGACCCACACGCGGGTCACACGATGGCACCGCAGCCGCCAACCCCGCCCGACCCCCATGCCGGCCATACGATGCCCGAGGCGAAGCCGAAGCAGCCCACCGATCCGCACGCCGGACACAACATGCCGTCGCAACCGCCGGCAGATCCGCACGCGGGACACAACATGGCAGCCGTGGGTGCGATGCAGTCGCATCCGTCGTCAGAAGACGGCAATCCACTGGTGGACATGCAGACGATGTCGCCGATGGCGAAGCTCGATGACCCTGGCATAGGCCTCCGCAGCAACGGCCGCAAGGTGTTGACGTATGCGGATCTCAAGAGCACGTTCGAAGATCCCGACGGACGTGAGCCCAGTCGGACCATCGAACTGCACCTCACCGGGCACATGGAGCGGTTTGCCTGGTCGTTCGATGGCATCAAATTCTCCTCGTCCGAGCCCATTCGCCTCACCTACGGCGAGCGGCTTCGCATCGTGCTGGTCAACGACACGATGATGAGTCATCCGATCCATCTGCACGGCATGTGGAGCGACCTGGAAGACGATCAAGGCCGATTCCAGGTTCGCAAACACACGATCGATATGCCGCCGGGCACTAAGCGCTCATATCGCGTCCGCGCCGACGCGCTCGGTCGCTGGGCCTATCACTGCCATCTGCTGTTCCATATGGAATCGGGTATGTTCCGGGAAGTGCGGGTCGTAGAATGATCCGCACTGGTATCTTGTTGCTTCTGATCGTCTGTTCGGCGCGAGCTGCCTTTGCTCAGGGGACGCCGCCGGATCCCCACGCTGGCCATGTCATGCCGCCGGCAAAGCCTTCGCAAAACGGTTCGCCGGAGCCTACAACTCCGATTCCTCCGCTGACAGCCGAAGATCGCGCCGCCGCGTTCCCGCAGGCTCTGCACGGCCACACGGTTCATGACCGCGCAATCAACCACTACGTCCTGTTCGATCAGCTCGAGTGGCAGGTTTCAGGTGACACGAAGGGTGGCATCTGGGACATCAAGTCGTGGATAGGCGGCGATCTGAATCGGGTCTGGATTCATTCGGAGGGAGCATCCGAGCGTTCCAGCCTTGAAGAGGCCGAAGTTCACGTGACTTACGGCCGCTCGTTCTCCAGATGGTGGGACGTCGTTGCCGGCGTACGGCAGGACTTTCGACCCGGACCTGGCCAGACATGGGCAACGGTAGGCCTTCAGGGGCTGGCCCCCCAGTGGTTTGAAATACAAGCCACGCTGTACGTCGGCGAGTCAGCAACCACGATGGCTCGCTTCGAAGCGGAGTACGAGCTGCTGATCACCAACCGCCTGGTGTTGCAGCCGCTGGTCGAGCTGAATCTTTACGGCAAGTCGATTCCTGAACGCGGCATCGGCGCCGGACTTAGTGCCGCTGAAGCCGGACTCCGGTTGCGTTACGAGGTGCGACGTGAGTTCGCGCCGTACGTTGGCTTGGTGTGGCACCGAGAGTTTGGCGGCACCGCCGATTTCTCCCGTGCAGCCGGCCACGATATGGGTGGGTGGCGCTTAGCTGCCGGCTTACGAACGTGGTTCTAGTTTTTTCTTGAGGAGCAATGATGAGAAGACTATTCATTCTGACAACTACGGCTGCAACTGTGATGACGATGGCGCTGGTCGGCATGGCGGTTGCGCATCCTGGCCACGAGCACAAGATCATGGGCACGGTCACGATGGCCGCCCCGGATCATGTGATGCTCAAGGACAAAGATGGCAAGGACGCGACGGTGAGCATCAATAAAGCTACGAAGTTCCTTCGCGCCAAGAAGGCGATGAAGGTCTCGGACGTGAAAGTCGGCATGAGGATCGTGGTAACTGCCGTGACCGACGACAACGACGACAAGTCGATTGCCAAGACAATTGAACTCGGTCCGGACCCGGCAACGAAGTAGACCTTTTCAGGGAGATGGTTGCGATGAGACGAACACTTGCTGCACTACTGCTCGCACTCGCAGTTCCTTCGTTGTCCCTCGCTCATGTCGGCGTTCGTCCACGCGAGTCTAAACCTGGTGCCGAAGAGCGTTATACGGTTCGGGTGCCTACGGAAGGCGCGGTCGCGACAACTTCGGTGCGCTTAGAGATCCCCGACGGGGTCACCGTGCTGGAAGTTGAGAAGATGGGCGGCGAGACCTTCGAGGTCGAGAAGAAGGGCGATCGCATCGTTGCGATCACATGGAAGCGTAATATTCCTGTAAAGGAGTCGGCCGACTTCTTCTTCCGGGCCCGCAATCCACAGAGCGGCACTGAGATCGCCTGGAAGGCGCACCAACACTTCGCCGATGGCACGCACACGGCGTGGGTCGAACCGGCGGGTGGCAAACGCCCCGGCCCGGTGACGAAGTTAACCGACACACCTTCGGCCTCGGTTCAGTCCGGCGCTGGCGACGCGGCTACCGTCGAGGCGTGGTTAAAGGGATACGACGCAGCGTTTCTCTCGAAGGACCTCAACAGGATTGCGGCCTTCTATCATCCTGACGTCACCATCTACGAGGGCGCCGGCATTAACAACGGCTGGGCCGACTATCGGGATCGACATCTCGGTCCGGAACTGAAGCCGTTCGAGAACCTAGAATTCGCCCACAGCGGAACGAAGGTGACGGTGCTGCCGGGCGGCGAATCTGCCTATGCGGTCTCTCGGTACACCATCAAGGCGAAGATGGGTGACCGCATGCTCGACAACGAGGGTCTCGAGACGCTGCTGCTGATCAAGACGCCTGAGGGTTGGAAGATTCGTCATTCGCACACGTCGGGTCGCGCGCGCCGCCCGGCTCAATAGGAGGCATCTATCTATCCCGTCCTCTTTCGGGTCGGGAGCTTCGAGGTCACCAGCTTTGGTGTCCTCGTCGCGATTGGTGCGCTCGTCGGCATAGGGGTTTTTCGGCGCGAGCTGAATCGCGGCGGAGTATCGCCTGCGGCAATTGACGCGGGATTTGCGGGTGTCTTCGGCGGTCTGCTAGGCGCAAAGCTGTGGTGGACTGTCGAGTTCTCCGGCACTGCACCATTCCTTTCGCTGCTTCTTTCACGCGGTGGCTTGAGTTGGTTCGGTGGATTTACCGGAGGGCTCGCGGCGGGCCTAGCCGTGATTCGGATGAAGCGTCTGCCGCTTCTCGCTACCCTGGCAGCTGCCTCGCCCGCGTTGGCGATAGGCCATGGGATCGGCCGAATCGGCTGCTTCCTGGTGGGAGACGATTACGGCAAGGTCTCCGGCCTTCCGTGGGCCGTAGCGTTTCCTGAAGGCTTACCGCCAACGCTCGAACGTGTTCACCCAACGCAGATCTACGAGGCAATACCGCTGATCGTTATCGGATTACTGCTGTTGGCCTGGCGTCGTGGCAAACGCGATGACCGAGTCGTCTTGGGAGCGTACTTTGCCCTCGCAGGGGCAACACGCTTCGTGATCGAGTTCGTTCGAGTGAACGAGCGAGTTGTCGGGCCGCTGACGGTCGCGCACCTAGCCTCGCTCGCAGTCGTGGCGGCGGGTGTCGCGCTGCTGCTCTCCCATGGCCGATCGCCGATATTCCAACGTTCATGAGGAACTATTCCATGATTTACCGTCGCCACAATACCCTGGCTCTCGCCGTCGCAGTGTGCATGATCGCAGCGGGCGCAAGCGCTCACGATTTCTGGCTCGTGCCTGACGCCTTCGCTGTGTCGACAACGGGAGAGATCGTTGTCAAGGGTCAAACGAGCAGTGCGTTTCCGACCACATTGTCGGCGGTGACACCCGACCGCGTCACCACCGCGCGAGTCATCGGTGCCGCGGACGAAGAGCGAATCACCGCGCTTTCGACGCACGAGAATTCTCTGGTCTTGAGGCATAGGCCGAAGACGCCTGGCCAGAAGATTGTGGCGGTGGAGGTCGGGTGGCGACACGTCAAGGAGACGGCCGAGAGTTTCCGCAAGTACCTCGTTGGGGAGGGGGCTGAGGACGCGCTCGCGCGCTACGATCGGTCGGGGCAGTTGCCGAAGTCAGACATCGTCCGGCGGTATGCGAAGTATGGGAAGACCGTCGTGGAAGTTGGGAACGGCGCCCGCGCCTTCGATCGCGATGCAGGCCATCCGCTCGAGTTCATTCCGCTGGCAGATCCCACAGGCGCAGGCCAGTTGCGGATGCGCCTCATGTTTCAGGGGAAGCCACTCGACGGCGCTCGCGTGCACGCGGGGATTGCATCCCGAGACGGGAAACCTGCTAAGGATGTCACGTTGATGACGTCGAACGGCGGCATCATCACTGTGCCGCCCGGTGCCGGTTTATGGAACGTGCGCACGATTCACGTCGTCCCGGCGCCGGCCGGCGCCGACGCCCAGTGGGATGTCCACTGGGCAACGTTTGTTTACTCGAGGAAGTAGCCGATCCGTTACGGAATTTCGAGAGTTTTCCGGTCACCGATCTTAAACGGGAACGTAACCGTGTGGACGGTTGCGTCACCCTTCTTCTTGAAGGTCAGCGTCGCTTCGTACTCGCCGACGCTCGTAAAAATGTGCTGCGTCGCAACTTGGATCTCGTAGTGCCCGGGGCCTTGCTCGAATCGACAAACGCCGCAAGGGCCTCACAATCCTGACACTCTTTTTCACCCGCCGCATAAGGGCAGAACACGCGCCAACGCAGCGAAGCCCCGTTTGATTGGTGGGTCGTATTGTTCGGCTGCAAATGATTGCGTGTTACGGACGGTTGCTGCGCCTGGTTGGCTTCGGCGGCGTGATGCGCAAATCAACTCCGAACTGATGTGTGTCTTCCGTGAAAGCAGAATGTCGGCCTTTGCTCGACTCGCATGTACTGCCACTGTCTTTGCGCTCAGGCTCCGCGCTTGGAATGAAGCATCGCGGAGGCTCGCGTCATAGCGCGGTGTGGGCTTCTTCACCCGAAACGACCCCTGTCGGCCCGAATGCAAATTGCCGCAATGCTCTCTGCTTCACATAATCGACTTGGCGATTGTGTGTCACGTCAGGAGGAACCGTCGATGTTCGACAACGATCCGCGCGAGCAGGACGCTCGCAACCGAGACAACGGCATTCGCGATCGTGAGGAGGCTTGCCCCGTGCTGGGGCGCGAGCGCGCTTCAGAACCGGCTCATGACGAGGGGGCAGATTGGGAATCTCGCTACCACGGTCGAGACGCTCGCGATCGCAATGAGGATCGCGGATCCATCGATCCGCGCGACGTCTTCTCGCGTGACCTCGATCTCCCTCGCGGACCCGAGCGCGAGTTGGTTCGCGACTGCGATCGCGACTATCGACTGAACGGAGACGATACGCGCACACTCTCCACTGTCGGGGCATTTCGGGTCGTCTCCGAGCACGGCCTGCGCGACCCGGGCCACCTGTCATTTGGCGTGCGCGACAAGGACCTCCGCCGTCTGGAAAAGGAGGGGCTGATCCAGCGCGTGCCGCTGGATGGACGGGAGCGAGCTGTCGCGCTCACCGACCGCGGTCATAGCCTTCTCGAGAGCCATCGGGAGCGCGATTCTGAGCGTGCTCAGCAGTTCTATTCCGGCGCTGACCGGCCTCGTGAGCGCAGGCATGACGTGGAGGTCTATCAGGCCTATCTGAAGGCCGCCGAGCGCCTGCACGAGCAGGAGGGCCGGATCGTCCGGGTGGCACTGGACCGCGAGCTCAAACGCGGGTACCAGCAGTTTCTTCAAGCGGGCAATCGGGGCGATCGCGACAGCGACGGCCGGCCGGATCGGACCGTTGAGGAGATTCAGGTATGGGCGCGCCAGCACGACCTGCCGTACTTCGACGACCAGGTGCATTTCCCTGACCTCCGCATCGAGTACGAAGACGCGAGCGGCGATGTCCGGTGGCAGGACATCGAGGTCACGACCGAGCACTACCGAGGCGCTCATGGGGCGGCCGCGTCCCGATCCGGGTTCTCGATCCACAGCAGCGGAAAGAAGGGGCGTGGCTCTGCGTTCGACACCCGTGCGGCAGAGGAGTTCCTGTGACGGAACTGCCGTCCCCAGCTGAGAACTGGAACATCGATCGTTTGACCACAGAACGTACGGAAGCCGTCACCGGCTTCGGCTTCACGGAGCGACAGGCGCGGTTCCTGGTCGAGGTCTTGATCCACAGCGGCGTCTTCGTCGAGCAGTCAGTACTGCACCTTCGCTGGCATTACCCATGGGCAGAAGACGCACGACTTCCTGACACGGCTCGTCGAGCGTGGCTGCGCCCGGCCGACGATGGTTGGCGCACTCCATCGCGGGCGGATATTCCACGTGCATTACAAGCCGCTCTACGCCGCCATTGGACAGGCCGACAACCGCCACCGCAAGGCGATGCCGTTGGGAAAGATGGTCGAGCGGTTGATGGTATTGGATGCCGTCTTGGCCGACCGGACGTTTACCTGGTTGGGAACCGAGTTCGACAAGCGGAGCTACTTCAGGCGCCGGCTCGATGGACGCCTCGAACCCCACGAGTTCCCACGGTTGACGTTCGGCAGCGGCGAGAAGACGCGGCACCGGTACTTCCCCGACAAGCTGCCGATCGGCATTCAGGCAGACCAGACCGATCACATCCTCGTGTATCTGGTCACGAGCCCAGTCCCGATGGACTTCCGACTGTTCCTGATTCGGCACTGCGAACTGCTCCGGACGCTGCCCAGCTGGACGATCCGGGTCCTCGTGCCAGAGCCCTTCGCGAAGGCGATTCCGGTCTTCGGCCACGCGGCGCGAGAGACCCTCGCGTCGCCCATCACGCCCTCCATGGCTGACGACCTTCGGCAGTACTTCCACGAAAGGAAACAGCGGCAGGAAACGCCCTCAGAACCGTCTGATCGCGGCTTCCGATCCGCAGCTCAGGCCTATCGCACCCCACGCTTCCAGGCGCTGTTCCGCAGATGGCAGCAGGAGGGGGATGCCGCCATTTGGGCGGCGCAATCGCCGGCCCTGAAAAACGCACTGGAGCGTCATACCGCACGCGTCGAGTTCGTGCGCTTGTCGCGCCAATACCTGCATCTCTCTTCCTTGGTCGGCGTTGCCTAGCTATCCACCGAACAGGGACAACCTCGGGGACGACCTCGCCGCGCAAGGTTGTCCTCAGCCGTAGGCATCAATGGCGGCGGATCCCGCCGTCACCCTGACCGCCCGCCAAGCGACTGTGCAGGCTGCTATCTCATTGCCAGTAAAGGAATACGTCTGCGGCCATCCAGAGCTCGGGTGGCGTTCTGCGCCGCCCGCGATCGTGGTTGGTGACGACGACAGCGCACGAACCATGGCGTGAGCGACCCCCCCCAGCTCGCGCGTTTGCGTCCTCGCGCGGATTGGAGGGGCGCTCACGCCAAGGCTTGTCTGTGTCTGCGTGTGGCCAGCCGGCATACCGTTGTCGCCGGGAAGAATCGGGCCACCCAGCGCAGCGCGTGTAAGGTCTGGCCGCGAACCTGCGTTCAGCTATCAGGCGACGCTTACACTACCGCACACCATCGCGACGTCGCGTCCGTCGCCGTCGTCTCTCTCCCCGGCCGGCGTTGTGCCTGCCCCGCTCGCGCGATAGCCGCCCGAGCCATTCCGCACCACGCGCCCCAGCGGCACATCAGGATCGAGCGGGGTGACCCGGACCATCACGCAGTCGATGGTGGGCTCGCCTCGTTCCCGTCAAGGCGCCTTCGGCCCACGCCGGAGGCGTGGCTTCGGCCTTGACGGGAGCCTCGATCGAGCCGAAGACCGGCAACTACGTGATGGTCCGGGATAGGTCCGTGCCCTCACAACACGTCGGTCACATCAGGACGAGCCGAGATCATGGATAACATCGTGAAGACCTGGTTAACCGTCGCCGAGAGCGCGACCTATTCCGGCGTGAGCCGCGACACCATCTACACCGCCTGCGAACGGCGCGAACTGCGCCATGCGCGCATTGGCGGACGCCGCTCGATTCGGATCAAGGCGGAATGGATCGATGCCTGGCTGGAACGGCATGTTCGCGGAGCCGTCATGCCTCCACCCCCGAACCCGCCAGCGGTTGCACGTTGAGGGGACGCCTATGCCGACCCTTGCGGAAACGACCAAACCGTCGTCGCTGCCATCGTTGCTCACGGTCGACGAAACCGCAGCGTTGCTGCGCACGTCACGTCGAGCAATCTACGCGATGGTCGAGCGTGGCCAAATTCCCGGCGTAACTCGACTGCAGCGACGCCTTCTAGTCCGTGCCGATCAATTGGTAAACTGGCTAGACCAGAAGTGCGCGTCATCGCCGAAGGAGTAATCGACGATGAGCGTGACAGTACGACCGTATCGAAACGGAGGATGGGAGGTGGATATTCAGTTCCGCCTTCCCGACGGGAAGCGGCACCGTGAACGGTGTAAGGCGCCCGTTGAATCGAAAACAGGCGCGCAGCGCTGGGGCGAAGACCGTGAACGTCATTTGCTTCAGCACGGCTGTGCCAAACCCAAGGAGGAGGTGCTTACACTTAGTCAATTTGCACCGAGGTTCATCGAAGGCTATGCCGAAGCCAACCGGCAAAAACCTAGTGAGATTGCGGCCAAGCGCACGATCCTCAAGGTGCATTTGATTCCCAGTCTCGGAACGCTGAAGCTTGATGCAGTTACCAACGAACGGATTCAGTTGCTGAAACATCGTCTGAAGGAGAAAGCGCCAAAGACCGTCAACAACATCCTGACGGTGCTCAGCGTGCTCCTGAAGAAGGCAGTCGAATGGGACGTGATCGAGCGGGTGCCATGCACGATCCGCTTGCTGAAGGCGCCGAAAAAGACAATGGGGTTCTACGATTTCGACGAATACGATCGACTCGTCGAAGCCGCCCAGAAGCTCAATCCGGCAACTTACCTCGTCGCGTTGCTTGGCGGGGACGCAGGTTTGCGATGTGGGGAAATCATCGCGCTCGAGTGGGGCGATGTGGATCTACGCAAGCGCCAACTCTGCGTCCAGCGCTCAGAGTGGCGTGGTCACGTCACAGTGCCTAAGGGCGGACGGCTGCGTTACGTGCCGATGACGATTCGAATGTCGGCAGCATTGCGGGATCATCGCCATCTCAAGGCAGCTCGTGTGTTGTGTCAGCGAGATGGATCGCCGTTGATCCAGGAGATGGTTGGCGACCACGTGCGGCGCGCTGGCAAGAGGGCTGGGGTCGCGGTCTCTGGAGCGCATCGCTTACGGCACACGTTCTGTTCGCACCTGGCTATGCGCGGCGCACCTGCGAGAGCCATCCAAGAGCTCGCCGGGCACCAGGATCTTTCGACGACGCAACGCTACATGCACCTGAGTCCGGCGGCGCTCGATGCAGCTATTCGTCTTCTGGATGAACCGCGACTCCCCGCCGGTCGTGGAGAAATACTGGAGACGGGAGATCGCTAGGTCGGCAAGTCGTTGATCTAGCGCGAGTTAAGTGGCGGGGTGGACGGGACTCGAACCCGGCGACCGATGCGAACGGCCATGCCCGCGCTCAGCCTCGCACACCACCGGGCACTCGCTAAGAAACCGACGCAACAAAGAGTTCTACGAGCATACGAGCCGGATTTCTTCCGGCCGTCGGAACCGCCGCGTCGCATCTGCCGCTCGGCGCCCCGGCCCATTTGCTCCCCGCGCGAGCGCCTCAGGCAGCCCTCCGCGCGAGTCGAGCCGCCTCCGCGGCGCACCCTCCGGCTGCGTCGGCTCGGCACCGGTCGATGCGCGTCCGCCCGTCGGCCTCTCGACTGTTCCGTTCAAGGAGTGTCACATGCGCGCCTGGCTGAACGTCGGAGAGGCGGCGGAGTCCGCTGGAGTCTGCAAGGACACTATCTACACCGCGTGCAAGCGCAACACGCGGCACCTGCCCGGCGGCGCGGGTGGCGCGGTCGTGCGTATGCCACTCAGGCGGAAATCGACTGGTTTGGGCGGGCGCTGGCGAGAACGGTCTCCGCTTTGTCAGCCTGAATGATGTCGTCGAACGCATCGCTCAGTCCCGGCGAAACGTCCATAGTCGCAATCCACTTGTCGGGTCGACGACCTCGGCCAGCACACGAAACCCGAGATGTTCGTAGAAGCCAACGTTCTTGGGTTGTGCCGTTTCAAGGTAGCAGGGTTGCCCGGCGGCCGTCGCGCGCGCGAGTGTCGGTTGCAACAAGGCGCGCCCGCGGCCGGTGCCTTGCGCTTCTGGAGCCACGCCGAGCACAAGGACGTACCAATGCGCGCCCGGAACGTCCCGGCGATGATATGGTTCCAGCACGGAAAGGGTCTTCACAAACCGATCGGCGGCGACCTCCCCAAGCGTTGTCGGCCACTCGTCAAAGCCGGCGGCTTCGGCCCGCTCGGGAGTGATATCCCAGCCGTCTGGCGGCAGTACCACTGCCGCTCCCGATGCTGGACCGGGAATCGTGAAGACGTCGCCAAAGAGCTGGCCGTAGCGCAGGATCGACGCAAAGTGCGCGGGCGACCGCGCGGCACGTTCCTGCGAGTCCGGAAGGATATAGGTCTGCAGGGGATCGTGGTGAAAGGCTCGGGCCAGCGCAGCGGCGGTGACGTCGAGCTCAGATGCGGGCATCGTCGTAGCGGTCATGATGGCAATCTCCTGTAAAGGCGTGCTCGCGGGCAGTGTGACGGATGTAGTCAGGGAAAGTCTCAAACGTAACCTCAAGAACCGCTCAACGAGTTCTCAACATGTCCGACGAGCCGCTGGCACGCGCCTACGAGTTCGGTCCCTTTCGATTCGACGTCCCCAACCGCCTGCTGCTGCGAGCCGGCGCGGTAGTCGCGCTGAAGCCCAAGGAGATCGAGACCCTTCTGCTACTGCTGATCAACCACGGGCGGGTGATGGACAAAGAGGAGTTGATGCGAGTGCTGTGGCCGGACGCGTCCGTCGAGGAAGCAAACCTGACTCAGAACATCTATGCGCTGCGGAACGCCCTGAGCCAGAGGCAGGAACGCACCGGCTATATCGAAACGATTCCGCGACGCGGATACCGCTTCGTGGCGGAGGTCACGACACACGCCGACGGCGCCGAGCCCCGTTCGCTCGCCGTCCTGCCCTTCACGTCGCTGCCGGCAGCCGTTAGAGACGAATGGCTCGAGGTTGGGATCGCCGACGCGCTGGTGACCACACTCGGCAACTCCGGACTGCTGATCGTACGACCGATCACCGCGTCGAGGCGGTATGAGGACGTGGACCACGATCCGTTGGCTGCCGCGCGCGCGATGAAAGTGGACGCCGTGCTCGACGGCAGTATTCAGCGAAGCGGCTTGACCATTCGCGTGACCGCGCGGCTCATCCGCGCTGGAGATGGCGCAACGCTATGGGCTGGTCGCTTTGACGAAGCGATCACCGCGATCTTCGATCTACAGGATACGATCGCGGAAAGGATCACCACCGCACTCGAGGTGAGGCTTCGCGGGGCACAGAAAGCGCGCTTAACCAAGCGCTACACGGGCGACAGCGAGGCGTACCAGTCCTATCTGAACGGGCGCTATAACCTCGCCAAATCGACCGAGGACGGAGTCCGGAAGGCGATCGGGTTTTTCGAGCAGGCGATTGCGGCTGACCCGAAGTATGCGCTCGCCTATGTGGGAATTGCCGACGCGTACACCGCGCTGGACTGGTACGGCATCCTGTCGACGCGCGACTCCAATCCGCACGCGTTTGCCGCCGCGCAGCAGGCGTTGGCTCTCGATCCGGAGTTGGCTGAAGCACATGCCGCGCTTGCGGTGGCTCTCCAGTACCGGTGGGACTGGACAGGCGCCGAAGAGGCGTTTCGGCGCGCGATCGCGGTGAATCCCACCTACGCGGCGGCGCGGCAGTGGTTCGGCCTGCACCTGTCGTTTCGCAGCCGGTTCGCCGAGGCACTGGCTCAGATGGCACGGGCGCAGGAACTCGATCCGACCTCGTTGACGATTCGCGCCCAGCGTGCGTTGATTCTCTATTTCGCGCGACGTTATCCGGACGCGATCAGCGAGTGTCTGAACGTTCTCGATGTCGAGCCCGCGCACGATGAAGCGCGCATCTATCTCGCGCTCAGCCTGGTCGAGACGTCGGCGTCTGCGAAGGCTGTCGCGGAATTGCGACGGACGGGGCTCGCCGGAACACCCGACGTGAAAGCGATGCTGGCCCGCGCATTGGCGACAGCAGGTCGCCCCGACGACGCCCGCGAGATCGTCGCCGATCTCGTCGCCGGCTACCCCGCGGGCTACATCCCGCGATTCTGGATTGCCGCAGCGTTGGTGGCGCTCGGCCAGTTCGAAGACGCGCTGGCACAACTTGAGGCTGCGTCCCAGGATCCGGACGACTCGTATGCCGGTATCAACGTTGCACCGTTGTTCGACGCCATACGGCGGCAACCGCGCTTCCAGGCACTGGTGACCGGCGTCGGACTCTGGCCCGGTGATCCGGGTCAGTAGTGAGTTTCGGCGAGCGTATCGGCGGGGTTCCTCGATCCTGGTTCGTCCGCTGCCAGCTGAACCCGCGCTGCCGAGAAGCAGCCGCGGCCGTCGCACCTACTCGGCCGGCCGTCCCGGCGACACGATCTACAAGAAAGCGGCATCCGGAGCACCGCCTTCATCACTGATGCCAAATGCGTTCCGTCGCCTGCTCGGATTCGCCGTAGGCATCCACCGTCGCCTTCTCGATTAACGCGTCGAGCCGACGCGGACTCTGAGGCCACTCGGCGGGACCTTCGTCGTCCGAGACGAGGCGCTGATCGACGGCGTGGCGCCGGGCCGTGCGATTCGCTCGCGGTAGCGCCGACTGGCAGTACCGCGCTAGGCGCTGGACATCCCGTTCTCTTGCCCTCTGGCCGCCCGCCGCCAGGCCATGGAGACGTGTTGACAACGTGTATACATCCAGTTATCGTCATGTCATCGGTACTTAAAGCGCCGAGCCACCAGGAGTCCATCATGGCAACCGCGACCGCACGAACCCGAGTCATCAATCTGCGCACGGACGAGGCACGTCGCTCACTGATCGATCGTGCAGCCGAGGCCCTGGGGAAGGACCGGACGGAGTTCATGCTGGATGCCGCCACCCGCGAGGCTCAGTCCGTCCTGTTGGATCGCCGGCTGTTCCATCTGGACGATGCGGCGTTCCGACGGTTCGCCAAGGCGCTCGATGCTCCGCCGGCGGACAATCCGCGTCTGCGGAAGCTTCTCGCCAAGCGTGTGCCCTGGGAGCGATGAGCGGTTCAGTCGGTTCGCCGCAGCATCTCACCAGCGAGCACGACGTTTCAGCCTTCGACTGCGCCGTTGCTGAACTGAACGACTGGCTGAAGCGCCGAGCACTACAGAACGAGGGGAGCCGCGCATCGCGGACGTTCGTGGTCACCAGTGATGGACGTGTGGTCGGCTACTACGCGCTGGCCACCGGCGCCATCGCTCACGCCGCCACCACCGGCAGAGTGCGGCGCAACATGCCGGAGCCGATCCCCGTCATGGTCCTCGTTCGGCTGGCCGTCGATCGGGCGCATCAAGGGACTGGCCTCGGTTCCGCACTTCTCCGGGATGCTCTCCTGCGAACGCTCACCGCGGCCGAAACCGTGGGCATCCGCGCGATCCTTTTGCACGCCATTTCAGAGCAGGCGAAACGCTTCTACCTTCACCACGGATTCTCTGAGTCGCCGGTCGAGCCAATGACACTGATGATCACCCTGGCGGATGTCGCGAAGGCCATGGGGATCAGCGGCCAGCTGTAAGGTTTGACCGAGAACTGGCGTTCTACGGAGAGAGAGGTCTCTCCACCGGAAGAGATTTGGCTGGGAGGCAGGGATTCGAACCCCGATAAGCAGAGTCAGAGTCTGCTGTCCTACCGTTGAACGACCTCCCAGTAGGTTAGGAACCTACGATTATATGGGACGATTCCGGCCACGGGCAAGCGCCTAGAGGGCTGCGACCCTCGATTCCCCTGACTTTTCAGTATTTTGAGACCTGACATGCATATCCGGCAGGCATTGGAGGGCGACATTGCTGCGATGCACGCCATTCGGCTGAGCGTGCGCGAGAATCAACTGGACGACCCCGGCTCAGTGTTACCTCACCACTATCGCGGCTTCCTGACCGAAGATGGCCGCGGGTGGGTCGCAGAAATCGACGGCTGCATTGTCGGCTTCGCCGTTGCCGACAGGGTCCATTTGAGCGTGTGGGCGCTGTTCGTTGATCCCGCTTTCGAGCGGCAGGGCATCGGTCGGAAGCTGCATCAGGCCATGATCGACTGGCTATTCGAAACCGGCGCCGAGCAGATCCGGCTCAGCACCAGCCCGAACACCCGCGCCGAACGGTTCTACCGGACCGCGGGCTGGCAGCCGGCCGGCCTCGCAAACGGTGAGACGTGTTACGTGTTGTCCCGGAAGGCTCCGCCGGCGTGACGACGTTCTCACATGGATCGAAGGAGCGGCTGACCGCGCACGACCTCGGACGGTTCGGCGGCGAGACCCTCTTCGACCGCATTGCCAGGGCGGTTTGCCATGCCGGCTGTCTCCCTCGAAAGGAGCTCTACGAAGCGTGGGAGGTCGCCCGCCGCGCCCGCCGCCTGTTCCGCGGCGGCCGGGTCGTTGATCTTGGCGCCGGACACGCCCTGCTTGGACAGATCCTCCTGATTCTTGACGACACATCTCCAAGCGTCGTCGCCGTGGACACCCGCTTGCCCGCGTCATGCGCCAGCCTGCACGAGGTGCTGGTCCAGTCGTGGCCTCGACTGGCCGGACGGGTCGCGTTCGAGTCGCAGCCGCTCGACGCGATCGGACTGCATAAGGACGATGTGGTGGTGTCGAGTCATGCCTGTGGCGCGCTGACCGATGTCGTGCTGGAGCGCGCGGTGGCCGCCCGAGCCCGCGTCGCGGTGTTGCCGTGCTGTCACGACCTGGCGGTGAGCGATATCGGCGCACTGTCGGGCTGGCTCGACGGTCCGCTGGCCATCGACGTCATGCGCGCGGTTCGGCTCGAGCAACAGGGTTACCGCGTGTGGACCCAGACCATCCCGGCCGACGTTACTCCGAAGAATCGATTGCTGCTCGCCGCGTTGGCACCTTTGGCACCGTAAGCACCCACCTTCGGCACCGTAGGCACCCCGGGCACCTTAGGCACCTTGGTTTCGCTGGTCAGCTTCTTGCACCAGCGAGGCCTATGTCGAACCATGCGAAAGATCTCATGACCGCCGATCCGCAGTGCTGCACCGCGGATACACCCCTGAACGAAGTGGCCAAGCTAATGGTCGAATGCGACTGCGGTCAAATCCCCGTAGTCGACGATGCCAAGAAGCTCGTCGGCGTCATTACCGACCGCGACATCGTGTGCCGCGTGGTCGCCAAGGGCCAGAACCCTTCGGCCCTGACCGCGCAAGACGCCATGACCCAGCCGGTGATGTCGGTCACCGAAGACGCCACGCTCGAAGACGTCCTCGCGAAGATGGAAGAGCACCAGGTTCGCCGCCTGCCCGTGGTTGACGCCAGCGGCGGCTGCTGCGGCATCATCTCGCAGGCCGACGTGGCGCTGGTCGCGGACGAGAGCGAGACCGGCGAGATGGTTCGCGAAGTCTCGCGCGACGTGGTCGCGAACTAAAGGGAAGTCCGGGAAGACATCACCCTGGGCGATGTGGAGGCAACCCCTTGTAGGGGTCGCCTCCACAACAGTTGACCGCGGTCGGCTTCGCGGCATACTCTGCGGCGCGCCCATGATTTTTCACAGCCGGTACCCTCCTGTCGAGATTCCCCGCGTCACCCTTCACGACCTCGTGCTCGGCAAAGCCGCCACCATGGGGGATGCGCCGGCCCTGATCGAGGGTGCGACCGGCCGTGTGCTGACCTGCGCCCAGCTGGTGGAGCAGACGCGGCGTTTCGCGGCCGGGTTGTCGCGTGCTGGCATTCGCCAGCACGACGTCGTCGCCATCTGGTCCCCTAATTCGCCCGAGTACGCCGTCGCGTTTCACGCGGTGTCGAGGCTGGGCGCGGTCCTGACGACCGTCAATCCCACCTACACCGCCGAGGAATTGGCCTACCAGCTGGGCGATGCCGGCGCGCGCATGTTGATCACGACCTCTGCGCTGCTCGACAAGGCGCGGGCCGCGGTCGCCGCCACCGGCAAGCCGATCGACCTGATCACGATCGATGAAGTGGCCGGCGTGCCGTCGCTCGTCTCGACCATGGTGGATGCCGATCCGCCGGCCGTCACGATCGATCCCGACCGCGACATCGTCGTGCTGCCGTATTCGTCGGGCACCACCGGCCTGCCCAAGGGCGTGATGCTGACGCACCGCAACGTCGTGGCCAACCTGCTGCAGATCGATGCAATGGAGGCGTTGGAGATCAAGGCCCTGCTCGGGGTGCTGCCGTTCTTTCACATCTACGGCATGGTGGTGATCATGAACCACGGACTGCTGCGCGGCGCCGCGGTGGTGACGCTGCCGCGGTTCGACCTCGAAACGGTCCTGCGCATCCTGCAGGACTATCCGATCGCGATGGCGCACGTGGTGCCGCCGGTGGTGATTGCGTTTGCCAAGCACCCGCTGGTCGACAAGTTCAAGCTGTCGCATCTGCGCGGGCTGTTTTCGGGCGCCGCACCGCTCGGCAGCGAGATCACCAACGCCGTCGAGGAGCGACTGAAAATCAAGGTGCGGCAGGGTTACGGCATGACCGAGCTGAGCCCGGTGACCCACTACACGCCGGACGGCGGCGAGCGCGCCGGCAAGGTCGGCCTGCTCGTACCCTCAACGGAGATGCGCATCGTCGATCCGGCGACCGGCGCAGATCTTCTGGAAGGCGAGGACGGCGAGGTGTGGATTCGCGGGCCACAGGTGATGCAGGGCTACCTGAACAACCCCGAGGCCACCGCGTTCACCATTGATGCCGATGGCTGGCTGCACACCGGCGACATCGGCCGCGTCGACGCCGAGGGTTACCTCGAGGTGGTGGATCGCCTGAAGGAACTGATCAAGGTCAAGGGGTTCCAGGTCGCCCCTGCTGAGCTCGAAGCGTTACTCCTGAAGCACCCGAAGATTGCCGATGCGGCCGTGTTCGGCGTTCCCGATGACGAGTGCGGCGAGGTGCCCAAGGCGATCGTGGTCGCGCGCGAGCCGCTGACCGTGGACGAGGTGAAGGCGTTCGTCGAGCTGCACGTCGCCACCTACAAGCGGCTGCGGCACGTGGCGTTCGCCGACGCCATTCCCAAGTCGCCGTCAGGGAAGATCCTGCGGCGATTGCTCAGGTCTGGATAAACAGGGCGGCCTTCTCGCCGATCATCACCGTGGCGGCATGCGTGGGCGCGTTCACCACCTCGGGCATGATCGAGGCATCGGCGACCCGCAACCCCTGGACGCCGCGCACGCGCAAGGTCGGATCGACGACCGCCATCGGATCGGAGTCGGGGCCCATCTTGCAGGTGCCGGCGCCGTGGTAAATCGTGTCTGAATCGCGGCGCACGAACGTCGCAAGGTCGGCATCACTCTTCACGGCGGGTCCCGGCAGGATCTCGTCGGCGATCAGTGGTTCATAGGCATCGGCCGCGCCAAACCAGCGTGCCAGCTTCACGCCCTGCACCAGCGCCGCGACGTCTAACTCGTCCTGCAGGTAGTTGGCGCGAATGATCGGCGCGGCCAGCGGATCGGCCGATCGCAGCTGCACGTGGCCCCGCGACCGGGCCTGCACCAACGAGACCGTGATCGTGACGAACTTGTCGGGTGTCTCGACGCCGCGGCCGACGTAGAACTGCAAGTTCGGCGGGTTGCCCCACTCGCTGGAGTTCGAGCGCGTGAAGAGTCCGGCGGTGACGGTCGATCCTGGCAGCTCGGTCTTGCCGTTCCAGCGGATCGACAGTTTCAAGTGATCCTGGAAGTTCTGTCCCACGCCGGGCACGTCGGCAACTACCGGAATGCCCAGCCCCTTCAATTGATCCGCCGGGCCAATGCCCGACAGCATCAACAGCTTCGGCGAATCGATCACGCCGCTGCAGACCATCACCTCGCGGGTCGCGCGCGCCTGCTCGGGCTTGCCCTCGCGCAGGTATTCGAGACCGACGCAGCGTCCCTTCTCGATCAGCAGCTTCGTGGCCTGCGCATGCGAGCGCACCTCGAGGTTGGGGCGCGACAGCACCGGCGTGAGGAACGCATCCGCGGCGCTGTGCCGTTGTCCGTCGAGAATGTTCTTCTGGTAGTAACCCGCCGTGTTCACCGGCGACGGCATGTTGAAGTCGAAGCGCGCGTCGCGCTGGTAGCCGTTCTGGGCGGCCGCCTGCAGGAAAGCGCGGTGGCCCGCATGTGGATCGGTGCACAGCGACACGGCCAGCTCGCCGTCGGCGCCGCGCCAGGGCGTTTCGCCCATTTCGTGTCGCTCGGACTTCTTGAAGATCGGCAGCAACGCGTCGTAGCCCCAGCCCGGGTTGCCCAGCCGCTCCCACTTGTCGAAGCAGAACTGGTGGCCGCGGATGAAGGCCATGGCGTTGACCGCGCTCGACCCGCCATGCGCCTTGCCGCGCGGAAACGCGATGCGCCGGTTCTGCAAGCCCGGCTCGGCCTCGGTGGCGTAGCCCCAGTCGTATTTCGATCCCAGCAACGACACCCATCGTCCGGGCGTCGTCACGGCGGGATCGTCATTGACCGGTCCGCCGGCCTCAAGCAACAGCACCCGCGCCGATGGGTCCTCCGACAGCCGGTTGGCGAGCACGCATCCCGCGGAGCCGGCGCCGACGATGATGAAATCGAAGTCAGTGCGCGCTGATTGGGCCATGCCGGCGAGCAGGGGAGCAGTGCCGACCAGCTTGATGAAGTCACGTCGTTTCATAGCGAGCACGCCACCGCGAAGAACACGAAGATACCATTACCTGGAGCCGTGGCCAGCGCTCTGCGTCGTCACTGATGGTGGCTGTCGGGACTATGAGTCACTTGAGCTCGTCGGTCACCACATCCATCACCCAGATGTCGCCGTCGTCTTCTCTCCAGGTAAAATACAGGTAACGGCCATCGGTGGTGAAGCCCTGTCCCAGGGTCCCGCGGCGGCCTTCGAGTTTTGTGAGTCGAGAGACCCGACCACCGTCCAACGACAGTTTCCAGAGGTCCTGATTCGCTTGGGGTCCTTCCACAGCCTTGTAATAAATCGATTTACCGTCTCGAGAAAAGCGAGGTGAAGAAATGTTGTCCGTGGAAGATAACCGAACAGTTTCACTACCGTGTCTGGCAACCCGATATAGCCCGTCTTCACGCGGCACGAGCAGCCACCCTCCCTCTGGCGACCACTCGGCGCCGTTTCGTCCCGGGGTTAATTGATACGCCTCGCCACCCTTGGCCGGCACGATCCAGGTATGCCTTGGCCCGAGTCTCGACGATTGAAACGCGACTTCTAAGCCATCCGACGACCAACTCGGCATCCGCTCCTGTGCCGGGTCAAAGGTGAGTTGTCGCGCTGCGCCCCCGCGGGAGGGCATCACGAAAATGTCCCGGTTTCCGGTGCGATAGGCATGGAACGCAATTTCGCGTCCGTTGGGGGACCACCGCGGGAACCAGTCCGGCGTGGGGTCGGTTGTGAGTTGGGTCATCTCGCCGCCCGCGGCCGGCATCAGCCACAGATCCGGGTTGCCGCGCCGGTCCGAGCTCAGCACGAGCAAGGAACCGTCCGGCGACGCGTCGAGGGATTCAATAAAGGCGTTATCCGAGGTGAGTTGCTTGGCGTCGGTCCACGTCGCTGGCCGATCGGAAAGAATGGGCACTCGCCATACGTTAGCGACCCGAGCTCCACGTGAATACGCGAGCTTCGAGCCATCGCGAGAAAAGGCGGCGGAACGAATGCCCAGCCCCTGCGTGATCGCCAGCGGTTGGCCGGTGGGCGTTCCATCAACAGCCATCGACTGTTGCCACAGCTCCATGCTGCCGCCCTGGTTCGAAACGTAGAAGACTTGGTGTCCATCCGCTGACCACGTGGGACTCAACACCATGGTCCGCCCATCCGTTACCGGGAGCCCCTCACCTCCGGCGGCCGGAATTGTCCAGAGTCTGCTGACGTCGGCAGCGACCCCTCCCACGATATACGCGAATCGACGACCGTCCGGAGTCACGCTCAAGTCCGACATGAACTCGCCTTCATGTCTGGGCAGGGTGACGCGACTCGTTTCGAGCGACTGGAGAGACACTGTCGTCACGGCCTTCTCATCCTTCTGATTCATCGCAACCAGGAGTTTGGCGCCGTCAGCCGACCACTGCGGGGCGCTCCACCCGAAGGGCGCAAACCCCGGCAACGGGAGGACTTTTCGCGCGTTCCCGCCAATCGCAGCAACAACGTATACGCCCCAATCACGGTCCCGATCGGAGAAGAAAGCAATCTCGCGTCCGTCCGGAGACCAGCTTGGCCTGAGGTCGTTACCGGCGTGATCGCTCGTCACATTCACCGGTTCTCCGCTACCAAGCTGGACGACCCAGATGTCGGACGGACCCCCAAAGGAATAGCCGGCCTGATCCAATTCGTAGGCCAGGCGACCGCCGTCAGGCGACCACGTTGGATAGTTCTCCGCGCCGAGTCCAGTACTCACCTGCACGGCATTCTGCGGGCGAGGCGTCTTGAGCGGATCCGCCGAACCGCGACCCATCATCAGCCACCACGCGCCGGCCAGGATCGCGACAAGTGCCGCCGCGACGACGGCGAGCGGCGTTGTCAGCGAGCGCGCGGTGGTCTGTCCCGGCGAAATGGTCGAATCCCTGACGCCGGAGTCAACGTCTTGCTTAGTCTCCTCCAGTGCATGGCGGAGATCGATGACGGACTGATAGCGGCCAAACGGGTCCTTGGCGAGACAGCGATGCACCAGCCGCCCGAGCTCACGAGGCATGTCGGGCAGCAGCTCGCTGACCGGCCGTGGCGTGTCCCTGAGAATGGACGACACCACGGCGGCGGCGGTCTCGCCGGCGAAGGGCCGCTCGCCGGTTAACATCTCGTAGAACAGGACGCCTAAAGAAAAAATGTCCGAACGGGTATCGATGGTCTTGCCTTCAGCCTGCTCGGGCGACATATACGCAGGCGTGCCGGCGATCTGTCCTGGTTGAGTCGCCGACCTGGTAAACGCGTCAGCACCACGATTCGCGAGGTCACCGGTCGCCTTGGCCAGGCCGAAGTCGAGGACTTTGAGCTGCCCATCCTCGCGGACCATGATGTTGGCCGGCTTGAGATCCCGGTGGGTGATTCCTTGCTGGTGGGCGGCTGCTATCGCATCCGCGAGGGGCACCGCGATGTTGAAGAACTGTTTAAGTGAGAAGCCCTTGCTCGGCAGAAGTTCGGCCAGCGTCTTTCCCTTCACCAGCTCCATGGTGATGAAGTGCCGGCCGTCGGCTTCTTCGACGGCATACACCGTCACGATGTTGGGGTGATTGAGCGCCGCAACGGCCTTGGCTTCCCGTGCGAATCGGCTGCGACGCGAGGCGTCCACGGCCAGCTCCGTCGGCAGAATTTTGAGGGCGACCTGACGATCGAGCCGGGTGTCGTGCGCCAAATAGATTTCGCCCATCCCGCCGGCGCCAATCGCCTTGACGATCCGATAGTGCGCGATGGCCTGGCCGCTCACCAGGGCGGGACCGCGGCTTTGATCCGCGGCGGCGTGGACATCGAGCGGGTTGGCCAGAAACTCGTCCGCGCGGCCCTCACGTTCCAGCAGTGACGCCGCCTCGCGCCGCAGGTCGTCGTCGCCGCCGCAGGCCTCGGCCACGAACGCCGCGCGCTCGTCGGCGGGGCGCTCAAGCGCAGATTGGACGATGATTTGGAGTCGCTGCCAGCGGGCGGGGTCGGACATGGGGACCGGCCGGATTATAGTGCGGGTATCGTGATTAGAGGGCTGCGATCAGGGCACCCAGCCGGGCCATGACCCGTTCTCGGCCCAGCAGCACCAGCATCTCAAACAGCCCTGGACTGACCATACGACCGGTCATGGCCAAGCGTGTACCGTGGATCAGCGTAGCTGCCTTCACGCCCCGCGCTTCGGCAAGGTCCCGCAGGCACTGCTCGAGCGCGGCCTCGGTCCAGTCGGCCAGCTCGCCATAGGCTTGCATCAACGCCTCCAGGTGGCCTTTTGCCTCTGGCGCCGACAGGTGCTTCCTGATGCCCTCGGCGTCGTACTCCGTGGGATCAACGAAGAAGGGCGCCAATTGGTCGCGATACTCCGTGAGCTTCTTGCACCGCGGCCGCAACAGTGCGAGAACGCGCGAACTCCAGGCAGGGTCTTCCCCCAAGCCCCAAGCCCCTGGTCCCAAGCCCTGCAAGCGAGCGACGAGATCTTCATCCGCGAGCTTCAGCAAGTACTGGTGATTGAACCAGTCGAGCTTGTCGGTGTTGAACACGGCGTTGCCGCCGCTGATTCCCTCGAGGTTGAAGCGTTGGACGAGCTCGTCCTTCGTCAGCAACTCGTCGTTGCTGCCGGTGCCCCAGCCGAGCAGGGCGAGAAAGTTGAACATCGCCTCGGGCAGGTAGCCGAGCTTCTCGTACTCCATCACCGAGGTCGCGCCGTGGCGCTTGCTGAGGCGCTGCTTGTCGGCGCCCATGATCAGCGGTACGTGCGCAAACGTCGGCGGCGTCTTGCCGAGCGCTTTGTAGAGCAGCACCTGCTTCGGCGTGTTCGAGATGTGATCGTCGCCGCGCACCACGTGGGTGATCGCCATGTCGATGTCGTCCACGACGACCGACAGGTGATAGGTCGGGTGCGTGTCGGAGCGCAGGATCACGAAGCTCTCGATGTGCTCGTTGTCGAACTCGATCGGCCCGTGCACGCTGTCCGCAAACGTGGTCTTTCCCGGCGGCACCTTGAAGCGAATGGCGCCGCCATCCTCGAAGGCCTGGCCGCTGTCGAGCAACTGCTTCGCTGCGGCGCGGTAGCGCTCCAGCCGTTGCGACTGGTAGTACGGCGCGTGCGGGCCGCCTACTTCCGGGCCCTCGTCCCAGTCGATCCCCAGCCAGCGCAGGCCATCGAGGATGCCGGTGACCATCTCGGCCTGCGAGCGCTCGACGTCGGTGTCCTCAATGCGCAGGATGAACGTGCCGCCGTGGCGGCGGGCATACAGCCAGTTGAAGAGGGCAGTGCGGGCACCGCCCACGTGGAGGTAGCCGGTGGGGGATGGGGCAAAGCGAAGACGAGGCACCTGACTATTATTCACCGGCGCTCGGTGGAAGGCAGCAGGACCCAGGCCTCATCGAGCCCGGCGGTGCATGCGCGTCGGAGGCTGGCGCTTGCCAGCCCCCGACGCCTGCGGGTTTCAGTCCTCCATCACCTGACTTTGAACCTGGCCGTGAGCGCCAGGCCGTCCTGCGTCGTCGTCAAGCGAACCATGTAGCAGCCGGGTTTATTCGGGACCTTCCAGTTCTGGATGAAGTAGCCGGCGTCGAAGTCGTAACGGAGGCTCGTTCCGCCCGTGACTTCTGCTTGCTCGACCGTATCTTCCGGCGCATTTGAATTGCAGGAGATCATCTGCACTGTCATCGCGAGGCCGGCCGTGGTCGTCTGTTCAACGCCGTTGACGGACACGTTGAACTTCAGCGGTATGGTCCTGCCGCCGTTCACGCTGTTAAGGAACCCAGCAATCGGATTCACCGGCGCGTGGAACCCCGTGCGGACGACGTTCGAAACCAGAACGGCAAAGGGCGACAGGGTGGTGGTGGCGCCACAGATCGTCTGCGTGGCCGGATCGACGTTCGTCGTGATGTCGACCCACACATTGTTCTCGTAGTGAAACAGCCGTGGCGTGGCAGCGCCGAATTCAATCCCGGCGTAGCTGAAACAAAGCGTAATCAGCCCTTCGTACGTGGCCGTTGTCTCGACTTCGTAGATCACCCCACCGACGTCGACGTTGCCGGGCGGAGGCACGCCATCCGCTAACAGCTCCTCGAGGGTCACTGTCTCCACCGTCGTCTCCCCTGCACCCGTGACTTCGCCGAATGACAGGGTTACTGGACCCTGACCTTCCGGCACTACCGGTTCGACGACCACATTCAGGCCAACGGGGGTAGGAATCGCAATGGTCAGTGCGAGGGTTTCTATGTCCGAAACGCCAATCGCGCTGGTGGGTCGTGTCTGTCAAGTGGTGGAAAAGCGTGAGCGCGTCATCACCAGCGCGTGATCGCAGATTGCCCTACGCGGCCTCCTTCACTCGCTCCATCTCGGCCCAGCCGACCAGCCTGCGCAGCTTGATCTGGCCACTGCGGAG